>NFUO01000514.1 GCA_002197545.1 Acidobacteria subdivision 2 bacterium RH1 MAG20 | reverse complement strand
TCGACGGCCGCCGCTGCGGCAGCCCATCCCTGCGCCGCGAACCGTTCTGCTACTACCACCACACCACCCGCGGCTACCCCTGAGCCTGCCCTGAGCTTGCCGAAGGGTCCCGACTCTGGGACATGGGTCTCACCACCACAAACCCACCCCGAAGAAGACCCCCGCTCGAACAGGAACAGGACCGGGTGCCTCATCTTCGCGACGGCATCATCGTCGCTAAGGTGGGTGAAGCAGAACAAGCCCATCCCGAAACAACCAAAGCCCAACCCAACCTCCAGGCCAGCACAACCAAAGATCCCTGTCATTCTGGCCCTGAGCGAGCAGAGCGAGTCGAAGGGGAAGAACCCCCGCATTTCGCCTTTGCCCCTGTCGTTGCCTGTTCTTCCCAAAACCAATCCAGGCAGAATAAGGCTGCGATGGATGAAACTCCCGAAAAAACGGTGAAGAGCGCGCACCACAATTGCGGCAACAAAAAACCCCGCTTTCGCGGGGCTTTTGCAAATCCAGTAAGGCTGTTCTACGGGTTGATGATCTGTGTTGCGTGGCCGTATGACCCATTCGCCACAGCCACCACGCAAGTGGGCTGCGCAGAAGCGGGGAAGGGTGTGTTCTGGATCGGCGTCAGGCCGCCGTTATGCGGATCGAGCTGTTCGCCGGAGAGGGTTCCATCCAGCTTGTTCGACGAGTACAGGTACTTGCCCAGCGCCGGCTCAATCGCCACGCAGGTCGGCGCTGTGCCGACGCCCGTTGAAGTCGAGCCAACCGACGGAACCGGCGTGCCGATCGCAGTGTCGATCGCGTATGCGCCTACCGTATTGGAGTTGTAGTTTGCGACATAGAGGTACTTGCCCCGAGGATCGACCGTGACGCCCACCGGGAACAGGCCTGTAGCGAACGGCCCATTGGTCATGGCCGTTAGCTGCCCGGTGCTGCCAACCAGATAGCCATAGAGCTGATTGGTCGCCTGGTCGGTGACATAGACGAACCGCGCCGAAGGATCTTCGGCAATGGCGCTGGGAACGACACCGGCAGGGTAGCCGTTGCCAATCGTCGTGCCGTTCAGCACCATCGTTCCGCCGGGGGTGGGGGTCAGCGCGCCGGTGGTTGCATCGGACGTATAGCCGAGCACGACGCCCAGCGGGTTGCTGGTCGTGGGGCCTTCCTGGTCCAGCACGTAAACATAGTTGTTGACGAGGCTTGCCACGATGCCCACCGGATTATTGCCTACATTTTGCGTTAGGGGGGTCTTCAGGCTTCCATCCGAATTGATGGGGAAGATCGTCACGCTGCCCGGACCAGGTGAGGCAGTCGAATACAACGGTGTGTTGTTCGCCCCATTCTGATAGGTGTTGGCCACGTACAGGAATGTCCCCGCTGCATTGACCGCCGCCGAGGTGGGAAGGCTTCCCGTCGTGTTGTAGGTGTTCTTCAGATATATTTTGCCGTCGGTACCTATCGCAAACTCCATCACGCTGGAGTCGTCATGGTTGATCACGTAGAGAAACTGCCCATTGGCCCCGGCTGGCGCAGCCACCAGGGTGACCGGGTTCTTGCCGGCGGTGATCGGAGAATCCGCCAGCGGCGTCAGTGCGCCGGATTGATAATCGACAGCATACGCGCTTACCCCGCCGTCATCCGAACCGGCAGCCAACGGCTTCGAGGTCGTTGCGTAGACGAACGCCACTACATAGGTACGGCTGCAAGCCGTAACGCCCAGTCCAATTGCGAGAGACAAAATCGAGGCCAATGCTCCGCGGCCTATCTTATTCAACTTCATGCTTACCTGGCTCCGGGGCAATTCGTTTCCGCCCGTTTCTGCTGTATCGAAAAACTCAGGATTCATGGGAACATCCTGTCCTGTAACGCTTCGTCAATTAGTCAACATTGCCGCTTACCGCAAGACATGTTGCCTGTCCTGTCGCCGTAAAGGTTGACCCTCTTCTCAAAGGCTGGAGTCGACCATCGGGATCGTACAAGCTATAGCCTGTCACCGTGCCATCCACGTAGTTTGACGTGTAGACATACTGGCCCGACGGATCTTCCACCATGCAGACTGGCCCCGATCCGGATTGATATGGGTTGCTCTGATCGGGCACCTCCGTCAGCAAACCGGTAGTCTGGTCGATTCTGAAGGCCGAGATCGAGCTGTAGGAGGGCGAGTTAGAGTTCGAGGTGGACTGGTTCAGGACATACAGATAGGTATTCTTGGCGTTCACCATCGTATTCACTGGATTGGATGTCAGCGGCAGGTTCGCCGTCTGACCGCCGGTCACTGTGTTCAGCGCGCATCCCGTGCCTACGGTATAAGGCAGAATGTAGCCGCCGGGGCTGTCGGTTGTGGCGGCCGCGTCCGTCAGGTATACATAGCTTCCGCCCGAGTTGATGGAGGTCAGCCTCCGGTTAGGTCCTATGGAGATGGTCGTGTTGGCCGGCAGATTGAGCTGTCCGCCGCTACCCACGGAGTAGGGGAAGACGGTCTGGTCGCCCGAATCGAGCGTAAACAGGCATCCGCTACCGGCAACCTTCATCATCGTCGGCGTGTTGCCAACCGGGAAGTAGGTGAGCTGTGTGCCATCCGTATTCTTGACCTGCTGGTTCGGCACCAGCGTCAGGCGTCCAGTGTTATTGTCGATCGCGAAGACCGTGATGTCGCCGTGGCAGTTCGTCGGTGTCGCCGAAGCGCAGTCGGTTCCAGGCGCGATCTGGTCGAGAACATAAAGGTAGGCGCCGTCGCTGGACATCGATGCCCAGACAGGTGTCTGTCCCTGGCTCTGGAAGCACTGCTGGAAGGTCAGAATGCCATCGCCGCCGATGCTGAATTCGGCGATGCTGCTGGTGGAGCCGCAGGCCAGGGTCCCCGAATTATTGCCCGACGTCGGCGTCACGCCCTCGTTGACCACATAAAGATAACGGCCGCCGGGCTTGACCACGAGCGAGACAGGATTCGCCCCGCCGGAGGTAAACGGCTGGTGCGGCATCTCGGTCAGGTTGCCCGTGAAGTCGTCGACCTTGAGGCCGGCGATCTGGTTGTACTGCGTGCCAAGCACCCACATGAAACCGACTGTGCCGCCACCGCACGCCGTCATGCCTAGACCCATCGCTACGGATACTACCAAGGCCATTGAGATCCGGCCAATCCTGCTCAACTTCATGCGCTTCCTTAACCTCGCCAGTGATCTAGTCCAATCACCTTCTGCCGCGAGCAATTCTGTAGGGATACGATTCCTTCGCCAATTGTAGAAGCTGTTGCGAGTTTATGCCACTTCCCGGGACGCAATCCTTGCCCTACTTTCTGGTCACAGGACAGCAGTTACTCCCCCCAGCCCGTTTTGTGCGGCAAAAAAGCCCCAGGAGGCAGCCCGGGGCCTTGCCTTGATGCTGACGAATTACCAGACTCGGCAACTGTTCTCCGGCATCATCGGCTGGTCCACCTTGCAGCCAAAAGCCTTGCCGAACTCATCGAAGTTCTGCACGCTTCCGTTGACGCGCCACTGACCGCTCGAATGCGGATCGGTTTTTGCGCGGAGCCGGGCAGCCTGTTCGCGCGTGTTCTCGCACCAGACCTGCCCCCAGGAGATGAAGTAACGCTGTGCCGGAGTGTAGCCGTCGATCTTGTCCGTCGCCGACTTATTCTCCTGCGCCAGAGTGCTCATCAGCGCGGCGTAGGCGATGCGTAGACCGCCGTTGTCAGCCGTGTTTTCACCTAGCGTCAATCGGCCATTCAGCTTCTGGCCGGGAGCCACCTCGAAGTTGCCGTACTCCTTTACCTCGCAGTCGGTGCGCTCGTCGAACTTCTTTTTGTCCTCCGGTGTCCACCAGCTCCGCACATTGCCTTGAGCGTCGTACTGGCTGCCCTGGTCGTCGAAGCCGTGCGTCATCTCGTGGCCGATGACGATGCCGATTCCACCGAAGTTTACTGCCGGGTCAAGCTTGAAGTCGTAGAACGGGGGCTGCAGGATTCCGGCAGGAAAGTTGATGTCGTTCATCGCCGGATTGTAGTAGGCATTCACGGTGGGCGGCGTCATGTCCCACTCTTTCTCATCGACGGGCTTGCCGATTTTATTCAGATCGTGGCGGTCAGCAAAGGCGCTGGAGCGCTCGGCGTTGCCTACGGGGTCGTCCCGCTTGACAATTAATGTCGAATAATCGCGCCACTTCTCGGGATAGCCGATCTTGTCGCGAAAGGCTTCGAGCTTCTTCTGCGCCTGGATCTTGGTCGTGTCGCTCATCCAGTCGAGATGCTGAATGTCCTGGCCGAGCGCAACCTCCAGCGCATGGACGAGCTTCTCCATATTGTCCTTCGCAGCCGGCGGGAAGTTCCTTGCGACCCAATCCTGCCCCACGGCTTCGCCCAGCGCATGGTCGGTCGCAGCGGTGCAGCGCTTCCATCGCGGGGTGATCTCCTTCTGCCCGGCCAGCGTCGCGGCGTAGAAGTTGAAGTTCTCCTGGACGAAAGGCTCGCTCAGGTTCGACGCAAATCGATGGACCGTATGCCAGCGCATGTAGCTCTTCAGCGCGTCGATGCCAGCAGCGGCGATCTGTTGCTGCATCGCCTTAAAGAACCCGGGCGACACAACGTTGGCTGTCTCCAGGGAGCCCTCTTTTTTCGCCTTGAGGTAAACCTCCCAATTGAAATACGGAGTCATGGTCTGCAACTGGGCAATCGTCATCACGTGGTAGACGTTCGCAGGATTTCGCCGGTCCACACGCGGCATGGAGCCTTCGGCCAAAGCCGTCTCCACTGTCATCACATCCTTCGCCTCTGCTGCTGCGCGCTCCGGCGTATCGCCCAGTAGGACAAACATCTTTGTCACATGTGCCACATATTGTTCGCGGAGAGTCCTGGAGCGCTCATCCTGGTTCAGGTAATAGTCGCGGTCCGGCAGGCCCAGACCGCCCTGGTCGACCGCGCCGATCTGTCTGGTCGAGTCCTTCTGGTCCTGCTCCGATCCAAAGTTGAAGAAGAACCCAACTGCATATTTGTCTTCCATCTCTCCCAGCAGAGTGGCGAGGGTCTTCTTGTCATTCCATGCGGCGATGGTCTTCAGGGCCGGCTCAATCGGCTTAGCGCCAAGTTGGTTTGCCAGATCCACATTCATGCACGCCGCGAAGTAGTCCCCATATTTTTTCTGCAGCGGAGTCTTTGGAGCATCCGCCGCTGCCTTCAGGTCCTGGTACAGCAGATAATTGTTGCGCTCCGCCAGCTCATTAAACCGCCCCCAGCGCGTCTGATCGCCGGGAATGGGATTGTGCTTCTTCCAGTTGCCGCAGGCGTACTCGTAGAAGTCGGTGCAGGGATCGGCGGTCTTATCAATCGCGGAAAGGTCGAAGCTCACCAGCTTTTTGGGCACGGATGTTGGCGCAGAGGCCGTATTCGCCGGGGTGGATGACTGGCCAAGGCATAGACCGCTGCTCAACACCAGAAATATCCTGAAAGACTTGATCATAGGTTCTCCTGAAAGGACCGAAAAAGGCACTCGTAAAGCAGCATAAACTGTGCTCCATTGGATACAAAGCGCTGTGGCGTGGATGAAGGTATCACTCATCTGATGAACTGTCGCGTTTTAGCGCAAAAATAGTCCGGGCCGCAGCCCGGACCATTTTTGCGCCGGTCATCCTAAAAAATTCTCATATGGATCGTCAGATATTTCTTTGGGTCCTTGCGAATTGTCGTGACCAGATCGGTGCTCGCGTTCAGCAGCTTGTTTAGATTCGTGTAAGCCCGATCGTCTGTCGTCAGTTTGCCAAGCGTTCCTTTGCCGTTGTTCACGCCCGTCACCAGCGTATTCACCTGGTTCAATGTATCGCTCAGGTCCTTCCTGAACTTCGGGTCTTTCAGCATCAGCCCAAGGCCACCCTTGCCCGCATCCGCATCCGCCATAATCGAGTTGGCATGGACCAGCGTCGAGTTCAGGTTCTTGTAGAGGGTATCGTCTTTCAACAACATTCCCGCCGTGCCCTTGCCGCTATTCAGGTCGTTGGCGATGGTCTCCAGTTTTCCGGCAGCATCGTTCAGCCGGTTATACATGGTGTCATCGGTCATCAGCTTGCCAATGGAGCCGCGGCCGTTGTTCAGGTTTTTTTCGAGCGTAAGCAGCTCATTCACCGTTGCATTCGCCTTGTTGTACAGGTCGGGATTATTAATCAACTGGCCCACAGAGCCCTTGCCGGACTGCAGGTTATCGACGATTATATTCATCTTAGAGAGAATCACGTTCAGGCTTTCGATGGTCCCCTGGCTGGCCTTGACGACATCGGTGAGACTCGGTGTCTCCAGTGTCTTTAGTTCATCGCCATCTTTTAGCGGAACCCCCCCGGCGAACTGACTATTAATGTCCACCACCGTATCGCCCAGCACTCCCACCGTAGTCAGCGATGCCTTTGAATCCTTCTTCAGGTTCGCTGCATATTTTGGATCGAGCTTCATGATGACCTTCACCGGGGTCAGCCTGCGTTCGGGCGTATTCACGACCGTAATCCTCTTCACCGTGCCGATGGTGACGCCTTCGAGATTTACCGCCGCGCCCTCTTTCAGGCCGGCCGAGTTCTCAAAATAGGTTGTGATCGTCAACTTGTGCGAAAACAGACCCAGACCCGAGGAACTCGTCATCAGGAACAGCAGTGTCACCAGCACCACCGACGCAACCAGCACAATCACGCCCACCTTCAACTGCGACCATCGGACCTCCTGCTGGCTGGGCATAGCTCTCCTTCAAATCTCTCCAAGCGAAAATGCGATTCAGGCAGCAGGGTGCCCGGTAAATGAGAGGATACATCAGCCGAGTCGCTGTCCTGCACACTTCTTCCCACATCCCGATCGCGTAAAGTGCTTGCTTTCAATGGATGCATGGAGTTAGCGAATGGTTTCAATTCTCCGCAAGGACAACCGCCATAGCGACCTCCCGGCTATGGGTCAAGCTCAGTTGAAGATTGCGCACGCCCATGGCCGCTGCGCGCTCCGCTGCCCTTCCGCTCAGATGCAAAATGGGCCGCTCGCCAGGCTTGCGCCTCACTTCGATCTCTTTCCACATGATGCCGCGGCTGATGCCTGTCCCAAGTGCTTTCGCGGCTGCCTCTTTTGCGGCAAACCGGGCGGCAAAACTCTCGGCGGCTTGTTTCTTTTGCTGGCAGTAGGCAATCTCGCCCTCAGTGAACACCTTATGCATGAACCGCTCCCCAAACCGGTCCAGGCTCTGCTGTACCCGCGCGATCTCGATCAAATCTGTCCCTAATCCCAGAACCATTCGGTACTCTCCTGCAATTTATGAACCAGGTCCAACTCTATAACCACAATTGGTAACCAATCGAGGCAATCTTAAACACGATGGGAACACTCCGCCGTCACATGACCACCGTGCATTGTTCCCGTCACGCTCTGGATGATCCTCTCCGATGAACAGCCTAACGGCAGAAATTTCCAGCCGCGGTGACCTCATCCACGAAATGCAACCTCTCGATATCCAGGGCTTCAGTTACGAAGAGCGCTACGGCCTCCTCCCAAACCTTACCTCGGCGCTGGCCGACTGTGGAGGCTGGATTCTTTGTCGCAGGACGCTCTCGCCCAGCACGATGGAGTTTCGTCTCGAAATTCAGCTTCGCGCCATCCTCGACCTCTACGCCTCCATCGTATCCTCCGGCCTCGAACTCACGCGGGCAGGTCACCTCGCCCTCACCGATCTCTGTACCTGTCGAAAAAACCTCGCTTCTCCTGCGGATCTTGGCCAAGTCGTGACCATCCGCCTCGAAATCAGCTTTCTCGAAGATGTCACCCTCCACTCACTCCTGCTGACGAACACCACTCCTGCCTGACCTGAGCTATCGATCCAGCCAGACTACTGTCCGGCGATGCAGCAGGCTGTCTGAATCTCCAATCACCAGAACACCCGGTTGCCGCTGTCCATGTGAAAACACCAGCCCAAGTCCAGTGGCATCCTTCGCCACTTTAAACACTGGCTGGCTCACCACGGAATCTCCTGCCGCAACCCGTGCAGTCAGTCGCACGCCTGAAACCGCAGTCGATTCAGCCCACTTCCGCCCCTGTTTGTCTATTAGATAGGCCTGAATCAAGCCCTCGCTCTGCGTCTTCCCCTTGCCGTGATTGGATATGCGCACCGACACGCGAATCAGCCTGCTTCCATCCTGAATCAGGAACCCCGGCAACTCCTGCACCTGCATCACCGCGAAACACATCTCGTCGAAGCATTGGTCCTGTCCGATAGCCACGGTCTTTTGCGGTTGCGTCAGCGAAGTCCATAGCAGCACTGTCATATAAAACACCCAGACACCCACAATCCACATGAAATGTCGCAGTGCCTTTGCCCGTTCCTGCTTCGCCAGCGATACCGTAACTCCAATCGCGCCTACCGCCGTCCAGCCCATCAGCACGAGGAGCAGCAACTCCCGAAAATTCATCCCAGACCCCCACTCACGATAAACTTCATAGTAACTACATGGCACCCATCATTCTCGCGCAGGACCTCAGCAAGACCTACCGCTCTGGAAAACTCGCTGTCACGGCGCTTCGCAAAGTCAGCTTTGCCATCGAGCCCGGCGAATTCGTCGCCATCGTAGGTCCCTCGGGTTCCGGAAAGTCGACGCTCTTCTATATCCTCGGCGGCCTGACTCATGCCACCAGCGGCTCAGTCTGCATCGACGGCACCGACTTCGCCACCCTGGACGATGGCGAACGCACCAAAATGCGTCGCGCCAAGATTGGCTTCGTCTTCCAGCGCTTCAATCTTCTGCCTACTCTGTCTGCCATAGGAAATATCGAAATCGCACACGACATCGCCAATCTCGGCGCGGCTAAAAATGAGGCTAAAAATGAGATGGATAAGCTACTTCTCGACCAGCTCACCCATATGCTGGGCATCGAGGGCCGCCTCGACCATCGGCCCAATGAATTGTCCGGAGGCGAGCAGCAGCGCGTGGCCATCGCCCGTGCGCTCATCACGCGGCCTGCCATCGTCCTGGCCGACGAGCCCACCGGCAACCTCGATACCAAAAACTCCGATGCTGTCCTCGGGATGCTTCACAAATCCAGCCGCGAACTGAAGCAGACCGTCCTGATGATTACTCACAATCATGAGGCCGCGCAGATCGCCGACCGCATCCTGCACATGCGCGATGGCGAAATTACCCATATCGAGAATGGCAGAGGCTAGCGGCATTCGTCGCATGTCATCATTTCGCAGTCGAGGAACCGGACCATGCCAGATCCTGAACTCGTCACCACGCTCTCCAAACTCCTCGCCGCGCTCCCCGGCGTAACCGAAGAGAAGACCGAAAAGCACGTCACCTTCCTCGTCAACAAAAAATTCTTCGCCTTCACTCGCAGCGGAGAAGGCGGCGGTGTGGCCATCAAACTCCCTAAAGAAAGAATCGCCGAACTCCTTCATAGAAAAGAAATCTCCCCGCTCACCATGGGCAAGCGGACCATGAAAGAGTGGATTTTGCTCGATCATGCAGTACCAGTCAGCTACAAAAAGGACCTCGCACTCTTCAAAGAAGCGATAATCTTCGTCTTATCGGGAAAAGGGAAGTAATCCGCAAAGTTGCCAAGTAAAGGAACTCACGATGCCCTGGTACGAACTCGAATCCGCTACCGATCCCCGCCTCGACGAGTTGGCCAGGCAATATAACCTTCACCCACTCCACATCGAGGACTGTCGCAGCGACAACGAGAGCGTCAAGGTCGACACTGCGCCCCATTACACCTTTGCAGTCTTCAAACCTGTCCACCTTACCGGCAACCCCACCTTCACGACCATAGACCTCTTCGCCGGCAAAGATTTCTTCATCACCATTGCTGACCCCACTTGCCCCTCTACCGCCGAGGCACTGGCCCGCGCACGCCGCGACGGCTCCGACGACAACCCCGGAAAGCTCCTCTATCTCATTCTCGACACCATCGTCGATCTCTACTTCCCCGCCATCGACAACTTTGACGACCGCATCGACGACCTTGAAGATACCGTCATCGATTCACCCTCGCCCGAGGTGCTCCAGAGCGTCTTCGGCCTCAAGCGCGAACTCATCGACCTCCGCCGCGTCCTTGTCAATACGCGCGATGCCTCGCTGCATCTACAGCGCGATCCCGGCTCCATCATCGATGCCGAACACCAGCCCTACGTCCGCGACATCTACGATCACGTAGCCCGCCTGCTCGACTCCGTCGAAACCCAGCGCGACCTCCTCAACAACACCCTCGATATTTATCTATCAAGCGTTGCCAACCGCACCAACGAAGTGATGAAGGTCCTCACCGTCCTGGGCACGATCGCCCTTCCCGTCATCGCCATCTCCGGCATCTACGGCATGAACCTCAAGGGCCTGCCCTTTGAAGACTCTCCTAACGGCTCCCTCTATGTTGGCGGAATCACGATCCTCTGCACCGCCTTGCTGCTGCTCATTCTCCGCAAACTGAAGTGGCTCTGACTGCCCCGTCACCAAAATCAGCAGTAACTTTTCGCAGGCTGAAATCCAGCCTCGCTTCAGCAGGCAGGTATTCGTGGAACCCATTTTCCGCATCTCTCCTTATAGACAGCAAAACTGCCAAGGAGATTTTCGTCATGACCGACTACCGCGTTACCAAAGGTGAAGCACAGGAAGACCAAATAACCGCCGCACTGGAAAAGTGCACCTCTCAGGTTCCCTCCAGCGCCTACCTGGCCCTGGCTCTAGGCTCGATGGTCCTCTCTCTCGGCCTCTCGGCAGCGAGGAAGTCGCACGCCGCCCTCTTCGTTGGCCAATGGGCCGCGCCATTTCTGCTCATCGGCATCTACAACAAACTCGTCAAGCTCCACGGCTCCGACGGCACCAGCCAGATTGTTCAGCAAGCAGGCAACTGACTGCTCTACCAAAGGACTCCTAGCGTGGTTTTCTCCGCGGCAGGTAGGGTAGTCTCGCCCAGAAGCTGCCGCAGATTAATCTCAATCGTCCGCGAGATCGACGTCAGCGGAATGTCATAGATGGTGTTCTCGAAGGGGTCTTCGAGATCGCGCCCAATCCTGTCGAACGCCAGAAAGATGAACCCCACCAGCGTCGAGCCCAGCGGCGTCAGCCAGCCCAGCGTCATCACCATCGCTAATGGGAGCACAACGCAGTACAGATGCACGAAGAGCTTCGGAAAGTAATCATATTGCTTCGGCATCGGCGTATTTTTGATGCGCTCTGTCCCGCCCTGAGCGTCCGCCAGATCGTCGAGGTTCTGGTCCATCGCCCGCCACACCACGTAATCTATCCAGCCCCGTTCCACGCACTCACGCAGCATCGCGCCAATCTGCTGCTGAATCGCCAATGGAATGTTCTTCTCATCGCGCAGCGCACTCAACTCCGCATCCTTGAGCAGCGGAGAGATGTCCGCCCACGGCTCCAGTTGCCGCAACTGCTGGCGCAGCGCGTGAACATAGGCGATCTGGTGATAGACCAGCCGCCGCTGCATCGTCTTCAACTCGTCGGCGTCGCCCTCGCTCACCGGACGCATGGTTGTCGTCACCTGCCGCGCCAGGCAGCGCGAGTTATTCACAATCGAGCCCCAAAGCGTCCGCGCCTCCCACCAGCGCATATACGCCGAGTTGTTCCTGAACCCAAGAATCACCCCAATCGCCGACCCGTACAACGCCAGCGGAACATGCTGCAAAGCCACCCACTTCAAATGCCCAAACTGGTACGCCATCACCACGATCAGGTCATACACCAGCAAAACCAGCAAAGTCCGCCCGACATACCGCACCATCTTCAGCAGGTGTTGCGAGCGGGGAAGGATCATGCGTCCTTACCGACCGGCACAAACCCCTTCGCGCCGTCTTCCCATATCCGCACCTCGCCCGTTCCAATCTCATAAACCCACCCCGAGATCGTCAGCTCCTCCCGCGCCATCGCTGCCGCAACCGAGGGATGGGTGCGCAGATGCTGAATCTGCAGCAGAACATTCTGCTCCGTCACGCGCCGCATCAGCGTGGCCGCCGCCTCATGCTTTTCGCCGAGCGCCTCCGCCACGCTCATCGCCGTCGCCGCATTCTTCAGCCAGTTCTTTACTGCAGGCATGGAGTTCACGCTCTCGGGCGCAAGCAGGCCCTTCATCGCTCCGCAATCGGCATGGCCGCAGACCACGACATGTTTCACCTTCAACAGGCTCACCGCATACTCGACCACCGCGCTCACGCCGCCCATCATCTCGCCGTAGGCCGGAATCAGGTTGCCGATATTACGCAGCACAAACATCTCGCCAGGCTTCGACTGCGTAATCAGTTCAGGGTCGATCCGTGAGTCGGCACAGGCTACGAAAAATGTGTGCGGCTCCTGCGGCTCGCTTGCCGCTTTGCAGTACATCTCAGCATGTTCGGGATAGATGTCGGTCTGGAACCGCCGCACCCCCGCCTTCAACTGCTCAAGCACAACCTGCATAAAACCTCATTCCTAATCGTTAAGCTTCGCGCCACTTGATGTTGCACCCGATGCTGGTCCGCTGGTTGGTATCCGGCCGCTTCCCGGAAATCACATCATCCAGCGCCTGCCGCAGGTCCTTGCCTGTCACCGGAATATCGTTACCCGAGTCTCCGCGCCGCGGACGGCTATCGTCCAGTTGCCCGCGGTAGACCAGCTTCATCTCCGCATCGAAGAGGAAAAAGTCAGGCGTGCAGGCCGCGTCATAAGTCCGCGCTACCTCCTGCGTCTCGTCGAACAGGTAAGGGAAGCGGAAGCCCAGCCGCTCGGCCTGCGCCTTCATCTCTTCCGGGCTGTCCTGCGGATAAGCCACCACATCGTTCGAGGAGATCGCCACGATGCCGATCTTTCCTTCATAGTCCCGGCCAATCCGGGCCAGCTCTGCCTCCACATGCTTTACAAAGGGGCAATGCACGCAGAGGAACATCGCCAGCAGCCCGTTCCTGGCAACATCGTCGCGCCCGACGGCCTTCCCGCTTACTACATCCGCCAACTCAAAGGCTGGAGCCACTGTTCCCAACTCGACCATCGCCGACTGTGTTCTGGACATCGAAATCCTCCCTGCACAGTTCAATCATAGTTGCACTGCCGCTTCCCCTGTCGCTCCACAGCAGTCGAGTGCGGTTCAGCTCTTTGAAAAACGCAAAGACTATTTGCTGGACACGCCTGATTCCTTCAACTTCGGCAGCCGTCGATTGTGCGTAGCCTGCTCATACGCGTAGGCAAATCCGAGCAACTGCCCATCCGTCCATCGTCGGCCCGAGATCTCCAGCCCAAACGGCAGTCCATTCGCATAGAAGCCGCCCGGCACCGACACTGCAGGCACTCCGAGCCGATTGACCCAACCCGTCTCGCTGTAAGGCCCTGCGGTAGATGCCCCCGGCACCGTCTCGTCGTAGGTAGGAATCTGCAGCGAGGGATAGACAAATCCATCCAGCTTCAGCCGCGTCATCGTGGTGTCGTACTCGTCGAGCGCGGCCTTCTGCGGCCCAAAGAAAGTCGCCTCCCGGGCAGGATCGGTCTCGATGCTCCGTTGCGGCACGGCATTCGGCCCCGCGCCGCCAATCTCGTGCGCTGGAATGGCTTCTCCTGTGGCCTTCTCGTATTCGGCCACGGAGTGGTACGCCCCCGGCCCGAAGTCGCGCAGAAAATCCTCCATCCCCTCTTTACGGTAAGGCCGCGTGTCAATCTTCGCCACCAGCTCCGCAAAGTGTTCAGGCAAGATGCTCTTGTCGATCACCACGGTCGCGCCTGCCGCCCGCAATTGCCCGACTGCCTTCATAAACGCCGCCCGCGTCTCCGCCGAAACTGCCCCATTATTCGGCCGATCGCTCGGTGGCGGATTCAAGGCCGGCGTCCCTTCCATCATGAAATACGGAACGCCAAACCGCTTGCCCTTCAAGGCATCTTTCTTCAGATAACGGGTATAAGGCCCCTTCTGCGCCAGCTCCGTACTGCCCTTGGTGCGAAAGTCCATCGGATCTTCTCCAGCCATCACGCTTAGCGCAATCGCAGCCGTCGTCACGTCCCGCGCCAGCGGCCCGGTGTTGTCCCGCAGCCAGTCCAGCGGAGCGATTCCAGCGATGCTCACCAGCCCGCGTGTCGGCAGCACGCCTACCAGGGAGCTGTTCGCAGACGGCTGCCGAATCGAGTTCGCAGTATCCGTCCCCTGTCCGAACAGGGCCATATTGGCCGCTACCGCCGTCGCCGTCCCGCCCGAAGAGCCGCCCGGTGAGTAGCGCACATCGTAAGCGTTGCCGGTGCGTCCATACGCTGTGCTGATGTTCGTATCGCTCGCCGCAAAGTCGGGCATATTCGTCTTGCCCAGAATCACCGCGCCCGCCGCCCGCAGCTTCTTCACCACCGTCGCATCGGCAGGAGCCACTAGCTCCTTGCCCGGCTTCAGAAACCCTATCCAGCCATCGCTGGTCACCAGCCCCTTTACGCTGGTGTTCTCCTTAATCACAATTGGCACGCCCCACAACGGCCCCGCCGCCTTCCGTTCCGCGCCGCTCTGCCTGTCCTGTGCGGCAGCGGTGGCCAGTGCGCCCTTACGATCGACATCTTCCACCGCCCGATAAACTCCGTTGTACCGCGCAATCCGGTCGAGATACCACTCGGTCACCTGAGTCACGGTGTACTTGTGTTGCGCGTAGAGAGCTTCCAGCCCAGGCACCGAGATCTCCATCAGGTCCCGGTCCATCCGGCTTACCTTCGTTGCTGCTCCGTTGATCTGGCCTTTCGCGAATACGGGCATCATAGCTGCCAGAATACATACCACCCAGACCACGCCTCGTCGCAGCATCCGCATTCCTCCATCGCTGGTTTGATTTCGAGCCTAGATTATCGCCTACAGCAGATTTTGCGAGGCAGAGTCTCTACGGAATCGATCATGCACCGGCAAGTCCGCGAGTCTCCACTCCGGTTGAGATCGCCGCTTTCAGTTGATCCCGAATGTTTCGGCGGCGATCGTCCCTCTCGACTGCCATCAGAAATACGGCGCGTCCCCCGCTCCGTGAGGCCCATAACTGCCCCAGATCGTTCTTTTCCTGGGAATCATCGTTGGAACGGTAGCTCTCGCCCTTGTATTCGACTGCAAACATTCGCCCATTATCAATTCAGCGGTGTGGTTGCCTACTCTTTTGAATCTGAATGGTCAATTTACGTTGACACGATGTGTGAGGATACTTATAGTCATCGTGGAGCGAGAGTGCGGAGTCTATGGCCAAGCAACAGACGAAAGCGTTAAGTTTATTTACCGAAGATATGGCGCCTGAAACACGTCTTCCAGATGTCTTCAAAAAGATTTACTACCATCTCTACTCGAACAGCAAAGTGAGTCGGGCGGAACTCATTATTGAAGATCTTTCTCTTCTGTTGCTAGCAAAACTTTCGGCCGAGACAAACGGGGGGCAAGCTGCGCTGTCATCATACTTAGAGGGAAAAGGAACAGCAGATACCACCCTGCTGCCGCTACTCCGCAAATCATATCCAGAGCTGTTGGGTCCGAAACAAACATTTGCTTTGGCCGATACGTCCCTTCGGATGGCCCTGTCTGAATTGTCGGAATTAGATCTTTCTCGCGCACCCGCCCACACTTTGGGCGAAGCATTTCAAGCATTGATCGGACCACGTTTGCGCGGGGAGAAAGGACAATTCTTCACGCCAAAGTCTGTAGTCCGTGCAATGGTTGAGATTCTCGACCCGAAACCGGGAGAAGACGTTTGCGATCCTGCTCATGGAACTGGCGGCTTCTTGGCGGAGACGCATGTTTATCAACTTCAGAAGTACATTCCTTCTGAACTGAGCGGCGAGTTGGTTGGAATTGACAAAGATACTGGCCTAGCTCGTCTATCCGGCGCTCTCTTGAAGATACTGAGCAAAAGTCGCGCTCGTGTGTACAACTTCAATTCTCTTTCATTTGAGGAGTGGGCTGAACATACAACTCGTCATCCAGAGGGGCGTTTTGACGTAGTGCTCACAAATCCACCATTCGGTGCAAAGATAGGAATTCGAGACGAGACAATTCTCGGTTCACTGGATTTTGGTCACATATGGACTTCTAGTAATAATGGGGCAGGACCATGGACAAAAAGCCGCGCACTAAGCAACAGCGTAGACCCGCAAATCCTCTTCTTAGAGCTGTGTGTGCGTGCACTTAGACCCAATGGGAGAATGGGTATTGTGCTCCCTGAGGGGATGTTTGGAAATAAACAGACAGCCTATGTTTGGGATTGGCTTGAAAACCAGGGAGAAATAACGGCACTCCTCGACTGTCCCCGAACGACGTTTCAGCCTGGAACGGACACGAAGACGAACATTCTCTTCTTCAAGAAGACACCTCCTAAAAAGGACTCCTCGTTACAAACCAAAGTTGCCGTTGCTTTGAGTTGTGGACATGATCGCCGAGGACGTTCCTTTACGACTCAAGGGCAGCCTTATCCAGATGACTTCCTAAGCATCGCCAAGTCGTTTCATTCGAAAAAACCATCAGAAAATTGGCTAAGCGTGCCACTGCGCGGTATACGTTATCTGGTTCCTCGGTATTACTGTGATATTAAAGAAGTCACAAACCTTGAGCAACAATTAATCTGTGGTGCTCCTGTTGCGACATTAGGAGAACTCGTATCAGACAAAATATTGTCTATTCGGAAGGGACATGAGGTGGGTTCTGAATTTTATGGATCTGGCGAAGTTCCATTTGTCAGAACATCTGACATATCCAATTTCGAAATATCAACCGATCCTACAAAATCGGTTAGTGATCAGGTTTACGAGACATTTGCTAGCCAGCAAAAGCTCAAAATTGGTGATGCTCTTATAGTAGTAGACGGCCGATATCGAATCGGGGCTACGGCGATGCTGACCGAACACAGCATTCGGTGTGTTGTTCAAAGCCATTTACGCATCCTGAGTATTTTGAAGCCAAAGGTCTTCGACCCTTACGCACTGATTTTCGCTCTCAACCTTCCATCCGTTAAGCTTCGCATAAGAAGTCTTGTATTCATTCAATCAACTCTGGGCACACTGGGGAGCAGAATCAACGAACTACGGATTCCAGTTCTTGAAGGAGATGGACCTTGGGCTTCACATCTGGAACGCTTCAAAGCGATTCTTCATCGTCGCGGAAATCTTTTGGCGGATCTAAAGGCAATGGGTGGTCCAGATTATGAATTGTGATTCGTTCTGCCCTCTGCAAGATACCGGTGATCCAATCGTAGAAACCATTTAAATCCTTGTCTCCTTGGGCAATATTGCAGTGCCGGTGGGCAAACCCAACGTTGCCGGGTGTGTGCTCGCGTGGGTTTGCATGAGCTGTTTCGATTTCTGCTTTCCCCCTTCTGGCTTTATGAAAAGGTCAAATTGCAGCGGAGCTCGACAAACGAGACAGCCCGTAGCGCCTTTTTTTATGGGACCAAAGTGAGCTTCAAGATACTCTTTGGCCTCGGGATTTGCGTCAGGCGCGCCCTCCATCGCGTATGCAGACCAAGCAAGATACCGTGCAGAACTCATGCAATCTTCGTATGTCGCGGCTTTCTGGCGTAACTTATCGACCACCCACGGTTTTAGGGCGGTCATTTTGATTCCGAGCGCCAGCAGTTCGCTATCGGTTAGGAGCATAACCCAGCGAGAGATTCTGTTGGGACCGGCATCTTTACTCTTCCAAGAGGCGCCCGTTGTTTTAGTGGCATCACGAACAATCTTCGCCGCCACGCGGGGCGCAACTGCTTTTGATTTGAGATGCGCAAGATAATCAAACTCGCTACAGCGTCCCGAGTGGCCTTTTTCACGCTGGCAACGATGTAGATCAATAGGATCGTACTTGGATTTTCGAGTGGAAAGTGCTTTTCCGCAAAGTATCACGATAGAGGTCACCTAACCTTTTTAGGTTCCTGCTGAATAGATTCGGCGGTTCGCATCAATTCTGAAGTCGTGATGTCTAGGGCGGCGGCAAGCACATGAATGTTGAGAAGGCTAACGTTTCTCTCGCCACGTTCAACACTGCCTATGTACGTACGATGAAGCCCGCAGACGTGTGCGAGAGCTTCTTGGCTCAAGCCCGCACGCTCACGAAGCATTCGAAGAGAAAGGCCGAATGAATTCAACTCGGAACTGATTTGCTCCTTTGTCACCAGGATGATCCTTGCATTCCGATGACTATAAGACGACCGACTATGAGTAGCGATGCACATCGTGGAATGAATCACAGTCGCCCAAGACCCGCGCATTGCGTATTCACTGAAACGGGCATATCAACCATTTCGTCAACCATTTCGGTTCAGTTTGCGCCTTTTGAAATGTCGATACAGTCGTGCAACTCCAGCCGCGGATACATCATTCCCAGCCACTGCGCGTGCTCCAGATTGTCGTCGTAGTGCTCGAACGCGCTTCGGGTGTTGTAGGGCGGGTCGATAAAGATGCACTTGACCTTGCCCGCGTAGAAGGGCAGCAGCGCCTTGAGCGCCTCCAGATTGTCGCCCTGGATGAGCATGTTCTCCGTGGCGGGGTCTTTTTCCGTATACGAGTGCTCGGGAACCTCCTCCAGCAGGCGGTACGGCACCCCCTGCCGAGATCTTCAGGTCCTCTTCCCGTGTCAACCAGTTCAATGTGGGCATGTTGTCGCCCGATTGTTACAAACCTTTGCGCCAAATGCGAATACCCGCCCCCGCTGCATGGGATTCATCCCTGTTTTCCCACTTTTCCACCCTGATCCACATTCAATGCACCGTTTCTGCGCCTTGCCCCTTCGACATAGGCAGCATACCTTCAAAAAGTGCCTATTAACCATCCTGTAATCTCCGCAGCCACGGTGCTTTTCCTGCAACTTCCACAGCCAAATCCGTGATTTTCGACCCCTCTTTTTGTGAACGGCCTGTAAACAGGGTATTTACACAGGTAACACAACCTGTTGTGTTTTATACTTGACACACCCTATAGGCGGCGGTACTTTTGCCACTGCGCCGCTCCAGAAGATTCGGTTCGGGTTTCCAGTTTTCGCTCTGCTTCGACGCCGCCGGAGCCGGTTGCTCCGGATTCATATCCAGCGTTGACAGGGCCATCTTCGCCCCGCTTACGAGTTCGTGCCGTGAGCCAGAAGCCAAGTTTCATCATCAAATAAGAAGGAGCAAACCCCATGGCCACCATCCCCACCCAGACCGCCAAGAGCACCAAAACTTCTGCCCCCGCTCCGTCCCAGACTTCTCCCGTATCGAGTTCCAAGGCCCCCGGCCTGTCCTTCAGCCGCCACTTCACCCGTCCCGGTCTCTCCCCCTTCGACGAGGTCACATGGGAGTTCCGCGACGCCATCATCCAGGACTTCAAGGGCAAGACCATCTTCGAGCAGAAGAACGTCGAGGTTCCCGCCGACTGGTCGATGACTGCCACCAACATCGTGGCCAGCAAGTACCTTCACGGCCACATCGGCGCCCCCGTTGGTTCAGAACAAGCGCGCGAGTCCGGCGTTCGCGCCCTCATCACCCGTGTCGCCGAGTCCATCCGCGACTGGGGCATCCGCGACGGCTACTTCGCCACCCCGGAGGACGCCGACACCTTCTTCGCCGAGCTCGCCCACCTCCTGCTCAACCAGAAAGTGGCCTTCAACTCGCCTGTCTGGTTCAACGTGGGCTGCGACCGGCTGGAGCCGAACTCCGACGCCCAGAACTGGCACTGGAACCCGACCACCGGCAAGGTCGAGTTCTCCGTCACCGGCTATACCCGTCCACAGTGCTCGGCCTGCTTCATCAACTCGGTGAACGACTCGCTCGACAGCATCCTCACCCTGGCCAAGACCGAGGGCATGCTCTTCAAGTGGGGCTCAGGCGCAGGCTCCAACCTCAGCAGCATCCGCGGCAGCATGGAGACCCTCTCCGGCGGCGGCACCGCCAGCGGCCCACTCAGCTTCATGCGCGGCTTCGACGCCTTCGCCGGCGTCATCAAGTCCGGCGGCAAGACCCGCCGCGCCGCCAAGATGGTCATCCTCAACGTCGACCATCCCGACATC
>NFUO01000513.1 GCA_002197545.1 Acidobacteria subdivision 2 bacterium RH1 MAG20 | reverse complement strand
TTCCCGACGTCGGAGTCGCGTGCGATCGTGCATGCGCTTAATGCCGCCGGCGCGCGGGTCTCATTCGCCGAGATCGTCACCGACAAGGGCCACGACGCTTTCTTGCTCGAGGAGCCGGAATTGTTCGGCATCGTGCGCGGTTTTCTCGACGGCGCCGGGAAGGCACGTGGTCTCGGTGGGAAAAGTTGACGCCATGAGCAGTAATCTCACCATCGCCCAGATCGCGCGCACGCCAGGCGGCGCGCGCGTCGACCTGGTGCTGGTGGCCGATATGGTGGAACGCGGCGCCAAGGTGCTCGACGTCGGCTGTGGCGACGGCGAGCTGCTGCGGCTGCTGAGCATCACCCGCGCCGTCGATGGGCGCGGCATTGAGCTGTCGCGCGAGGGCGTCAACGAATGCGTGGCCAAAGGGCTGGCTGTAATCCAGGGCGATGCCGACACCGACCTCGCCGACTATCCTGACGATGCCTTCGATTACGTGATCCTGTCGCAGACGCTGCAGGCGACGCGCCATCCGCGCGTGGTGCTCGAACACATGCTGCGCATCGGCCGGCGCGCGGTAGTGTCGTTTCCGAATTTCGGCCACTGGCAGGTGCGGCTGCAGCTGCTGTTTGCCGGGCATATGCCGCAGACCGATATCCTGCCCTATAGCTGGTATGACACCCCCAACATCCACCACTGCACCATCAAGGATTTCCGTCAGCTTTGTGAGGCGATCGGGGTGAAAATGGAGAAGGCGGTGGCGCTCAACGCCTGGGGTAGCCCATTGCGGCTCAATGCCCCCTGGTGGTTTTGGAATCTTTTTGGGGAGCAAGCCGTTTTCCTGCTCAGCCGCAAGAACTGAGCCCTGCGGCGGTGGCGTCCTCGGAAAGACCAATTGCTGCACTGCAACTTAACTTTGCGAATCCACTGCGATAACTTTGGTTCCAAGTAAAAGTGCGCCGATTTTCTATATTCGTGGAGAACTTAAAGTATATCTGTGATATTTCAGCGTATAATTTCTTTGCCATAAGTTTTAAAGAGTAATACCAGCTATGCGTATC
>NFUO01000512.1 GCA_002197545.1 Acidobacteria subdivision 2 bacterium RH1 MAG20 | reverse complement strand
GCATCGACGAGCGCAACTGCACGGCTCTCTTAGGCTTGCGGTTCCGCAGCTCAGAAATCGTGTCGGGTACAGTTGTTGCCCCAAGTACAGGGACGATCAAACCATTGAGCAGGCTAGCATGCGCTTCTATGGTCGCAGACGGACAATACAGCATAGCGGCTAACACGTCTGGAAGTTCACCTAACAATCCCATCGTCAAGGCCTTTCTTGGCAATGCGGTCAGTGGAATTGTCAATTTGTTTACAACCAATGACAACCCGCTAACGAACCTCGCAACTGGAGGATGGAACCCAGGAATTCCGGGTATTCCTGCTCCGCAGATTGGGGGTGTGGCGCTTGACGGTGGACTTACAGGAGCCGCCACTCGAGTCGTCGCAGGGGCTGCGGCGGATACAATCGGGCTGGTTAAACTGGGCTATGACGCCGCCACTTTTGGATATGCATACGTCCACAACTGTCCATGACTGTAGATAGAGTTCCTCAGATGAGGTTTTCAGGAGCATAAGTGACTAGCATGAGCGTTGCAGGTATCGCCGGATTAGTTGAGGACATAGGGGTTTCGCTTGGGCTTCCCCTTTTGTTCCTTTGCCTCGCTTTCGCCAATATTAAGTTATCGTCCAAGCGCAAACATAGTGGGCTAAAGATGCGGGCATCGCTAACATTTGCGATTGCACTGTTTGCCTATTTAATAGGCACGCTAATGTTTCAAGATCGTTCTGTGTTGATGACTCTTTGGCAGCGGAATCCCATCCTTTATTCGCTTGCATACATTGCTAGCGGCGTTGTGGTACTCGCGGGAGTCGGGGCGTTGGTCAATTGGAAGCTCAGGCCCACACTATGGAGAAACGACCACGAATAGAACTGTTGTTGCCCCAAAGAAAAACGTCTTCACTTGCGCGTCGGAAGCTGCGGGGAAAGTTAGTATCGCTGGTGGATTGCAGGCGTTAGGAATTGGGACTAGCGGCGTAGGTGGATTTATCACCAATGCGCTTGGAGGAAATGTCTTTAGCGGGGCAACCGATTTAATTCAGAGCATAGGAAATGGTTCTGCGGGTGGACATAGTGTCTTCTACAACATGGGCCAAAGTGTCGTGGCTGGTCCACGGCAGGGGATTCCGGGGGGCACGGGGCCATCGGGGGCCTCTGCGGCAGGATTAGCTACAGATGCCATCGCAGGAGGTATTCACGCAGGCATCAGTGCAGGGGGCGAACTTACGACTTTGGCGGGAACTGCTTCTACTGTCGGGCTTACAGGTGCTGAGTATGCCTCTGGTGTCGGGGAGATCAAATTTGCTTACGACGCAATCACTTATTTCGGCAGCCTTCTTGGCTGCAAAGCAGGAGTCATCCCGTGAAGACTGGTCAAGAACTTATCAGCGATTTGATGTGGTTCGTTTTGGTTCCACCTGCGGGAGCCTTTTGTTGGTTGCTGTTCAGTCGAGGATGGACAAACCTGCTCGGGACCACAGACAGTACGGTTGTTCGAGGCTGGACAAAATCAGGCTTCTGGATAGTTTTGATAATCTTGTATGCAATGTCGATCGGCCTATTCGTATATGCGTATTTCATGCGAGGATAGGATCAATCCAAGGTACCTTTTAGGAGTAGGTTGTGATCCCTTTACTGCCCCAAGTAAAGTTGGCTGCAGTACCGTACTCCCGAACGGTAATACGTTAGGACAGTACATCAATCAAGGAAGAGCTCAAATGCAGGCGTCCGTGAACGCGGGCGGTTCATTCAACGGAGGAGTTCTTGCAAACTTCGCGTCGATTGCGAGGGACTATGGCCAAATAGACTTCAAAAATGGTGCTGCGGGAAGCAGTGTTCTTGCGAACCGTGCAGTGCTAGGACAGGCCGGAAACTTTGCGTACTACGCAATCGGGTCGGGCTATTTGTCTCCCGGTTTGCTAGATGCGGGGGCTGGAGCGTACGCGGTAACATCCGCACTTCTCGGAAAGAAGTCGTTCTCAACTTTGACCGGGCCTATGTTCTCTGACGCAAGCGCGGCCTCAGTTCGCAACGCAGGATTAGCTACTCCGGGGTGCCCACAATGAAGAAGTTCTTTGTTCTATCAACGATATGCCTGATGTTTTTCTTGGTGTCAGGATGCTCCAAACCAGACGGAATAACGACGATCAAATCGCCCACTGAAGGGGTGTTCTATACGGTTGAAACCTTCAAAGCAGGCGGGCCTACCTCAGACACGACTCGGGTGTATGCCCATATGGAACGCCATGGAAAAGATAAGAAGTTGCTTGTGCTGGACGGGGAGAATCTCACTGTGACGAAGATCATCTGGAACAATCCGCACGATGCGACGTTCTGCTTGAATGGAGGTATTACGAATACCTTTCGGAACGAGGTAACTTTGATCGTGGGCGATACTCCTGACGATTCAGAGACCATTTACAACCATCTCAGGGAGCACTGCGACTCTACGTCTACGACATCTTCGAATGCAACTAACTGAGATGAGCACTGCATGTACGATGGGGCTTGACGTTCGTGCATTTGGCATTGCCCCAAACAACGGGTGCAGTGTATCTGCTTCCTCGCTAGACAATTATCTAAGTACAAAGAATTCGCCGATGGTTGGCCAGGGCGCGAATCTGATGACTTCGGGAGCGCAGTACAACATCGACCCTCGCCTCTTTGTATCGCTATCAGGAGCAGAAACAACTTTTGGAAACAACATCACTGCTGGCCAATTCAATGCTTTCAATGTGCTCTACCACGGGATGAATTCCCCGTTCGCCAGTTTCCAGTCAGCCATCAATTCTGTCGGGCATAGCCTCACGAACCCTCGAAATGGCTATGATTTTACGAACACCGCAACCCTTTATGGCCATTACTGTTCTGGTGCAGGTTGTGCAGCCGGTCTCAAAAATCTGAACACTTTCATGAATCAGCAGAGTGCTAATACGAACTCGCTTCATTACCCATGCAAAAAGGAGTAGGGACGATGATCAGTCAAAAGCGAAAGGCATTTTTCGCTCTTTTCGTGATGCTTGGGGGGGTAGCGATTGCCTCCACAGAGGGGTGGCAACGGTTTAAAAGTTCGACTGGTTTTTCCGTCTCGTATCCCGGAAGTTGGTTCAGGGCAGGAATCTCTACTGATCGCCTTCAACTTCGCAGCTCAAAAGGCGGAGCTGAAGGCGTTGGAATCAAGCAGGGACAGGCGGAAATTACTGTGATGGAGGCGCAAGCATCCTCATCCCAAACGCTCGCCCAAGTGATCGCTTACTACACACAAGACGCTAGGGTCCTCTCGCACAGAAATGTTCCAGTCAAAGCAAGCAAGGGCGGCTGTAGTGAGCTAGCAGAGATCACTTCTAAAGAACCGGCTGTTCCTCCCGCAGACTCCCCGATCAATGTGCCGAACATCATCAATACTGACTTCTTCTGTGAGGTTCATGGGCGGAAGATAGTGACACTTCTGAGGAACTGGGAGGGTGACAAGCGGCAAGAGGGATACCAGCAGGTTGCCTTACAAATGGCAAAAGGTGTCCGTCTGTCACAGCAAGAAGACGCGCGGTAGACATCCTTCGCTCAGTGTGACGGCCTCTGTGGCGACCGGAGCAAAGAGCACGCTGCCTACGGCATCGGGAGTAGGTATGACACATCAGATGGGCCGATGGATGTCACCCGACCCCTACCTCGGCAGCATGGACCCCTCCAATCCCCAGAGCTTCAACCGCTATAGCTACGTCGGCAACAGCCCGCTCAACTTCATCGATCCGAGTGGTCTTGATGGTAAAAATCCTATCTCCATAGCAGGCGGTCTCGGAGGATGTGTAGGGGCAGCCTATTCAGAAGGGGCAAACATCTTTGCGGATGTTGGATGTGGAATATCCCTAATTTCGGATATTGCGAGCCTCTTTAGTCACCCAACTTTTCACGGATCACTTACCCCTCGGCCCAGTACAGGCAATCCCAACTGGGATGGTAATTTCGGCGAAAGCCTTGGGCTTCCTGTAAACGGCCCTGCGTTGGGAAGTGGAGGATTATTTGGATCATCCTCAGGGTGTGAGTTCGGGGGTTGTGGCTTCCAGCCCGGCAACGGGAACTCAACAATTTCGACGCTTGCATTACCGTCAATTGGTTTTTACAATCTTCTTTCCCTTATTCATTTCCCTTACCACGATGCTGCTGACCCCAATCACCGCTTGTTTGGGACACACTACTGTGGCCCAGGTGGCGGTGGAGGTACTACAGGTGGACTCGATCAACTGTGTGCCGCTCATGATGCTTGCTATCGCAGGAACGGTGTGTCAGCGATTGACAATCTGAACCCTTTCACTTCTGGTTCAGCAATGGGAGGATGCGACAGACTGCTGTGCGCTGAGCTTGGCAACTACTCTCCCACTTCCAGACAGGATGTCGTGGGTAGGAGTCAAATCCAGCAAGTGTTCGGATGTGGGTACATAAACAAGTGACAAATCTGATCGCAACGATAGAAGAATCACGCCTGCGACAGTTCTGGCTCCGATGCCTCTTGGCGGGGGGAATCATATGGGGGGTTATCCCTCTTATAAGTCTGCCGTTCATCAGTCTCGGAGCCAAGGACTCCACGCTGGATGTCTGGGCCGTGGTTGTGAACAGCCTCACCATTTTCCCAGCTTCCGTGCTGGCGTTTTGGCATCGTCGTCCGGCGTGCGTATGGTTGACGGTCAACGGAGGATTAGTTGTCACTTCGGTGACGCTCTATGTTTTACGCACTCATGAACATCGCGTCGGAAGCATCATCGGCGCGGGAGTGTCTGCCTCGCTTGCTGTTCTTCTGGACATCGCGGAAGTCCATCGTTGGCCCGGCGCCTTGGATCCCGATTAGGGCGTCCTTCGGGAGCGTTTCCGGTGCGAGCCAAGAGCACGCTGCTGCGCAGCGGGTTGACTATGACACGTCACCCCAGAATGGGAGCTGTGGAGCAACCTTGGGTTGCTGTGCGGGAACCTGCTGAAAACAAGCGACTAATAGAAAAACTGGGCTAAACGGGTTATGCTGGAGACGAGCGCACGTTGCTGTAGGGGAACCATTTGAGAATCAATCCCTTAGCCCGCCTCCGGCCCCCTGTTGTCCTTCCAGCGACACAGCGACATCGTGCGGCCTTCTCCCCAAAATCCAGTTCCGGCGGTGCTCTCTGAAGCCGCCTCTGCGCACAAAGTCGGTGAGCACGAAGGTCAGCGAGGAGGAGTTCGTTGCCCTGGAGACTCGTGCGCGGGCGCGGAAGCTGACGCTCTCGGAGTGGGTTCGGGCGGAGCTGCTGGAGGCGCATGACGGCGCGGCGGACGAGGTTCTGCTGGGGGAGGTTCTGGCCCTGCGGACGATCCTGATGAATCTGTTGTTCTCCATCGGCAAGGGCGAGCCGACAACCCCAGAACAGATGCAGGTGTTGATCGAACGCGCCGATAAGGACAAGATGCGGCGGGCGATGGAACGTCTGACGGTGGTGCGGGCGACCGTCCCGGAGCCGGAGCCGGAAGCTGAAGCGGCAGCAGAAACCAATCCCGAGGAGAGCTGAGGATGGCGGAGTGGGGACGGAAGGAATACTCGAAGGCGTGGCCGAGCCGAACGCTGGTGTGGACGTGGGGAGCGATCTTCCTGTCGTTTCTGTTCCTGGCTGGGATGGTGACGCTGGAGTACGAGCAGAGCTGGACAGCCGCCGAGCGGTTGTACCTGTCGGACTACCTGAAGAGCGGAGCGCGGGGCCAGGCGTCGGCGACCTCTGGGGCCGAGTACACGCTGCTGGAGGCCGTGGTCGGCAAGGGCCAGCGGCGGCTCGTGATGGGAGACGAGATCGAGCCGGTGCCGGACGTGGACGGCAGGCCGGGCTACCGGCTGACGGAGGAGGGCGTGAAGGACGGCATCGCCCGGCTGACCTGGGTGAGGGGCACCTTCAATGATCGTGGTCTGCACCGGGTGATGAGCGAGGCGGTGTACGCGGATCATGAGTCGTGGGGCTTCTACCAGAAGCCGGTCTATCTCTCGTTGGCGTTCTTCGTGCTGGCCTTGTTCGTGGCGGTGCCGAAGGACCGGGCGCGGCGGATGCTGTACAAGCATGGGCGTCGGTTGCGCGGGCCGGAGCTGGTGACGACGGCGGAGCTGAATGAGAACGGGCGCTGTTGGGATTCAGGAATGCCTACGTCTTCGATATCTCACAGACTGACGGCGTAGACCTGCCGGAGATGCGCGAAGTCTCAGGCCATCCCGGCGAGAACTTGGAGCGACTGGCCGCATTCGTTCGTAGCCATGGCATCCAGCTTGGCTATAACGAGAACATTGCCCCTGCACTCGGCGTCAGCTACGGAGGACGCATTGTGCTCCTGCCCGGCCAGTCCAAGGCCGAAGAGTTTTCGACGCTAGTGCATGAGACCGCACACGAACTTCTGCACAAGGCAGAACGCCGCACGGCCACCACCGAGACGGTACGCGAGACGGAAGCCGAGGCCGTGGCGTTTGTTGTCGGGAAGGCTGTTGGTTTAGTGACGGGTTCGGCGTCTGCCGACTACATCCAGCTTTACCACGGCAACGCATCACTGTTGGCCGAGAGCTTGGAAGTCATCCAGTAGACCGCCACTGTCATCCTTGCCGCACTGGAACCACCCATCGCAGAGGACGTAACCAGCGAGGAACTGGAGGACGTTGCGGCATGAAAATCACGCCCGCGATCATGTAACAATCGAACCGCACAGAAAATCAGACAGACGGGATGCGAAGGCTCCCGTCTGCGATTTTCAGTGGCGCGGGAGACACCCTGCGGGTTTCTCCCGGCCCTCTTCCAGCGGTTTGGAACGCATGTTGCATTGACAACTTGAAGATGCGACACAGATTGCCTACACAGTTCCTACACAGCCAAAATATGACTAGTTAAGCCGCGCAAGATCAGAAATTTGCAAAAGATTTCTCACCGCTTAGGGATGACAATTTCTATTTCTATAGGCTACATACAATTCAGCTCTATGTTGATACAGCTAGAGTATTTTCACGAGTGGTATGGGTCTTCCCGATCAAACAAACGGCAATACAGGGGTCTCTCCGCTGCGCAGCGCACGATGAAACTGTGCACTGCTTCGGTCGAGATGACGTGTCTTAAGCCAGGGCTAAAATCCTTATATTTTTCCCCGCTTGTCGTAAGGCTAAAGAGGGTGCTGAAAAGTCGACGGCTGAAAGAAAGACGTACCTCAGCGGCTGAAGCCGCACTGCAAGCAGGACACTTACGGCATGGCTGAAGCCATGCCCTTAACGAAACGGGACTTAATCAGAGATTTCTTAAGTGTGAACGGCTCGCCTGACCTTGACCAATACAAGCGAGAGCAGGCCGAATGCGGTTCCGAAGATGGTTGCGGGCTCGGGTATGGGCGCGGCCGCGGCGACGATCTCTCCAAACAATCCGTTCTGCTGGTTGTTGATGCCGGCCGTAAAATACAGCGCGTCGGTGTTCACATTGGCTCCGCCGGTGCGGGTATCGAGCGACCAGAGGAAGTCATTGACGAGCGGCAGGCCGTTCGATCCGTCAATGGTGCCCAGGTATGCGTCCGTGGAGGGATCATAGGCAAGGATTTCACCGTTGCCGAAGTTGCCGACCAGCAGATCGTTGCTGAAAGAGCCGAAGCCTGAGGGAGCCAGGGCCATTCCCCAAGGGGCAAAGAGAGCGCCGCCGGTTGCGATCCGCTTGATGAAGTTGCCATTTGCATCGAACTCGTCAACATAGCCGCCCGGCAGGCCAGTGCCCATCGGGGTCAGGTCAGCATAGGTCACATAGAGGTTAGACCCGACTGTCTGGATGTTGAACGGGACGAAACCTGCCGGCAGGCTTGGATCGACGAACTTACCGGCGAACGTGGTACCAGTGACGTCAGTCCATGACGAATTGAATACGCGGATATTGCCGGTCGAATTGGCCGCGTAGAGATAGGTCGAAGTGCCACTCGTATCCAGCGCGAGGCCGGTGTAGACAGCGCCGGATGTCATGGCCGTCACGGACGTAGTCGTACCTGCAGCCCATCCCGAGATCGTGCCGTTCAGAGTGTCGAAGATGAAGTGCGCCGGAGCGCCGTTTACCAGAAATCCGGTGGTGCTGTTGAACACCTGGCCGGTGGGTCCGGTGACCGGAGGGGTGCCGGGCGGGATGGTGACCACTAATGCCTGCGCGGTTCCGGCGCCGTCGTACAGAGTGGCCGTTCCAGACCCTTGATTCGAGACCCAGAAGGGCGACGTCGGCGAAAAGGCGACACCCCAGGGATTTTTGAGGTTGGGATCGGTTGTATTGGCGAGACCGGAGACGTCGGAGACAAGGTTGATCTGAGTGAAGGAGTCGGCGCGCAAGTACGTGGACGCCGAGATTAAAGCGATGGCACATGCCGCTTGGATAAGACGATGGGGGGAGTGGCTTCTTAGCATTGGGTAGCCTCCTAAGGCTGGCATATTGCCAGAACTTCTAGGTGCGTGGCCTGGGTTGGAAGATGAAGGAAGACGAACCGGCTGGAGCGTAAGGGGAGGACAAGCCGGTGAGGTTTCCGGCTTGTAAGATGCAGGCTTCGAGGAGGGGTTGCCTAAAGAAGATTTGGAGAGCATGGGTCATCGGGGGGTCGATAGGAGTGGGCGGTGCTTCGGACGATGTGCTTATCCCATTGAAATAGAGGCAGATTGTTGTCACGGAGTATTCTGGCGGCGTTGGCGAAGTTGTATACGGCCCCCTAAAACTAATGGAAGAAGGGATAGATTATGGTCCACCTTGATGCGTGGCTGGCGGTTGGTGTGTTGTTCTCAACTGCCGCTACAGATGCGGTTTATGTGATGTTTAATTCGGCAGTGTCGGCGCAGCGGCGGGTGCCGGCAGCTACATGGAGCAGCTTCTGGTATCTGCTTTCGGCGTTTGCCGTCATCAGCTATACGAAGAACTGGGTTTATGTTTGCTTTGCGGCGACCGTGTTGCGGAGGGCCAAAGGGAGGAGCGCTCCGGGGGCTGTGTAGGTTGGTGCTCATCGGTGGTTTGATTGCGGAATCCTTCCGGTTTGCCGGCAATCAGATATTTGTGGGTTTCATGGAGGACCGTATGTTCCTGATTATTATCTGCGTTGCGGCGTTGTGTCTTGCCCTTTTCGTTGGCAGCAGAATCAAGCGCACAAGAGAGCGGCGCGAACTGGAGCAGCATTCCATTGGGCCGGAGACGCTGCATGAGTTGTTGACCGCTGGCGAAGACGTTCGGGTGTTTGATGTTCGTGTGCCGCTGGATCTGCTGGCTTACTCCGAGGTCATTCCGGGGGCGACGCGGGTTCCGCCGAAGGAGGTGATGGAGAATCCGGCGCTGATTCCGAGGGAGGAAGATGCTGTGGTCTATTGCACGTGTCCAGATGACAAGACCAGCCGAGAGGTTTTGCGCCGCGCGCTGCGATTGAATTTTTCTCGGCTCAAGATTCTTCGGGGTGGGCTGGCGGGGTGGAAGGCCATGGGGTATCCGGTGGAGCCTTATCGGGATGCTTTTCGGCTGGATACGGAGGTTTGAGGTCTTTGCTCATACATCAGAATTGATGTATGAGCAAAGACGGATCTACTGCGTACCTAACAGACCTTCTGCGTTGAGATCGTTCAGGAACGCTCCAGCAAGAGGGAATGGGTTTTGGCCAACAGTGGTGGCATTCGGTATGTTGAACCAATAGCCCGAGACATAAGACTTCGTATCGTTCACGGCATTCTCCATCTGATACTCGGTGGCGTTGATCGAGTTCGGATTAGTGGAGACGCCTGTAATGACTACCGTTGCAGGGTTTGCCTGATTAGCGATTGGGACAGCAGAAGCAAGAAAAGAACAATAAAGAGCCGTGCAGGCGGGATTGGAATTGAGGGTATTTCCTTCCGTGGCCTGAGATCCCTGTGCCTGGATATCGTAGATGTCGGCAGGGGCTTGAGCGGAGAATGCCGGAAAGCCCATTGTGATGTACTGCGGGTAGATTGGCTGACCGGGCACAAAGGCAATCGGGCTCGTCTGTACGGTCACCAGATCCGTCCCTGGCGCCGACATGAACGCATATCCGTATGCATGAGCCAGATTCGCAAACAGTGCTTCATACTGCCTGGGACTTGATTTCTCAATGGTTGGGGTAAGCGTCTTCCCAGCCCAGGTCTCATTGTCGTAGAGGACAACCTTGTATCCAGGCGCCATGGTGTTCGTCAACAAATCGTTCCGAAAGTTCTGAAAGCTATCGATGCTTGCCAATGCGAGGCTTGACCAGCCCGCTGGAACCGGCTGCGAGTTCGCAGAACCGATCGTTGGCGAACCGCCAAGAAGGGCACACGGATTATTGAAAGCCTGGGCCGTAAGGGTTGGATTACTGTTCTGCAGAGAGGCCGTTAAAAGGGCCAAGTTGTTCCCGAAGATGATCCATGCGAGCTGGTTGTGGACGGCGCTGCAGTTGTTGGCAACCGCGAAGCTTCCAAAGGTAAACTGAGTGACGAGGCCCGCCGCCTGGGTGACGGTGGCGGACATTGCGGTTGCACTTGGAGCGTAGATGCTTGACATAGTCCCGCTTTGAGAGTCGTCCGCATCGAGCTCCGGCATACCGGATGCGCCCGATGTAATGGTGATGTCGACCAGGAGATTGCCTTCGGATGGGTTATACGGAAAAGGAACCGGCAGTCGCAAGCGCACGTCAAATGCATTCGGCCCCGGCGCGGTGCCGGCATAGCTGGTGCTGAATGACCAGGGGCCGTTAACAGTGCTGTCGTAAACGACGGTGTTATCAAGGCCGAGATTCTGGGTAAAAGTGGTGCTCAAACTTCCAGGCTCTTTGTTCGTTGTCGAGAGTATGACTTTGATGCTGAGCGGCGTCGGCATCAAGGGTTGAGGGACTCCAGTGCCTGTGCCGAGGGAGCCGTCCGGACGGAAGGATATTTCAGAGATGAGTCCGGACTTGGAAAACTGCGATGCCGAGTAGACCTGCTGATACCGCATCGAGCTCTGGCTGTAGGGATCATAAGAAGCGCTTGAGGCCTCGTTCGCAGCGTCAGAGCTGGGTATAACGATGTTAGTGGCACTTGGCGCCTGTGGAGCAGGGAATGTCCACGTCAAGCTGCTTGGGTTAAACGGTACTCTTCGATCCTGTCGAATAATAAAGGTGTCGGTGCTTGTGACTGTGCCGCCGGCCGGGACGGCGCCGAAGGCCACTGATCCTTTCCTCACAATCGTATCTGGAGAGCTGCTGGTGACTGTCCCCAGAATATTCTGCGCGAGCGCAGCGTGGTTGGTCACGTCAACGGTATAGGTGTAGTCATATTGGGTGATGGAAGTTCGTACCGACTTCTGTAGATGGTAGGAGCCAATGGCGAACTGTTGTGCCGAGGCGGCAACGGACATGGCGAAGATCACCATCAATGTCATGGAACAACGGTTTATGTAACGCAGAATGACTCGATCTGTGCCGATGAGCGGATTCATTTGGAATCTCTCCTGAACGCAACCTGCGACGACTGTAAGATTCGGATCTCTGGCTGGCCCGAGTGCGATTGCCGCTTCTGTGATGACCCTACTGTCTTGTCTGATTGAACCGGAGGGTGTAACGCTGCCGTTTGGTCAACAGCCACAATCCCATCATTCCGAATCCCATAAGCAGGAATGGCGCAGGTTCGGGGACTGCAGTCAGGGTGGGCTCGGTATAACCGCTGTCAATGACGTTGAAATTTGGATCAAACAGCGTGAAGGACTGAGCGCCGGGAGAACCTGTCCCCGTCCACTGGAATTGGACATCGAAGAACGGAGCCAGACTTGGATTGTCGCTGTTCGCTACCATGTCGAATTCGCCGTCGGCGGGCAGAGAAGGATCGGGTTGGAATACAAACGTGGTCCAGTCGGGCCCGCCGGTTCCAAGATCGACAAGGTTTGAGTCTGTTGCCTGGGGAAAATAGACGGCGAGATCGTCTCCGGACAGATAGGAGCCTGAGACCTGGTAGGAGTATTGCCATTCGGTGCCACTTATCTGTGTAGCCGTGTAACTGATACTGACAGGATCAGCCATTGCGGTTGAACCCATGCTTAAGGCCATGACCAGGAAACATACCGCGCCGCACAGCAATCCTGGGATGCGGAGAGAGGGTTGAGATCCGTTAGTAGTTGGCACAAGAACTCCTTCTATTTGTAAATCGATGACAATATATTGTCATCGATAGACGCTGTCAAGAATTTTATTTTTCTTGAATTCAACACTCGTGAAAATGGAGGTATGGATATCCTGGTCGCCGCTCGGGAGAGCCAGGTTGAGGCGATTGATAAGCTGGCGCGAAAGGCGGGGATGACTCGGTCGGCTTATATGGTGCAGTCTTCGGTTCGTGGTGTGGGAGAGCGGAGAGTGGTGGGGCGGCGGTAGGAGTTGCGGTCGTCCTTGGGACGATGCCCACATCTCAGAATCGAGATATGGGGCACTTGCAACCGGCTATACTGATTCTGAGTTGGAGGTGTGCGATGGCGAGTTCCGTGGCACTGAATGAGGCGCGAGAGCATCTGGGTGAGTTGCTCGACCGCGCTGAACGTGGGGAAGAGATCGTGATTGAACGGCAGGGAAGACCCGCAATGAAGCTGGTTCCGGTTGTTGAGCCAAAGATGGCGGGCAGACGTGTGTTTGGGCAGAATTTGCTCGGTATTACCTATATCGCCCCGGACTTCGATGCGCCTATGACTGAGGAAGAACTTAAAGAATGGGGAATGTGAGGGATGCGTTTATTGCTTGACTCGCACATCCTGTTACGCCTGGATCATGATCCAAGTCTTGTTCCGTCTACCCAACAGGACGTGATTGCTGATAAAGCGAACGAGGTCTTCGTGAGCGCCGTGACGGCGTGGGAACTGGGTATCAAGCAGCGGAAAGGGAAGTTGGTTCTTTCAACGCCGGTGTCCGAACAGCGAATACGTTTTGGATTTCTTGAGTTGCCAATTAATTTTGCTCATGCAGAGTATGCGGCGGGACTGCCTCTCCTGCATGGCGATCCTTTCGACCGAATGCTGGTGGCTCAGGCGTCGGCGGAGGGATTGACCTTGGTGACGGCTGATGCGGCCATTCGAGAGTATGCTGTGGCTTGTTTGTAGGAGTGCGGTCGTCCTTCGGACAATGCCCACATCTCAGAATCGAGATATGGGGCACCCGGCCGATCTAGGAGGTGAAATATCAATCGAAAAAGAAAATTTCGGAACCTAAGAAACGATGTCATGCAAACATCGGTCAAATATTCCGAAGCTCAAAGTTCCATGGCGAACTGGTGGGAGGGTTCGTAGGTGGTGGGTTTGGGTTCGGTGGAGAGGTCTAGGATGAGGCGTTCGAGGACTAATAATTTGTTGGCGGGGCTGCTGCGGAGTTCCAGGTCGGCGCGGGCTACGAGGCGGATGGCGCGGGTGAGTTCGCGGCGGGATTTGTAGCGGCGGGCTTGCTTGATGAGGTCTTCGGCGGCGAAGGGGGGCATGCGGAAGCCTTGCCATAGCGCCTGCCAGATGGCCCGGCTGTCGCGCACGTTTTTCTCGGAGATGATGAGCATCTGGCGGAAGGTGCGGGCGAGCATGTAGAGGTGGCCGATGGCGGCGTCTTCGCCACCGTCGGAGGCGTTGAGCAGGCCGTGGAGCAGGAGCAGGGCGCGGGGGCGGTCCTTGGCGGAGATGGCGTCGGTGAGCTCGTAGAGGCTGCGCTGTTTGGCGGCGAGGACCATGGTTTCCACGTCACCGAGGGTGACACGGTTTTTGGTGAGGAGGGTAGATGCCGAGGAAGACAACCGCAGGTCCTTCGACTCCGCGCTGTGCGCTTCGCTCAGGATGACAATTTCATTTTGGTTGGCTTCCTGCGAGCTTGGTGGCGCTTCGGGCGAGATGCGGGGGTTCTTCGCTTCGCTCAGAATGACAGTGCTATTGGAGATGACAACGCTATTGGGGGCGACGGAGTTTGGGGCGGAGACGTAGAGGAGGAGCTTTTCGAACTCGCTGGCGATGAGCATCATGTCGGCGCCGAGAGCATCGACGAGTTCGCGGGCGGCGTCGGGGTCGAACTTTACGGAGCGGGATTCGGCGGCGGCGGTGACCCATTTGATGGCGTCGGACTCGTCGACACGGGCGAGTTCGACGAAGCCGCACCAGTCGCCGAGGGTCTCGCGGATCTTTTCGTAGCGCTCCTTGTCCTGGTAGTCCATCTTGCGAAGGTCGGTGGGGATGCGGAGGTGGTCTGCGACGAAGAGGATGAGGGCGTCGGGGTTGGGCGAGCGGAAGTAGGCGTCGATGGCCGCGAATTCTTCTTTTTTGCTGCCGCGTCCGTAGAGGGCTTTGAGGCCGCGAACGAAGAGGACCTGGAAGGGCGCCATGAGCGAGGGGGTCTGGGCGCGGTCGAGGACCTCGAAGATGCTGGTTTCGGCGAGGTCGAGATCGTGGAGGCAGAAGTCGCGGGTCTCTTCGGGAGCGAGGGTGGCGAGGACGGCTTTGCGGCAGCGGTCGTAGAGGAAGATCTCGTCGCCGATGAGGACGTAGCCCGGGCGGAGGGACGGGGAGGCGATCTCTTCGATGAAGCGGTCGGTGCTGGCGAAGCTACGGAGTGAGGTGGGCATCGTTAGAGAAGACCGACCGCGGATTGGCGCGGGTTACACGGATTAAAGGCAAAGGCTTAACACCGATTTTACCGATCTTAAAAACGATAAAGGTGGATAGGACAAAAGCAAAGAGGAATAAAGGCTAAAGTGCCGGGGACGATACGGGTAAATGTTGTAGTTAGAAGGACTCAAGCATGTCGCTTACGAGGGCCTGGGAGAAGTCGCGGGCGACGCGGTTGACGGCGGCATTGTCCTCCTGGATGAAGCCGTTGAGGTCCTGGGTGGACTGGTACTGCTCGTGGAAGGTGATGAGGTCGTTGTGATAGAGGACGCGGCCGTCGTGGGCGGTGAGGATGACTTTGGCGGTGATGGTGACGAGGTAGCTGGAGGATTCGCCGCTGGTGGCATCGTAGGTGAGAGGCGCGACGGTTTGGGTGAGGATGGTGCCGTGGAGGGTGGCGTCGGCGTCGGGCGAGTCGGTGTTGAGAATGCGGTATTTGGTGCGGGTGTTGAGCTCGCGGATGGTGGCCTGGGTGAAGGCCATTTCGGTGTGGAAGGCCTGGGCTCGGGTGGTGAAGATGGGCACGCTAAGGGTGCGGACGTTGCCGGGAATGTGCGTGGCGGAGCCGACGGTGTGGTAGCCGCATCCGGCGAGAGGGAGGAGAAGGAGGAGCGTGAGGGTGCGGAGGCGCATTCGTCTTGGTTTATTGTCGCATTTAGTCGATGCGCTGGAGATGTGTGTCTTTAAAGTGGCTCGGGTATTTAAGCCCATAGCCGAGGAGACGATCCAAGGCGATGTGGCTGATCCAGATGAGTGCAATTGCTATGAGGAGCGGATGATGGGTGCAATAAGCAGCAGCGAAGAGTGTTAGTGGAATGAAGAGCGTGTGTCCGAGGTTGTACAGGGCGGAGCCGAGACGTGGGTTGGCGAGGTAGCCGATCATGAAGAGATCGAGAGCGAGGAAAAGAATGACGAAGAGGACCCAGCCGTAGCGGAGGTGGCGGTAGAGCATAAGGGTGAGGCCGAACAGGATGGCGTATTCGAACTTCAGCAGGAGCGCGGGGCGATTGAACATGCTTTGAGACCCTCGTCGATTCGAATCTGCCTGAGACGCAAAAGAGGCGACTCAAGGGTCGCCTCTTTTTGTTGATTTGTTGAAATTATGCCGGGGAGGTGTGGCCTTCGCCGAAGCCGGGCTTGCGTCCGGACTCTGGCTTGAGCACCTTCTGGGCTTCGCCTCCGCTGCCGGAGTCTACGCCGGAGAGCGCAGAGCGGACGGCGGGGAGTTCCTTGCCTTCGATGATGAGTTTGATCTCGGCTGCATCCAGGGTTTCGCGCTCGAGCAGGGCCGCGGCCATGCGGTGCATGATGTCCTGGTTGGAGTCGAGGATGGTGTAGGCGGACTTGTAGGCGGCTTCGACGAAGCGGCGCACCTCGGCGTCGATCTGCTTGGCGGTGTCGTCGGAGAAGTCGCGGTGCTGCGCGATCTCGCGACCGAGGAAGATCTGCTCTTCCTTCTTGCCGTAGGTCATGGGGCCGAGGTTGCTCATACCAAACTCGCAGACCATCTTGCGGGCGAGTTCGGTGGAGCGCTCGATGTCGTTGCCGGCGCCGGTGGTCATCTGCTTGAGGAAGATTTCTTCGGCGCAACGTCCGCCCATGAGGGTGGCGAGGCGGGTTTCGAGATAGTCTCGGGTGACGGTGTGCTGGTCCTCTTCGGGCAGGTAGACGGTGACGCCGAGGGCCATGCCGCGGGGGATGATGGTGACCTTGTGCAGCGGGTCGGAGTGTTCGCGCAGGGCGGAGACGAGGGTGTGACCGGCCTCGTGATAAGCGGTGACACGCTTTTCTTCGTCGGTGAGGAGCATGGACTTGCGCTCGGCACCCATCATTACCTTGTCTTTGGCCACTTCAAAGTCATACATGTGGACCGACTTGCGGTTGAAGCGGGCGGCGGTGAGGGCGGCCTCGTTGACCATGTTGGCCAGGTCGGCTCCGGAGAAGCCCGGTGTACCGCGAGCGAGGACGTTGAGGTTGACGTCCTCGGCCATGGGGACTTTCTTGGAGTGGACCTTGAGGATCTCTTCGCGGCCACGGATGTCGGGGCGATCGACGATGACGCGGCGGTCGAAGCGGCCGGGGCGGAGGAGTGCGGGGTCGAGGACGTCGGGGCGGTTGGTGGCGGCGACGAGGATGACTCCGTCGTTGGCTTCAAAGCCGTCCATCTCGACGAGGAGCTGATTGAGAGTCTGCTCACGCTCGTCGTGTCCGCCGCCGAGGCCTGCGCCACGGTGACGGCCTACGGCGTCGATCTCGTCGATGAAGATGATGCAGGGGGCGTTCTTCTTGCCCTGCTCGAAGAGGTCGCGGACGCGGGAGGCGCCGACGCCGACGAACATCTCAACGAAGTCGGAGCCGGAGATGGAAAAGAAGGGGACGTTGGCTTCGCCGGCGACGGCGCGGGCGAGCAGGGTCTTGCCGGTGCCCGGAGGCCCGACGAGGAGGACGCCCTTGGGGATGCGGCCGCCGAGGCGCTGGAACTTCTGCGACTCACGGAGGAACTCGATGATCTCCTTGAGCTCTTCTTTGGCCTCGTCTACGCCTGCAACGTCCTTGAAGGTGATCTTCTTTTGCTGCATGGAGAGCAGGCGCGCCTTGCTCTTGCCGAAGCTCATGGCCTTGTTGCCGCCGGACTGCATCTGGCGAATCATGAAGAACCAGAGGCCGAGCAGGAGGGCCATGGGAGCCAGATTGATAAGGAGGCTCAACCAGGTGCTGCCGCTGGTGTCCTTGACGTTGATGTTGACGCCGTGGTCGCGGAGCGTCTTGTACATATCGGGGTAGTTGGCCGGGATGACAGTGTGGAACTGGACGTTGCCGTCGCGGTACTTGCCTGTGACTTCGGAGCCATTGACGGTGACTTCGCTGATTTTGCCGGCGTCGGCGTCGTTGAGGAGCTGGGTGAGGCTGATGCCCTTGTCCTGACTCGCGCCTGTATTTTTGACGACGAACTGCCAGACGAAGATCAGGCAGGTGATCATGAAGACCCAGATCAGAATTTGTTTGACAGTCGAGTTCAAAGCGAATTTCCTCATTTTTCTGGTCTTGCAGTTGCCTTGGGAAAGCGTCTGGCACTTGCTAGACCCGGCCACAGAATGCCACAAGCTCCGGGAGCCTACATCTTTAGACGACACTGGGAGGTGAAAGTGCCGGCGGAGGGAGGTTAGGCCCGGCCCTCGATCACTGACCTACCGAGTCAAGTAGTTAGATTCTACTCTTTGGCTAAGGATTCGGGGGCATTGAATTCTCAATGTTCGTGTGACCGAAGGTATGACGGCTGGATGGCCCTATTTCTGAAGAAAGAGGTGGAGTTCGCGGTGGGAGCGCTCGGCGCGGAGCTGATTGGAGAGGTGGAGGGACGCACCGGTGCGAGCGGCGACCGTGGGGAGGGTCAGAAATCCACAGAGGGCGAGGAGGCGGGAGGTCTCGTCGAAGCTGAGGCGGGCACCGAGCTGGCGGGCAGCGGCGCGGAGGACGCGTCGGCGGAGGGCGGGGTCGAGGGCGCGGAGGCGGTCGAGCTCGATGGCTACGGCAGACTGGCCGGGGGCGGTGCTGACGGAGCGGCCTCCACCGCGGACGGGCTTGCCGGGGAGGAGAATTTGGGGGAGCAGGCGGCTTAGCTCGGCCTGCCAGCGGGCTTCTTCTTCGCGGGCGAGTTCGGCGAGATTGCTGAGGGTCTGGTCGAGGCTTGGATTGTACTCGCGGAGCTGGGGAAGAAGCTCGTGGCGGATGCGGTTGCGGGTGTAGGCGGTGTCGGTGTTGGTAGAGTCTTCGCGCCAGGGTTGGTTGAGCTGGTTGAGGTAAGCTTCGATCTCGGCGCGGCGAGTGTTGAGGAAGGGGCGCAGAATTTTGCCGGAGCGCGGACCGGGGACCTGGACGACGGGGTGGATGGCGCTGAGGCCTTCGGTCCAGGCTCCGCGGAGGAGTTTCATCAGGACGGTTTCGGCCTGGTCGTCGAGGGTGTGGGCGGTGAGGATGGAGTCGGCTTCGCCCGCGGCGATGAGTGAGGCGAAGTAGTCGTAGCGGACGTTGCGGGCGGCCTCTTCGATGGTCTCGGGATCTCCAGCGGCACGGGTCCGGGCGATGCGCTCGGGGACGCTGGCGTGGTGGATGTGGAGAGGGATGTCGAGGTGAGCGCAGAGGGCCTCGACGAACTGCTGGTCGGCGTCGGATTCTGCTGCGGCGCGGATGCCGTGGTGGACGTGGGCGGCGCTGAGACCGACGCCGAGGGCGTCGCGCTTCGCGGTGTTGGCGGCGTGGAGGATGAGCAGGAGGGCTACAGAGTCTGCTCCACCTGAGACGGCGACGCAGATTCGGTCTCCGGGGCGGATGGAGCGACGGTCGAACGGGATTGCGGGAGGCGGCATCGTGTCTATGGTAACTGCGGGCTTGAGCAGAGGGGGGATGGTGTCTTCATATACTGGATGAATGTTCGAGACAAGATTGGCGACAGAGGCGGATGCGGAGCTTATTGGGGAACAGCGGCGGCGTATGTTTGTGGACTCCGACCAGGCTGACGACGAGCGGATGGATACGGTGATTGCGAAGTTCGTTCCATGGGTGCGGGCGAGGTTGCTCGATGGCAGCTATGTAGGTTGGCTAACGGAAGAGCATGGGCGTGCAGTGGCTGGCGCTGGAATGCTGCTGATGGATTTTCCGCCGCACTGGATGGACCCGGAGCCGGTGCGGGCTTACCTGCTGAATGTTTATGTCGATCCTGCGTTTCGCGGGCGGGGGCTTGCCCGTGAACTGCTGGAGATGGCGGTGAACGATGCGAAGCGGCGAGGGATCAAGGTGGTGTCGCTCCATGCCTCGAAGTTCGGCAAGCCGCTGTACGAGCGGAACGGGTTTGAGCCTACGAACGAGATGATTCTTTGGAGTGAGGCGGATGTGGTGGAGGATGTGGTTTGATGATCCGCCTGCCACATCCGCTTTGCGGCTATTGTTCAGGGGCGCTGCGGCGGCGGCGCCCGCTGATGAGATAGACGGCGGCGCGCAGCTCTAGCAGTGGGTCGTCTGACGGTTCGATTCCGTCGACGCGAGGGATGGGATCGAAGATGACGCGCTGCTGTTCGTGGGCGTTGTCGGCGACCGGCTCGGTGAGCGTGAGGGTGCCTAGCTCGAGCTGGGTGCGGTCCTCGGGCCAATGGATGGTCGCGTTGTCGACGACGTCTCCTTCGTTGGCGAGTTGGACGAGGATGCGGAATTTGATGGGGCCTTTGGCGGCTCTTTCGGCGATCTCGTCGAAGAGGTAGTTGGTACTCTTTGTGGCGGCGGCTGCGTCGTCGAGGAAGTCGTTGCCGGCTTTGGGGACGATGCGGTAGCGGCCGTAGCGGCTGTCACCATCTTTGTTGATAAAGCGCATGGCCGTGACACCGAAGTAGGATTCGCGGGCAAAGCTGGAGGGGTTGGGCTTGGCTGCCTGCACGAAGGCGAGTGCAGCGGGATGCGTGCCGAGGAAGGTTTCGACGGGCGAGGGATGTGGGCCAGAAGGATCGCTGGTGGCTACTGCGCGGAGGAATTCCAGGAACTCCTGGCCGGTGTGGGTGGGGAAGCCGTCGGTGGAGTGGCTGACGATGTCGGTATGCGTGTGCTCGGCGAGGTGGAAGCGGATGGCGAGACCATGCGGGCTGGCGTTGGGGTCGTTGTCGGGGATCAGAGGGAGTCCGGTGGAGTTGGAGAAGCGCACAGTGACCGGAGTGGAGGACCGCGTGATGTGGGGGGCGCGGGTGAGAGAAGTCGCGTTGGGCGACGGTGTGAAGGTGCCTGTCAGCAGAGTCCCTTTGGCGTGGGCGGGACGGAAGCCGGGGTGTGCTCCGAAGAGGGTTTCGAATTGCTGCAACAGGTCGTTGCTGAGGGCGAGAAGCTTTTCGTCGGTGGGAAGCGGCATGGTGATCTCCTTGATTGAAGCTAATTTACTTGCAGGAGGCCCGTTGGTTTGTTAATTATGCAGGTTGGGGCGGATGCAGTGTGCATCTCAGACTTTGAGGCCGATCAGCCGCATCAGCTCGACTCCGTTGCTTTTGGTGACGACGCCGTCGCGCAGCTTGAAGTCGAACTTCATCTTGCCGTCTTCGATCTCGTCCTGGAGGTGCATGTTTTGCAAGTGGCTTTCGCCGGAGTGTTGCATGCCGGTGAGGGCGAGGTCGTGCGTGCTGATGATGCCGATTGCGCCGCTGTCGATCAGCTCGCTGACGACGGCCTCTGCTCCGATGAGACGGTCTTTGGAGTTGGTGCCCTGGAGTAGCTCATCGAGGAGGAAGAGGACGGGCGGGCGCTGCTCGGCGAGATCGCAGATGTGACGCAGGCGGGTGATCTCGGCGTAGAAGCGTGAGCTGCCCTCCTGCAGCGAGTCGTTGACGAGGATGCTTGCGGCCACATGGAGTGGTGTGAGTTGCAGACGCCGTGCGCGGACGGGTGCGCCCGTCATGGCAAGGACGGTGTTGATGCCGATGGCGCGCAGGAGTGTGCTTTTGCCGGACATGTTAGAGCCGCTGATGAGCAGGGCTCTTGTGTCGCCGCTGATGTTGACGGTGTTGCGAACGCACTTCGCAGCAGGGATGAGAGGGTGACCGAGTTCTTCGGCGTGGAAGGTGGGCGGGCCTTCGATCAATTCGGGGAAGGGGTCGGCGGGGTGCTCGTAGCTGTAGGCCGCGATAGAGAGAAGCGCTTCCATCTCGCCGACGGCGTTCAGCCAGGAGCTTACTGCTTGACCGTGGGCGCTGCGCCATGCTTCGGCTGCGAAGGCTACCTGCACGGAGTACATGAGAGGGATGTCGAGCAGGCGGACGAAGAGGTTGTCGCGCGACTCGATGTATTGCACGATGGTCTGGAGGTGCGCGATGGCCTTTGAGCCGGGGATGGCGTGAGAGGTCAGCTCTTGTTTGAGGGTTTGTAACCGTGGAGAGTTGAACTGCTCGTGTTCGAGGCGAGCTAACAGCGACGAAAGCAGCTGAAGGTCTGCGAACGCGCGATCGGTTCCGGCGAAGACTTTTTTCAACTGCTCTTTGAGAGAGAAGGCGATGAAGGCTTCTATGATGAGGACGAGCAGGAAGGGAGTTTTTATTCCTGTCTCTCCCCAGACGGTGGCTCCGGCGATTGCGAGGATGGCGAGGAGGAGCGCGGTCCAGCGGAGGCTTTGCCGCTTCAGCTGAGTTGGCTGTTTGGCCCATTGCAGGAGGGCTTTGGGGTGGACTCCGGTCTTTAGCTTTTCGCCATTTTCGCCGAGGACGGCCATGTCTTCGCGAAGGTCCAGGCGAGTGCGAAGTTCGGCGACGGCGGCGTGGCGCTGGGTGATTTCGTCAACGGAGGAGGGCGAGAGGAGCCAGCGCGCGAGGGTATCTTCGCCCATGCAGGTGCGGGCCTGGGAGAGAAGTTCGAAGAGGCTGCCTGCTCCGAAGAGGTCCAGGTCGATTGCATAGAGGCTGGTGGCGGCTTCGGTGCGCGTGGCCTGCTGGCCGTTGCCGATCCAGCGGTCTTCGATGCGGGCCAATCCCTTGCGGTAGATGTCGACGGCACGCTCGGCGAGGGATTTTTTGCGGAGGATATTTGAGTGATATGTGGCGACTGCCGCGAATGACGCGGCGGGGAGGAGCAGCCACCATGCGGAGAGGCCGTGCCGGTAGAGAGACCACCATGCGAGAAACAGCGCGATGATTACAAGCAGAAGGCGCAGATTCCCGAGCGAGCGGTGAACTTTTTCAAGATGCGCGACGGTGGCTTCGCGGGTCTGCTGGCGCTGGCTGTATTCTTCCGACGGCGTCGATGCGGTGGGTTGGGGCACCTGGTTATTATCACTTACGGATGTCGTCTATCTTGTATACTCCGGTGGTTATGCGAGTTTTTGTGATTCTTCCGGCAGCAGGTATCGGGACGCGGATGGCCGCGCATGGAGCGACGGCGGTTGCGCCGAAGCAGTTTCTTGAGGTCGGCGGCGTGCCGGTGCTGGTCCGTTCGGTGCAGGCGTTTCTTGCCGTGCCACAAGTGGACGTGGTTTGCGTTGCGGTGCGGGCGCAGGAGAAGGAGCGGCTTGAGGCCCAGATGAAGGAGTACAAACTGGGTGGCCGCGTGAAGATGGTCGAGGGCGGCGACAATCGACAGGAGTCGGTTGGCAATGCGCTGGCAGCGTTGGAGTGTGCCGAGGACGATGTGGTGCTGGTGCATGATGCGGTGCGACCGCTGATCGATCCGGCGACGATTGGACGGACGATCGATGCGGTGGTGAAGCACGGCGCGGCGATTGTAGGCCTGCCTGCGGTAGATACAATTAAGCAGGTGGAGCGAACGGCGGATGGAGCGATTGTGACCTCGACGATTCCGCGGGAGCGCGTGGTGCTGGCGCAGACCCCGCAGGGGGCACGGTTTGGTTTGTTGCGACGTGCTTTCCGTGAGGCCAAGGCGGATGGGTTTGCCGGGACCGACGAAGCGAGCGTGCTGGAGCGGGCGGGAATTGAGGTTGCTGTGGTGCTGGGTTCGGCGCGGAACTTCAAGATTACGCAGCCGGGGGACATTGAGCTGGCGGAGTTTTATCTGGCACAGGACAAGGCTTAACACCGATTTACACCGATG
>NFUO01000511.1 GCA_002197545.1 Acidobacteria subdivision 2 bacterium RH1 MAG20 | reverse complement strand
GGCGCCTTTGAACAGCTGCGCGCCTTTCTCGACGGTGAATTCTTCGCCCGGACCGGGCTTGAGCGTGAAATCGACTTGCGGGAAGGGCTGGTTCGACGCGGTTACCTGGACGCCTGCGCCGGAAGTTAGCTGGACGATGCGCTTTTTGAAGGTGACCAGTTCTTTTTCGTACATGGGCAGGCACTGCTGCCAGTTGGGGTAGTTGTTCATGCCGCCAGGGAAAGGAATGCGGCGCTGCGAAGTTTCCATGCTGGTGGCGGTGATGTAGGCGGTGCCGGCAACTTCGGTGAGCTGGCGGAAGTAGTCGACGCTCTGGGCGAGCAGCGGCTCGGCGGCGCGCAGGTGCGCGGCGTCGTGATCGTAACCATAGAGGAGAACCTGCTGCGCCGCTTTGATCTTAGCGTCGTAGAAGAGCATGAGCAGGTTGATGGAATGCATGTCGTTGACGATGCGGATGTACTCGGCCTTGTCTTTAGTGACGTAGGGAGCGGCGGCGCGGGCGGCGGCGAGAGCGTCGGTTGACCACTGCACGGTTTGATTGCTGACGCCGATGGGCGTCTGGCCTTCATGCGGCTGGTGATGGACTTCTTTGTCGATGTATTCCTGGAGGCGCTCTCCGGGCGGTGCGTCGCCGGTCCAGAGAGTAACCGCGGGGTTGAAGCGGTCCTGGTCGATCATCTGCGGCATGGTCATGCCCAGCGTCAGAGCTTCGCGGTTGCCCTCGGTGATGCCGATGCGCGGCAAGAGCGTGGGCTGGCAGGGGCCGGCGAGAGTATAGGCGTCGAGGAGTTTCTCTCCGGCCTGAGTGGTGCCGAAGCGATCGGCAAACTGCCGCACCCAGTATGCGTGTTCCTTTCGCGCATCGCGGTCGGGGTTCCACGCGTAGCGGCCCCAGGCGTCAAACCAGATCCAGTCGCGCTGCGTCTGCATGAGGCGCGGGTTGGTATTGTCGCCGGCATACGGCCAGTCCCAGTAACGCAGCGGATACAGATGCAGGCCTTCGATGCCGATGGGCTTGAAATTGGCGACGGTCTCGCGGATGAAGTCGGGAT
>NFUO01000510.1 GCA_002197545.1 Acidobacteria subdivision 2 bacterium RH1 MAG20 | reverse complement strand
GCGCATTAATGCTGGTTGTGTCATTTATCGGCGGCGGGATCTTTGTCCACACGTCAATGGAGCACGGCCACGGCAACGCGGAGTATCTTTGGAGGATCACATTTGACGCGCCCATCATCGTAACCGCGATGGCCGTCTTTAAACGATCCTTCCGAAGCGTTTATCTGTGGACCATGCTGGTCGGCACCAACATCCTTGCGGTCGTCGTCTTTAATTCATTCACCAATAACGCCGCGACTCAAGGCTATTACATTCTGGCCGGTTGGACCCTGTGGTTCGCGCTTCTTGGGTACCAATTGGCTCGCGCCGATAGGGCGATCGAGAGCGCCGACCAGAGCCGCTTGGCCGCAGCCGGCCGTTTGGCGGTTGTGGCGTTCCTGTGGGTCTGCATATTTGGCACGTACTCTGACGTTACGCTCTTGCTTGCTTTCAAGTCGACACGACCCGCCTGGTGGTGGCTGGTCGACCAGGGCGCCGTTGCGGCCGTGATGGGAATAGCGCTTGGCTTCGGTCTGCAACACTATCGCGGGCTCAGTGCGGCGCGGGCCTCGCTGGCCGGACTGACAACCTTCATTATTCAATTCGCATTGGGCTCGGCATTCCTGGCTGCCCTGTTATCGCATGGCGTACCGTTGATCGAGGCGCACCACTGGACGGGCACGATAGTTTTCGCTCCCTTTACGCTTGCCGCATTGGCGCTGTTTGACCGCACTTTTCGCAGGATTACGGTCTGTCTGTCGTTCGCTGTGTTGTTCATGGCTCCCTATGCGGCCTTCGTCTGGCTCGCCGATAGCGGCCGCATTGCCGTTGACGCCCGGTGGCGAGACCTGTTGATCTTGATCATCGCTACGCTGTGGATCGGTGCCATCGGCTACTGGCTGCAGCGCGCGTCCCTTGCTCAAGCGGCGTCGGGCGGCGAAGACGCGCAGCGCAGCGAGACGCCGCCCGCGCCCGGGGCGGTCGCCTCCGCGGCGCCGGCCTGACAACCAGTCACAAACCACCAAGGTGAAAGTCGCGTGCATGAATAAGCACTATCAAGT
>NFUO01000051.1 GCA_002197545.1 Acidobacteria subdivision 2 bacterium RH1 MAG20 | reverse complement strand
GTGGTGGCAAGTTGCTATGTTATGCTTTGCGTCAAGATGGACGAGAAGAACAAGCTCTATTTCGGCGACAACCTCAAAATCCTGCGCGAGTACGTCCCCGACGCGAGCGTGGACCTGATCTACCTCGACCCGCCGTTCAACTCCAGCGCCACCTACAACGTGCTCTTCAAGGAAAAGAGCGGCGAGGAATCCGCCGCGCAGATCACCGCCTTCGAGGACACGTGGCAGTGGAGTAAAGATGCGGAGGCGGTGTACCGGGAAATCGTCGAGAGCGGTCCGCGCAAGCTCGCCGACTTGATGCAGGCGTTGCTCGCCTTTCTGGGCCGCAACGACATGATGGCGTATCTCGTGATGATGGCGATTCGGCTGATCGAATTGCATCGCGTGCTGAAACCCAGAGGCAGCATTTATCTGCACTGCGATCCGACGGCGAGCCATTATCTGAAAATGGTGCTCGATTCGGTTTTCGGTCCCATCAACTTTCGCAATGAGATTGCGTGGAAGAGATCCGATGCCCACAGCGATGCCAAACAAGGCGCGAAACATTACGGACGTATCCACGATCTGCTCCTATTCTACTCAAGAGGCCCGGAACCGGTCTTTAACACTGTCTACGCGCCACTTCCACAGAGTACCGTCGATAAGTGGTACCGAAACGTGGAGCCGGTTACGGGCAGGCGTTTCAACAAAGCTGACGTAACAGGTCCGGGCGGAGCAGCTAAAGGAAACCCGCGCTACGAGTGGAAGGGCGTCACCCGTTATTGGCGCTACAGCCGCGAGAGTATGCAGAGGCTCCAGGATGAGGGACGCCTAGTTTACTCAAAATCGGGTATGGTCTACGAGAAGCGCTATCTGGACGAAAGCAAGGGTATCGCAGCACAGGACTGGTGGGACGACATCTCGATGCTTCGCGGCATCCACACTAACAGCGAGCGCCTTGGCTACCCGACGCAAAAGCCAGAAGCGCTACTCGAACGCATCATCAAGACCAGCAGCAATGAAGGCGATCTTGTGCTCGACCCTTTCTGCGGATGTGGCACGGCCATCGCGGTTGCCGAAAAACTCAAGCGGCGCTGGATCGGGATTGACATCACTTATCTCGCCATCAACCTCGTGCAGCGCCGCCTGCGCGATCACTTCCGCGATGACCTCAGCCCCTACGAAATCATCGGTGCGCCCACGGACGTACAGGGCGCGGAGGCCCTGAAGGAGATCAGCCCGCACCAGTTCGAGTGGTGGGCGGTGGACCTGGTGAACGCGCGCCCCGCCAAAGATTACCAGAAGGGCGCGGACACGGGCATCGACGGCTACATCAACTTTTTCGACGACAAGAGCGGAAAGGCCAAACAGGTTATCGTGCAGGTGAAGAGCGGCTACGTCGGCGTGAATCACGTCCGCGACTTGAAAGGCGTATTGGAGCGCGAAAAGGCAGCCATCGGTGCGCTGATTGCTTTGCGCGAACCCACCAAACCCATGCTCACGGAAGCTGCGGCCACAGGCTTCTACCAGTCAAAAGACTTTCCGGGGCGCTATCCTCGCCTCCGATGTCGTTCAATCTTCCCCCCGGCATCTCTCTCGGACAGGCGGTCGGTCTGATCGCCAGCGCC
>NFUO01000509.1 GCA_002197545.1 Acidobacteria subdivision 2 bacterium RH1 MAG20 | reverse complement strand
TGTTGGAACCCGAGGCGCGGAAGCAGGCGCTGAAACACGATCTCGAAGATGCTGCCTTTGACCTTCACTGCGGCGTTTGCGGCCTGATTCAACAGGCGACGCAGAAAACGGTTACCCTGGGGAGATCGGTTGCTACTGGAAACGCCGGCGCTCTCTTGCTGGCCCGGACATACTCCGATCCACGAGGCGAGGTGCTTCTCGGAAGCAAATGCCGCGGCCGCAGGGCCCACTTCGGCAATGATCTGATGCGCAGAGTTCACTCCCAGGCCGGGCACCTCGGCCAGTCGTTGTACCGCGTCCTGATGCTGCTTCATCAACTCGGCTATGTCGCAGTCCAGTTGGCTCATCTGTTGCTCGATGAGTTCCAGCGTCTTCAGCGTCATCCTGATGAGCCGGCGATAGACGACATTAAGATCTGTGGCCGCGCCCAACGCATCGCATAATTGTTGCGGCGTTGCCTGCAAGCGCCGATCGGCCAACGCCGCCAGAGTTTCGGGGCTGGTTTCCCCATCCGCGAGCGCATTCAGCATGCGTCGTGCGCTGGCCCCCAGGAGGTCCGACACCAGACTGGAAAGTTTGACCTGTGTTTCCTCCAGCAAAGATTCCAGTTGGTTCTGTAATCTCACCCGGTCGCGGGTCATTTGAAACTTCCGCCGCACCAGTGTGCGCCACAGGCGCTGTTCCGCGTCTGGCACAAAACTCAGAGCCAGTTCCTGCGCCACCAATCGCCTGACCAGACGCTCTGCATCAATGAAGTCCTTCTTGCGTCCGCGCGGGCCGCGATTGGATTGCGCGTGCGCCAGGTGCAGCGCTCCGGACACCGGGCCAGCGCCTTCCCAACTGCGGCAGGCTACCTTCCAGTGCCGCTCGAGCGTTTGCCACACCGGCCTCCAATACTGCGCCGTGGACTCCATCACCACTTCCTGCACCTTCTGCTCGATGAGCCAATCGGCCAGCCGCCGTAACTCGGCAGGGCCGGTGCCGAACTGCCGCCGCTCAAATCCGTATTCTTCCTCGAAGGCAATATCGGCCGTCACCACAGCCAACATCTTCTTATGAACATCGATTCCCGCCATCCTGTAACCCACAAGTTTCTCCTGACAGGAACGGAGAGCGTACCTGCAATTCTTTAAACAGGGTCTCGGGCTATTGCTCCACAAAGGAAGGTAACGCCCAATTATTCGCTCAATCGTGTACGCCCCGGATCAGACAGTTCAACAGCCTCGACTGCTCCATTGTTACGCCAACCTCGCCGCTCCTGATCCAATTCTGCCCCTTCCTTTGCGTCATTTTCATAGCGTTTCGCGGGCCGCGAGGCCCAGGAAGACAG
>NFUO01000508.1 GCA_002197545.1 Acidobacteria subdivision 2 bacterium RH1 MAG20 | reverse complement strand
TCGGTGATCGTGCAGTTTTGCCTCATCACCACGATTTCGCTTTCGCTGACCACGGTTTTTTCGTGGGGCATCTTGATGGTCGCGATGGCTGTGCCTTACTTTTTCTCCGGCGTCGTGGTCAGCCTGGCGCTCACCCGCAGCCCCTTCCCCGCCGGCCAGGTCTACGGAGTGGATCTGGTAGGCGCTGCTCTGGGATGCCTGGGAGTCATCTTCCTGCTCAACTTCATGGATGGCCCGACGGCTGTGATTGTCTCCGCGGTCGTGTGCGGCGTGTCCGCTCTCGCCTTCATGTCCAGCGCCAACGCCGAAGATCGACAGCGCCTGCAATCGGCTCCCTGGTGGCGTCGCCCGGCGCCGATAGCGACCGCTCTGGCTGTTTTCGCCATACTCAATTCCCTGGCCCCGGTCGGCGTTCGCCCGATTCTGGTGAAAGACCAGTTCGAACGCTCCGGCTTTAAGCGATACGAGAAGTGGAACTCTTACTCCCGGATCACAGTCGAGCGGCCGCAACTGCGACTCCCCGATCTGTGGAGCGGCTCTTCCAAAATGCCGCCGGAGACGCGCGCATGGCAGGCGCTGTTGACGATCGATGGCGGCTCTGGTTCGGAGATGTCCCACTACGACGGCACTCCCCAATCCATTGCCTACCTTCAATACGATCTCGTCGGCCTGGCGTACCGTCTTCCCGGCATCCGTAAATCCGCGGTCATTGGGGTCGGAGGCGGCCGCGACCTTTTGACTGCCCACTACTTTGGCGTGCCCGACATCACCGGCGTCGAGTTGAATCCCATCATCGTCAATCTGCTTACCAAGCAGCCGTACTACAAGAAGTTCACCAATGTCACCGCTCTGCCAAATCTGGCCCTGCATGTCGATGACGCCCGCAGCTGGTTCGACAGTACCCGCCAAAAGTTCGGCCTCGTGCAAATGAGCATGATTGACACCTGGGCGGCAACCGGCGCGGGTGCGTTCAGCCTCAGCGAAAACGGCCTCTACACGCTGGAGGGTTGGAAGGCCTTCCTCCACTCCCTCAACCCCGACGGAATCTTTACGGTGAGT
>NFUO01000507.1 GCA_002197545.1 Acidobacteria subdivision 2 bacterium RH1 MAG20 | reverse complement strand
GCCGCCTCTCTGGGGCGTCTTGGCGTTCAACTGCTGGATGACGGATCGGCCGCAATCATGTGGATCGAGAGGGCCGGCCAGCGTTCGCAGTTGCGCGCGCGCATCATCAGCCCGGCGGGAATTCGCTCAGCGCCGGTGACCATAGCCGATACGGAAGGCAGTCGTTATCCGCGGCTGGCGCGCTATCGGGATGAGCTTTTGTTCTCCTGGACGGACACTGGCAAGGGCTCGCAGGTGCGGACGGCGCGTGCAAGTATCGCGCGGCCTGCCCACTGAGGGCGGGCTCTGCCTCATGACGTGAGCCGATTATTGAACGGTGGCGGCGGATGCCATGGAGTTGAAGCTCCGGAACGACCTCTCCACGTAGCTGACTGACTTCATGTGTTATGATCGCGGCAATCGTTATGGCGCAGTCCGCCTACCTCCCGGAGCTTGCAATCCGAGGCTCGGATAGCTTGGACTCTCCGCGGCACTCCGCGGTCGTCCGCATCACCCATTGGATCACGGCGCTCAGTTTCTTTGGCCTGCTCGTCAGCGGTATCGCCATCCTGATTGCTCACCCGCGTCTCTATTGGGGTGAGACCGGTGCCTTGGGAACTCCCTCGTTGATCGATCTTCCGATTCCTTTCATGATCGGCCACTCCGGCTGGGGCCGGTATCTGCACTTTCTCTCCGCCTGGGTTTGCGTCCTGACGGGCCTGTTTTATGCCCTCTCCGGCCTCCTCACCCAGCACTTCCGCAAGGATTTGCTGCCAGCGAAAGCCGATCTCGTTTGGGGCCGGATCTTTCGCATGGTTTGGAATGGTCTGCGCTTGAAGCGGCCTGCTGAAGAAGAGTTGACGTACAACGTCGTCCAGAGGCTCGCCTACCTGGCCGTCGTCTTCGTGCTGTTTCCGCTGGTCATTCTCACGGGCCTGGCCATGTCTCCGGCCATCGCGTCGGTGGTGCCGGCACTGCGGAGCGGCTTCGGCGGTCAACAATCGGCACGCACGATTCATTTTTTCGTCGCGGTGGCGCTGGTTCTCTTTCTTTGCGTGCATATTGCCATGGTGTGTCTGGCGGGATTTACGAATCG
>NFUO01000506.1 GCA_002197545.1 Acidobacteria subdivision 2 bacterium RH1 MAG20 | reverse complement strand
CGCTGCACCTGTGGTTCATCGCTGGAAGAAGTTCGACGCACTGACGCCGGTCAATCAGGATATCTTTTAATGAAACGATGTACTAGTTGTGCTGTCGGGCTGTCAGAACTGCGCGGTCGGTGCCGGGAAACGGGTAACCGCAGATTGACGTGATCGGACGCATTGGCGCCGTCATGAAGCGGAGTACCCAGCTACCCCGTCTCCCCGCGCACAAGATCTTCATATGTTTCGCGGGAGCGAACCACCCGCCACTGGGCGCCTTCCACCAGCACCTCGGCGGCGCGCGGTCATGCGTTGTAGTTAGACGCTTGCACGAATCCGTAAGCTCCGGCTGAGCACAGCGCCAGCAGGTCTCCCGGAAAAACGTTGAGCATCTCGCGGTCGCGAGCGAAAACGGCACCGGGACGGGGACTTCTCGCTCATGTGGATTCCTTCCGGATTGCCGACGATCCGGGCATAGCGATCTTGGCTCGGACCTTAGCACGAGCCCCTGTTTTCGGGACCTCGGGCCGTGCGTCAAAGCTTATCCTTTGTGAACAACCGGGGCGGGTCGAAAACGACAAGCCGGTGCCAAGCTAACCTAGACAGGATGGACGACACAGCGGAATTCTCGACGGCCGCGCGAAGCGCGCTTGCCGCATATCGCAACCAGTTGAACATGCTCCCAAGTGACCGCCCGAAGGTAGCAAACATGAAGGACGGTTTGGCCTGCTGGGAACTGGCGGTCACGTTCTACGAGGAGGCGAACCGCGCCGTTCAAGCGGAGGTGTGGTTTGCTGCTGCCGGGGTTGCTGCTGCGGCGCTCGAAGCGATGTTGCTGGTGATGATGTTCACGAACACAGATGAGGTCGCGCAGCTGGCGTCGTTTAAAAAGCTGCTCGACAAACACCAAGGAGACTTCGGGCGTTTCGCGAGAAAAGAGATGGACCTGGGAAAGCTCCTTGACATGGCCAAAGAGCTTGCATGGTTCCGGCCCGGCGGTGTTCCCATTCTTTTGACACATATGCTGGCGCAGTACGTAGACCAAGGCACCTTGACAGCATTAACAGTAATTTTCAAGGACAGCCCCAGCGCTGGGTATACCAGTGCCGACCTACTCCGACAGTACAGAAACCTCCTCCATCCGGCTTACTGTCTCAAACAGGACATTCATCCTACGAAGGATACGGGCATTCGGGCAACATTCTTTTGCCTAGTGGCCTTCGCCTCGCTAAGTTCAATCTGACAAGGTGGGTAGCATGCCTTTTATGCCACGCGCTGCTGCACAGGGGGCCACATCGCGAGCGGATTACGCGCAATCCGGAAGTTGACCTGTTCGGCGTCGACTTGACGATAAACACGCTAACCATTGATTGGAGGCGGTCGGACGTGTTGGTGCCATCTCCACGCGCGTTTGAAAGCTGCACCTAGCTACCCCGTCTCCCCGCGCACCAGATCTTCATATGTTTCGCGGGAGCGAACTATGCGCCACTGGGCGCCTTCCACCAGCACCTCG
>NFUO01000505.1 GCA_002197545.1 Acidobacteria subdivision 2 bacterium RH1 MAG20 | reverse complement strand
CGTCGGCTCGGTCGATGATTGCCTGCATCCCCTCCGCCGTGATCGCTTCGCCCTTCGCTACCGTGAAGTGCAGGTTCAGCAGGATCGTTCGCAGCGCCAGCACCTCGGCCAGCAGAGTCTCGTCGGCGGGCCGTGCCTGCCTTCCGTCCAGTTCGCGCAGCAACACCTCGCGCACCCACTCGCTCATCGCGCGGCCTCCGGCCAGCGCTTCCAGCCGCGCGTATTCTTCCTCGCTCACTTTTGTCCCGATGGATTTCCTGCGGAATACCGGCTTCACCATGCGAACCCTCCTGCTCCTAGATCGAAACGCGCAGCGTAGCAGGAAGCCTTCAAAATCAACAAGTTCGCATATAGGAACTTCCGGCGCTGTAGAGCGCCGGAAATTTCATAACTCTCTGATTCGCTTCTGGTTCCTATACAGCAACCAAAGTTGCTGTGCAGCACCCTTTTAGGGGTGACGTGTCCCCCACCCTCCCGGCGCGACAGCGCCGCTCTTTAGGCCGCTCTCCGGCGCTCTGCGTTAACCAGCAGCTACCCCGACTCTAAGCCCATACTTCGTGGCTAACGACGCTGGGTAGCAGTGCTAGGCCCCACCGTAGTCGTGGCTTCGAGCCGACGACGCGCCATCACATATACCGCTAACGAGGCAAGCGCAGATCGGGCACGATTGGCACGCTCGGGACTAACCTGGGAAAAGCCGGCGAGAGGTGGCTAACCTCTCGCTCTCATCCGCCGGGACTTGACGTAAACTATAAATAGAACCGCCACGGCAACGACATCAAACGCGACGCCCAACGGAACGTGATAATCGAACCAGGCGTTTAAGAGGAGCACGAGCACGACGATCACCCAGAACACAGGGGAACGTCCCTTGAATCGATCAAAAAATGTAGGCCGCACTGGTTGGCTAGTCTGCTCGTCTTTCGGTGAAGATTCGAGAATTTTGGAACCTCGCTCACGTCCGCCGGATAGTTCTCGTCCCCACTTGTCAACTTCTACGCCACAACTAGGACACGTCCAACCACCCCACATCTCCTGGCGAAGAGACCGCGGATGTCGCAGCTTTGGAAGCGGCGTGTTGCAGCGCGGGCAAGAAACATCGCAAGGATTGATTCCCCATCTGTTCTTTGCAAGAGTTCCGTAAATCACTGCGGCCCCGCCGACAGCCAGCAAGCCAAAGATCACGACCAGAGAAATCATCGCCGCTCTTCCTTTCGACCACGTTGTGCCGACTAGCTCACCGGGCTCTAAGGCGGGCCGTATGCTCCGGTGTTAGAGCAAACAAAAGTAGCTGCAGCGCCCAAAAGCACACCTGCACCTGCACCCGCCACGCCCCCAACGACTCCCCCTACGATCGCACCGGGGATGGCACCAAGGCCGGCCGTGGGGACTCCTAGGCCATCTGCCCCTGCAATTGCCCCTCCTATGGCACCCTTCGTTGCGCCGCTCGCCATCCAGTTCAATATGCCACCTGAAGGAGAGTGTCCGCAAAGGTCCCATTTGACTGCGGCCTTAGCCTTCTGCGACAGAGTCGGCGACGGCTGCGATGTCGGCGATTGCGGCTTCACTTCAGTGTCGTCAAGACCCCAAGCAGCACAGTCTCGATTGAAACCATAGCGCCATAGGCTGCACCGACGGTGAGG
>NFUO01000504.1 GCA_002197545.1 Acidobacteria subdivision 2 bacterium RH1 MAG20 | reverse complement strand
GGGTGTCTGCTAACTCCATAGTTATCAAGCTCGACAAAATAGGGTAGGTGCTCGCATTCCCAACCGCTATAGGTCCGTCCCCCTTTGCTGTGTAAGTAGATACTGTCACGATAGCCAACTTGGAGAATAGCTTCTTGCGGATGTCCAGGCGTCTCTTTGATTCTCAGCGGGAAGGCATGGAAGTCGAGAAGTAGTTGCCCATCGCGTACTAAACCACCGCTCGGGACATGCGCATTGCACAGTACCATCCCCCGGCGCGCATGTTTTTTAGCGTAGGCGCGCACCAGAGAAAAGACGTGGGCATAGTGGTCGAGATGTCGATCGCTGCGGTCCATTATCTCGACCTGCCCCCAGTGAATTCCTTCGAATCCTAGGTCGATATAGGATGCCGCGAGAAAGTAAAACCATAGCTGGGTCTCCGACTGGCTGACATCCGGGACCCCGCCGTGCTTTCCCCATGAGCGGGTACGCTGCCCTGGAGGATACAGGATGGCGTCGTAACGGAAATTGCGCTTCTCCACTGGCCTCCCAAACGCGGTGAGGGTCCAATCGGGCACCGGGATTTGCTCGACTTCCGGGGTGACGATCTCGAAGATGCAGGCTTCGAGAACCATATCCGGGTCGGCTGCGCGGACCTTTGGAAGCTGTTGCCTAGCCCGCGCCAAGTTTTGCAGCAATTGACCTTCGCCACCCCACAGGCAAATGCTTCGCGCGATGTATTTCGCGCCAATGCTGGTAAGCATACGAATGTCATCGTCGAGATTGCCTCTGCCGTTGAGTAGCCCTTCCATGCAAATGGAGCGTGACAGAAAGTTATCGAGCACATCTCTGGAGATGGTGTTGTGGAACTTATAGCTACGCCTGTGCCATCGCTGCAGAGGGCCGGCAAGGATCTTTTCTGTCAGCGCGAGGGCAGAAAGAGCGAGGGAAGCGTTAAGAAATTGACGCCTTTGCATAATACCTCTGCGTACCCGCCTATTGAGCGGTCCTGAAGAGGCCCAATTGAACTGGCCCCAGCTTCTTCGCTGAAGTCGCTGGCGTCCCACTTACGGGCGCGAAGCGCTGGTTTGCGACAGGAGAGTCATGTCTGTCGACAAGATAGTCTGTGCCTGCTGCGCCGCGGAATGAAATGATGGGACCGGTCGCGTCATTCACGACCTTTGCTCCCGTCTTACCATCCACAACATCCGCTGCATGGCCCGGCCACGGATTGCGAATCCTCAGCGATTGCGCGATTCCCGACTCAATCACGACCGCAGTCGGAACTCCGTTCCTCGTCTGAACATCGACTTTTGTCTTCCCTCTGACGAAGACGCTTCCGTCGAGATCCCACCCTGGCGGAATGGCTGGGGCGATCCGGATAAGGCCGTCATAGTCCTGGACCAGAGCTTCCTGGAGTGCATCGGCGACGATGCCCGTCTCCTCAACGTAGAACTCGCCGTACTGACGGTCCCAGTTCGCGAAGCCGTTCACGGTGTGCTGCGAGCGCTCCGTGACGGTCAACAAAGTAGACTTGACGTCTTCGCCCAGCCCGAGACGAGCTGCCTGGATCGGATCGTAGCTCCAGTCCGCGACCGCCTTGAACAGGCGGTGCTCAAACGTACGCTTGGCAAGGGCGAAAAGCGGCGATTGATCTCCGATGAGGTCATACGGCCAAACCGGCTCAAGCCCGATGTTTTCAGCGTTGTGATTGGGCGCGCCGGGAAGATAGGACTCCGCAATCATATCCGCTCCTTTGGCATCCGCCGAGGGCGGCAGCAAGGTGAAGGGGCGAGTGAGCTGCGTGCGCGGAAAGGGTGGAATCTTCGGCAATGCCGCCTCAAGTGCCCTGACCAGGCCGGCATCCCTGTGAAGCAGCTTCGCCGCCTGGATCGTGGCCGGATATAGAGCCTTGGCCGCGGCTATGTCGGTCGTTGGATCGGTTACATCCCACTGTGTCTCGTGCGCGTTGGAAGGATTCGTGTGCAGCAGCCCATCCGGCCCCAGCTTTTGATAGGAGAGAAGAAAACGCGCGGACGCCGCCATGACCGGATAATTGTCGACCAGGAATTCGCGATTGTCTGTCGCAAGGTATTGTCGCCATATCCAAAGCGACACCTCAGCTCCTGTCGAAAGTGTCCGTGCATTGTAATAGGGAGGGAACGAAAGATCGCAATCGCGCCCAATCTTCCCTGGGATCTTGGTTGTTGTCCAACTTGACTCGTATTCGATGCCTTGCCCGTTAAAGCGCATGGTCTCCGGGATGCACGCGCCGGAACGACCGCCCATATATGTCTTTGTCCAATTCTCAATATTTGCCAGGTTCTCGCGGTAGAGGTTGAAATATGGCGCATTGAGCTCCGTCACTCCAGCGCCTATATTGGCTGCCACCTGCATGCGAAGATTCCAATGCCAAAATGCGGAGGAATCCCAGCGATGTGCATCCCGCGCGGAAGAAAGCATGTCCGCGACGCCTGCTTGCGTCCCCGGATATTCGCTTCCCTTTTCGGCCGCAGCGACATAGAGATAGATATTTCGCAGATTTTCCAAATACTCTCCGGATCCATCTTTCGAGGTAATCTTGATCACTGCCGCGCGATTCCAATATGCGTGCCACCAGGATCTGTGCGCCGCGACATCACCTGCAACCAGAGAAGGGCGAAGGGCGGCCCGCGCCGCAACCGTGCCGTCATAATGCGGTGATGCGACGACGATCCGGAAATGGCCATCAATATAAGGCTTGAACGTGACCGTAATCGTCAGCGGGTCTGTCACCGCCGCCTCTACGTCGCGCCCATCAGCGGTGATTGCGGAGAGTGTCCCGAACCGCCGTCCGGAAGCTCCAGGATTTCTGTCATCAATCCAGGATTGCGACAACCAGCCGGCGTGGCCTTGTGCCGCCGCCGCCGGCTTGCGAGGCGCCCAGAGCTTGAGTTGTGCGCTCTGCGTCTTGTCCGGCGGGGCCCCCGTTACATCGACGATCAACGTGGCCGTATCTGGCTGCACATAGGCAGTTGCGGTCATTCCACCGCCATGTTCTTTAAATTCGCCGTTGTAGAGATCCAGCCGTCCCGCGTAATCCTGGGCTTCGGTCAGAGCCGAGAGCCCGGGAATCACCACCTCGCCCGGCGACAGCCGATCCGGTAGGGTGTCGTTGCGATTGAGTTGCGCGGTAAGACCATCTGCCGACCACACTGCCACACCGAGCTGCCCGTTGCCAAGCGGCATTGCCTGGGCGGCCTCGACATTCGGCCGACCTAAGACAATGGCGGATCGGCCGATGACTCCGGCGGTATCGACCTGGAATTTCCCTTCATGCCATGCGGTTGCAGGATCGGACGCGGTCGATTGAGCCACGGAAGCCGCGCTAAGCACCGCACAAAGAAAGAGAGAATACGTGATGGAGCGCAACAGGTTCTTCATCTCACCTCTACCTTGATCCCTTCCTTGTGAAACGTTGCCCGCTCCTGAGACTTGCAGGCACTCAGTTCTGAATCTTCACGAAGATATGGCGCAATGCCTCATTCCACCAGGAACGGCGGAGACCGCAGGTGGACGGCGAAACATGGATTGGGTGTGCAAATTTGAAACTGGCTTCGCACCGTTCTCTGTGCCGGCGCCTCCACGCTTGTCGAGAAAGATCGGCAGGTTCACAGCATCCGCGATAGCCCGGTGCCCGGCATCGTTAGGGTGAAGATGGTCGCCGCTATCGTAGGCGCTCAGGAATCGCTTGGGATGTTCCGGATCGTGTGTGGCGCGATCTTGATCGATAACCGCATCGCAACCGCTGTTCATGCTTCGCACAAACGCGTTGAACTGTTCCCGGGCGATCTCTTCTTTGGGAGTCCAATAGTTAGCGCCCTCGAAAGGCGTCAGCGTGGAGCAAAAGAACAGTATGTGTTGCTGATGAGCTTCAGCGATAAGATGCTTGGTCGCAGCAATCAATTCTCCTCCGGTTGGCGGGGGTTTCGTAGAGCCAAGATCGTTGATTGGGTCGTCGGAGAAGATGACCCAGCGCACCCCAGGCTGGTCGAGGACGTCACGCTGAAAGCGGCTCAAAGCACTGGCGCCCGCGCCAGCAGCCAACAAGCGATTGCCGCTGATTCCCTCATTCAGAACGCCAATCTTCAAGCCTGCATCCACAAGTCTCCGGGCAAGAACTGACGGCCACTGCCGGTTGGCGCCGTCAGTAGCCTTGTACCCTTCCGTAATGGAAGCGCCCAGAGTTACGAGGGAACCGGACAGGTGCTTCCCCTGCACCTCGACGTTTGTTAGAAAGTAATTGCTCGTGATCTTTCGTCCGTCGGAGAAATCTGCATTGCCGCTGACATCGCTCGTTGCAATGTAACTGGTTTGATGTGCGGACGGATGGAAAGTGATGTCGCCGGTGGTCCGAGGCAGGTAGAAGCTGATCGCTACGTCAGTCAGAGCCGGCAAATCATACTGGATGGGGTCACTGATTGCCGCTTTGCCTGGTGGAATCACCACGGCCGTACTGCCCCCGAAGGCAAGCCGGCGATCGCTGCCGGCAACGATGGATGAATGACAACTCCACAACGCGAGATGCAAATCCTCGACACGGAGCGGTTCGGTACCAAAGAGGTTGGATATCCGGATTCGAACTCTGGCGCCGCCAACGCTGGTGTGCACTATTTGACGAAGTGTCTCATTGGTGAACGTCGTCTGCGAATTGCCTTGCATCGCGGCCGTCGCCCAGGTCCCGCACCATTGGCCGTAAGGTGCTGGCCGGCCAGTTGCAGGCAGGACGCAGAACAGACTCATCACTGCCAGACGCCCCGCCCATAGCGCCTTGCTGCCGCTGAAACGTTCGGTTCTTGCGCCTCTTGTCGAGGTTGCGGAGAGCATCAGATGAATTCTCCTTCCCACGAAGTCAAAGAGTCTCAGTCGTCCCGCTCTTGAATCGCATTTTACTGCGCGAGCGGACCCGATCCTCCCGCCTGATTCAGGAAGCTGCGTTAAACCCGGTCTGCACATCTCCGCGAGAAGCATTCTGTATCTGCGCAGGTCCACGGAAGAGATTCCCGGTAACGATCGCGCGTTCGACAGCTTCTCCCAGGGAGATGTGTTTCTTGCTTTCAATGAATTCGCAGCCCCTGATCAGCACGCTGCCTGACGTCACGTCGATCGCCGGCCGATCACCATCCCTTCCCCACTCAACAAAGGTGCAGTCACTGAAACCAACGGTACCCTGACCGGCAATCTTCGCAATCTGGTCACATGGCCCCCAGAAGGCGCTGTTGCTGATGCGAACGACTCCCCGGTGTTGCGGTCCCACTTCGACCATGGTCGGATTGGGGCCGCGAAAGGACGTGAATTCCGCATTCGCGATCAGCAGCCCATAGACGGCGCTCTGCTCGACCAGAACTGCCCGATTGCAATCGTCAGCTCCAATGCCAAGAAAGTTGCCATTGCATTCGCCCGTCGCGGTTGACACAAACTTGTAGCCGACGTGGTATCCGAAGCAGAAAGTATTCAGCACGTACTCCCAGTCAGCCCGGCCGAAGATAAAGGCCTCGCCATTCTCCATTTGCCACCGGTAGACGGCACTGCCTGAGTTCCACCAGGGATTGAAATGCACGTTCTCAATGCGGCCTATATCGTAAATTGCATCCACAAAGACGCCGCGGCGCAGCGGCTGACCGGTGATGTTTCGCACGTTGTGCCGTTCGTTCTGGCTGGCGTCAATGCCTTGATAGGGGTTGAGCAGTTCCACGTCGAAGATAGCGGGATTCTTTCCGCGCATGGCGACGGTCCACGGATAGGGTTTGGGTGCAGAGTCGGTTACCTGCTCGGGATAGTAGATGGTCAGTCCGGCGACGGAGCTGTTGGTATTCAACGTCAGGAACGCCGTACCCTCTTCGTTGCCCTGGCCCGCCGTCACGAACAGGGCTGTACCATCGTCGCCCGGCTTTGGCTGCCCTCGATCTCGCAGTCCCGTGTGCGACGGCACACAACTGCAAGACCCACGAAGCGTGACGCCGTCCGGGACCGTGAGAATGCCCTTC
>NFUO01000503.1 GCA_002197545.1 Acidobacteria subdivision 2 bacterium RH1 MAG20 | reverse complement strand
GTGGCTCTGCAAGAGCATCTGCGCGATGCCGGAAGCGCCACCAAAGTTGGCGTCGATCTGAAAGAACCGCCGGTTGGCATTCAGCAGACTCTCGGACGAAGTTGAGAGAAGGTTCTGGATGCGCTGATAAGCGCGATCACCGTCCTCCAGCCTCGCCCAGAGGTTCGCGTACCATGCCGCCGGCCACCCGCTTCTGCCGGCGCCATTTTGCTCTCTTCGTTCGAGCGAAATGCGCGCGGCGCTGGCCAGTTGGGGAGTCCCTCGCAGCGTAATTTCATCGGCGGGAAACACGGCGAACAAATGCGAGACATGGCCCACTCCTGGTTCGTTTTCGTCGTAGTCTTCGCTCCACTCCTGCAGCTGGCCGTACTTTCCGATCTTGAGATCGGGGATACGCTTGAGCGCGGCTTCAAGCCGGGCACGGTAATCGGCGTCGATTCCCAAGATCTTAGAGGCGTTTATGGTGGCATGGAAGAGTGAGTAGATGATCTCGTAATCCATCGTGGCGCCCACTGTCTGCCGGCCGATCGTTCCATCCGCCATGCGATAGCTGTTCTCCGGCGAGTAGGATGGGTTCGTGACCAGGTGGCCCTTGCCGTCATCGACGAGAAAGTCGAGAAGAAACTGCGACGCTTCCTTCATGACTGGATATGCCTCGCCGCCCAGGAATGCGCGATCCAGACCAAATTGGTAGTGATCCAAGAAATGGAGTGCCAGCCACGCGCCGCCCATTGGCCAGACGCCAACGTAGCCGTAATCTACGGGCGCTGTATCGGCCCAGGCATCCAAATTGTGATGGAACACGAAGCCTCCGGCTCCGTACATTTCCTTTGCAGTCTTTCGATCACTCTCGATATCCGCCCTGACCAGGTCGAAGAGAGGACCGGTGGTCTCCGGAAGGTTGCCGATCTCGGCAGGCCAGTAATTCATCTCGAGATTGATGTTGGTGGTGTACTTGCTGTCCCATGGCGGAGCCATACTGCCGTTCCAAATGCCTTGCAAGTTGGCAGCCATGGTGCCAGGACGGCTGCTCCCCATCAGGAGATACCGGCCAAACTGGAAGTACAGTGCGGCAAGGCCGGGGTCATCCTTGCCTGCCTTGACGCGGGCCAGGCGCTCGTCGATCGGAAGCGTTTCTATCGAGGGATCGTCCTCAGGTGGCGCCATCTCCAGATCCACGCGGCGGAAGAGCCTTTCGTGATCGGCCAGGTGCCTGGCT
>NFUO01000502.1 GCA_002197545.1 Acidobacteria subdivision 2 bacterium RH1 MAG20 | reverse complement strand
CTCGATCAGCTGACTGCGCGCGACCACCACGTCGCGGCCTTTGGCAAAGGTGTCGAGGATTAGCAAAACCGCCGCGGCGCAATTGTTGACGACGAGCGCATCTTCCGCCCCCGTCACCGCGCGAATCAATGCGACGGCACGCCCGTAGCGCGAACCCCGTTCGCCCTTTTCGAGATCGTATTCGAGATTGGAGTATCCGGCGCCGATCCGCTGCACTTCCGCCAACGCCGCAGCTGCAAGTGGAGCGCGGCCTAAATTCGTGTGCAGCAGAATGCCGGTGCCATTAATCACGGGCACCAGTGCTTCAAACTGGGCGCTCTGCAACCGCTCGATCACGGTAGCAGCGAGAGATTCAAATGAGTAACCGCCATTTAGGGGCACGCGCCGGGCGTCTTCCAGCGTTTGCGCGATGCTTCGCTTGACGTTTTCTCTACCGACCAGGGCCGCGAACGACGCGATTCGCGGTTCGTCCAGAAACCGGTTTATAGCCGGCAGCTCCCTCAATTCAAATGTTTGCTGAGCATCGACGTGATCGTCTGTTCCGAGACGTATCCCACGATGCGATCGACGGCTTTGCCGCCTTTAAAGAGGATGAGGCACGGAATGCCCGAGACCTGGTACTCTCCCGCCAGTTGCGGGTTTTCGTCGGTGTTGAGCTTCACGAACTTCGCTCTGCCGGCGTGGTTCGTCGCCACCTTCTCGACCACGGGCGAAAGCATCTTGCACGGCCCGCACCAGGGCGCCCAGAAATCCACGAGCACGGGTTGGCCCGCGCCCAAAACTTCCTGCTGAAAATCGGTCTGCGTTACGTTGGCTAAAGCGCTCACTGGTGATTTGATCCTCCGGAAGTATTAACTGCTGCGTGTGTCTTTTAGGTTGCGGCCTGCGGCCGCCCTTCGTTACCTCAGGGTCCTTCGATACCTCAGGATGACAACTTTTCGATACCTCAGGATGACTACAGCTCCGTCTGCTGAGGCTCGCCGGTTATCTCGGTCAGTTGCGCGGCCTGCTTGCCTAAATTGGTGATTGCGATGACCTCGTCGCCGTCGCCCAGGCGCTGCAGTCGCACGCCCTTGGTCGAGCGTCCGGCCTTGCGAATCTCCCCAACCTTAATGCGTATCACTTGGTTGGCGGACGTGATCATCAGCAGCTG
>NFUO01000501.1 GCA_002197545.1 Acidobacteria subdivision 2 bacterium RH1 MAG20 | reverse complement strand
TTTCTCGATACAAGATCCCGATGGCAATGGCATCAGTTTCTACACCAACCACTGCAGCGACAGGCCCGTTTGATATAACCCCGCGTGGGCCATCGGTAGGCCCGGTGAAGAATTGCGTGCCAAGTGCAAAGGCCCAAGGCAAAAAAGTGGGGACAGAGCTCAATGGGAAAGGGCGAGCCCCGAAGGGCTCGGCCGGCCTCCCGGCCGGCTCGTGGGGTGGAGAACTCGAGCGCCGCCGGCTTGGCAGCGAAGCAAGTTAATTAAGCGCAGCTTCGTAAATACTTCCGCTTCCGCTCCCTGACGGTCGGGGTTCGGAAGCGGGTGGACCGAGCCGCGCGCGTGAGGGTTGAAGGGCTGGGGGACTTTCTTGAGTTGGAGGTAGTGCTCCGCCCCGGCGAAAGTGAAATCATAACAGTAGTGACTCAAACGCCCGCCGATCGCATGCGCGCCCTGGTTAACGAATTGGAGGACCTGGAGGACAGACTCCGGGCCGGCGGCGGGACGCGGAAGATCGAGAAGCAGCACCGCGAAGGGAAATTCACGGCGCGCGAGCGTATCGCGAAACTGATCGACCCAGGCACACTGTTTATCGAGATCGGTCTGCTGATCGCTCACGATCGATATGAAGGACAGGCCCCCGCCGCGGGTGTCGTCACCGGACTCGCACACATCGAAAGCCGTCCGTCGGTGATCGTGGCGAACGACGCCACCGTGAAGGCTGGGGCGTGGTGGCCGGAGACCATTCACAAGATCCTGCGCGCGCAGGAAATCGCCATGCGCAATCGCTTGCCGATCGTCTACCTGGTGGACTCGGCGGGCGTCAATCTTCCGTATCAGGACGGCATCTTTCCAGGCCAGTACGGCGCGGCCCGGATTTTCTACTACAACTCCCTGATGCGGCGGAAGCTGCGCGTGCCGCAGATCGCCGCGGTGATGGGCACGTGCATCGCCGGTGGCGCGTACCTGCCCGCGCTGTCCGACGTCATCATTATGGTGGAAGGCACCAGCTTCATGGGACTCGGCGGCCCGAACCTGGTGAAAGGCGCCGTGGGCCAGGTGGTGGACGCCGAATCGCTCGGCGGCGCGGCGCTGCACACCCGTATCAGCGGCGTGGCTCACTACGCGGCCAAGGATGAGACGGAATGCCTGCGCATGATCCGCCAGAAAGTCGCCGAAACTCCCCTGCCCGCGCCAACGCCCAAAGGCAACCCGCCCGCCAAGCCGGCC
>NFUO01000500.1 GCA_002197545.1 Acidobacteria subdivision 2 bacterium RH1 MAG20 | reverse complement strand
GAAGGGTATAGCGCGCGCTGATCTCTCGCCGGCTCTGAACTCGATTCGAAGGCTGGCGACCGGTCCGCGCGCGCGGTCACTCCGCATATGGCGCTTCTGTTGGTGTGCTACTTCGGAACAACCGCGGAGTGTTGGATGAACCTCCCATCCGCCTGCGATCTCGATATCGCTCGTGCCGCGCTTCCGTGGATTAAGGCTGACGTTCGTCCGATTGCCGCGGCATAGCTGCGCCGCAGCTCGCGGAGCCCGGACACTACTAGAGGTCTTGAATTTCAGAATCTCAGGTAATTGAGTCAAGTTTCAGGCGACCAGCTTGGCGTGCTGGATGCGTTTGTCGATTTCTGCTTCGAGTCGGGCGAACTGATGCGCCAAACCGATATCGTCCGGAGGACCGTTGGGCATGATCTCGGCCACCGCGGGACGGTAGAGGCGGGCGTGGACGCGGGGGAAAAACAGTGCGGCCCGCAGCCCAAACGGAGTGACCCGATAGCGATGGGTCTTGGGGACTCGCTCGATCATGCCGTGCAGGCGCAGCCGTCGCAAGTCGTAAGTCATTCTGCCCTGGGTGATGGTGGTGGGCGTTTGCCCGGTGAGCACTGCCAGTTGCTGGCGCAGGTCTCGATTGGCGAAACCATAAGGCAGCAGACGAAACCAGACCAGCATGTGCCACAACGCCAGCACGCGCAGATCGGTAGTGCGCAACGCCGAGGTGCGTTGCCCGTTGAGTTCCACCGGACGGTTCAACTGGTGCAGCGCTTCTTCTCCCACCGCGCAATCGTGGCTGAGGCATTCGACTTCGAGAAGACGCCGGTTGGCTTGAAAGCCGAGCTGCCGCAGAGCCGGCAGGTTACACAGCCGCTTGCCGATGTAGAAGTCACGTGTGTTGTTGATGGTCGTCTCGGTACGGACGCCGACCTCGGATACTTCAGGAACCTGTTTGAAATATTGTTTGATGCGAGAGTTCTTGTAATCCACGTGGAGCGACGGAATCACCCCATCGGTGAGCACGCGGGTTCGGAAACGGCCCGGCGTCTTCTTGGTCACCCGGCGGTCGAATACCAGTTGCACCATATCCGGCCGGCCGATGTCGAGATTTTCGCGGATGATCTCCTCGAAGAAGATGCGGCCACTCAGCGGGCGGTCCAGAATCTGGGTCAGGGAGAACTCGGCTTGCAGGACGGACAGGTCATAGCGGTAACCCGCCTCACGATCCTGCGCCGTGTAGGGATGCGGCAACCGCGCCAGCCAGCGGCCCCAGTTGGTCGCAGATGGTTTGCAGCCGCTGGGGCTCGGCGCAGGAGACGAACCCGTTGTCCAGGGCCTTGTAGTCGATGCCCTCCTGGCGCAGTTGGCACTTGGCGTACTCATGCCCGTTCAAGCACAGCTTGGCATTGTAGGGGAAATACGAGCAGAACTTCAGAAAGAAGGGCCCAAAGTCCCGATCCAGACAATACCAATAGTAGTGATTGACCATCGCCGTGGAGCGGACGATCCAGGGATAGCGCCGGCCGGTTTCGGGGTTACGCCGCCGCTCGGTGCGGAACACGGGAGTTTTCTCCTGGGCCTTGCCGATGAACATCACGCCTTCGGACTTGTCGAAGTGGCGCAGACGTTGCTTCATCACATCGTCCTTGCGCTGCCCCTTTTGGAACTGGATTACCGGCACATCGTGGTTTCGGGCGAAATGCTCCGTCGCCGCCACGAAACTCCTGGTCATCGGGTCCATGAGCGCGGAGGAGGCGAACTGGTAGCCGCGGTGGCGGCGGAAGAAACCCACCACGCCACTTTCACACTGCAGCATGGGCACATAGACATTGAGGTACATCCGATCGATGCACTCCAGTTCAAACGTGACGTGATCCTGGATGATTTTGGCAACGTTCCGTGGTACGCTCACCGGTGGCTCCGTTCGTTCGGTTTTGCCTGCATAAGGCGTCTTGACCGTCCATCGGTCCCATTGAGACTGGTTTTACCAGAGCTCGTCATGAACCGGCGAGCGGAGCCTTTAGATTACATGTCTTGTCGGTCTGAGGCGGAGCCTCGTTAGCGTTTGCTATACATAAATCAGATTGGTCGTCTTTGTCGAGAGCGCCTTC
>NFUO01000050.1 GCA_002197545.1 Acidobacteria subdivision 2 bacterium RH1 MAG20 | reverse complement strand
GGCGAGAGGACGTGGTGGACGTGATCCGCCAAGTGTTTCAACTCCAGCTTCAGTCGCCGCTCGTTCAGCGCGCGGAGCACGACGCGGATCACTTGTTGATGTTCAAACGGCTTGGCGAGATAGTCGTGGGCGCCGACACGGAGCGCCTCCACCGCTCCCCGCACCTCGGCAAATCCGGTGATCAGGATCACCGGCAGCTCCGGATCAAGTTCCTTGGCTTTGCGCATTAACTCCATGCCATCCATGCCCGGCATCCTGATGTCTGCCAGCAGCACATCGGGGTCTCCTGCGCGGACCAGTTGCAGCGCCTCGGTTCCGTCTTTGGCCAGCAGCGGCGTCAGCCCCTCGCGGTGCACGAGGTGCCCCAGTAGCTGGGCCATTTCGTGCTCGTCGTCCGCGATCAGGATTCTGCCCTGAACCGTGCTCATACACCCCTTCTTTGCCGCGCCCGGGGCGGCCCAAGCGGGTAAATAACGTTGATATCCGAATCCAAATATTTTGTGACGTCGTGGAGCATCCCCATGAACAGGATGCCGCTTTCCCCTGCGCCCAACGTCCGGTTGATGCGATCCGCGATGTAACGGTCTCGCTTCTCCAGTAGCGTGTCGCGCCATTGTTTCTGGCGGATTTCCGTCCGGACCGTCGCCCCGGAAGCAAACGCCGCGGTTGCGAGCTGGTATTCTTCAACCAGCAGTTCGGGCGACTCCGTACCCATCAGTGCTGCGCCACGCGCCTGGAGTTGCAAGAGCAATCTGTGGTTCCGGTTCCCAGCTCCAGCCAACTCCGCCACAATCTCCTGCTCCTGCCCGCAAACCGGCAATCCATCCTGATAAACCCGCACGGTCCCGGGGTTCACCGGCAGCTTGGCGGCCACGCTCTCGATCTCCTCCCACATCTTCTCCACCACGGCCGCATTGCGCGTCAGACCCTGCCGCCCGAGTGCTGACAGTTTCCTTCCTCGTATTGACGCCCCCAGTGTCCCCATGTCCGCCGCAGTGTGGATAATCGGGATGTAGACGAGTTTCCTTTGACGACCGCCGAATTGGCTATTATTCTTCTCCCTGAAAGACCATGAGGCACCTCCTCTC
>NFUO01000005.1 GCA_002197545.1 Acidobacteria subdivision 2 bacterium RH1 MAG20 | reverse complement strand
TCTGAGTGAGCGGAAGGACAAATCCGGGCAATAATCCCGGCTCCTCGAATTTATCTCCGGCCTCGGCTGTGCGAACTTCCGGTTGCAGCTTGCCGGGAAGGTAGCGATAAGCGAGCCGCGTGTTCGGGTACATAAGCCACACCGCCTGCGCACCCGCGTGAAGATACTGAGACACTTTCAAGAGCAGATCATCAGCCCGGTCGTTCTTCGAGACGATTTCCACTGCCAAGTCCGGCGATACGGGCAACGGCGATTGATCGAGGTCAACCCCTTCGAGACGGTGCGCTCGAATAAAAGCCACGTCCGGCCGACGGACAACTTCCCCGACCAGCCTCAGGTCCGTCTCACTATATACGTCGCCCAGTTTCTCGATGTCGAGAAAAGCTTGGAGCCGAGCATTGAATCGGTCGCGGATCTTATTGTGAAAAGGGCTCGACGACGGAGTCACAATCAGTTCTCCTTCACTCAACTCGTAGCGCACGCCCTCAGGCTCCTCGAGGGCTGCGTAGTCTTTAACCGTCAGCAAGGTTTTCGTTGCCATGGGTTTACTCTCGCTTGGTTCAGATTAGCATGGGCGGTGAGGATTGTCAGCCAAGAGAGCCAAGAGAGGCCTCGCGTGATGAAGGTGGCATGCTCAGACTTTTATCTGTTCCCCTCTGCTGTCGGCCGGCTACCGTCAGGTCCAGATCGGACAGGCAGGATCGCAGCTGACCAGGTTCCTTTTCCAGCTCGAGCTTTCGGCCGTACATCCAGGGTTCGGACTTCAGGTTCATCAGCCAATCCTGCAGCGTAGGGATCCGGCCTAAGTCCTCACGCACATGCTGCTCGCCGAGATAGCGCACGGCTACAGCTTTGCCGTCGCTGTTGACAACGCTCACGCCAAAGATGCGTTCCGCCATGAAGATCCCCTGACTGTGATGGCGCAGGGCGCGGTGGCGGAAGTCCGGAAAGTAGGCTTTTGACTCATCAACCAGCTATGAACCGCCACGTAGTCCTCAGCCTTCCCTCCAAACTTGCGGGCCGATGATTCGGCGTGCCGAATGGGATGCGCCATGACTATACCTCGTAATGTTGATTTTCGATCGTGGTCACGTTCCAGTTGACATCGACCACGACGCGGCCGTGCTCTACGTCGAGCGACACCGTTCCCGAGCTGCCATCGTTCTGCTCGTAACCATCCGGAAGCAGAGGGTAGAAGCTCTCCTGCAGATTAGAGAACTGCTCAGCCCGCACGCTGGTCACAAGCTCCCCCTTGGCATCGAGAAACTCAACGCCCTCAATCATCCCTTCGTCTCCGTAGCCGTTGAAGGTCGCGCACACCTGGCTGATGCTGAGGGCGCGGAGTTGGTCCACTAGCGCGATCAAGGCGGCTTTTGCCGCGATCTTCTCTCGTCGCCGCCGCTCCTCGTAATCGGCGATCGCGCGCTCCATATCTTCATCTTCGGGCATGGTTAGTTTTCCTTTCATTTGAATGTGCGCGCCCGGCCTCGTGCCTCCAGGGGGTTGCCGCCTTGACTGTTCCCAAGCCGGGGATGGGCGCGATCCCCTGAGATAACGCTTGGATATCTGGCTCAGCTTTGATGTCCTGTGGGCTCGATGCGGGAAGGGCGAGTCACGCACCAAAACGGTGTATACTGATGCCATGGCAGCCGGCAAGCGCGTGACCGCAAGACAGGTTCGACGAAGCGTGACGCTATCTCGGGAGGTGGCTAAGCACGTGGACGCCATGGCGAAGCGTCAGCGCCTTAGCGATAACCGTGTCTTGGTGGAGCTCATCGAGGAGGGTATCGAAGCACGCAAGCAGAAAGAGAGAACTTTTTTTGATCTCGCGGAGCGGTTTCGCGGAGCGAGCGACCCTAAAGAGGTCAAAGCGCTGGGAGAACAGATGGGACGCTTTGTCTTCGGTGACTGATGCCTCTTATCGAAACTTGGTCTCGATTCCCCGCCGCAATCCGGGATCACCTGATCGAGCGCATGCGCGACCGTAACATCAGAGTGGAAGATCTTAATGAGCTGAGGGTCTGGCTGGAATCCAAGCCGAGCGTCCCAGAAGGACCATGGTACAAGGACTTCGGTTCGTTTAAGCTTTGCGGCGAAGGCAGGTACCCTAAGACCTTCCTTTTGTCCGGGCAAGTCGCGAGAGGGGAAAAGCTGTGAGGTATTCCGGATGCGCTGGGATTCTTGGGGCGGCGTAGCCAGGAACGTTGCTATGAGGCGCCATGCTAATCGCGTCCTCGATCGATTTGTGAGCCGGAACAGACAGGGGAACGCAGTACCCTAGCCTGGATTATTCATGAATAGGGTGCCTTTGTCGGGAAGGGGGGTTTTAACCCCGCCGAAAGCCTGCTTCTTCCAATTCCGCTTGCCTGCCGGGCGGCTCGTTTTGACGAACCGCCCGGCAGGGCAGGCAAGAAAGAGTAAGGGCACGCTGTAACGGCACGGTTGAAACCGTGCCATCCTGACTGCCAAACCGAACTTCGTGAATAATCCAGGCTAGAACGGTACGTCCGAGTCCTCGGCCTCGAAGGGGTTATCTGCCTCGGAGGGCTGGGACACCCGCTGAGAAGTCCCGCTCTGTGGCGCAAGCTTAGTACTTTCGGTCTTGGACTTCGCCCCGTTGCCGTTCGAGGATGACAACATTCTCATCTGGTTGGCAACGATGTCGAAGGATTTACGTTCATTTCCGTCCTTGTCGTCCCACTTCCGGGTGCGGATGGTTCCTTCGATG
>NFUO01000499.1 GCA_002197545.1 Acidobacteria subdivision 2 bacterium RH1 MAG20 | reverse complement strand
GTATGACCTACGGGCTGCGATAACGCTCGAGACCGAGAATCTTGACGAGTTCGCGCTGGGTCGGGTCCATGTCCGCCAGGACGGTTCGAGCAAAAGGCTTCTGGGAGGCAGATGCTCCGGGGTAGAGGAGCGTCGCCTCGCGAATATCGGTAAGCAAGTCCATCATCTTCGCAATGCTGAGCGGGATGCCGGCCTGTGCGAGCTTGCGCCGTAACAGGTTCAGCAGCAGCAGGGCAAGCACGCAATAAAAGGCGTGAACCTTGAGCTTCTGGTCTGTCCAGTGGAAAGCAGGACGGAAGGTCAGATAGTGCGGATCCTTCAAACGTCGGAAGTCGGCTTCCACGTGGTGTTGGGCGCGATAAGCAAGAACGATCTGCTCATCGGTCCAGTCGCTTCGGTCGGTGAACAGCAGGGTCTTGCCCAGCAGGGTCGCGCGCAGATGCTGATAGGCCTTATCGCCAAAGCGGAAAGAGAGTCGCGGCAGGCCAGCGCGATTCTTACGCACCTGCACGGCAAACAGATCCGCCATGTGGCGGCCGCGCAGAATCCCCTTCACCTTCTTCTGCACTCCCTCCAGGGTAGGCGCTTTCCCGGGGGAATCGGGGCGGCGCTTTTCCAGGTGTGTGCGGAGTTCCTGTAATTTCCTTTGGCGCTTGGCGATCTCGCGGGAAAGGGTCTGGGTCTGGGAATCGAAGAGCTCTTGGTTGAAGGTGCACAGGACGGTGCGCTCGATTCCGAAGACTACTTTGCGGGTGCGGTAGGAGCGCACCGCGGGCAGCTGCGCGGGATCGAGCCGGCGCATCGCTTTCCGCGAGATGCTCAGGAGATCCTGGTGCTGGGTGGGAACTAAAGAGCCCACGAAATGAAAGGGGCTGTCCGCGACTCGCTTCAGGTTTTCTTCGGAGTTGTTGCCTTTGTCGAAAACCAGGGTGATGTCAAAAGCGCCGCGGGCCAGAGAACGGCACCGTTGGAAAAGTTCTTCACTGACGCTACCGAAGGTCACCGCATCGTGCTGATTTCCGGCATAGGTATGATGAAATAGGGGCACCTGGCCATCGGAAGTAACCAGCAGGGCCAGGCCCAGAATGCGCAGGTTGTCTCGACCCTCCTTGCTATGGCCTCTCTGCGGTAGCTTCGCTCGTGCGTTGAAGCTGTCCAAGAAGGTGAAGAAGTTGGTGGCGTCAAACAGAAGGCAATGAAGGTCCAAACCGAAACGCGCCACCACCGTGCTGGCGATGTCCTGTTCCATGGCGGTGATGTGTTTGTCGCCGATGCGCGCCATGTTGTCCCAGAAGCGCTGGCTGGTGAGTTGCCCGGAAGACAGGGGCAGCAGGCGCCGCAGCGCCGTTTTCTGGTACCAATC
>NFUO01000498.1 GCA_002197545.1 Acidobacteria subdivision 2 bacterium RH1 MAG20 | reverse complement strand
CCGCTGCTTTCCCTCATCTGTGCCGAGTTCCATTGGATGGCGCTGAGGCTGCGCAGAGGCGCGACAATGCACGCACACCAGATCGCAGGCCTGTGTCACTTCCCAAATGGCAATGAATGGGCGCACGTTGAAATCGATCGGATTGATCTGCGGGTTCATAGTTCGATGAGACCGCGGTACTGACATCGAGCGCAGTGACCAAAGTCGCTGGCTGCTAGAATTCCCGAGTGGCCATTCAACGTATCGATCTTGCCGCCGTCCTCGAAAAGACAGCCTTGCTGTCGAGCCTTTCACCGTCTGAGTTGCAACTGCTTGCCGCTCGCACTGTACGGAAGTTGTTTAGTGCAGGCGAGTTGCTGTTCTCTGAAGGTGAGCCATGCAATGGGTTGCAAATCATCGCGCTGGGCAAGGTTCGCATTTTCAAGACCTCAATGAGCGGCCGTGAACAGGTACTTGCGGTGAACCTCCCAGGAGAGTCTATCGCCGAGATACCTGTCTTTGATGGCGGCCCGTACCCCGCCTCCGCAGTAGCCATCGAAGATGTCGAGATTGCCTTCATCTCGCGGCGTGACTTTAACGCCTATTGCCTCGAACATCCAGAGGTTGCGCTGAAAGTGCTTTCCGTGGTCGGCGCGCGGTTGCGGCGCCTGGTGGGGATTATTGAGGAGTTGTCGTTTACCACCATTCGTCAGCGGCTCATCTCGGCGCTGCTCAAACTCGCACAGAGCGAAGGCAAGAAGACAGAGCGCGGCATTGAATTTCAACTGCCTGCCACCCATCAGGAACTGGCCAATCAGCTTGGAACAGTGCGCGAACTCATCTCGCGCAACCTCATGCGCCTGCAGGCAGAGGGGCTGCTGGATGTGGACGCGAGAGAGATCGTGGTGAAGGATGTGAAGGGCCTGAGTGCGCTTCTGAATGCAACGAACTAGCCGATTAGGTCTCCGAGTGACATAAGTTACTGCGCGCCATTTGGACACTCGCTACTGTTGCAGGTGGAGAGTGCTTATGCCTACCGCAACACAGTCCATCCGCGAGATCGTTTTCACGCAACCATCGGCAGCGCAAATCTTCATGCGCTTCGACATTGATCTTTGCTCGCATGCTAACGACTCGCTCAACCAGGCGTGCGCGGAGTTGCAGCTCTCGGTCGATCAAGTCCTCGAAAAGCTCGCGGACGACGCAGCCACCGCGCAGGGCGCAGCACCGGCAGATCCTGCAAGCCTGCCCGTGGGCCGGTTGATTCAACACATCGTTCGCGTTCATCACCAGCGCGTGCGCCACGAACTGCCCGGACTGGCCGAAATGGCCCACAAACTTGCCGCCAAACGTGGCAACCGTGCTCCGGAACTGAATAGTGTTGAGGCGCTCGCCGAAGAGTTGCATGCGGATTTATTCAGCCATATTCAGAAAGAAGAACAGGTTCTGTTCCCATTCATATCTGAGATGGACCAGAATTCGACGGTTGGAACGCCTCCTGCCCATATGTGCTTCGGGTCCGTTGCGCGCCCCATCTCCATGATGATGCAGGAGCACGAATCGGTCGGCCGAACGATGGCAGAACTTCGCCGCCTCACGTGCGGCTTTGAGCCGCCTGAGTGGGCGTGCGCAACGCACATCGCTCTCTATGGAGGGCTTCGCGCATTCGAGCTCGATCTTGAACAGCATGTGCATCTGGAGAACGACGTTCTATTCTCACGCGCAATTGAAATGGAAACCGCGCTGAATCACAGAGGTTGAACATGGCAACATATTCCCTTATTAATGTGGCACTCTCTGAAGACGGGACGAAATTGACGCAGGAGATTGTGGCTCGCGAACGCCAAAAGAGCCTAATGCTGCGCGCCTGGATTCTGAGCGGTCTCTTCTTCATGGCACTGCCAGGGACCCTTCTAGGCTTTTCAAACCTGATGGCGATCAGCACACATCATGGACTTGGCGCTCTTCCGGCTGCCTGGAATCAGGGTCACGGGCACGCGCAGGTGTTTGGTTGGATCGGCAGCTTCATTCTCGGAATCGGCTTCTATTCGCAGCCATCGCGCGGCCGGTCGATCATCAGAATCCCGCTGGCATGCTTTGCTCTTTGGAGTTTAGGCGTCGCGATGCGCTGGGGTGCAAACATCTACGGATGGCATTGGCGCGTTCTACTTCCGCTCTCTGCTGGACTCGAAGTGATAGCAGTCCTCCTGTTCCTCGCCGCTGCGTCGCGTCACCAGCTGCCGCAGAAGGCGCAAGGCACGCAAGTAAAGCCGCGGATGGAAATGTGGATGGTCTCTGTGCTGCTCGGAACCGCGGGCCTGACCTCAATGGTCATCTTTAATTTTGTGGAATGCGTTCGTCTGGCAATGGGTGGAATGTTTCTCGCTTTTCCCCACGCGCTCGACCAGAAGTATCTTGTCTTACTCGCCTGGGGTTTCCTCGTGCCTGTGGTCTGGGGCTTCTCCGCGCGATGGCTGCCTACGTTCCTGGCAATTTCAAAGCCGCATTTTCGACTATTCCGTGAGGCTTTGATCCTGGACTTTGTAGGTGTGCTCTGTGGCGTGGCTGGATGGACCAAAGTTGCGACGATCCTGCTTGCTTTGAGTGCCGTCGCAATCGGGCTCAGCCTGCATTTGACACAGCGGCCTCACGGACCTGCAAAGGTCCAGGGAATTCACCCGAGTTTTCCCAAGTTCATTCGGCTCGCATATGCCTGGCTGGTGATCGCCGGCCTCATGGGCATCTGGGCTGCATTTGCCGATCAGCATGGAGGCATCTGGGGCGCCTCTCGTCACGCGCTTACGGTCGGCTTTGCCGCTACCATGGTCTTCACCATCGGGCCGCGCATACTCCCCCACTTTGCAGGCGTCTACTCCATCTTCAGCAAACGTCTCATGTTCCTCAGCCTGCTCTTGCTTCAGACCGGCTGCACCCTCCGCGTCTGCTCCGAGCCGCTTGCCTACGAAGGCTCCCTGACCTTCGCATGGAAGACGCTGCCCACCTCCGGGATGCTGGAGTTGAGCGGTGTGCTGGTGTTCGCGGTCAACATTGTGCTGACCTTTCTCCTCGGTCGCTCCGCGTTCGCGCGCACACCCGTAAATGAAATGAACCTTATCACTTGCGTCCTTTCCGCTGATCACCGGCAACAAGCTTCAAGCCTCTTTGAAAAATGAGCCGAACCTATCGATTCTGTGACTAACGTCTCTGCATTGCCTTCTCATCGCACCTATTATGGGAATTCAGAAACGGAATTCACGGAAGTACTTTGGGGGTATCCATGAGTGACCGGACTGAAAATATCGGAATCGTGGGCGCGGGCCGTGTGAGAGCAACCATTGCCTACGCGTGCATAGTACGTGGAGTGGGTAAGCACATCAGCCTCTTTGACCGGGCCAGGGCGAAGGTGGAGGCCGAGGTCCTGCATCTTAACCATGGACTGATGTTCCTCCCCATGGCGAAGTTGGACGGCTCAGATAACATTGCAGTGCTGGAGCCCTCCGACGTGATCGTGGTAACTGCTGGCGCT
>NFUO01000497.1 GCA_002197545.1 Acidobacteria subdivision 2 bacterium RH1 MAG20 | reverse complement strand
GAAACGCTCTGCCACGTACCAAGCTGCCTATGATTACACAGGGAGCGACTTGATCGGTAGCGAACACGACAAGGGGAGCGGCAAAACAAATCCTCTTTCGCAAGAAGGATTCAAGTACTCGCTTGCAACAAAAACTCACGGCGGTGTTCAGGTCGTGGGTGACATCCGACAAGAGGCAGTCATCAATCTCGTCGCGCTACGGACACTAACCGGTGATCTGAATCTTAAGCGCTACCTGCTCGGCCTTGCGCTGGTGGCGTTGTCTTATCGAGACCAACAGTGCTTCAACCTCCGCGAAGGATGTTTGCTCCGTGCGGCTACCAAGGACGACTTCAACGGTAAGTGGAAGACCGTCAATTTCGATAGTACGGAGAATCCGGAAGTGATCGCTCACGAGATCGCGCTCGCGTATGCGCAAGCGGCGGCTGACAAAATCGAGTTCGATCCTCCGGAGGTGGACGAATTCGACAAAGAGACCGCGGACGGTTGGCTAAAAATCGAGAAAAAGAAGCGGAAACTTCTGGCCAAATCAAAACATCCGGCAGCAGCAATCGCAGCTCAGGCAGCAACGGCACCCAAGAAGAAGACGGGCTCACAGGCCTGACGCCGCAGACAATGGCCTACCTCCTCCTTACCGTTCGCTGGCTCGATAACCGCTATCACGGCTTGCTTGGTCGCGACGGTCCGCCCGAATGGCCGCCGTCGCCGTTTCGGATGTTTCAGGCGCTTGTCTCGGGCATCGCTCGACGCGGCGAGCTGGGTTCCGAGCTAGGCAAGTCGCTGATGTGGCTACAGACACTTGACCCGCCAACAATTATCGCGCCGCGTGTCTGCAGCGGACGGGTAGTTACGCGCTTTGTCCCCAATAACGATGGCGACAAAAAGCCTGATCGACAAGACAGACTCAAGGGAAAGACTTTTCGACCCACCTTGCTGCTCGACCGCCCGGAAGTCCATTACCTTTGGCCAATAAGCCGTGATCAACTCTCTGAGGCCCGCTGTGTTTGTCAGACAGCGCGCTATCTAACGTGCCTGGGATGGGGCATCGACATGGCATACTCGGCCGGGGCGGTAATCGACGGCGAGGAGAGCGCTCGCTTACGCGGTACTCGCTGGTACCCACGAAAGGGCGTCACAGAGGATAGCGGCCTTCTTCGCGTTCCCGTTTTCGACTACGAGTCGAAAGAGAATTCCCTTGATGATTTGAGACGAGTCCATCAATCCGTTCTTGACCGCACTCCGCGAGATAGTGCGCTTAACACGGTAACGAAACCAAGGATATTCCAGCGCCTACTCTACGAATCCACTGAGAGGCGCGTGGCGCCTCCCTTAGCCACGCTTTTGCTGCGCAAGCTCGACGACAGCGCATTCGCTGCTTTCGACCCGGCGCGCCGCGGACTTATCGTCGCCGGCATGACGCGCCATGCGGCGAAAGAAGCCGCGGTCGCCAATGGCTGGCCCGAGTCGGATATCAATACAATCATTCTGGGTCATGGCGAGCCGAAAGACGCCGATGATCACGTTGCGGTCGGGCCGCGCCGTTTCGCTTACCTGCCCTTACCCAGCATCGAGCCGAGGGGCGTGGGCAGCCCCGGCGTCGTGGGTAGCGTCCGTCGAATTATAGTCGCGTCATTCGCGGAAGATTTGGCCGACAAGATTGCCTGGGCGCGAGAGGCTCTATCAGGCCAGGAACTTATTGATGAGCGCAGCGAACAACCGGTCGCGCTACTTTCATCGATGATCTCGTCGTCCGACAGTGTGATCCAGCGCTATACTCGGCCATCGACTTCGTGGGCCACGGTGACGCCCGTAGTTCTTCCCGGCT
>NFUO01000496.1 GCA_002197545.1 Acidobacteria subdivision 2 bacterium RH1 MAG20 | reverse complement strand
CATAACCGGACGTTACTGCTTCTGCCCGAAACCCAAACTCGCCCAAATGGCACCCGGCCAAAACTTAGGCGTGTGTCATCCCGACAGAGCCCGTATGCGGGCGACCAGGGATCTGATTCCGATTCCACATTTGCGGCGTGTGACAAGGCCGAATCGGCCGAAAGCAGATCCCTCGCAAAACAGCGGCTTGATTGTATGACGAAGAGCGGCTCCCAAGAGCCAGCCGAGTAGACTTGAGTCTGCCAAGACCAAGGCTCGGGCAGGAAAGGAGCCGCGATGAAGATTATAGGATGCGATTATCACCCGAGCTAGCAGCAGATCGCCGCGCTGGACACCGAGACGGGCGAGCTGCGGGAAGGTCGGTTGGAGCACGAGCACGGAGAAGCGAAACGGTTTTACCAGGCGCTGCGCGGGCCGGTGCGAGTAGGGATGGAAGCGGTGGGCAACTCGCAGTGGTTCGAGGGGATGCTGGCGGAGCTGGGTCACGAGTTGTGGATCGGAGACGCGGCGCGGATACGGCGGCTGGTGGTGCGGCAGCAGAAGACCGACCGGCGGGATGCGCGGCACATTCTGGATCTGCTGCTGGACGGGCGATTTCCGCGGCTATGGGTGCCGAGCGCGGAGATGCGGGATGTGCGGCAGTTGCTGCGGCACCGGCAGAAGCTGGTGGAGTTGCGCACGCAGGTGAAGAACCAGTTGCAGCATCTGGCGCTGAACCAGGGCGTGCGGCGGAAGCGGCGTCTGTGGAGCCTGGCGGGAAGAGCGGTGCTCGAGCAGTTGCCGTTGGCCGGCTGGACGGCACGGCGGCGGAGCGATCTGCTGGCCATGTTGGACCAGATGAACGTGCACATCGCCGAACTGGACAGCGCGGTGCGGGCGGAAGCGGAGCGGCGGTCGGAAGTGCGGCTACTGATGACCCATCCGGGCGTGGGGCCGGTGGTGGGATTGGCTTATGTGTTGACCCTCGGACCGGTGTCGCGTTTTCCGCGCGGCAAGCAGGTGGCCAGCTATCTGGGGCTGATCCCGAGCGAGCATTCCTCGGGCGGGCGTCAGAAGCTGGGATCGATCAGCAGGCAGGGCAATACCATGATGCGCACGCTTCTGGTGGAAGCGGCGCAAAATGCCGCGCGGTTCGATGAACCGTTGCGGCGGGATTACCGGCGGCTGGCGGCGCGCAAGCACAAGGCGTTGGCCAAGGTAATGGTGGCGCGCAAGCTGGCTGTCAGGATGTACTGGATGCTGCGGAATCAGCAGCCGTATTCGCCGCGTCCAGTCGCTCGCATGCAGGGCAGCCCGAGTCATTCCGTGGTCGCAGGTTGAGACCGGCCGCTTGAGTGGGCACCCTGCCTCCCTGAATCGTCGGGGAGTTCGGAAGAGCGAATCATGGTCGCCGTACGTGACCGAAGAGATGGTTGGTGGAGCGACGAAGCCCACCGATTGATTCTGAACCGATGAGCTGCAACGAGTCTTGGTCTTGGCAAAGAAAGACTCTGGTAAGGGAAAAACCAAACCACCACCAGCGCGCGCAGAGCGCGCGCTGGTACTCGTGTCTCTTGACTCCGCCGCTTTCGTCAGAGACGGAATGACGAAACGCGAAATGTCATTCCGCTGTCATTCTGAACGAAGCGAAGCGCAGTGAAGAATCT
>NFUO01000495.1 GCA_002197545.1 Acidobacteria subdivision 2 bacterium RH1 MAG20 | reverse complement strand
GGTTTGGTCGAATGATTTGCGACTCTCCATCTCCAGATAGGCGATGATGTCTCTTCGAGTCGAAGCATCGGGGACGCGAACGGGCATTTTCGTCCCGGCGATGAACTTGCGGGGATTGGTGAGCCATCGATCGAGACTGTCGGCAGACCAAGATACATCGGCGCTACGCAGCGCGACCGAGTAGTCGTAGCCGGGAGCCGAGCCGGCCTTGCGGCCGACCACGCCTCCGAGCATGGGGCCGAACTTGTTGGCATCGACAGCATGGCATGCGGCACACCGCTTTGTGAATAGGCGTTGGCCGCGGATTGCGTCCGGCGGCGCAGTCGCGAGGAAGCGAGACAGGTTCTTTGGGTCGTCGGGCTTCGCGGAGCGAAAGAAGGTGTAAGAGAGCGTAATCGTATTGACGCCGCGCGTTTCGGGATTGCTGGCCATTGCCGGATCGACGAAGAAAACGACGGGCATGTCGACTTTCTCGTGAGCGTCAAGTTGTTCGTCATTAAAGCAAAAACACTGGATTTTATTGAAGTAAACGCCAATCCTATCCGGCGTCACATTGAAGGTCGCATGGCCGACGATCGCCTTATCGCTGAGATTCTCCGCCGTGAAAAACACGAGCTTTTGCTGGCCAAGGCGAACGCTCACTTCGCGCTGTGCCGGCTCGAAGCGCCACGGCAGGTCAGGCGCGACATTGCTATCAAACTGCACGGTGACCGTTCGGTCGGAGACTACTGCCGAGTCGGCATCAACTCGTTGCGTGGTGCCGCCGAAGCCCGTCGCCGCGCAGAACAGGCGATAGAAGGTCGGCGAATATGCCACGAGCCCGAGCATGATGCCGATAAAGACCAAGCACGGCACCACCACCTTCAAGTTTCTGAGTCGTTTGGAATTCATCGTCGGCTCATTGTTGTTTGATGGCGATAGCCTATTTCTTCATCGCGCCGTCAGATCCATGCGTCATCGAACCCATATCGTCATGCCGCATGGCGCCGATCCCCTCGATGG
>NFUO01000494.1 GCA_002197545.1 Acidobacteria subdivision 2 bacterium RH1 MAG20 | reverse complement strand
CCGATCGACCGCCAGCAGGCAGCTTAATAAGAGCGGATAGAGGCAGCCGTTATTGTACCAATAGCCGTAATCCTGGTGCCATTCCCAAGCGCCGCCGACGTATGGCTCTTTGAGCATCATCTTGGTGTGGTAGTGGTAAACTTCGCCGTCCAAAAGCTGCTCCGCGCGATCGACAATCCGCGGCGAACGCGAGAACATGCCGTACAGATCTTCGCCCGGCTGGTTCCACAGCGCCAACCGAGTCTCGCGCCCCGTCGCATCCTTGCGGCCATAGGCGCTGGCCATCAGCCGTTCGTCGTTTCGGGCGTAATCGAGCAACACCGCCATCTCCTCGGCGTCGAAAAGCGAACGCACAAGGAGATAGCCGTCTCGCTCATAGGCGGCCTGGTCGGCCAACTCTAGTGGCTGCACGGGGTATGGGCTCTCCATTTCACTCATTATAGACACATTGGCGGTTTGGCGGCGTGCATAGGATGGGCCGAGCGGAGCGAGTCCGACTATATCCTTCTATATCCTTGGGTTCTTTTCAGGTTCTCTCGTCCCGTCGTGGGCTGCGCAAAAACCGGTTTCGCCCCTCTGTGGGCGTTATGCTGCTTTTGTTCCGCCACGAACGAGGATTGGCCTGGCTTGTCCCGAACCGAGGGTGTGCGTCTGGCACCCTTGACGACGACGGTTTCGCATTCTACAGTTGCTGGTAATCCAGTTGTCTGGAGGTGGAAGGTGAAAGCCTTCGCGGCCCTTCGGGGCCGTTTTTATTTCAGGGTAGCCACTTCCGGCCCCACCCTTCGATTGCGCCGCGGTGGTCGCGGTCGTATTTGACGTTCTCCAGGATCTCGGCGATCTTTCCACCAAAGTTCGGCGGCCATGGCTGCTGTTCGTGGCGTGCAAGAGTCGCGCGGTAACTCGGATGAGTGATCACGTCGGCGATTTGCAGGCCGGCGATGTTGTTTGCCTTTGGTTTCACTTTGAGTTGCCGGCTCGTGAGCTGCTTCGCAAAATCTTGCCTTGCCACAAACTGTGAGCCACTGTCCACCGCGGGTTTTAAGTGGGTGACGGCCGATGTACGGCAGTTTTCGAGCCTGTCGGGCGGATGTTCAGACACCCCCCAGCCAACCATCGAGCGTTTAACCACCAACGTCGCTCCGGGTCCATTCACCATCCACGAACCGCCACAT
>NFUO01000493.1 GCA_002197545.1 Acidobacteria subdivision 2 bacterium RH1 MAG20 | reverse complement strand
AGCCAGGCGTCCAAAGAAGACTCTCTTCGGGCGGCATTACCCACGCGCCAGGCACCCAGTAATAATCGGAAACGCTGTCGTCATACGCCCAGTAACCCGGGGTCCACAGATAACCATCACCGGAACAATTGGGTTGCTCGTAGACGAACAGGGCAGGCGGGTCAAGCGTGATGGATACCCGTAGCTGCCCGAACAGTGTAGCCGGTATGGCCAGCGCAAGAAACGCAAGTAAAATCCGGATGGTACGCATGAGGATCCTTTGGCTGATCGTTCTTCGGTTACCCGTGTGCTGAGTGTGAATCAGGGCGGCGAGGACTGAAAGTAAACGCATTTCGCGCTGCCGCCAAGGTTTTCACGGCTGTGGGCTGTGTCTGTGTACTACTGCTCATATCGAATTCATTTTGCAATCGAGTGAAGGTGGTAGAGTGTGCTCCTGGACACGATAGACTTGGCAGTCTTCACGGTGAGCGTCGCGACACCTGCGACGAGGATGACCATTGGTGTGTTGGCCCAACCAAACCTGGCCTGGAAACTCGTAGGCATGAAGCGGAGCCGCAGGCAGATGGCACAGTGCTTTAGCTGCTTATAGTGGTGGACGAACCTGGATGTGGTAGTCCCGGTAATCGATCTTTACGATTGTCTGGCCAAACAGGAAGCTGTTTGACACTGCTCTGACATGCGTGGCCTGCGAAAAGCCGTCCACGTTTGCATATTGTCGCAGAACCTGCGTGGGCCCGGTCAATATTGACGAACTCTTGGACGCTGTTCCTTGAACTTGAACTATAGAACCATCCGTCGAGTCCACCCACAGAGTTCCTTCGATAAGAAAGGAGGCCTTGCGCTTTGGGATCAGGGTAAGTACATGACATCTTCGTCCGTCCAGCAGTTGGATTCCGCCAGATTTCAACTTCATCTCATAATTTGCTGAAGTAATCCACGCGCCGTCGCGGATACCCGGATCGTTCAGATGCTTCTCATTGTCCAGAATCGTGTCTAACACAAGCTTCTGGATGATCTTCGATCCACTCTGCGAGATGATTGCGTAACTCTTGCCCGATTCCTCCCGATATGTAGTCATCACTGTCATTTCGGCTACGGGATGAGTTTCGTCCTGATACCGGTAAACCGCATAGTGCTCGGTCGCAGTATATCCCGCCATGTTCTCGATTCGGGCTTTCACCGCTGCGTCCACCTGCCGAATCACAGAAGCCGCATCGAGTTGTTGAGCAGACGCCATCCTCGTTCCCGGGAATGCAAAAAGGCAAACTGCCAATAGTCCGACGGAACAGCGATGCATTGGCAAGTCGATATACATAAACACGCTTTCGCAAACGAGGTTGGCAGAATTTGTCTTCTGCCCGAGTTTCGCGGGACGGAGGTTTCCCGAGACGCAATGTGGCGGAGCTGGTATGCTCCGCCACATGTTGATGCAGCTCCGAGTTACTTGTGGTTTCCACCGCCGTGGTGGTGTGTCCCGCCGCCATGCGGCTTCCCGCCGCGCGGTGCGGAATTGCGGGACGTGCCATGGGATGCATTCGGCTTTCCTCCACCATGATGCGAAGGCCGCGCAGTGGGCCGGGCATGAGACCCGCCACCGCGAGATCCTTGTCGACTGCCTTCGTTTCCACGGTAAGCTGCGCGGCCCACACCACCGTGATATCTTCCTCCGCCGTCATTTACAAAGCGATGACCGCCCCAGCCGTGGCTATATCCCCAGCCAGCCCACGGACCCATGCCTACGAAAATCCCGTTGTAGAAGTAGCCCGAGCCGTAATAGCCCATGGGCGCGCAGCTGTACGGCGCATACCCGTAATACCCATAAGAGCAGACGGGTTGAACACCGATGTTAATGGAAATCTGGGCATGAGCCGCCGGCGCCATGGCCAGTCCTGCGAGCAGTGCCGTAGTTGAAAGTAGAGTCTTGAATCCGCGCATAAGTGACCCCCTTAAGGTGTCTGCGGTTCCTGAGAGTGCGTGGGACGCTGTGTGTGGCCGTAAAGAACAACCCAGCAACAGCAGCTACCATAAGGATTGTGCAACCGTTCTTCGATGCCCAGAACTCCTAGTCTGTCATCTGTTTATCCCTACATCCTTTACCCTAAATGTGCAACTCGTTTAGGTCTGAGCAAATGAGACCATGTCTGCTGAAGTGCCGGAATCCATATGCGCGAGGCTCGACTTAATCGCGAATTTAAAGATGCAATCCAGAGCGGAGGCGGGAAGAAATCAGCGGGCAAGCGGACGCAAGGGGTGATGTCTGCCTGCGGCCGCCGCAAGACGGATCAAGGCACCGGGCTCACAACGACCGGCGATGGCGTTGCGGCCTTCAAGGCGCTCAGATTGGTCAGTACCGCCCGCCAGTTTGCAGGGTCCATCTTCGTTTCGATCGGCAGCGAGAGATCGGAATAGAACAGTAGAATATTGTCGCGAAGCTGAGAGGAAGTGGATTTGAACTTTCCCGCGGCGAGCTGGGCCAGGAGGGTTGCGTAGGTCGTGTCGGCGAGGGTATATTCCGCGGCGTGCGCCAGGTTGCCGTCATCAAGATCGCGGTCCGGCAACACCAGCGTTCCTGCACGCACTTCCGCGAGATAGACGCGGTATTGATCCACGGTGGTATTGATGCTCTTGATATACAGGTCTTCCGTTTTGGGCGTAGGGTTATTGAATCCCAATCCCTTAAACGGGCCAACCTTTGGAATGAAGCGCAAGAGCGCAGATAGGACCCGAGTGACGAAGCTTGGCCTTGTATAAGTCTTTCCCCATTCCCGCTCGTAATCTGAACGAGATAGGCGATAGAGAAACTTCTTCTTCGAGAAGTTCGGCGTCTCTCGCATCAGATCCTTCTTGTGTGTCTGCAGCGCCACCTTGGTCATCTGTGGAATGAGCCGGCTGACTGAAAAACGAAAAGAACCAATCGCCAAATCCTCATGCGCGAGCACATCCTTCAGTTGCAGTCCGTATACGACTGGAAAGACCCGCTCCAGCAAAGGCTCCGCGACCTTGAATCCTATGAAAGCGTGGTACTGGTCCGACGGGTATCGATTCTTGGCCACCTGCAAAGTATCGAATCCAAACTCAGTTTTCAAATGTGCGGTTGTGTCCTGCGCGTAGCGAACGGACTTGCCGTATTTTGCGCGCAGCTTTGGATAGCGGAGAGCGACGGCCTCGTTCACTGCCGGGTGACCGTCAGTGTCTGCCGTATAGTGTGACAGCGCACCCAATGCGAAAGCGTACTCGTCGGCATCCTGGCTTTCACGAAGCAATTCAAGAACAAAATCCCCGCTGCGGACGTAATGGACCAGGTCACTGAATTCCTTGCTGCCGAAAGGATAGTAGCCCAGATCCTGAATGACTGAGCCTCCATAGGCGTAGGCGTGCGCTTCTGTGAGCTGGTCTTCAGTCAGATCCGGGAAGCGATGCAGCAGGAGGGGGCGAATCTCGGTTGTCCACGCCAAGTCGACAATTTCTTCGTGCGTGAGAACGGAGTAGGCAAACAGGCCACCGCCTGACATCATCACAGCGAGGATAAGTGCCGCTGCTCGGACTGCGCGCCTCCACGTCTTGGTCATTGGCAGGAGCTTTCCTCTTCGAGACCGTGTCGCGCGAATCGGCCTTCTCCTTATGGGTGTTACGGGACCAGCGCTGCATCTGCTGGTGAAAGGCGAAGCGTTTTCGCTGCGTCCGGCGAGCAATCACGCACTTGAAATGATTGCTTATCGATTTCCCTTATGCCCGTCTCTGCAGCTTTGTTCTCCGCAAATCGAATGAGCAGCCGTTTGGTCCTTCGCCAGAGTGCCGATAGTGCCAAGGTTGCGAGCGAGGGTCACGGTTGCCGATCGGCTTCCAGCACGTGAACGTGACAGCGAATTTGGCCCCCACTATTCGTAGGCGCCGTTCCCTTGCATCCGCGATACAGCTTCTTCCTGCTGTCGCGTCCTGTCCGAGTAAGGTCTTTCGGGTTTCGCGGCCATTTCTATTACCCTGTCATAAGTGCGTTGAAAATGACCGTTTGCATGATAGGCCGCGCCTTCGGCCTGGTGTTCGACATTGTCTGCCCGATCAACTCCGGTGCCCTCAGCGCCACATAGCATGTCTTCGATCGTGCAAATCGTTTGCTTCATTTCCATGGTTTAATCTCCAGAAATTTAATTGCTTGAAAACGGTTGGAGGCGGCAGTAAGCGGGGCCTACGGACGTAAGGGGTGATTCGGTTCAGCGTAAGTCTGCATTGGCCGGATTCTTTCTGGACGCATTCAATTGCTGAAGGTGGAAAGACCCTGTGCTCCCAAAGGAGTTCCGGTTCCCCGGCGAAAAGCCTGTTGAGGCATTCGATCTGATGGCTCGACGGCTTCAAACTGAATCAAATTGCCGCAGTGGACACAGTCCACCTCGCGCTTGCGGCTTCCAAGGCCATCGAGCGCATGGGAAAAAGCTCTGAGACATTCCGGGCAGGTGATCTTAACTTGCGCCGTCGCTAAGGAGTCGCTTGCGCTCCGTTGGATCCATAGGGGAGACATCCAGTCAGAAGTCGGCAGAGCATGCCGTCTTATTTTGGGCGGTGTCCTCAACATCTGCATAAGCCGGGTCGTGCTGCTACCCTTTTCATAGAAAGCGTCCGCGGGAACGCCGGATGGCACCTCGATGCCGCAGAAAGAGCCGCTCATGGCGATGACCAGAATCGCAGGAAACCGGCGCCGGACCACCGAAAGCAATTCAAATCCCGACATGCCCGGCATGTTGAGGTCGGAAAGAAGTATATCGGGATTCTCCAGGCGGATTTTGCGCAACGCGGAAAAGCCGTCCAGGGCAGTACGGACCTGATATCCCAACTCAGCAAACACGAGCGACAATGTCGTTCGGATGCATTCCTCGTCGTCTACGATGAGAAGTCGCTTCGTTGCATCGGGCATAGCTCACCTTGCCTACCAGATGGATTTAGGATCTGGAGCGAGTGTGCCATGAACGCAATCGCCAAGCTGTTCAGTTTTGCACAGTTCCGCCAGGCCGGCATTGGCGGACTTCCAGCTATTCGGATGGATTGAGGCGAGCAGACGGCCCTTCGGCGATGCTGCCAGGAAGTTGGTCATGCAGCGCGACCCTGAGTAGTGACCTGTGAACCCGGATACGCCCGTTGTATTCAATAAGGCCAAGCTTGCGAAAGCGGTTCATGAAGAAGCTCACCCGGGAGCGGGTGGTGCCGATCATCTCCGCCAGGGTCTCCTGCGAGATTTTGGGAATCATCGGTGCCGGCTCGCCCGGCTTGCCGAACTCAGCCATCAACAAAAGGATACGCGCCAGCCGCTTTTCGCTGGAGTTGAAGAGCTGATCGACAAGGTCGGCCTGGATGCGCATACTGCGCTCCAGAAGAAACTTCAAGAACAGGTCAGAGAAGTCATGCTCCTCGTGCAGAACGCGGGTCATCTCTTCCCGTTTGATCTTGAGGGCAGTGCAGGCGGTGAGGGCTGTGGCGGTGAATAGGCGTAGCCCAGGTATCACTGCGAGCGCCCCCTCCCCTACGAAATCGCCGGAGGATAGCATCATAATGGTGGCTTCCTTGCCGGCTTGCGAGGCGACAGTGACCTTTGCACGGCCCTTTTGAAGATAGAAGACTGCGGCGGCGGGGTCGCCTTGCGAAAAAAATGGCTCCTTGGGTTCCAGATGGACGATTCTTCGCCCCAGGCCTGCGTTCATCAGAAAGGCCGCGGCATCAAATGCTGGTTTTTGTTGCCCAACCATGGCGTCGGCTCCTTTCCCAATGTGGTGCCGGCAACGGTGAGCGGCGAAGCGCGCGCCGTTTCGCCTTCTACGACAATTGACAGCACATATGCCACTTCCAATCAAAAAAACATCAGCGAACATCCAGGCACTATCGAGCAGGAAAGCGATGCTCTCCTGACGGTCCAAGTATTGGGAACATCTCGGCGTATAGCAAGTTTCGCACCGAGGGAGGGACCAGTCTGTTCATTTTTGCACACTTTTGGAGGTTTTTAAGCCGTTCCAGCAACGCTCCATTTTTTTCGGCAGTGGGAAGCAGCTCCGAAAAAACTCCGCGCCGCACCAGCCAGGCCGCACCTTTGAATCGAGACGGCGCCTTCTGAGCGTTCTCAGCCGAGCGAACCAGGGCGGCAGCCCATCTCGCGCGCCTGCAGAAAGGCGCATTTGCCCAAGATTGCCGAAACGCCGGAGCAGAGGAGAGCATAGGGCCCGAAGGCGCGAAAGTGCCGTAGATTCGACCTTAGAGCGTTTTTGCTCAGACCTTGGCGCGCGACCGAACTAACGTGAAAACTACCTTGTGCGCCTCAATGCGCGGAAAGTAAGTGACGCTGCGCATGGGTAGAAAATGGTGAGATGCATGAAGAAAGTTATGACATTTGTGGCAGTACTCAGTTTGACGAGCATCGCATGGGCGGGAACCGATCGTGAAGCAACGGTCGACCGGATGGATCATGCGGGCAGCGCGCTGCACGAAATCATGGCCGCACCGGATAGCGGCATTCCCCAGGAGGTTCTGGAACACGCGAAATGTGTTGCCGTTGTACCGCACCTCCTCAAGGGCGGCTTCATCTTCGGCGGACAAAACGGCCGTGGTGTGGCCACATGCAAGACAAAGGACGGATGGAGCGCTCCGATATTCTTCTCCATTACGGGCGGCAGTTTTGGCCTGCAGATCGGCGTCGAAGGTGTGGACCTGGTCATGATCATCCAGGATGAAAGAGGAATGAAGCAGCTGCTTTCCAGCAAGTTTGAGATTGGCGCGGATGCTTCAGCGGCAGCGGGACCAGTTGGTCGCCACGTTTCCGCCAACACCGATTGGAAGATGAATGCTGAGATCCTCACTTATTCGCGCGCCAAGGGAGCCTTTGCAGGGGTAGCTCTGAAGGGGGCTTCAATTCGCCACGATGAAGACTCCACCAAGGCAATTTACGGACGCAACGTTTCCAATCATCGGATTCTGAGCGGACAGGTAGCGGTGCCGGCTTCGGCCCATTCGTTTCTTGATGCAGTGAGGGATGCAAAGAGTCAGGCTATCGCCTCAAACTAACAACCGTTGGTAAACAGATTGCGGGCACTGGGACCACGCTTCAGGTCTCTGTCGCCCGCAATGCACAGGACGGGAATTTATGCTCTGGACAATCTTCGTCGTAGTTCTGATTTTGTGGGCGCTGGGCTTCGGCTTCCACATCGCCGGCAGTCTCATTCACCTTCTGCTGGTGGTCGCTGTAATCATCCTGATCTTCAACCTGATAAGTGGACGACGCCGCGCTCTCTAACGCGGCCGATGATGGGCAACAGAGGGCCACGCCACGCGTGCCGCGGCCCTGCAGCCTGAGAGTCCGTTCTGCTCATCCAGGGAGGGCGGCCACCGTCTCTGGTCGCAGGCGGAATCGGCGCGCCTGCAGATGCTCAGTACGGAATTTGACAGTAGAACACCGAGCGAAACGGTATGAAAAGGAACGCAGTCATCAGTTCTGCAGTCTTGGCGGTAATGCTTGGACTCTCTGCATCTGTGTACGCACAACAGGAGCAGCAGAACGACAAGAAGGATCAACATAAGCAGCAGCAGAGGGCAAAGGAACAGTCCAAGGCCGATCGGCAGCACGCTCGTCAACGTCAAAACCAAGACAAGAACCAACAGCAAGCGGAGCGCCAGCAGCGGAAGGACCGCAACAATCAGCAGCGCCAGAGTGCTAAAGAACAGCGCAACGTCGAGCGCCAGCACAACCAGGACCAACAGCAACTGCGCAGCCAACAGGACCGATACAACAACCGCCAGCAGCGGCAGACCGCTGACCAACAGCGCAATCAGGACAGACAACAGCAAGGCGCCGATCGCAGGGGCCGATTTGACCAGCGCCAGCAGAATTCGCAATACGCGCGAGACCAGCGGCGTAACGGGCAAAGTGCGTGGCAGGACTTTCGCGCGAGGAGTTGGAACTCTGACCACCGCACTTGGCAGCAACGCGGCGGCTACAACGGCTACCGAATCCCTCAGGACCGCTATCGTGGCGATTTCGGCGCGGGACATTGGTTTCGCATCAGCAATCGCTCCTTCACGGTTTATGACGGATTCCCGCGATTCCAGTACGATGGCTACTGGATAACGATGCTGGATCCATGGCCGGAGAGCTGGTCGAATGACTGGTATGACAACGACGACGTCTACGTGGGTTACGAAAATGACGGCTACTACCTGTACAACCGCAGGTATCCCGGCATGGGAATTGCGATCAGCATCTCCAGGTGATCGATACGAGCCCTTGACGCGCGTGACCGCATACACCTGAAAGGCCCACAGCCAAAGCTGGGGGCCTTTCAGGTTTGTAACGCAAACTCTGGACTCAAGGCTCCGTTCGATTTACTTCCAGCACAATCCATCAAATGCCGAGACTAAACATCCAGCTTTCGTTTGCTAAAAGTGGGGGACGCGCACATTATGGTCAAAGGGTGTCTCCTGGATCTGTGAGTGAAAGCCTCGCATGCTTTGTGCGCTTTCTCTTTTCAAATGAACCTATTGTGATTGCCTGGGCGCCCTTCGCCCATCAGTGCATGCGGAGCGATGGGCCAATTGTGGGAACTCCGCGCGGAGATCTTCCGAGAGGTGTGCGAGCCGCTAAAAGTCAACGTGCCCGCGGACGGAGAAGACCCACAGCGGGCCGCGATCCCGGTTGTAGCCCGGATCGTTGATGTGCTGGCCGTCGAGCGTGTAGAACAGGCCACGCCAGGCGTGCCAGTTGTAGTAGCCTTCCACGATATTCTCGCGGCCGTAGTTGAGCTGGCCGTCGCCAAGCAGAAAACCGAGCCCTCCATATTTCAAGTAGTTCTGGTGGTCCTTCTTGATGGCGTTGCTGACGAAGGCCACGCCGGCTTTGTCCTGCGGCCTGTGCCAGCGCGCGCCGGCGTCGTCTGCTGCAACCTCGATCGACTGCCCGACTTCGGTGTAGGCGTAGGACTCCTCTTGGTCGTCATTCCATCCGAACCGGCCCGCGATGCGCAAATTCTCCGTGAGCGCCTGGTCACCGTTCCACTCAAAGCCGTACTTGACCGTGCCGAAGCGCTCGACCGAGAGAATGTCCGGACTCGGCGTTTGGCCCGCAAAATAACGGCGCACCGCCTCGCGGTAATTGCCCATGTGGGCGTGATTCTCAAACGCCAGAAAACGCATGGTCCCGCTGTGTCCGCGAATATATGGATGCGTCCAGTCGACTTCCCAGTTCTCGCTGCGTGCTCGCGACAAGGCCCAGTCAAGACTGTCTCCGTTGGCCACCGTCGGCATGGCGAAGAGCCCATAGCGAATCGCCAGGTTGTGGTCGTCGTACTCAATTGACCCGCCGACCGTATAGCCGCGCGTGTCGGCTCCATAATCCCACGCGCCTTCGTTGTCCACCGTCCAGTTCAGGAACTGTAAATGGCTGTCCGAGGCGACCTCATTTTCATCAAAAATGTCGGGCAGGCTCAACTTGCCGACCCGGAATTCCAGGCGGCGCACCGGCACCTGCGCCGCAAGAGAAAGCGGGCCGCGGTCCGCCTCCACCGGCTCGTTCGATAGACCGACGGTCTGGTGAATCTCCCCGCGTGCCAGGTAGGGAGCCGAACCGATGTTGGGATTGCGGACGACGTCGAGATTCGTGAAGCCCGCAATCCCGAGCGCCTCACTGAGTCCTCGGCCACCGGTTTCTTCAAAGTCCACAACCAGGTCCGTGTTGTAGCGCACGTGCCTGTGCGGTTGAAGGCCCAGGTAGAGCGTGTCCACGATAGATGTCTTGTATTCCGGCGCATTGTGAAAACTGTTCGGACCCTGGTAAGGCGAATGAAAGCCGGGATTGGCCTGAAAGATGACGTTGAACTGTCCGGAGATCCAGTACGGGGTGGCGCTGCCGTGGGCAAACATAGAGACGCGCGGCGCTTCAGCAGAATCAGGGTCGTGAGCGGCGTCCGGCTGGGGCAGAGAGGCTTCTGCCGGGGCACTCTGCCCTGGCTGCAACACGTGACGCGGAGACGCAGAGGACGCGGCGCCATCCGCCTGTGCAAACGCGGGAACAGCGCACAGCAGGACGAGACACACAAGGCCGGGGATCGCAGGAATCGATATTCTTATGCGCACACGTCTTGGATGCCTCCGGCCTCTTCTGCCTCCAGGAACCGAATCAGCAGGCAGGTCACGTTGTCCGCCGCGCCCTGGCTCTTGGCCGTGTCGATCAGGCGCTGGCAGGCCTCGGTGAGACTAGCGCTGGCCTGGAGGATGGCAGCGATAGCTCGAGCATCGGCGTAGCGGATCAGGCCGTCAGTGGTCAACAAAAGCGTGTCGCCCGACTCCAGCGCGCTGGTGAAGATGTCCGGCTCGACATCCGCGGCGGTCCCCACGGCGCGGGTAACCAGTGACTGATAGGGGGAAGAGTCCGCCTCTTCAGCATTCATTGAGCCAAGACGCACCTGCTCAGCAACAAACGAGTGGTCCAGCGTAATCTGCTCGCAGACTCCACCGTGGACAAAATAGGCGCGGCTGTCGCCGACGTTGCCGATGAGGACGCGCCTTCCTTCCACGAAGGCAGCCACCATCGTGGTGCCCATGCCGTGCAGTTCTCTGTCCGACTGGGCGAGCTGATAGACCTGTTTGTTGGCATGGACGATCGACGCGTAAACGCGCTCTTCGGCCGGTTGATCCGGAGGGGCCTGGCAAAAATACTTCAGCAGCGCGTTCACCGCCGTGCTGCTGGCCGTCTCGCCTGCCGCCATGCCGCCCATCCCGTCGCACACCACAAAAATGCCGGTGTCCACATCATAGCCAAAGCTATCTTCATTGTTGGCTCGCTGGCATCCCACATCGGTCAGCGCCACAACTTCCAGCTTCAGCTTGGTCTCTCCGTCCATCACACAAATCCTTTTCACCGGCTCCGCGAGGGGTGCGGCGTGGCCTGCTGCGAGTTCCGTATCCTGCCGAGCGTTCAGGTTGACAGAAGTTCGGTCTCCTGTAAAGATGCCACGTCTCGGCTCCATGCGCCCCGGAGCTTTACCCCCTACTTGCCCGCTCCAGGCTGCAGATGGAAAGAGGATACAGAGGTGTTCCACTCCTCGTTCATGATGAGGAACGCCCCCAGGCCATGCAGGTCGTTGGTTCGCCGCGCGTGATCGAGGTAAAACTGTAGTCTGCGCCCTTTCGAATGCTGAAACGGGGGCAATGCGTGCGACATCCATTGTCACACCTTCTTGTTATAATTCGCAGCGATTGCAATAGATAAAATTGCAGTTCCACCACTTCAGGTGTGCCCGAATTCAGTGCGCCCGTTGCAGCATGAGGAACGACGGAGGAGTTGCCTGTGAAACAGGAGTTTCGATTGGATGGCAAAGCAGCAATCGTCACCGGAGCCGGTAGTGGAATTGGACGAGCGATTGCTCTGCGCTTTGCCGCGAGCGGAGCCAAGGTCTACCTCGTGGATTTGCGGTCCGATCGCGCCGAGGAAACCGCGCGCATGGTCGCGGAAGATGGTGGCGCGGATGCCATCGCCGTGCAATGCGACGTGACGGATGCGGGCGCGACCCGGCGCGAATTCGCAGCCATTGCGGCGCGCGGACCGATCGACATTCTTATCAACAGCGCGGGAGTTTCGCACATTGGCCGCCTGGAAACCACGACCGAAGCGGACTTCAACCGCATCTTTCTGGTCAATGTGAAGGGTGTTTTCCTCTGCATGCAGGCAGCGCTCGAGTTTATGAAGCGTCAGGGCGGGGGAGTGATCCTGAATTTGGCTTCCATCGCGGCAACCGCCGGCCTCAGCGATCGCTTCGCCTATTCCATGAGCAAGGGCGCCGTGCTCTCCATGACGCTCTCTGTCGCGAAGGACTACCTCGCGGATAACATCCGCTGCAACGCCGTCTCGCCGGCGAGGATTCATACTCCATTTGTCGATGCTTTCCTGAAAGAGAACTACGCGGGCCGCGAAGATGAGATGTTTCAAACGCTCTCCAACTCCCAGCCTGTAGGGCGCATGGGAAAACCGGAAGAAGTCGCTTCGCTCGCGCTCTTTCTGTGCTCGGACGCGGCGTCCTTTATCACCGGAGCCGACATTCCACTGGACGGGGGATTCTTCAATCTCCGCGGCTGAGCCCGTGCTCAGCGCGGCTGCCCGCACTCGCGGCGTTCCTCACCACAACTTCGCGACGACATCCTAGCCACGCAGCCAGAGCAGCGGCTGGCGAACCGGATGATTACGAATCACCTCAGGCACGGTCGAGTCCGGATTGAGTCTCGCCCAGAGCGCCAGATAGTCCGGCTGGTCATAGGCCAACCCCGCAAACAGAAGGCTTGGTTGCCGAACGGGAAGATCGTCAAAGAACTGGACGTCGTGACGATACGGCCAACGCTTCTTGTCGCGAATGTAGGGAAACAGAAATTGGAAGCACGAGCGCAGGCCGCGCCCGTCGGGCAGCCGGTAGGTCCACACATCCTCCAGTGGCGTGGACAGAACCTGCGCGCATATACCTAGAACGTCGAGGTTGAAGAGCGAATAGCTGTAGGGT
>NFUO01000492.1 GCA_002197545.1 Acidobacteria subdivision 2 bacterium RH1 MAG20 | reverse complement strand
GGCGGATGCAAAACGGTTTGTCGGGATCGACGTGGCCAAAGCGCAGTTGGACGTGGCGCTGGGTCCAAACGGAGAGCGGTTCGCGGTTGCCAACGACGAGCGCGGAATCAGCGCATTGCTTAAGCGTCTTGAACTCGCCGACTTGGTGATTATCGAAGCAACTGGCGGTCTGGAAGTTCCCGTCGCCAGTGCTTTGGCGACGGCGGGAATCGGAGTGGCGGTGGTCAACCCACGCCAGGTGCGGGACTTCGCGCGCGCCACTGGGCAGCTGGCCAAGACCGACGCGCTCGACGCACAAGTGCTGGTACGCTTTGGCGAGGCGGTCAAACCCCAGGTGCGGGCGCTGCCGGACGCGCAGGCCCAGGCGCTCGAAGCTCTGGTGAACCGCCGCCGCCAATTGGTTGAGATGCTCACGGCAGAAAAGAACCGCTGGGCTAACTCGCCCAAGGTGATCCACAAAAGCATCGATGAGCATATCCGCTGGCTGGAAAAGCGGCTCGCCGGGTTCGACGACGAACTCGCCGGGTTGGTCCGCGGGACCCCCATCTGGCGCGAGCGCGACGAGTTGCTCCGCTCGGTGCCCGGGGTCGGCAAGGTGCTGTCGACCACCCTGCTCGCGCACCTGCCCGAGCTGGGCGCACTTAATCGCAAACAGATCGCCGCGCGCTGGCCGGGCTGGCGCCCTTTAACCGCGACAGCGGTAGCCTGCGCGGCAGCCGTTGTATCTGGGGCGGTCGCGCCCAGGTCCGGCGCGTCCTTTATATGGCCGTGGTCTCCGCCGTTCGTTCCAATCCAGTGATCAAGAATTTTTACGCCCAGCTGCGGGCGCGCGGTAAATACCCTAAGTCGGCTCTTACCGCCTGCATGCGCAAGCTACTCGTGATTCTCAACGCCATGCTGCACAACAATACTCACTGGCACGCCACCGCGCTCACGTCCTCCACCTCAACCCTTTATCCCCCTGGGGACGCAGTTTCTGAACACGGTTGCTGCTAGAGCAAAATGGGACCGAGGCGAACATCGCCGTGGGAACGGAGAAGGTGGGCCAGATGCGAAAAATGATCCATCCGATCAAAGACAATTCACTCTCGATCGT
>NFUO01000491.1 GCA_002197545.1 Acidobacteria subdivision 2 bacterium RH1 MAG20 | reverse complement strand
GGCTTGAGGGTGGCAGTGCTTGACGCCGAGTTCTGGAGCAAAAGCGAAGTCCGTGAGGCGATCCACGAGACTGTGGAGTTCGTCAGCGGCGATTTCTGGGACATCGAGTTCGTTCAGGATTCTTCGGAGTTCTATCGAGCCAGTCGCTTCCTGCCTGACCCGTATAAGGGCGCATCACCGTTGGTTTGCTTGTACAGCGGTGGTCTGGATTCCGCAGCTGGGTTGGTCGCCCGCATGGTGGAGAACCCTGGCAGGCCCGTGCTGCCTGTTACCGTCTGGCATCAGCCGCGACAACGCCATTTCGTCCGCGAACAGTTGAAATGCCTGCGCGGACAGTTCCGTGTCGCTGTGGATTCACTGGTCGTCAAAGTGGCGATGACGTGGAAGTCTCTCCTAGACCGAGAGCAGGAAGAAAACACCCAGCGATGCCGCTGTTTTCTTTTCGCTACGCTGGGTGCGATTGCCGCCTTCATGCACGGCCAGCGGGTCGTGGAGGTCTTCGAGTCCGGCATCGGGGCCATCAACCTCCCCCTGATGGCGGGGATGGTCGGCGCGATGACGACCAAGAGCGCCCACCCAAAGTTCTTGCGTCTGATGTCCCGTCTCGCCAGCCTTGTCGCTGAAAACGAGGTCGGATTCCACCTGCCTTTCTTCCCGAAGACGAAGGGGCAGGTTGTCCGCAGCTTGGTTGAGGCGCGGCTGGAGGAACTGGCTCACCTGACGGCATCCTGCGTGCATTATCCTCTGAGACACTCGCGGCAGAAGCAGTGCGGCGTCTGCCCCGCCTGCGTGTTCCGCCGTCAAGCGATATTTGCGGCCGGCATCCCCGAGCCCGAGGGAAGCTACAAATACGACTTCTTGGGATCGCCGGGAAGTGTAAGCCGGATTCCGGCGAAGCGACTTCTCTATCTCAAGGCGTTTCTGATGCAGGTGGCATCGCTGGAGGATGTGCGAGCCGGGACGCCGTTTCCGCGCTCTATCCTGCGGCATCTCCCTAGAACCGAGATCCTTGCTGACGGACACCCGCTGGAGCCAGTCGCCTCCCTGCTCGCCCG
>NFUO01000490.1 GCA_002197545.1 Acidobacteria subdivision 2 bacterium RH1 MAG20 | reverse complement strand
GCGGTGGGCCACGGCCGTGATCCAGGCGGGTGGATTGTCCGGGAGACCCTGTGCAGGCCAGCGCGCCAGCGCGGAGGCGAACGCATCCTGCATCGCCTCTTCAGCAAGATCGAATGAACCCGAGACCCTGATCAGGCTGGCGATGATTCGCCCCGACTCCTGCCGGAACACCGACTCCACGGTACGACTCAGATCATCCATTGACGCCCTGCCAGCTTCGCCTTCCCGTCATTCGACGCGCGGCTGCATCTCGCGGATGGGTCTCACTTCAACACATCCCGTCCCGCCGCCGCAAGTAACCGGAATCTTTGCAGCCCATTCGAGCGCCTCGTCGAGGTCCTTGCAGTCCAGGATAAAGTATCCGCCAAGCTGCTCCTTAGTCTCCGCGAAGGGGCCGTCAGTAATCAGCGGCTTGCCATCGCGCATGCGGACGGTGGTGGCCGTGCTGGAGGGTTGCAGCGGGTCGGCGCCCTTGAAAATTCCACGGCGCGTGGCATCCTCTATAACGGCCCTTGCCTCAGGAGAAATGCTATGCGTTTCCTCTCGCAAGCGGCCTTCTCTGGCTTTTTCCTCCGAATAGATCAATAACATATAGCGCATCGTCAGTCTCCTTAATGAGTATAACTTCGCTGGACAACCCCGTTGATGAAGCTGTTTATGCCTTCTTTCACCACAGAGGCCACTGAGAGCACAGCAGGTAGCGCGGACCTCCGTCCTTGAGGTCCGCGGCCTTTGGCGTGGAACAGGCAAACCGCGGACCTGAACAACGCAGGTCCGCGCTACCTGCTACGACTCTCGTTCCTTCCTCTGACGAGAGGGCTTCCCTGGCTTGCTCATTTGTGTAGATTAATAACATGTAGCGCATCTTCGATCTCCTTCAATTGTAACGTCCTTCCATCCACAATACGCGATTGGCGAAAGCGTGTAGCGCAGCAGGCCTTTGGCGTGGAACAGGCAAACCGCGGACCTGAACAACGCAGGTCCGCGCTACCTGCTACCTGCTCCGTCCGGGTTACTTGCCGCGCTTGACAAAGTCGTAAGCCTCCCTGGCAAGCTCGATCCAGTTCGCCCGGTCAGCCCCGATGACAATCCACTCCTTCATGAGCCTTCCCCGGCCGGTGTCGAAAGGTTCGCCCGCGCCG
>NFUO01000049.1 GCA_002197545.1 Acidobacteria subdivision 2 bacterium RH1 MAG20 | reverse complement strand
TGGCGTCGCGCGGATCGTGTCTGAGAATCCCAGCGCCTTCCCTGCCTTATGGAAAGCCCCTCGCCCGTGCAATGCTGATCCGGCAGCCCCGCATTTCACTTTTCTTTTAGAACTCCACGCGCCATCCCAATTGCGCCGCGAACGGTATCCCCACGGTAGTGCCCGGTCCGAAGAAATCCCCGAAGGCGCCTCCCGGAATGCGCAGACCATTGGGGCCGGAGACCGGCGCGGTCCGAGTGCAGCCTGCATTGAGACAGATGTCAGAGACATTTCCCGAGAGAGCCTGATCGCCAGGCACGGGAAGATTCGCGATGTTCGTTACGTAATTTGCTCCGGGATTGTTGCGGTTGAAGAGATTAAAAAACTCCGCAAAAGGGATGAGCTTCCATCGATCGTGGATGGATACCGGGCGGCTGATGCGAAGGTCCGTCTGCAGATACGGAGTGCCGCGAAACTGATCGAGAGACGTCGGGACTCCATTGATTGCGATCCTCCGCCTGTTATCCGCAGTCGTGATAGTGAAGGGCCGCGCACTTTCCTCCTGCGTCAAAAAGGTGACCTCGGCTCCTCCCGGCGTCTTCAACTCGCCTGCGAGCACGAGACGATGGCGGATGTCTTCCCCGGAAGGTCCGTAGTCGCCGGGAGAGAATGGGTGAAGCGGATCGCAGACTCCGTTGACATAGTCGAACAACTCTCCCAGGACGCAACGCCATGTCTGGGCTTTGGACAAGGTGTAGTTCGCAACCATGCTGAGGCGAGCGGAGACGTGGCCCTGCAGATGAACCATGGCTGCGTTATAGCTTGAACGATTGTCGGAGTGGAAGACGTTCACGTCGGGAACATAAAGCGCCTGCTCGGGACTATCCGGCGGAAGCAGCGGCGTGAACAGGTTAGCCCCGCCGCTGTAGCTATAGGCGCGAAATGCGTGATTCCCCTGTTCGTGAATATAGTCCGCACTGAGAGCCCAGTTCGCGCCGAAAGACCGCACGACTCCGGCGGAGAAGTGAATCGCATAGGGAGTCCGGTAGTTTGGAGCGATCAGGTTGGCGGAGCCTCCAGCTGCGCTCCCCTGGACACAGCCGCTATTCTCCGCTCCGTTCGGGTTGCGGGTGGGATCGACACAAGGTCCGGGCGGCTGGTTGACAGCCTGAAAGGCCGTCGCCCACCCGGTCTGTGCCAGGTCGTTGAAATACAGCCCGAAACCGGCGCGCAGAACGGTATTGCCCGCGCGCCCCGGGGAAT
>NFUO01000489.1 GCA_002197545.1 Acidobacteria subdivision 2 bacterium RH1 MAG20 | reverse complement strand
CCTTGCAGAGTTCTTCAATGAAAACTTCGGCCTAAGAAACAGCCGGATTGGCGTTCTCCGGAATGGCCTGCAATACGAAGCCCAGCGATTTGGCCCGGCGCTGAAGGTTTGCGAGGACGCGGTTGCGATATTGTTGCTCGTAGTGGTCGGCGCCTGGATCCCTATAGCTCATGCCGTGCCGGAGGGCGTTGTAGAATAGAACTGCGATTTTGCGGGCGGTCGCTGTCACCGCCTTTGACTTACCCGCGCGTGAGGACAGCCGGCGATAGAACGCTCCGAGCGCCGTATCGCTCCGCCCGACCGTTGTTGCCGCCAACCGCAACAGTGCGGCTGCCCGACTGGAGGATCTCCGCGTGCGCGAGGACAACACCTTGCCTCCGGAGATTTTGTTGCCGGGTGCAAGGCACAGCCAGGAAGTGAAGTGCTTGGCACTCGGCCATGCCCTCAGATCGGTGCCACACTCGCCGACGAGCTTCAATGCCAGCGATGGACCCAACCCATGGATCTCAGTCAGATCGACGCCGAGCAGGCCATACAACGCGGACCTGACATCGAAGGTGGGCGTATTGACTTGTTTGGTCTTGACGCGTGGCTTGGATAGCTTTGCGACCGGGCTTGCGCCTTTATTGTTCAGTGCCGCGATCAGGACCTCAAGCTTGCGGTCGCAGTCGAGCATCTTCGCCTGGTATACGTCGTAGAGTTCCAGCGATTGGGTCAACGCGAAGACATGTTCGTGCCGGTCGTTGCCCACCAGTGCCGCGCGGATCGTCTCGATGGATGAATGGCATCGCACGTCCCGGTAGGTTGCCAAGACGTCAGGATTGCGCTCGCCTGCTACAATGGCTCGGATAATCCGCATGCCGGTCGCGCCAGTGATATCGGAGACGACATGATGGAGTTGCAGGTTCATCTCCATCAGCGCCTTCTGCATATGCTGGATATGGGCGGCGGCATATTCCACCAACCGCTCCCGCTGGCGCAGGTATGCTCGTAGGGTTGCAATCTCGGCATCAGGTCGGAAGCTGCCGCGTAACAGT
>NFUO01000488.1 GCA_002197545.1 Acidobacteria subdivision 2 bacterium RH1 MAG20 | reverse complement strand
GGGGCCAAGCTGTCTCCCTCCGTCTGCGCAGCGTCAGCAGGTACCAGGCAACGGAGACGCTGGCAACTAGGGCGAAGAACACATAGAGGGAACCTTCCACCAGTTGCACCGAGCGCACGTGAAGACGGCTTACCAGGATGTATGAGCCGCCGGCGAACAGGAAGACCGCGACAATGGCGATAGCAACGGCAACACTCTCTTCCTGGTTCTGATGGAAGGCGCGGCGCCCGAGCCGATATTCGTTTTCTGCGGTCATAACTGAACCATGCTGAAAAACAGGAATGTCCCGAAAACTAGCGCAAACACGATTGCCAGAAGCAGCAGAATCGGATTCACGCGGAAACGGCAGCGCTCATCGCGGGGCTTCAGGGGGTCCTCCACCCACCTCAGCAGCACATCGCCAATGCGCTCCTTAGGGCTACGCAAATGGAATTCAATGAGCCGATCATGCATCTCGTCGAGTTGTGTATTCGCTTTCATCTCAGAGAACGACGGTCGCTTTTACTCCATCGCGAAACACCAACTGCACGACAGCCGGTGATTTCAGATCCTGCCGAATGGAAACCACTCCTTGGGTACTCTCTCCGGGGTGAAGATCGTCGGCCTCTGTTTCGGCAAGATCGACAGGCAAGGCGAGTTCCTGCGCACCGCCTAGCTGTTCGAGCACGGCTCGGTCAAGCTGGGTGTGGGCTAGGCTCGCCAGTGAAATGGGCGAGTCGCCTATCTTTAGTTCGTACGCGCCTGGAGTACTTATGCGATAGAAAAGATTGCTGTTGTTCTTAATCGTGTAATGGATATAGACGATACCGCGAATGCGAAGCACCTCGTCCACGCGCACACTGATCTGTTTTTTCGCTGCAGGCGCGCGAGTGTGCTTGATCTCCTCGGTTCCCAGGAGAGCGCGGGTCAGCGCTACATCAACGGACTGATCTGTCGCGCTGTCCACGACGGGCTTCGGAGTCGGGGCGGGAGCCGGTGGGGCGCTATCGATGGCAAAATTCATGTTCTTCACTTCTTGGGTGATTTCGAGCTCGTACGCAAAGCGCCGGGAAGCCGTCCAAACGAACAAATCTGTCGCTGCTCCCGATTTGACGGGCTTGACGAAGACCTTGTTCGACTCTCGCTCGATCTGAAAATCCGAGCTGCCAGCGGCTGCCATCGTGACCGGCTCGTGAAATTCCAGAACCGTCAGGTGGTTCAGGGCGGTCGCCACGTGCACGACGGCGTTCGAGTTCGGAGCGCCAGACTGCTGGCACAATGCCGCGACAGCACAGAGGATATATATAAGGATGAGCGGAACAGTTCTTTTCATATTTCCTTCTAGGCCCTGAGCGGAATCCGAAAGGATTCCGCTCAAAGCGGTTGCTGCCTTACATGACCCATGCTGCATCAGTCGCATCCTCATCGCTGAAAGTGCTGGGAATGAACTCCACAGCTTCATCGACAATTGCAGCCGGTATTGCGCGATCGGCTGAGATGTCTGTTTCAGCGCAAGATTCGCTTGAAGGTTGTGCTTGGGCCTGCTCGGGTTTGTCGTCGTCGAGGAGGACCTTTCCATCCCTGTACTTGAACAAGAAGGTGTGTTTCTGTCCTCCTCCCTTGAGTGGATCAACCAGGAAGGTTCGGCCGGAAGAGTCGGTACGAACGAGTCCCTCGTAAAGCCTGGGGACGTGCACGCGAACCGGCTTGCCTCCCGTGCGCTCCGCCAGCTTCAGGATCAGCTCTTGAGGAAAGGCAAGAAAGAGAATCGAGCCGCTGGAGCGCTCACCGTTGCACACCACGCGGTTCAGCGCCTGCAGCCAGCCCATGCGGTTCTCTGCCTTGTTCTGCGCCCAGATGCGGATGTAGGCCAGGACAGCCTTCATCTCGTATTTGCCACGTTCCTCGTCACAACGGCATGTGCCGCGTGCCTGGTTCATGGCGAACAGCTTCTGTCGCCGGACTTCCTTGTCGGAGCTCTGCCGTACCGTGTCCCACTCTGCCTGTGTCTTCTCCAGTTGTTGTTTGAGTTGTTCTCGCCTCTCGGCGATTTTGCCGACCATCGCGGCATAAACCCGATTGATGAAGCGGCAGTCTTCCAGCATCTCGCGGGTGACCTGTTCGCCCACCACGAGCGCCTTGAATGCCTCAATCGGAGCCTTGTTGATCAGCAAATCCTCGATCTGCTTGCGAACATGGTTGTAGAGGTGGCCGACCCGGTCGGTCTTCTCCACCTCCAGATGGAGTGGTAAGTCAGAGCACCGGCGTTCGTTCTTGTAACGGAGCCAGGGCGCCTGACGTATTTGCTGGCGTATTTCGGCAACCAATTTGAGATCGGGCTGAACCTGCCATTTGAGGCTGTCGAGCGCGTTCTGAAGTTCCTTGGCCAATTGCGCAGCCAGTTCTTCCTGGCCTACTGCGCGGCAGGAGGTCATCAGATCGGTGATCGAGCCGATGTGATTCCCTCTGGCCTTCATGGCCACATGCTCCAGATTGAACCAGGGGTCTTTCGCTTTGTTGGCCTTGTTTTTCCCCTGTTGCTGTCCCAGGCCTCGGGAGAACCGGTCTTTTACAAACCGTGGGAACCGGTCCTCTTCGACTACGCAAACCCAGTCGAAATCAAAGTCACCTCCGTTCTTCTTTGCCGTCTCGGAATGGAGAACATATGTGCCCTCCAATCGCAGTTGCTGCGTAACCAGGTCACGAAGCTCTGTCTCGATCAGAGCGCACTCCTGGCGGCAAAGATCCCTGTCGAGCTGCGCGATGATCTCCTCGTCAGAAAGGTTTCCGAAGGGGAGAAGATCGTCAACCATGCGTATGGGGTAGCGGACACACAAGCCGTGTTTCGAAGCTAGTGCGACGATAGCCTTGTGCTCGGCAATCCAATCGGATCCGCAGAACACTTCGCCATCTTTACGGAAGAGATAACCGTCGTCCATCAAAGCAAATGCGGGAAGACGGAAACCTCCGCCGGTCGCTGCCTTGAACGCCCAGCGCGCAAGCAGTTTGTTGAGTTGATTGTTGACATAAGGATGACGGACGATTTCGCCGCTGGCATCGGCCAAG
>NFUO01000487.1 GCA_002197545.1 Acidobacteria subdivision 2 bacterium RH1 MAG20 | reverse complement strand
CGGGTCGAAATAGAACTCCCAGACCATCTCCAGCAGCATCGTTCGCGTGACGACGCGTCCAGCATGACGCATCAGACACTCCAGCAGATTGAACTCCCGAGGTTGTAGATCGATTTTTCGCCCATCGCGAATCACGGTACGCCTGATCACGTCCAGCTCAAGACCGCCAACGCGCAGTGCGGTTTCGGCCGGACTAGGACGACGCCCAAGCGCATTGACCCGCGCCATCAACTCGGCCACCGCGAATGGCTTTACCAGATAGTCGTCGCCGCCGGCTTGAAGTCCCTCGACGCGGTCGTCGATACCTCCCAGATTCGTAAGGAAGAGCACTGCAGCCGGAACGCGGTGGGCTCGCATTGTCTTTACTAGGGAAAGCCCGTCCAGATCGGGCAACATACGATCGATGACAGCCACCTCGTAGTTCCGCGCTTGGGCGAGAGAAAGTCCCGCAACGCCATCCGCGGCACGGTCGACCACGTGTCCTTGCGCCTTAAGTGCCTGCGCGATGAGCGAAGCGGTCTCGTTATCATCCTCGACCACAAGGATATTCATGTCGGAGAGACCAATGAGCCGATCGCTGTGCGAGATGACGAAAACTATACAATTTGCCAATGTTGGGAATGCCGGCCCGCGGCACAATCCCCGGGCCGACACGCCGAGCATCAATCTTTCGGATTGGCGCCTTCGGCACTATTCTCAAGCACCTTGCCGGTCACCGCGTCGACTCCGACCTCGCGCCACATTCGGCCCTGTTTCATGTCGAAGGAATAGCGCAATCCACTTCCGCCACCTTCGTGTTCTAACTCCTCTTTCATGATCTTGCCGCCGGGAAATGCCTCTAGGGCGATCTGACGGGCCTGCTGCAGGCTCACTTTGGCTGTGCTATGCGTCGCTGCCAGGGCCGGCGCCGTTAGAGTGACAATTCCGGCCACAATCGCGGCCAGGGGAAGCCGGGTGAGTATTTTTGTCATCCATGTCTCCTTGTCATCGTCCGCGCATCACGCGGATTTCCTCCGCTCAATGCCACGGGACGGCTTTCCCTAGTATTGCCGTTTCTATACGGATTCCCAATCTTAAGGCTGCATCCAAT
>NFUO01000486.1 GCA_002197545.1 Acidobacteria subdivision 2 bacterium RH1 MAG20 | reverse complement strand
TACTATGTAGGCAAAGCGGGATCAAGAGCCAGGACGAATCTCGTGACCCACGGGAAATTACTTGAGGCGGGGGGTGTAAAAAAGTTTGTGTAAACGGTCATTCGGCAGGAGACTGCCTACTAAGGAGACAAAATGACCGTAGACAAGAAACCATTACCCCAAGACCTCATCGATCAGTTGCTCGCCAACTACAAGAAGCCTGAAGATTTAATCGGCGAGGACGGGCTATTAAAACAGCTCACCAAAGCGCTCGTCGAGCGCGCCCTCGCCGCCGAGATGGCCGAACACCTGGGCCACGGCAAGAATGAAGCGGTAGAGAACGTTACTGGCAACACCCGCAACGGCAAGAGCAAGAAGACGTTGAAGGGCGACTTCGGCGAACTCCCCATCGAGATTCCCCGCGATCGCCACGGCAGCTTTGAGCCCCAGCTCGTCGCCAAACACCAAACCCGCTGGACCGGCTTCGATGACAAGATCCTCTCGCTCTACGCCCGGGGCATGACGGTACGCGAGATCCAGGCGCACCTCGAAGAGATGTATGGCGCCGAGGTTTCGCCGACGCTGATTTCCTCCGTGACCGACGCCGTGATGGACGAAGTGAAGACCTGGCAGGCACGCCCGCTGGATGCGCTGTATCCGATCGTCTATCTCGACTGTATCCACGTCAAAGCCCGCGACAGCGGCGCGGTTAGGGTGAAAGCGGTGTATCTCGCCCTCGGCGTCAATCTCAGCGGTGAGAAGGAGCTGCTCGGCCTCTGGATCGCCCAGACGGAGGGAGCGAAGTTCTGGCTGCAGGTCGTCACCGAGCTCAAGAACCGCGGCGTGCAAGATATCTTCATCGCCTGTGTCGATGGGCTCAAGGGTTTCCCCGAAGCCATCGAGGCGGTCTACCCGAAGACCGCGGTGCAGCTTTGCATCGTGCACATGGTGCGCCACAGCCTCAACTACGTCGCCTGGAACCGGCGCAAGGCGGTCGCGGCCGATCTCAAGCAGATTTACCAATCCGCCACCGCCGAGGAGGCCGAAGCCCGGCTCACCGAGTTCGAACAAAAGTGGAACGCCGCCTACCCGCCGATCGCTCAATCCTGGCGGCGCAACTGGCCGCGCATCGTTCCGTTCTTCGATTACCCGCCGGAGATCCGGAAAGTGATCTATACGACAAACGCCATCGAGTCCGTGAACATGAGTTTGAGAAAGATCACCAAGAACCGTGGATCGTTCCCAAGCGATGAGGCATTACTGAAATTATTCTATCTCGCCCTCCGGAACATCGCCAAGAAATGGACGATGCCGATTCGTGACTGGAAGGCGGCGCTGAATCGGTTTACTATCGAGTTCGACGAGCGGATGCCGCAAGGTTAAACGATGTTAAACCAAGATCCGTTTACACAAAACTTCGGACACCCTCGCGGGCGTCGTATAATGGCATTACCCTAGCTTCCCAAGCTAGAGACGAGGGTTCGATTCCCTTCGCCCGCTCATTCTCCGACAACGACTAGAACCTATCTCAAAATCGGTAGGGTGAGCCCTGCGCACCGATC
>NFUO01000485.1 GCA_002197545.1 Acidobacteria subdivision 2 bacterium RH1 MAG20 | reverse complement strand
TGTGCCCTCTCGGTTGAAAGACAAACGATAACGATACGTTACAAGTGCATTTTTGTCAACGCGCAGCAGTGACTGGAATAGCCCTGTCACATCGTATCCCCGTGGCGAAGCTGAAGTGTTTGAGCGAAAAGAGGCGGAAGGAGATGGCCGCCCGGCTGGGGGGAGAGCCGGGCGGCGCGCGACGGGTAGAATCGGCGCGTCATGGCTATCGCCGCTCGTTATTTCGATCTGGTGCGTGAGATGAAAGACGCCTACAACCATCGTCTGCGCTTGGTGGAGAGCGCCAAGCAGATCGGCATCCGGCCTACCGCACGGCTGTTCGCTACCACCGTGCCCACGGTCCGCAAATGGCTGCGCCGCTTTGAACAGCACGGCCCTTCCGGTCTTGTCGAGCGATCCCGGACGCGTCACCATCAACCCCACAAGACTCCTCCCAACGTGGAAGCTCAGGTGCTCGAGCTTCGCAAAACTCTGCCCACGTTCGGCTCCCGCCGTTTGATCCGCGAATTCGATCTGCGCATCGGCCACAACGCACTCGATCGCATCTGGCGCGAGCACGGGCTGATGAAAAAACGCCGCCGCAAATACCAGCGCAAGCAAGATCTCGCGCACATCAAAGCGCAGTGGGCGTTGTTCCAGCAAATCAGCGCCGATACCAAGGATTTAAACGATATCCCGCGCTACTGGCGGCAGGCGCAGCGCTTGCACTTGCCGGTTGTGCAGTACACCGCCCGGGAGATCCGCAGCGGGCTGCTGTTCTGGGCTTTTGCTCAGGCACGCAGCGCTTCGGCCAGTGCTGTGTTCGCTTCGCGAATTCAGCGCCACCTGGATCGCTATGGCGTCTCGCTGCGCGATCTGGTCTGGCAAACCGACAACGGCGGTGAGTTCAAGGGCGATTTCCCCAAAGCCCTCGGCGACAGCCAGCATGTGCGCATCCCGCCGGCCGCGCACACTTACCAGAGTGATGTCGAAACCGTGCATCGCCTCGAAGAAGACGAGTTTTTCGATCTCGAAGACTTCTCTAGCCGCGGCGAGTTCCTCGCCAAAGTACACACCCACCAGCTGTACTTCAACATCGCCCGACCCAACTCCCACAAGCAAAATCAGAGCCCCTGGCAAATCATCGAGCGGCTCGCTCCTCGCTCGCCGCTCGAACTTTGCTTGCTTCCACCCGTGTTCTTGGATTACTACCTCAACGACGCTGGGGGATACGATGTGCCGTGGCATCCCTACTTATCGGGCGCGGATTTCGTCAATGCGCTGCACGATGCGACCGTCGG
>NFUO01000484.1 GCA_002197545.1 Acidobacteria subdivision 2 bacterium RH1 MAG20 | reverse complement strand
GCGCCGCTTAGTGAGCTGCGGCACAGGTATAAGACCATTACGATTCGTGCGCAGATCAATGCGGATGGAGCTTTCCCCCATGAATTGACCACGTCGAATCCGTATCGGCTGTCGCTGTTCAATCTCGATATGCTTGCTGCTGTTTGTCTGCTTGTTTCCACACAGTTTGATAGTGTCTGGGAGTTCGATTTGCAGGATGGGCCGGGGATGAGGGCGGCGATTGCTCGCCATTTTCCTTACATCAAGGATCGCGGGACGTGGCCTTATCAGGCTGATGTTACGCACTTCAATGATCTGCCACTGCGTCAGCCCAGCCTGCTGTTTTGTGCGCGGGCCTATACGCGGCCGGAGTATGCCGATCTTTGGAGGACACTGCCGGCGGACACCGAGATTGCGGAGCTTCAGCGGACGTTTCCTATACGGCAACCGCTGCTTTGGGTGACTCGGCTGAGAGCGTGAATGGATGGATTGCAGGCTACACTCAATGCTCTCAAATTGAGTAGCGGAGGCGAAAAGTGTCTTTCGCCTCCGCTGAGTGAGTGATGCTTAGGCGCTTTTTGCTGATTTGGCTGCGCGATGCTCTTTGACGATTGCCAGATACTTCCTGGCGCTCTCAGTGACAACTTCAGGCTTGCCGGCGGCCATGGCTTTGGCATCGACAAGGTCTGAGCCTACGCCGAGCGCGAAGGCTCCTGCTGCCAGGAATTCGGCTGCGGTTGACTGCGAGACTCCGCCTGTGGGGATCATGTCGATGTGAGGGAGGGGTCCCTTGAGTGCGGTGAGGTATTTAGCTCCGCCCATCGCGCTTGCGGGGAAGACCTTCACTACGTCGGCTCCGGCTTGCCATGCTGTGACGATCTCGGTCGGGGTTAATGCGCCGGGCAGGACAGCGATGGAGTAGCGATGGCACATCTCGATGGTCTGCAGGTTCAGCGCCGGGCTGACGACGAACTTTGCGCCTTCGAGGATGCACATGCGGGCGGTTTCGGCGTCGAGCACCGTGCCTGCGCCGATGAGAATGTCGGGGCGCTGCTCGGCGAGCTTGCGCATCACCTGGATGGCTCCGGGGACGGTCATCGTGACCTCAAGCACGGTGACTCCGCCGGCGGCGATTGCCTCCGCCAACGCGAGCGCCTTATCAACCGACTCTGCGCGCAAGACCGGGACCAGCCCGATCTCACGCAGCGAATTTAATACTTCAGCCTTACTCATTTTCTGTTTCTCCTGACTTCTATTTTTCTATCGCTGCACACGGGCGCCGCCGCCCTTCATGATGCGCTGCACTTCGTCGAAGGTGGCCATGGTGGTGTCGCCTGGGGTGGTCATTGCCAGGGCTCCGTGCGCGCAGCCGCAGTTGACGGCCCAGTCTGCGCCCTTCTCGTTGAGGAAGCCGTAGATGAGGCCGGAGGCGAAGGAGTCGCCGCCGCCTACGCGGTCAAAGATTTCGAGGTCGGGCATCGGCCTTGCCTCGTGGAACTCACCCTCGTAGTAGCAGACCGCGCCCCAGTCGTTGACGCTGGCTGTCTTGGCGTGGCGCAGGGTCGTGCCTACTGCCTTGAAGTTGGGGAAGGTGGTAACGGCCTTTTCGATCATGCGGCGGAAACTGCCTGTATCGAGCTCGGCCAGATCGTCGCCTACGCCTTCGATCTCGAATCCCAAGGCTGCCGTGAAGTCCTCTTCGTTGCCGATCATGACATCGACGTAGGAGGCGAGTTCGCGGTTGACTTCGGTGGCGCGCGCCTTGCCGCCGATCGATTTCCAAAGAGAGTCGCGGTAGTTGAGATCGTAGCTGATGAGAGTGCCGTGCTTGCGGGCGGCGACCATGGCTTCTTTGGCGACCTCGGGGGTGGTCTCGCTTAGCGCGCAGAAGATGCCGCCGGTATGGAGCCAGCGTGCGCCTTCCTTGCTGAAGATCTCGTCCCAATCGACCTGACCGGGTTTCAACTGGCTGACCGCCGTGTTGCCACGGTCGGAACAGCCGAGGGCGGCGCGAACGCCGAAGCCGCGCTCGGTGAAGTTCAAGCCGTTGCGGGTGGTGCGGCCTACGCCGTCATATTTTGTCCAGACAACATGGGATTGATCGACGCCCCCTTGCAGCATCAGGTCTTCGAGCAAGCGGCCAACGGGATTGTCCGCCAGCGCGGTCACAATCGCAGTCTTGAGGCCGAAGCAGCGGCGCAGGCCGCGAGCTACGTTGTATTCGCCGCCGCCTTCCCACACGTTGAACCGACGCGCCGTTGCCACGCGCACGTCGCCTGGATCGAGCCGCAACATAACTTCACCAAGGCTCACCAGATCCCATTTGCACTCGTCCCTGGGACGAAGCACTAAACTGTTTTTCGTCTTGCCTGCCGCCATTTAATTCAGCTCCTAAATTTCAATTCCTATTTCAGTTGCTACTTCAGATCTGGGATGGCTACGCCATCCATGTCGTCGTACGCCTGATTTTCTCCGCCCATACCCCAGCAGAAACCGTAGTTCTTTGTGCCTACGCCAGCATGGATCGACCATCCTGGCGATACAACTACTTCCTTGTCCGCTACAACCAAGTGACTCGTAGCGTCGGGGGGGCCCATCAAGTGGAACACACGATGCGCCGGATCTACATCGAAATAGAAATAGACCTCGCTACGCCGCATGTGCGTATGCGCGGGCATTGTGTTCCAGTTGCTTCCCGAGGCGAGCAGCGTAAAGCCCATCACCAACTGGCAGCTCTTGATTCCTTCTTTGTAGATGGCCTTATAGATCGTCCGCTTGTTGCATGTTTCTACGCTGCCAAGCTCAAGACCCTTCAGCTCGGCAAACTTTACCATGGCGGTCGGATATTCCGCATGGGCCAAATAGCTTAATAGATAAAAGCAGGCTGGTTTTGCGGCGTCTTTACTGGTAAATGAGACTTCTTTGGAGCCGCGGCCCACATAAAGGCAGTCCAGCTTGTCGAGCTCGAAGGTCTTTCCATCGACGACGACTGACCCTGCTCCACCTACATTCAAGATGCTAAGCTCGCGACGCTCCAGAAAGTAGTCTGAGCGCAGCTCCTGCTGCGTTTCGAGCTTTAGCGCGTCCTTCGTCGGCACGGCTGATCCGATTACCGTACGGTCGAGATCGACGTAGGCCAACTCGATCTCTCCAGGCTCGAACATGCCTTCCAGCAGGAAGGTCTCTCGCAGCTCCTCGGTATTCATCAACCCATACCGAATAGAATCCGCCATCTGATACAGTCTCATCTGATTTCTCCTGTATTCCCATTCCAGTATAAGAGTTCATGAGCGAACCTTCGCAGCGGCGGGTTCGACAAGGTCGCCGTGAGCATCAGATACAGCAAGGAGTTCAAAAGGAACATGGGGTTTCGTTATTGTGGCGTGTCTAGAGGGTGTGCGCTCTTGTCAAAGAATTCGCTTTGCAGTTTGAGGCTCTCATCGTCGGCTTTGATGGCGGCGATGGCTTTGCTCACCGAATCGACCCACCATTTCATCTGATATTCGCCCAACTCATGGGTTGCAGCTGAGCCATCACCGGCGTAGTGATCGGGAAAGCGTGCGTACCACCAGATGCCGGTGTAAACGCCTTCCGGCAGGTTCAGGCGATGCTGGTCTGCACCCGATTCACTTGTAGCACGATCCATGTGCAGGAGATCGGGTTGGACGATCATCATCTTGGATGTTTCGCTTTCGCCGGCGTGCTCGTCGATAGTTGTTTTCTTTTTAGGACCGCCGGAAGCCGATGTGCGCTGATTGAAGATATAGACCACGTAATCGTGTGGCTTATCCAACTGTGACTGGGCAAAATAAGGCAATAAGCTTACATTCCCACCGTGGCCGTTCACAACCAGAATCTTCTTGCAGCCGTTGCGGGCCATCTCGTCCGTCGTTGCCTGAAGCAATGCTAACTGCAGATCGCGACTGTAGGCGACGGTGCCGGGCTCATGACGCGCCTCGGAGATTTGCCCAAAATAATACTCAGGAAAAACCACGGCGTATTGTTGCTCAGCCGCATGCAACGCCGCGTAACGCGCATTGAACAGATCGGAGCCAATTGGCATATGCGGACCGTGCTTTTCCATAATGCCGAACGGCAACAGGCATGTGCCCTGCGCACGCTTGATGGCCTGGACAAAATCCGGGCCCGTAAGTTCTTCCCAATGAACCGACAGCGTGGCCTGCGATGCGCTCGCCTGCGCCTGTGCCAGATGTCCTGCATTTAAAACCGTGCCAAGAAGTAGGAAAGCCGCTGCACAAACGCTCTTGCGATTCATCAGGTGGTCACTCGGTAGTCCCTTTCTACGCGGAATTCTAGCATGCGGACAAGTGTTATCCATTGAACTTTGCTTGGCTAAAGAATCGACTGAAATCAACTCTCATTTGCCGTGCCTCCCTGCTGCCCGGTACATTGAGCTTAATCATGCAGAATATCCTCGACCTCTTTCGTCTCGACAACAAAGTAGCCCTCATCACTGGGGCTGCCAGTGGCCTGGGAGCTGCTATTGCTACCGCTCTCGCACAAGCTGGAGCCACCGTGGCCGTCCATGGCAACCGTCGCCCTGCCGATGAGACTGCCGCTGAAATTACTGCTGCTGGGAGCCGCGCACTCGCATTTCAGGCTGATCTTTCCACCACTGCCGGGGCTGAGACACTCTTCAATCAGGTCAAGGAGAAGCTGGGTCGTGTAGATATCCTGGTTAACAATGCTGGAACTATTCATCGCAATGCAGCGGAAGATACTTTGCTCGAAGACTGGGAACGAGTGCTGCAAGTCAACCTCACCAGCGTTTTCCAACTCTCGCAGCTTGCTGCCCGCGACATGATTCCACGCAACAGCGGGAAGATCGTCAATATTGCTTCGCTGCTTAGCTTTCAGGGCGGAATCCGCGTCCCTGCTTATGCCGCAAGCAAAGGCGGAGTAGCACAGCTCACCAAGGCACTTGCCAATGAGTGGGCGCCCAAAGGCATTCAGGTCAATGCTATTGCTCCGGGCTACTTCGCTACCAGCAATACAGAAGCACTGCAGGCCGACGAGACGCGTAACCGCCAGATTCTCGAACGCATCCCCGCTGCGAGATGGGGCCAGCCGCAAGACCTCGCAGGAGCCGCACTTTTTCTTAGCTCACAGGCCAGCGACTATGTCACCGGAACGGTTGTCACGGTCGATGGCGGTTGGATGGGTCGCTAATCAGCTACAAATTGAGCCTGCCATCTACAAACCAATTTCCGGCAACTCGATGCCGCCGCGCTCACTCGATATGTAAGCAGCTTCTACGGTCCGCATCGTATCGATCGCATCCTCTACGCTGGTCGGCAGTGTCTTCGCTTCACCTTGCACATAGGCCTGAAGCGAACCCATCGATCCCATGAATGCATCGGGAAACCAGTTTCCGCTCACCGGGCCTTCGCTCCATTCTGCATCGCCACGGATGATGTATTCGAGATTGTCCGGACGTCCGACGGGATAGTTCAGATTTACACCCATCTGGGCCCGCATGGCGCCTTTCATCCCCTCCCACTGCACAAAGCTGCGTTGCATCTTGGAACTGAAATCATGGCTGTGATTGGTAGCTATAAAGACTCGTTTATCATCGCCATAATCAAACGTAATCACGCTCTTCGTCGCCACGAGATGCGGTGTGCGTGGGCTCTTCACCGTCTTTGCATAGACACCAAGCGGATTTCCGAACCACGACCGTATCAGGTCAACATAGTGAATGGAGTGATAGATAATCTCCAGCCTTGAAACTGTATTCAGAAAACTCCAGATCTTCCACGGCATATGACAACTCACGGATACTTCCATGTCGTGCAGTTCACCGAGCGCGCCGGACTCCGAAAGGGCCCGCGCCGCCAGCATATTTGGCGCCCAACGTAACTGAAAGTTCACTGCCGCTGCCAGCCCTTTGTTCCGGCAGATCTTCAATATTTCGACTGCCTCCGCGAAGGTCTCCCCCATCGGTTTCTGCATCAATACCGCTGCACCATTCGGCAACTGCGACAGGATGCCTGGAATTACTTTCGCGGGCACGGCGACATCGAACACGGCATCCGCCGGAGCATATTGGATGGCACCGGCAATCGAGGTTCCTGCATGAGGGATCGCAAAGTCCTTAGCCAGCGCGTCCGCCTTCTTGCGATCCACATCCACCAGCGCGACCACGGGAAACCCAGCCGTGCGGTAGGCTGGCAGATGCGCGTCGCGAACAATGCCGCCCGACCCAATCATCACAATGGGCCGCGCCGTCTTTGGCCTGGGTGCCGCCGCCTCGCGCATCGACTTCTGCAAATCCATCCTGTTCCTCCACATTCACTAATGCAATTGCTATTCTATTACTCAAAATATCGACAGCGAACGTTTATGCTGTACTCTTGCAACAGACCTCTTCACACCGTACCTTGGAACGAGTATGACGTCCACGCTCGAACTTGCACTGGTCTCCTGCCTGCTGCTTGGCCTGCGCCATGGGTTTGACTACGACCACCTGGCCGCCATCTCCGACATCACCAGCGCGCAGCGTACCTGGCAGGAAGGGATGAAGCTTGGACTGCTCTATGCCCTTGGGCATGCTCTGACGGTAGCTGTCCTCGGCTCCGCCGTCATCTTTTTACATCTGTCCCTGCCCCGGCATCTGGACGCCATCAGTGAGCGGCTTGTCGGGGCTACCCTAATTGTCCTTGCCGTCTATGTTCTCGTCACCTTCGTTCGCCGCAAGCCCGGGGTTGGGCACCATCACCATGTTCCACGCAGTCGCATCGCTCTGCTCATCTCGGGAGCGCGCTACACTGGGTGGCGACTGCGGCGTCTTCGCAACCCTCACATTCCTCAGCCCGCACCTTTCGCTTTTCAATACAACCAGAGCTCCGTCTTCGTGGTTGGCATCATTCATGGTCTCGGCGCCGAGACTCCATCGCAGCTCCTGCTCTTCCTGCTCGCTGCTAATCTCGGAGGTACGAGTCGCGGTTTTATTGGACTGCTCTGTTTCATTGTCGGCCTGCTTATGATGAACACTCTCATGACTGCCTCGGCCTCCGGCGTCTTCGCCTCCTCCGCCAACCGTCCACGTGTTCAGACCCTTGTCACCTCGCTTACCGCGGCTTATAGCTTCATTCTCGGAGCCATCTTCCTCTTTGGGGCCTCCGGGAAGCTTCCACCTCTCCTGCACTAGAACAAAGCCGCCTAACTTACCACTATGCTTCGTATCCCCTACTCCGACCTTCTCGCAGCGCTGGAAAAAGCTATGCAGGGTCTCGGCTTGAGAGGCGACCGGGCCGCTCTATGCGCCCGCCTCTTTGCAGAAACTACTTGCGACGGTGTCTATACGCATGGCGTCAACCGCTTCCCACGTCTAGCTGCGACCATCCGCAACGGCAGCATCGACGTGGATGCTGAGCCCACCCGCACCGTCGGGTTTGGCAGCATCGAACGTTGGGATGGCCACCGTGGACCGGGCAATCTCAACGCCTACGCCGCAATGCAGCGGACGATTGTCTTAGCTAAAGAAAACGGTGTCGGGGCCGTCGCGCTTGCCAATACGAACCACTGGATGCGCGGCGGAACCTACGGCTGGCTGGCCGCCGATGCCGGGCTATTCGCACTGTGTTGGAGCAATACCCTCCCGAACCTTCCGGCGTGGGGAAGCGCCACGCCGAGCGTCGGCAATAACCCGCTGGTCATTGCCATTCCACGTCGGCAAGGCCATGTGGTTCTGGACATGGCGATGTCGCAGTTCTCTTACGGAACGCTCGCCGCGTACAGCAAGCGCAACGAGCCGCTGCCGGTTTCCGGAGGCTTCGATGCAGCCGGCAATCTAACTGAGGACGCTGCCGCCATCGAAGCCAGCCAGCGCGCCCTGCCCATCGGATATTGGAAGGGCTCTGGCCTCGCCCTTGCGCTCGACATGATGGCCGCCATGCTCTCCGGAGGGCTCGCCACCTACCAGTTTCCTTCGGACCCCGCCCTCGAATCAGGCCAGTCCCAACTCTTCTTCGCCGTCGATCCCACCCGCTTCAGTACAGCCGAAGAACTCAATCAGATGGCTGATGGCGTCATCACGAACCTGCACGGTGTCGCGCCACTCGATCCCGCCAGGCCTCTCCGCTATCCCGGCGAACAGACCCTTCAGCTTCGCGAAGAAAATCTCCGGCTCGGCGTGCCCGTGGAATCCGATATCTGGCAGCAAATCAATACTGTACGTTAGTACTATTCCGAAATGCATCACTTCTAAGAAAGTTTTTGCGCCTGCCACACGATCTGCGATTGCAACAGACAACGGCTTCGCGCTATTTCTTGTCTAATTGAAGATGGCGAGAGCGATTAAATTCGCGGTTGTTGTGGTTTGCATGCTCTGCATCCTCGCCATTTGTATTGCTCCGATGGTCGATCTTCCCGCCGCGAATCTTCGGTCATACCAACTGGCTGTGATGTTGTTATGGCTGCTCGCCGCAAGCGCTTTCTCCTTGATTCTCTCAGCTCTGAAACCGCTCGTTAGCATGCGGCCTCCAATCTTTGGGCTGGTCGATCGAACGAGATGGCGTGTTGACGTGTCCACGAAGACCTCCGCTGTTCTGCGGTGCTAGTCAGGAACTGTCCCCTTTTGTCAATCGTCTATAGGAATAGACAGTGGATTGTTCACCCAAAGCCGCACTGGCCGAAGGGAGACTCAGTGAAGACTTCAGAAGTACTACACGCGTGGGCTGGAATTCTGGCAGGGCGATGCCCATCGCTATCCATTGAAATCACAAAGGAGTGTCCGTTGCGCTGCCCCGGATGCTATGCCTATGACGCCGCGCATCTGGGCGGCGGCGGAAATACGCTGCACCAACTGGTGGATTACAAAGAGGACGCGTTGGTAAAGGGCGTGCTTCAGATAGTCGATGAATATCATCCTCTCCATCTTTCTCTCGTAGGCGGAGACCCGCTGGTTCGCTACCGCGAGTTGGAGGTGCTGTTGCCCAAACTCGATCATCGCGGCATTCACGTACAGATTGTCACCAGCGCCTTTCGGCAGATTCCCAAACACTGGGCCACTCTTCCGAAATTCAATCTCGTGGTTTCTGTGGATGGATTGCAACCGGAACACGATGCGCGTCGAAAACCCGCAACGTATGAGCGCATCCTAAAGAACCTTGAGGGCGCGCGAGCTACCATCCACTGCACGATCACAGGACAGATTGCCGACAGACCTCATTACCTTGAAGATTTTCTTCACTTCTGGAGCGTCGGGCCGGAGGCGAAGAAGGTATGGATGAGCATCTTTACGCCGCAGCTAGGCGCAGAGGGACCTGAGATTCTGACACCCGAGGTACGAGCTGCCGTAATTGCCGAACTGCTAAGGCTGCGGCCGCTCTATCCCATTCTGGATATGCATGAGTCGTGGATCCGAGAGTTGAACATCCTCCCCGCTCGCCAGAAGAATGCATCTTTGCCCGCACAACTCGGACCGTGTCCGCCGATTTGAAGACGGCGATTACGCTGTGTCAGTTCGGCGGCAAGCCGGATTGCTCGCAGTGCGGTTGTATTGGCTCTATGGGCCTTGCTGCCGTCGGACATCATAAAGTGGTGGGAAATGTTACCGCCGGTCGTATATTTATCGCGTCCGATCGTGTCGGCAAAGGTGTGAAGCCTTTTTTTGACCGGACAAGAAAGACGTCATAGTGCAATGACCCAATACTTGGCCGAAGAGCCTATACAAGTACACGTCACCAGCAAGAACCGGGGAACGGCTGTGAGCGCGTCAGAGACAGACTTCCGCAGGCAACTGGTCCGCATCGGCAAATCCATGCATCGGATCGGCTATACGCCCGGAACCGCTGGCAATCTGTCCGTGCGCCTGGATGGGGCACGCATTTTGGCGACGCCGACCGGATACAGCAAGTCTCTCCTCCAGGCGGCAGATATGGTCATTGTCGATCTGAAGGGAAAGAAGCTTTCTGGGTCGCGAAATGTGACCAGCGAGATCGGCATGCACCTGACGATATATCGCATGCGCCCCGATGTTCAGGCCATCGTCCATGCCTACCCACCGATTGCGACGGCGTTTGCCGCGTGCCGTAAGGCGCTCGACCAGCTCATCTGCTCTGAGATTATGATGACAACTGGCCTAGTTCCGCTGGCGAAGTATGCGACCACCCGCACGGACGAGGTAGGTCAGAGTCTGGAGCCCTTCGTGCTTCATCACGATGCAATCCTGCTCACGAACCATGGGCTGCTGACCTATGGAGATACCTTGATTGATGCATTTATGAAGACCGAAACGGTGGAACACTTTGCCCAGGTGTGTCTCGCCGCGCATCAACTTGGTGGGGCGAAGGAATTAGATGAGGCCGATCTTGAGAAGCTGCGGCATGCGCAGATGAAGTACAGGTGGAACGCCTCCGGGGAACCCGGTAAGGCTTGAGCAATCTTTCCGGATGCGCCGCAAACTTGTTTGGCGCTTCCTGTCCTACAATTCAGACAGATGTCACTGACTGCCAAACGCGACTTGCTCGAAACTACGCTCCGCGACCTCGGCAGCCTTCTCGTGGCCTATTCTGGTGGGACCGACTCAGCCTACCTCGCGTTTGTCGCTTATCAGGCGCTGGGCGACGAGATGCTAGCCGTTATTGCCGATTCTGCTTCCCTGCCTCGGGCCGAACTGGCCGCCGCTCTTGCCTTTGCCGCTGAACATAACATCCCTACGCAAATCCTTTACACAGAAGAACTCGAAAATCTCGACTATCAGCGCAACGACAGCCAGCGCTGCTTTCACTGCAAGGATGAGCTCTTCACACGCATGGAGGCCGAGCGTGAAGCACGAGGCTTCCGTCACATCGCCTATGGAATGAACCTTGATGACCGCGGCGAATTTCGTCCCGGCCAACAGGCTGCCGCACAGCACTATGCCGTTGCGCCTCTTGTTACCGCGCAGCTAACGAAAGCCGAGATCCGGCAGCTTGCCCACGAGGCCGGTCTCAAAGTCTGGGACAAACCAGCATCGGCCTGCCTCTCCTCCCGCATCGAGTACGGCCGACCCGTCACACGCGAGAACCTGGCCCAGGTTGAACAGTCCGAAGAGGCTCTCCACGCCCTTGGCTTCCAGCAGGTACGCGTGCGGCACCATGGCGACCTTGCGCGTATTGAGATCTCCCGCGATGAACTCCCCCGCGCCTTGACTCTCGAAACCCTTGATCGCATCACTGCTGCTCTGCGGCCCCTCGGCTTCCTCTATGTCACACTCGACACCCAGGGCTACCGCTCCGGCAGTATGAACGCTGTTCTCTCTGTAACCGATATTGCCCCCGCGTCGTGAAACAATAGCACCATGCGCATCGCCTATCTCGATTGCTTCGCCGGCATCAGCGGCGATATGTTCCTCGGCGCACTTCTCGACGCCGGAGTCGCCCCGCAGGTCTTTCACGACGCCATCGCCTCGCTCAATCTAGGAGCCTCTCTCAAGATTGAGAAGGTCGATCGCAGCGGCATTTCCTCGACAAAGGTATTCGTCCTGGATGGCACAGATTTGGCCGAAGAAAAGGGTGTGCCCGCATCCCACGATTCCCACACACATTCCCATGATGAGCACTTCAAAAGCCACGCTCACGAGCACAGCCCGCCTCCAAAGGCCACCCATTCGCACGAACACGATCACGATCATCCCGAAGAAAAGGTTACACACCAACATCATGGCAGCTCGCTCAGCACGATCCGCAATATTATTACAGTGAGCAACTTAGCCGAAGCTGTTAAGCAAATAGCGATTCAGGCTTTCGAGCTTCTGGGAGCTGCCGAAGCCAAAATCCACAACGTCGATATAGAAAAGATCCACTTTCACGAAGTAGGCGCCATCGATGCCATCGTAGATATCGTCGCCGCCTCTGCGGGCATCCACGCCCTCGCGATCGACCAGTGGTTCTGCTCTCCCGTGAATGTCGGAGGAGGCACAGTCGACTGTGTGCACGGTCGTTTCCCCGTGCCAGCACCTGCCACAGCGGACCTGCTGCGCGGCCTGCCTACCTATTCCGCCGATCCGCAAATGGAGCTCGTGACTCCTACCGGCGCAGCTCTCATTCGAGCATTGGCCCCTACCTTTAGCAAGCAGCCAACCATGCGGGTTCAGAACATTGGCTACGGTGCCGGAACCCGCAATCCCAAAGGGTTTCCCAACGTTTTGCGTGTGAGCATCGGGGAGTCTGACGATGACCCTCAAGGTAGCTCCGACACCGTCACCGTGCTTGAAACCGCTCTCGATGACCTCAATCCCCAGATCATCGCGCATGTCACCGAACAAGCTCTACAGCAAGGGGCGCTCGACGTGATGCTTACGCCGGTCGTGATGAAAAAAGGCCGCCTTGGCACCCTCCTGACTGTCCTCTGCGATACCGATAAAGTGTCTGTGCTCGAACGCCTCCTTCTCCGCGAGACCAGCACACTTGGAATTCGCATCCATCAGGAACAGCGTTCGTGTCTCAGCCGTAGCCACCAATCCGTCTCCACTGCTTACGGAGACATCCGAATCAAAGTAGGATCGCTCGCAACGGAAGAACTCAACGCCACTCCTGAATTTGAAGACTGTCGGGCTGCTGCTGCAACCCATCATGTTCCTGTCAAACAAGTCATCCAATCTGCCATTGCGGCGTATCACGCAAGCAAATCAAAATGAACAAGTCTTCTCTCCTCGAACTCCTCGCCGAGGTTCAGCTCGGCACACTCACTCCAGAGCAAGCCTCCGCGCGCCTTGCTACTCTTCCCTTTGAAGACCTTGATTACGCCAAGATCGATCACCACCGCTCTCTTCGCAGCGGCCTGCCTGAGGTCATCTATGCAGCGGGCAAGTCTGCGGCGCACACCGCTGAGATCTTCTCTCGCATGGCCGCGACTGGCATTGACGTGCTCGCCACACGCGCCGACGAAGCCACCGCTGCAGCCGTTATTGCTCTCGTCCCAGCTTCCGAATATCACCCGCAGGCCCGAACCATCACGCTCCGGCAATCAAACACCACCGAGACGCAAGGCCATATCGCAATCCTCTGCGCCGGAACTAGCGATCTATACGCAGCCGAAGAAGCCGCCGTCACTGCCGAGCTCTTTGGTACTCGTGTCACCCGCGTCTACGATGTAGGAGTCGCCGGCATTCATCGTCTCCTCGCCCAGCGCGATTCCCTCGCCGCAGCCGACGCCGTCATCGTATGCGCGGGTATGGAGGGAGCCCTGCCGAGTGTGGTTGGTGGGCTGGTCAGCGTACCCGTCATCGCTGTTCCTACCTCCGTCGGGTACGGCGCTGCATTTGCCGGCGCGGCGGCTCTACTAGGGATGCTTAACTCCTGCTCTCCGAATGTCAGTGTCGTCAATATCGACAACGGCTTTGGTGCCGCCTACATCGCCACGCTCATCGCTCGCGCCACTCGCAAGTAGCCTGCATCTGTCCTATCTCCATCAAAAGCTGTGAGAAGATGCCAGTCAGCGTCATGGATGCCTACTTCCGTCCCTTCTCGAAAGAGGTCATGCCCGTCGCGCTAAAGCAGCTAGCAGAAGAAAGCCAGCAGTCCTGGGACGGCTGGCTTCTGATTGCAACGACGCGGAGCGTTTCTATTGATTCACGCCGCTGGCGAGAAATCCCCCATCGACTACAAGAATCTCGCCTGTGATGAACGATGATGCATCGCTCGCCAGAAAGACTGCCGAGCCCACCAACTCCTCCGTCTTGCCGAACCGTCCCATCGGCGTCCGCATCAGAAGTTCCTTGCCGCGGTCGCTCTCATCCAGCAGCTTCTGGTTGAGTGCCGTCCGAAAGACTCCCGGCGCGATGCCATTCACGGTCACGCCCTGCGAACTCCACTCCACAGCCAACGACTTCGTCAGCGCACCTACCGCAGCCTTGCTCGCCGCGTATGCTGTGACTTCTTTTAAAGAAACGAATGTGTTGAGCGAAGCGATGTTAATGATTCGTCCATGTCCACGCTCCAGCATGTGCTTTCCGAATATCTGGCAAGCGCGCAATGTCCCGGTCACATTCGTATCCATAATGTCGTCCCAGGTCTCTTCGGACACGGTCAGCGTCGGCTCGCGCTTAATCTTGCCCGCGCAGTTGATCAAAATATCGACCTTGCCGAATTTCTTCAGCGTTCCATCCAACAGAGCCTGCAAAGAAGCACGTTTCCCGACATCGGAGGTCAACCTTAGCGCCTTGCGGCCCTTGGCCTCAATTGCCTTCGCGGCCTCTTCCACCTGCTCCGCACGCCGCGAGGTCGCCACGACATCGGCACCCGCTTCCGCCAGCCCAATCGCCATTGCCAGGCCAATGCCCGACGTTCCACCAACCACCACAGCCGATTTGCCGCTCAGATCGAATAACGGGTGTCCCATCCAATCTCCTTTTCCTTTATTCGTTTCAAACCTGGGGTCACCCTCAAGCATAGTGTAAAAGAATTTTCTGGGACTGCGTCACAGCCTCTACAACCTTGCTGCATACCGGACGCAGTCCCAGTGAAAATCCTCTAAGGCCCAACTTCACTGATGATTTTTAGCGCTGGATTCGTGCCGAACCTCCGCTGGCAAAGGCCTTGACCTGATCAAGCGTTGCCATCGTGGTATCGCCGGGGAAGGTTGTCATCAGTGCACCGTGGGCCCATCCCAGTTTGATCGCCTGCTCCGGCGATTCGCCGTTGAGAAGGCCATAGATAAATCCGGAAGCAAAACCATCTCCGCCGCCGACACGGTCGTACACGTCCAACTCGCAGGTTGGCGCATAGACGGCCTCTCCATTGACCCAGGCCACCGCACCCCAACTGTGATGGTTCGTTGAATGGACCTCTCGCAGCGTAGTCGCAACCACCTTGACGTTTGGATACCGGGCAACCACCTGCTCAATCATCGAAAGGAATGCTTTGGTGTCCAACTTGGATTTGGCTGCCACCTCAGGGCCCTCGAAGCCAAGGCCTTTCTGCAGGTCTTCCTCGTTGCCGACCAGCACATCGACGTTCTCGACGATCGCTCCAAGCACCTTGTGAGCGCGCTCAATTCCACCGACGGATTTCCAGAGTTTTTCACGATAGTTCAGATCGAAAGAGCAAATGACTCCGGCAGCCTTGGCAGCCTTCATTGCTTCAATCAACAAATCCGCCGTGGTCTCGGAAAGCGCGGCGAAGATGCCGCCGCTATGAAACCATCGAACCCCTTGAGCAAAGATCGCCTTCCAGTCGAAATCACCAGGCTTCATCAGTGCCGCAGCTTCGTTGCAACGATTGTAGAAGACAACCGGAGCGCGGACGCCCAAGCCGCGGTCGCTATATACCGTCGCCATGTTCGGTCCGCGGGTGCCATCGTGCTCGAAGTTTTTATAGAAGGGGCGCACACCCATCGCCCGCACACGCTCGGCAATCATATCGCCAATCGGGTAAGACACCATCGCCGAGACGAGGCCGGTACGCATCTTGAAACAGTCCGAAAGATTGGCGGCCACATTAAACTCTCCACCGCTAACATGGATTTCGAATTCTGTAGCTTTGCGAAACGGGATGATGCCAGGATCGAGCCGGTGCACGAGTGCTCCGAGAGAAAGAAGATCAAGTGTGCCGTTTTCGGGGATTTTAAAGCCAAGATTCATTTCGCCATTCTCCTTGATTCTCGATGCCCACATGGGAAACGAGTCTATTCACAGTAATAAGCAATATCTGAAGCTTTGCTCCAGATAAATATTCACGTTCGCACTCAAAAGTATAGAACTATCTTCCGAGGAACACAGGGCGAATATGCCGGTCGAACAGGTTCTTCGTCACGTTCTTTGCCACGACTTCTTCGTTCGCCTCAAGCGCCTTCAGGTAGCGGTCTCCCATCTTCGCCGCAACCTTAAAGCCAACATGCAGCAGTTGCCGGAAACTCTGGTTGTAGAACTTATTGCCCTGTTCATGGCGAAGGGCTGAGGTGAATTGTTCGCTCGTCCACCTATTCACATCCTCAGGCTTCGGCAGCTTCGCCGGATCGATGTCGATTACAGTCGCGTAAGGTGCGCAAAGCTCTTCGCTATGGTCGTATGCCTCCGAATAAACTTCTTTGGCAATCTCCAGTCCAGTCCCTCCGGCCTCTGCCAGTCCGATTAGCTCCTCCAGCCAGGTGGTGCCCGCTGTCTTCAAATGAACGCCAGCGCCGAATTTCTTTACCGCATCATGAATCGATGGATAGATCGAAAACTTGTCCGAACCGGAGTGGACGCTCAACTTCAGATTCTCAGGCAGGCCATATGTCTTGATGGCAAAGGCAATCGTTGCCAGGTCTTCACTGAATTCCTTCGTGAACTGCGTCATGTCGCCTACATAGTCCACACCCTTGTTGAATCGTCCCGTAAATTTCGGCGCAATCGTCTGGATCGGAATCTTCTCATCCGCAATCGCCGCCAGAATAATGAGCAACTCAACCGGTGTCTGGGGATAGTCCGTCTCATCTATCGAGACCTCGGGCACAAATTTTCCCGCGCCCTTCTTTTCCACCAGAAAGCGATAGATACGGCCAGCATCCTGCACTGCTGCTAAAAATTTATTTGCTACACCCGTCACAAACACCACGTCGGTCTTGAAGGGCTCATCTATATGCGGTATCGTCACTGTGCCTACAAGCTCGGGATGCCGTTTCACGAACGCTTCCACATCCTTCTCATCGGCTGGCTGCCCAATCAAGTCCGCGACGTCCAGGGTAAAAAAATCGCAAGGCTCTAAGAACCGCCCCACCGTCTTTAGATTGATGTGGTCCGCATCCAGAAAATACGGCTTCGTCCATCCAAGCTCTTTCACCGCTGCATCCGCCGTAGCGCGCGTCTGACTCGGCTCCGACCCGATAATCATGTGCTCACGGTTCGACTTATTCCAGACCGGTACCACCTCTATACCTGTTTCAGCAGCCAGAACACATGCCGCAAGCTGCGCCTTTGCCTGATGTGCAAACCTGTCACCTACACCCAGTGAAAACTTAGGAAGCTTCAATTCCTCACTCATCGCAATGCCCTTTATCTCCAAACGTTCACTGGTCTAACCAATTTCAGTCATTCTCAGCATACCGATATGGGAGGGTTGCGGCAAATTGGTTATGGATGCGGCAAATTAGCTAATTTTTGAAGCGGCCTTCGTAGGCCCATAGTCCTAGACCGGGATTGGAGATGTAGAAGATCTCTTCGCTATCGACGATGTTCCAACCATCTTTCAGGGTTTCTGGCCTGTATTTTGCCATTGCTTCGGTGAGGTCTCCGTACTCGTAGTGGACGCTTTCGATTTCCTGAAGGGTCAGGTGTCCGGGGCAGTAACGAATTGTGAAGCGGCCTTCGCTCGATCCGTGAATCAGGTGCGCGGCTGCGCTGAGATTGCCTGCCAAGGCAGGGTCTTCCTTTACAGCCTCCAGCGTTCGGGGAGTTCCACAATAGCCGTATCTGCGGATCAGCTTGTCGATTGCCGCATCTTCGCCGAACTCATGCACTCCGGGAGCCAGCACGATCAATTCGGCGTTGTCGGCAAGCGCCATGCGCGTGCGATAGACGCTTTTGTTGCCCAGCCATGTGCTGCGGAACTCGTGTGGGTCGAGGAAGACCACGGCTTTCTTAATCTCGCGGTTCATCATCTTGAAGTTCACCTTGAGACTCAGCTCCGCGGCCAGCTCGAAACACTCCACGTCGTCGCCGATGTATAGGCCACGAATGACCAGCTCACCGGCCGCATTTTTTCCTACCACAGTCTGGACGTAGACAATCGGCATGTCTTTTGCGAAGTGATCACTTGCGTAGTTCAGCACCCGGCGCACAGGAGTGTCCGCTCGCCCCATCATGCGCTCCATCCCATAGACGGCGCCGAGAAAGTGGCTGCGATGAATACCCATCGAACCGCCCGTTCCCACAAAAATGTTCTTATTGTAGTTCGCCATACCTACGACTTCGTGCGGCACTACCTGCCCAATCGACAGGATCAGGTCGTGACCGCCATCCCGGAGCAGCTTGTTTATCTGTGCGGGCCAGGTGTAGTCGAGTTTGCCCTCGCTCACCTCGTACATAAACCCGCTGGGAACTTCGCCCAGGGTCACGACGTCGTTCCGCCAGTCATGCATGCGAAACAATCCCCTCGGGGTCGCACCGAACATCGTGGAGATTTCTTCGTCGCTCATTGCCTTGTGCGTTCCCAGCGCAGGCAGTACGTCCACCAGGCTGTCGCCGTAGTACTCCCACGCAAGTTCCGTCAGGACGCCGCTCTGCGAGTGCATCCGGGTAAAATCCGGTGGAATCGCCAAGACTTTCTTCCGCTTCCCCAGCTTGTCCAACGCGCTAAACAGGTTTGACCGCACATCACTTGGCGACATCTCCGTCGTCGCACTTCCAGCAGCAAAAAAGAGGCTCATGGTGTCTCATCTTACGCTGCTACAGGGCGTGATATACAGTCCAACAAGGAGTCCCTATGACTGAGAAAGACATCGAGATTTCCATGCCGGACGGCACCGCCGATGCCGTTCTCTTCTCTCCTGACACTTCTACACCGCTTCCTGGTGTTCTCCATCTACCGGACATCGGTGGCATCCGCGAGTCTCATCGCAGCATGGCGCGCCGCCTCTCTGCCGAGGGTTATGCGGTCCTCCTGATCAACCCCTTCTACCGCACCAGCCGTCCTCCGGTCTTTGATTTTCCCAGGACGCCTGGGAATGAGCGCACCATGCAGCGCATGGCCGAACTTGTGGCTCCACTTACACCAGTGGCACAGCGGCTGGACGGCGCGGCTTATATCGATTTCCTCACGGCACAACCCGCTGTCCGTACCGGTCCTGTCGGCGCTGTCGGGTACTGCTTTAGCGGAGCACTTGCCCTTCGTACTGCCGCCGCACATCCATCACAGGTCGCCGCCGCAGCTTCTTTCCATGGCGGAGGGCTCTACAAGGCTGCTGATCCCACCAGTCCACACCTCGTTTTGCCACAGATCACTGCGCGGCTCTACTTTGGCCATGCCGTGAAGGACAAGAGCATGGATGCTGAGGCCATTGAAAAATTCGAGGAAGCACTGGAGAACTGGGGTGGCCGCCATGAGAGCGAGACATATGAGGGGGCGCACCATGGCTGGACTGTGCCCGATAACCCGGCTTTTAATCCTACTCAGGTTGACCGGGCTTTCCATAAATTGACAGCGCTATTTGCGGCTACACTTGGCTAATATGCGCTGCAAAAGCAGTGTTCTGGTTGACACAGTTGCTGTCAGCTTCAAAACACATTTTGGTAGGACCAAAGGGGATCGGCAAACGTCGCTGACCCCCTTTCTAATGCTTTTCAATCGCCGATCGTCGCCTTATAGCTTGTAGGCCTTCCTTACCAGATTGACGGTCAGGTCTTTCGCGACCTCAAAGGCCTCGTCCTCATCCAGACGTCCCTCTGCCACCAACCTGCCCAGAAAGGCGCAATCGATGCGGCGGGCCACATCGTGGCGGGCTGGGATCGATAGGAAGGCGCGGGTATCGTCGTTGAACCCTACCGTGTTGTAGAAACCGGCAGTCTCCGTGGCTTGTTCGCGGAAGCGCATCATGCCTTCGGGTGAATCGTTAAACCACCAGGGCGGACCTAGCTTCAGCGCTGGATAGTGGCCCGCCAGGGGGGCTAATTCCCTGCTGTATGATGTCTCGTCCAGGGTAAAGATGATGAAGGTCAGCCGCGGATCATTTCCGTACTTGTTAAGTAGTGGCCGCATGGCGCGCACGTATTCCGTCGGCGAAGGCATGTCGGCGCCTTTGTCGCGTCCAAATCTCGCATACAGCATCCTGTTGTGGTTCCTCACTGAGCCGGGATGCAACTGCATGGTCAAGCCGTCTTCCACACTCATGCCAGCCATTTCGGTCAGCATCTGCGCCTGAAAGATCTCCTGCTCCTGCGGCACCGAGCGGCCTGACAGGATGCGACCGTACAAGGACTCCGCCGTAGCGAGGTCGAGATCCGCCGTCTGCGCCGTCAGATGCCCGTGGTCGGTTGCCGTGGCGCCCATGGATTTGAAGAAGGCGCGGCGGTTTCGCAGGGCGTTCAGATATCCCTTGTAGGTGCCGATGTCTTCGCCGGTAATCTCTCCCAGCTTTTCGATGTTCTGGACGAATCCGGTATACTCCGCGTCGATGACTGAATCCGGGCGGAATGTGGGCAATATCCTGCCCTTCCATCCCGATTCCCTGATGTCCTTGTGAAACTCCAGCGTATCCAGCGGCGTGTCCGTCGTGGACAACACCTCGATGTTGAACTTCTCAAACAGCGCCCGGGGACGATACTCCGGTGCTTCGAGAGCCTTTGAGATGAGGTCGTAGTAGGCGTCCGCATTCTGTGGGTTCAACCGCTCTTTCAGCCCAAACTGCTTTTCAAAGGCGTAGTCCAGCCACAGACGGGTCGGTGTACCACGGAAGAGAAAGTAGTTCTTCGCGAAGATACGCCAGACCTCGCGCGGGTCCGATGAGTTGTTGCCATAAACATCGGGAACGCCGAGCGACTCAAGCGAAACTCCCTGAGAATAAAGCATCCGGAAGATGTAGTGGTCTGGCGTGATGAACAGGGCCGAGGGATTGGGAAACGGCTCGTTTTCGGCAAACCAGCGCGGGTCGCAGTGTCCATGCGGCGAGATAATCGGCAGGTCCCGCACCATCTCGTACAACTTAGCGGCCACCGAACGCGCTGCGCTATCCGAGGGAAACAACCTGTTTTCATCCAACATCGTCTTCATTACCTCTCAAATAAAACAATCACTACCGAAAACATTTAGCTATTGAAGCGTATCAAATATTGGTCGCACCACGAACAAAATCATCCTCATCGCACACCAAAAAGAAAGAGGGCACCCAGGATCGGGTGCCCTCCTTTCACGAAAAGCTCTTTCTATGGCAGGTAGTAACGGAAGCTCGTAAACACCATGTTGTTGGTCCCCTTCGGCGACCCGCCAACACCGCTCCACGCCTCTCGCGTGAGATAGCTGTAGACAATCTGATATTGCACCTTGCCCTTTGGGCCGTTGTAAAAGCGGTATGTATAACCGAGCGTGCCTTCCATAACGGCACGGGAGACAGCCTGGCAGTTTGCCGGTGATCCTGGATTGTAAGGTGCTCCGCCAGCAAATCCATTACCGGTACCCCCGGGTAATGTCTCCGTATTGCAACCCGTGTTTATCAGCGTGACCGGAGCATAACCAACCAGTTTTCCGGCCGCATTCATATAAGTCGTACGCTGAGCATATTCGCCGCCAGCGTAGCCGAAGACATCGAGTTTCTTAGTGGGGTGGGTCTCCAGCGAAAACAGGCCCTGGTAGCCGCGGATAGGCTCGAGGGTTCCATCAGGATGGACCGTCGTGTCAGGCAAGCCAGCCGTTCCGTACCTGCCGACGCCATCGCCGGCAACTGCATGGAAACCGAGACTCACGTAGCGCGTAACCGGAAACCGTGCATTTGCAATCAGGCCGCCGCCAAATTTAGTGTCATTGGTTGCGCCGGCAACGCTGGGCGTCGCACCCAAGCCGTTGGGGTAGTAACGGTCGCGGAAGAAGCGTCCGACACCACCGATTTCAAAATGGCCGACCTTTGGATCGAACGCCGCTTTCACAATAACGTCAGGTGAAACATTGTTGGTGTAGTTCGTTGTTGGATTGAAGAGGCCACCGCCGTTACCGGCGCCGCCGATAAAGAAGTTCGCAGGTGGATTGCTCGCGGCAAAGGTCGTCTGCGCTCCTTCGAGAGATATCGCTACCGTCGCCAACCCCATGGTCTGCTGAACGCGAACGCCATACTGGCGTGCCCAACTGAAACCAACGTGGTATTGAGGATCAACGGTTGCCGGCAAGACTTCTGTTCTTGCGTCCGTCCCTTTAGCAGTCTCTGTTACCAGCGACCACATCTGGCCGCCCGTAAACTTAAAGCCGCCGTCTGTGGCTACCTGGCCCCATATCTGGCGCTGACGCAAGGCATAGCTGTTGCTCTCATTGTTATTGCTGGTCGCGCCGGCGTTCAGGAAGTCGGTCTCGAAATAGCCTGTCATCTTGAACATTCCGGCTTTGCCTTCAAATAACCCACCAAGTCTGCTCTGCCGGCCGGTCGCGTTGAATTCGCTCACATGCGCATTGGCCGCGCCGGGAAATGGCGTCGCATTGAATGGGGTATTGATGTCCGAGTTAAGCGTCCGGGTACGGTAAACCGATTCAGCCGCGAAGAAGGCAACCGGTGTAATTGTCACCCCTTTATAATGGAGCGCCAACGGCGACTCGATCTTCTGCGTCAAGTCCTTCTTTGTATCGTTGATGGTCTTTGTCAGGCCCGCGTTCGTGATCTTGAGATCATTGACGGTGCTATTCAGTGTAGTGACGGCGTCCGTGTTCGCCTGAACGCTTGAGCTCACGCCTGCTGCCTGCGACGTTGCCTGTGCGGCAGCTGCATTTGCGGCCTGCGCATCCTGCGACGCTGTCGCCAGCTTCGCATCTTTCTCGGCATTCTGCTGTTTCAAGCTGTCGATCTGCGCCTGTTGGCTCTGCATCTGTTCACGCAGCTCGCGAATCTCGCGTTCTGTTGCACTCTCTACCGGAGCCTTCTTTTTCACAACTCTCTTATGCGTTGTCTTCTTTGGCGTTGCCGTCGTGCTTGTCTGCGCCTGCAGGGACACTGTACCGAATACCAGCATCGCTATTACAGCCGCTCGTAATTGCTTCGTCATGGGGCCTCTCAAGGGTTGAACAGAGCATTAGGCGTGAACCACGGTGGCCCGATTACCCTATGCACTCGTTCTTTATGACCGATCCTCACAAAGCAATGTGAATAGAGTGCGAATTTGCAGGATATTCACATTCTTTTGACATAAGTATCCGGAGAGAACCTCTTTGCCTGCACAATTTTCGCCAAAAATTCAGTCCGAGGCTGGTATACCGTTACCATGCTATTTTTCAGAGCTGGCGCACTCCTTCTAGCCTTGACCACACTCGTCTCCGCGCAGTCTTCCATCAAGTTGATCCCGATGCCGCGCGAAGTTCATGCCACCTCCGACCAGCCGATTCCCAATGGAGTCCGCGTTGTTTGCGCTTCTCCCTGCGCGACCGAAGACAAGTTTGCTGCCGAAGATCTTTCGACAAGTCTGCAGGAGCGGAATATCTCGTCCGTCTCTTCGACAGGTTTCACCATCGAACTTACCCGGCTTGCCAACCATCCGGTGGCCGACTTTACCGCAGAGATGAAGCCCGAGGGCTACGTCATCACCGCCGGCCATCACTCGCTGACGGTCACGGCCGCTACCGCTGAAGGACTCTTCTATGGAGCACAGACGGTCAAGCAGCTCCTCGTGGGCTATGGCCCGCACGCGATTGTGCGCGCCGCCAATATTCGCGACTGGCCTGCGATGAAGTACCGCGGTCTCGACGATGATCTCTCCCGCGGCCCGGTGCCTACGCTCGACTTCCAGAAGAAACAGATCCGCACCATTGCAGCCTACAAGATCAATATCTACTCGCCCTACTTTGAGCACACGCAGCAATATGCTTCGAATCCGCTGATGGCTCCTCCGGCGGGCAGCATGTCCGCGGACGACGCGAAGGCTCTCGTCGCCTATGCCCGGCCTTATCATGTGACCATTATTCCGGAGCAGGAGGCCTTCGGGCATCTGCACCACAACCTTACGTGGGAGGAGTATTCGCCGCTGGCCGAGAGGTCGCATGGAGCGGTGCTTGCCCCCGGGCAGGCTGGCTCCATTCCGCTGATCAAGCAGATGTTCGGTGAGCTTGCCGAACTTTATCCGGGACCGTTTCTCCACATCGGCGCCGATGAGACCGCTGACCTTGGAAGCGGCCAGACCAAAGCCGATGTTGACGCGCGTGGCCTTGGCGCTGTCTACCTCGACTTCATGCAGCGCATCGTCACCGCACTCCAGCCACTGCACCGCAAGCTGCTCTTCTGGGGCGACATCGCTCAGGGTTCGCCGGACCTTTTGAAGCAGATGCCGCAGTCGTTCAAAGACTCGACCATCGCCGTTGCGTGGACCTACGGCCCCGAACCTAATGGTTTCGACCGCTACCTTACTCCGTTCACCAATGCAGGCTTTGAGACGTGGGTTGCTCCGGGCATCAATAACTGGTCGCGAGTGTATCCCAACAACAACAAGGCCCTGCTCAATATTCAAGGGTTCATTCGCGATGGCCAGCGGCTTGGCTCAACCGGGGCGCTCAACACCATCTGGAATGACGATGGTGAGGGACTGGAAAATATGGACTGGTACGGCATCCTCTTCGGCGCCGCGGCGGCATGGCAGAAGGGCGAATCGTCCATTCCGCAGTTTCAGGACGCCTATGGCGAGGTCTTCCACGGAGATATGACCGGCGATCTCAATGAAGCACAAAAGGAGATCATGCTTGCCCATGACCTCTTGCAGAAGCAGGCCAAGGTCGGCGACGGCTCTGACGGTCTCTTCTGGATCGACCCGATGAGCAAGGACGGGCAGGTGTATGCAGCCAAGATTCGTCCCTACACTCATGAGCTACGTCTGCACGCTGAGCGGGCGCTTACCCTCATCGCGCAAGCCCGCGCTGCCGCTCCGGCGCCGCCAAAAGCATTCACGGCAACTGCTGCGCCCTATAATCCTGCCGACGCCTATCCCTCGAACCCGACCAGTCTGCGCGAGACAGACGCCATCAATGCGCTGGAGTTGGGTGCCCGCCGCATGGATTTCATCGGACTCAAATTCCAGTTTGCCGATGAGATCGCCGAGGCCTATCAAGCTGCCTACGCGGCGCAAGGCTCAACCGACCGCAAGGATCGTCAGGCGGTTGGGCGGGCGCTCTCCGACATCAACGGAACCAATGGGCACATAGCAGATCTGCGCGATGGGTATTCGCTGATACGTGACCTGTATCAACAGGCGTGGCTCCGATCGAACCGTCCATATGCTCTGCGCCCCGTGCTCGAGCACTACGACTACACGATCGGCCTTTGGCTCGCTCGGAGCGATAAAATCCGGGCTGCTCAGCGCCAATGGTCGGAGAGCCACACACTTCCCTCCGCAGCCGAGCTAGGCATCCCTGCCCCGCCTCCGGCACCAGCGCCAGCACAGTAGCTTCGCCGACGAGTAGACGGTGACTCTGAGGTTCGCTCAGAGCCCCTGCTTCAAAGATCGATCGATAACGTGGGGCAGCGGAAGCTGCCCCATTATTTTCGGGACACATATATGGAAGGGGGTTTAAACTAGCTTCGATGTCTACAACTCTTACCGCACGCTACCTTCATACTCCACAGGGCACCATCGACTACCCGGTCATCGACATCGATGGCGCTGGGCTCATCACCGGCATTCACTCCGACCCTGCAAACAAGTCGGAAGATATGCTGACGCCGACCTTCTTTGACATCCATACTCACGGCGCGGCTAACTACGACGTGATGCATGTCAGCTCTGCCGAACTTAGTGTGGTCAATAGATTCCTCGCCACCAAGGGCGTGGGGCAGTATCTACCGACTACGGTCACGGCCCCAATCGACCAGACCCTCAAGTCGCTTGACGCGTTGGCCAACGCCATCGAAACCCATACCGCGCGGAATGAGGCCCGTCCGATGGGCATTCACCTTGAAGGCCCGTTCATCTCTCATGCGAAGCGCGGCGTGCACCCGCCGAGCAATATTCTTCCGCCAGACATTGCTATCTTCGACCGATTCCATCAGGCTGCTCGCGGACACATCCTCCTCATCACGATTGCTCCAGAAATTCCAGGGGCGCTTGCGCTCATTGAACATGCCACCGCCCTGGGAATCAAAGTGAGCCTTGGACATAGCAATGCGACTACGGAGGAGGCCCGTGCGGGAATCAAGGCCGGAGCCGTCAGCGCCACCCATACCTTCAATGCCATGCGCACACTCGACCATCGCGACCCAGGCATTCTGGGAGTCGTCCTTGATGACGACCATCTCTTCGCCGAACTCATCTGCGATGGCGTTCACGTCGCGCCCGAGATGGTTCGCCTGTGGCTCAAGGCTAAGGGTCCCGATAAAGCCATCCTCGTGACGGACAGCATGTCTGCCACCGGGATGCCTGACGGGACATATTTGCTTGGAGATTTTAAGGTCAGCGTCGCCAATGGCCGTTGCTACGTTTTCAATGACCTCGAAGGCGGCAAAGCCAGTCTCGCTGGTAGTGTTCTCACGATGAACCGCGCCGTTGCCAATCTCCAACACTTTACCGGGGCGCCGCTAAGCACTGCTGTCCGGCTTGCGTCTCATAATCCTGCGAAGCTGCTTGGACTGGAAAGCACGATTGCAAACCCGGTTCAAGGCCAGCCTGCAAGTTTTAATGTCTACAACGCCTCTGGCGATCTCCAGTCAACGATTCTGAATGGCGAGCGTATCTCCGTAGATTAAGACTGGGAAAGAGAATCTATGTTTCCGGCAAGCATTCGGGATTTGCGCACCTCCGCACTCTGGTTTTTCCTGCCTGACGGATAAGAAGTACAGTACAATCGGTAGGCTGCGCGGACGTTACGATTATCATCGTTCCAAAAATCCGCCTCCTAACGGTATATCAACTATGCGAAAGTCACGAAGCCGGAACGCCGATCGGAAATCGGAAGGGCAGGACATGCTGATCGACGAGCGTCGTCAGCATATTCTTCTGGTAGTACAAAACGAAGGCCGCGCCTTGGTCGGTGAGCTGTCAGCCAAGCTTGGTATTTCGCAGATCACCATACGGAAAGACCTCGACTATTTGCAGTCGAAGGGCCTCATTTCGAGGACGCATGGAGGAGCTCTCCCGGTAAATTCAGGTGCGCTTTTCGATCCGTCGCTGAAAGAGAAACAGAAACAGCATTTTCAGGAGAAACAGAAGATCGCAGACGCGGCTGTAAAGATGATTAAGGAAGGCCAATGCATCATGCTGGATTCCGGCACGACGACGACGGCTATCGCCCTGGCCCTGAAACGATTCTCGCGACTTACCGTGATTACGAACGCAGTAAACATTGCGGCTGAATTGACGGGAACCGATTTTGAAGTGATTCTGACTGGCGGCACATTGAGGAAGAACTCATTCTCGCTTGTGGGGCCGCTGGCGGAGGACATGCTGGAAGAGATGCACGCAGACATTCTCTTTCTCGGAGTAGACGGCTTTGATGTGGAGACTGGTGTGACCACGCCAAACGTTCTGGAATCAAGAGTGAACAGAGCGATGGTAAAGGCTGCAAAAAAAATTGTCGCCGTCTGTGATGCGACAAAGTTCGGACGCAGGAGCTTGTCTCGCATCATCCCACCCACTGGGATACATCATGTGATTACCGACAAAAGCGTATCGCCGGCAATCGTCGAATCGTTGACCAATCTCAACATTGAAGTCACCCTGGCCTAGCGCCTCAACTCGTAGAGGCGCAGGCAGCTCGATAAGGAGCCAGTGCGTCCTCGATCTTATCGAGAAGCAGTGGCAACGCTTGAGGTTCCAGTGACCCGTTGCGGACTTTTTCGTATTGCCCTGGAAGGAAGTCGCTCAGCAATATCTCATCAAGAGAATGCCGTTCCATATTAGTCATCAGTATGCTTACGGCCTGCTTCACCTCAGGCACCAGCCAGTAGTATCGAATGCGGTTGCGGTAGCTATACATGCGAAGAAGGTGCTGGTGGTCTGGACTGCCGTGATAGTGGCTCTTCCAATCTGCCGGCTGCTTCAGCATGGCATCTTCAATAACCTGCAAAAGATGTGATTGCCGATCGAATGGAACACACTCCGCCTCCATTCTGCCAAAGGCAAAGAGTGCCTGACGCATTGCATACGTCAACGCAGGTCCAACTTTCAGGATGGAAAATCCGTCGCGGATGAGCTCGCGATAGGCGAGCGGACGCGGTAGTCCGTTGAATGCGCCTCGAAGACCAGTTGCGGATGATGATTGAGCACCTCTGCAAGGTGTTGGGCCTTGGAGGGATCGTAATCAATCACATGATCGTTTCCGAACTCGACGCCGGGTTGAACAACAAGCGCGATGACATGATTCCATGCCTTGTCCAGACCGGCAGCAGCAAAGGCTTTCTTATGCGCGGATATAGCCTGCTCCGCGGCATCCATGGTGGTCACTGAAATCTTCTCCGACGGATCGAGACTGCCTCCGGGTGTCGGCACTTCAGTACCGATGACATAGCTCAGTGCTGCCTGTCGGCATGACTCCGCAGCCCGGCAAAGTTCGGTGGCGCGCTGCGCTACCTGAGCATCCGACAAAGCGGCTGGATCGTCTGCACAGCGCATGCTTGCGTCAAGATGGATCTTGGTGAAGCCCTCACGCACGTAAAGTTGAACCATCTCAACAGCATTCTGCATGGCTTTCCCTGCCGGCAGATGATGCCACGGATGCGGGCCGAGATGGTCGCCGCCAAGAATAATTCGGTCAACGGGAAATCCAACCCGCTGCGCAATGGAGACAACATGCTTCCGAAAATCTCCTGGCATCATCCCGGTATATCCACCAAATTGATTTACCTGATTGCAGGTCGCTTCGATGAGCAAAGGAGTAGAGTCATGGATCGCTGAGCGCATCGCTGCTTCAAGCACCCACGGGTGGGCAGAGCACACGGAATAGATACCGGACGGCGAACCCTGCCTGTATGCAGGGGCAAGACGATGGAGATACGTAGACAAGGCAAATGCTCCCTGGATCTATTGCAGCGTTTTTGTACGCTGGGGCAGATTTATAAATAAATGCCAACATTTTCTACAACCCTGCTGATGGCCCCGTTCGGACTTGGAGAGTCAGGTTTTAAGCCGTAGTGCAGCGAAAAAAAGAGGCCCAGTACCTGTCCAAAAATGACATCGAGGACCGGCCTGTAAAGATCGGGGATACCAAAGTCCTCTTCAGGCGTGAGGACATACTCAGCGGCTTGCAGCAGAGATGCGTCAGGAGCAGCAGCAATGGCTACACGGCTCTGCACCAGATGCTTGCCGCCAATTTCCTCGAGCAAGTCGAGTTCATAGCGTCTGCAGCGATGCTCGCTGGAGAGAAAGCTAATAAACAGCGTCTTTGAGTTCAGCGCAGCCATGGGACCATGCCTGAGGGCCAATGTCGGCTGCCACATCGTTTGAACGTTGCCTGCACTGAGTTCCAACAGTTTGAGCGCTGATTCCATCGCCGCTCCGGCAAGAACACCGGAACCAACGAAGCAAGCACGCTGGTAATCATCCTCGACCAGTTGAGAGACCAGGGTTGCCGCGCGCAGAAGAAAGCTCCGCGCAGCCTGCGCCAGGTGATGACAGATAGGGACATACTCTTCTGTCGACCAGATATTTGCGAGAAATTGGCCAGTGAGGACCATGTTGGAGAAGGAACTGGTCATCGCCAGACTGCGGTCGTTCGTGGCATCGCCAAGCACGATACTGAACGAATGGGGAACCTGTTCGAGCACCTTCAACATGCGGGCGGAAGAATTGCAGGTGATCACAAGATGGCGCACATCTGGGCAGTCCTGAAGCGCGCGTTCGATCACCGCGACACCTTCGGAACTATCTCCAGAGCGCGAGAAGGAGATCCAAAGAGCTGCGCGCCCCTCCAGGAGATAGTCTTCAAAATTTGTAAGCAGAGTTGTGCTTGCAACAGGAACAACCTGGCATTGCCATTTTTGCTGCAGGAGAAGGTGCAGCGAATGGCCGATATAATCCGACGTTCCCGCGCCAATCAGATAGATGACTGGCCTTTCACTAGATGATCTCTGAATTCCGGACTCAGTCAGGAAGCTTTTAATCTCTCGCTCGCGCTGCAACAGCAGACTTAGAGTTTCCAGCCACGTATCGGGTTGCTGGGCAATCTCCTTGGGTGTGTGTACGAGACCGCCCTCGATTTTTTCAGGGCCGGAAAGCTCAAGCAATGCTGATAGAGAATCCACTCGTAAGTACTCCTTTTGAAATCCGTAACTATGGGTATCTGCGCTTTTTCAGTTCTGACGCATCAATCATACGTAACAAAAAGTAATTTTACGATACAAAAAGAGCATTTTGCAACACAGGGCCAGGTTTTAAAGAACCTAACACCGCTTCGACATTCTAATGCCTTCAATTTCAAAATATTGGAATGTACGCCGCATCCTTCGGATTCAATCACAAAGGAACTGCTGCTGTCGATGCAATCCTTGATCTGACGCTTCTTGCATTGTTTCCCTGCCACCAAAATCAGCTCGTAATAAAAACATACTTCAAACTATGACTACAATATGCCCTCGATCTTGCTTTATCTCTACAGGCGAGACCTAGCTCGCCGCAGCTTGTTTAATCTGGGCCACGATATCGGCGGGCTTCCACTCGTTCGTTGGATACCAGGCGACGACCTTTCCATCTTTGCCAATGAGGACGGTCGAAAGGGAGTGTACCAACGATTTGCTGTCGCCGGGGGTGACACCTACATCGAAATATTGCGTGATGGCGGAAAGTTCTTTTTCAGGCGGTGCGGCGAAGTCCCAGTGTAGAAACTTTTCCTTGGTGTACTGGCCGGTGTAGGCGCCGCCATAGCTGCGGAGGACTTTGGGTGTGTCGTACGTTGGGTCAAAGCTGATGCTGATGAGGTGCGTCTGCTTGTAGAGCGCGGGGTCTGCCGCGAGAGTGTGGTCGACTTCAGCGAAGTTGCGGCTCATGCGCGGGCAGTAGTCGGAAAGGGTGCAACGGGTGTAGATGAAGGTGATGAGGAGGACCTTGCCCTTGAACTGGTCGAGATGGATGGTACGGTCGCTCTGGTTGAGGAGTTTGAAGTCAGGGACAACGTCGCCAGCCTTGGGGACGTGATACTGGACAGCAGGCTTATAGTCGGCGCGAGCCTGGCCGACGATAACGATGTTGTCGAGTCGGACGTTGCTGAAATCGCTGCCGTCTTTATCGGCAAGAACGGTAGCTGTGATGAGGTCGCCGGGGTGCAGTTCGGTGGCAACGATGGGATCTTTGAGCTTGTAGGGCATGGTCATCGCGTCCATAAAGCCGGGGACGACATCGCCATCGAGGGTAACGTGGGCGGCGTCGGTGCTGACGACCTTGCCGCGAATATGAAAGGACGCCTGTGCGGCTGTCGAACTGGTTGCCGCTGACTGGGGAGACTTGCGGCAGCCGGAGAGAAGAGCGATGAGGAGGACGGCAAATAAGGCTTTTTGAGGCACGGCAGGGGACTCCTTTATTGATGATAATGGAAGGGACTTGGCGGGAGTTCATTTGGCTGAACGGATAAAGGTCGCGCCATCGGCAGGGCTGATGCACTTCGGATTTGTACTGACAGGGCTGGGCACCGCTCTGTTGGGGCCGATTCTTCCGTTGTTGACCCGGCAGTGGCATTTGCAGGATGCGCAGAGCGGGTTGCTGTTGCTGGCGCAGTTCTGCGGATCGTTTACCGGTGGCGTGAGCGTCTCGCGGCACCTGCGAAGAAGTCTGCTGGCAGGGCTAACGGCGGCGGCCATTGGGTTTAGCGGGTTTGCGGTTGCGCCAGGTCTTGGGCTGGCTTGTGCGGGATTGTTTGTTGGGGGCTTCGGGTTAGGGCAGATTATTACGTCCACAAATATTCTGGCGGGGCGGCGGTATACGGAGCATCGCGGATCAGCACTGGCATTGCTCAATTTCTCGTGGAGCTTCGGTGCGATGCTCTCGCCGCTGCTGGCTGCATGGTTGCTTCCACGATTTGCGTTGCGCGGAATGCTGGAGTGCTTTGCAGGGCTGTTTATGGTCGCGGCATTGGGAGTGACGGCTGAGGTGTGGGGAGCGCCGGAAGAGATCGGCGTGGCAGATGCTCCCACTGGCGGCATGGGGCTGAGGTGGGGAGTCTTTGTCTATTTTGCAGGGCTGCTTTTTCTCTATGGCGGCGTAGAGACATGCTTGAGTGGATGGCTGACCACCTACGCCTTGCGCTATGGAGACAAGACGTTGGCGGTGAGCGAATATACGACGCTGTTGCTGTGGATGGCGCTCACAGTTGGCCGGGCCGGGTCTTCGGCGGTGATGCTGCGAGTTGGGGAGAAGACAGTGCAGCGCTGGGGCCTGGCGCTTGCCGTAGTGTTTACGGCGGGACTGGCAATGGCGCATTCAGCCATGGGAATTGCGGCCTTTGCCGTGCTGCTTGGCTTGAGTCTATCTCCTTTCTTTCCCGCTACGTTTGCCCTGTTAATGGCTGAGAAGCCGGCGGCGCGGCAGGCTGGGATTGTGCTGGCAGTGTCGGGCCTTGGGGCCGCGGCGTTGCCGTGGCTGATGGGCGTGGTTTCGACCCGAACGGGATCGTTGCAGGTAGCGCTGAGCTTGCCGTTAGCGGCAGCGGTAGCGTTGCTGGGGATGAGTTTGTGGTGGAAGAGAGATCAACCATTGACAGACTGATTTTTCCAGCGTGAGCGGGCGTATAACCGAGAGATGGACGGTACGGGTTTGTTGCCGGTAGAGATTGCGCAGGCATTCGAGCGGGGTGCGACCGTTGTAACGGGAAATCAGCGGGCGGCCCGGACGCTACGGATCGCTTTTGACCGGCGGAATCGGACATTGGGACTGAATCATTGGAGCCCTCCGGCGATAATGGCATGGGACGCGTGGACGGCAGAACTTTGGCATAGGTTGCTGGTTGAAGGTCACGCTACAAAAATATTGCTGAACCGGACGCAGGAACATGCGGTGTGGCGAGGGATTCTGGCGGCGGATGGAGAGCTGCGCAGCTTGCGAACGGTGGACTCGTTGGCGGAGATGGCTGCAGATGCGTGGAATCTGCTATGCAGCTATAACGGGCAGGCGCAATTGCGCGGAGCAGCGGTGAGCGCGGATACACGCGCTTTTCAGCGATGGTCGACGGTGTTTGATCGGCAATGCAAGACCGATAGGTTATTGGCACGCGCTCAGCTAGAGGAGGCCCTGCGGATCGCCATCGCAGCTGGACAAGTTGAATTTAGCGAGGGTGGAATCGTGCTTGTAGGGTTTGACTCGATGACTCCAGCCCAGTTGGGATTGATCGACGAATTACGGCAAACAGGAGTCACAGTTGAAGAATTGCGTTTGTCGGTTGCTATGGAGCGGCGGATGATCGTCTCAGCGAAAGATGAGCGCGAGGAGTTCCGAGCGGCGGCAAGGTGGGTGCGAAGCGTAGTTGAAGAACGACCAGATGCCCGAGTTGCAGTGATCGTGCCCAGCCTGGAGAAACAGCGGGCGGAGATCGATCGCGTATTCAGAGAGGTGCTGGCTCCGGAGTTGGAAGATATTGCTGCTGGAAGGAGCTTAGGGCCGTTCGAGTTCTCGGTTGGGGTGGCACTGGCGGAGACTCCAATTGTGGCAGTAGCTCTAGATCTATTGCGATGGGTTAAAGGGCCATTGCCGCTGGAAAGAATCAGCGGACTCCTGCTGTCGCCCTACTTCGCTTCGCTGGACGCAGAATCAGTATCCCGGGCAGAGTTCGATGCATTTGAATTGCGACGAGCAAAGATGCTGTGGCCTGAGATCTCGATGGAAGGTCTCATTGCAGCAGTAGAGGGGTCAAGACGGAGAACGAGGCTGACCCGATTGTTGGGGAGATTGCGCGCGATGCAGGCGACGGCCCCGAAGCAGTTTGCCAGGAGCGAGCGGCGCTCTCATTCGGATTGGGCTGAAAGAATGCGCGAGCTTTTGACTGCCGCGGGATGGGTCGCAGGCAGAGCCGAAGACAGCGTTGAGTTTCAAACGCGCCGCAAGTGGGAGAGCGCACTAGATGAGTTGGCCACGCTGGACTTTGATGGCATACGGGTTGAATTTGGGCAGGCTTTGGAGGCCCTGGAGCGGATTGCGTGGCAGACGATCTTCGCACCCGAATCGCGAGAGGCCCCCGTACAGGTAATGGGACCCCTCGAAACCACAGGCTCGACGTTTGATGCAGCCTGGTTTTTGCAAAGTGGGGATTTAAGCTGGCCGATTGCGAGAGGCTCCCATCCCCTGTTGCCCTGGCCGATACAGCGTGAGCTTGCAATGCCAGGGACAGATGCGGGACGCGATGACGAGTATTCGCAGCGCATGACCGAGCGCATTGCGGAAAGCGCAAAGACCGTGGTCTTCAGTTACGCGATGGAGTGCTCTGAAGGACGGCAGCATCCCTCAGCCACACTGAATGGTCTGGAATTGGAGAAGATTGCCGCTGACGTACTTATGGCGGACGAAGACGAGCGGCTTGTAGTTGAAACCGAGAAGATCGAGGATGCGGCTCAGTTACCACAGCCACCGGACCAGGTGATTCGCGGCGGTGCGGAGATTCTGCGATTGCAGGCGGCATGCGGATTTCGCGCCTTTGCGGAGCGGCGGCTTTGGTCCACGGAGATTCGCAGCACGGAGATGGGCATGGATGCGGCAGAGCGTGGGACTGTCGTTCATCTTGTGTTGGAAAAGTTCTGGAACGAAGTGAAGACGCAGAGTGAATTGAAATCTATGCTTCTATCAAAGCGAGAGGCTTTGCTGGAACAATGCATATCGAGCGCTCTGGAAAGAGCTGCGAAGTTGAGTTCAACGCCCTGGGACGCCGCTTATCTGGATATGCAACGAGAACGGTTACGAAATCTGCTGCGGCCCTGGCTGGAACTCGAGATGAAGAGGCCTCCATTTGAAGTGAAGCTAAGCGAGAAGGAGTTGAAGGATGTGCAGATTGGTCCCCTGCGCCTGAGCGTGCGAGTAGATCGAGTAGATATTGGCGAGAGCGGAGAGATCATCATCGACTACAAGACCGGGCAAGCCAAGCCCGGCGACTGGTTATCGGAGAGGCCCGAGGCGCCGCAATTACCGCTCTATGCTGTGCTGTCAGATGCAGTGCAACTGGAGGCGGTGGCATTTGGACAGGTGCGGGCTGGAAAGGACATGGGCTTGCAGGGATTTGCTACAAGCGAGACCGCAGGAATCAAAATGCCGAGGAAGCATCCAGCAAATCTCGAACAACAGGTGGAAGAGTGGCGTCATGTTCTGACCTCGTTGGCCGAGGATTTCTATCAGGGCGATGCGCGAGTCAGACCAAAGAGTTTTCCGACGACATGCACTTATTGCGCTCAACGTCTGTTGTGCCGCATCGATGCATCGGCATTTGAAGAAGAGATGGATGACGATGCGGCAACGGAGGGAGAGCGTGACTAAACTGTTCGTTGTCGGGCCGGACTCGGAAGCACATGGCCACAAAAGTGCTGACAGGCCGTCAGACTGGCGCGAACGCGAGAAGGCGCTGGACATCAGGCAGTCGTGGATAGTGGAAGCTCCTGCGGGATCGGGCAAGACGGGATTGCTGATTCAGCGGTATCTAAAGCTGCTGGGCGATGAGAGCGTCGAAGAGCCGGAGCAGGTGCTGGCGATCACATTTACCGTGAAGGCTACAGGCGAGATTCGCGAGCGTGTGATGGAGCAGTTGGAGAAAGCCGCGCGCAATGAGGCTCTGCAGAATGACACCGAGTTTGAGCGGGAGACACGTGCACTTGCAGAAGCCGCAGTTGAACGTGACCGAAGGCTGGAATGGGGATTGCTGGAACGTCCCCGCAGGTTGAAGGTGCGGACCATTGATTCTATCTGCGCGGAGATCGCGAGCTCCCTGCCTGTGCTCTCGGGCGGCGGAGGCGGACTATCCCCGGTGCTCGATGCCTCAGGCCTTCACCACGAGGCCGCCCGGAGAACGTTGATGCAGCTTGGCGGCAAAGATACAGCACTGAATGCCGCGTTGCGCACGGTGCTGTTGCATCGCGATGGAAACCTGGCCGAGTGTGAACGCCTGCTCGCTGGGATGCTGGCTCTCCGCGACCAATGGGGCGAGTTGGTTCCGTTAACCGGACGCGAACTGGACGACGCTTATCTGGATAGAACAGTGCTGCCTCGGCTGGAGCGCGCGCTGGAAGAGGCGATTTGTACTGGATTAGCGCGGCTGGCAGAGAGCGTGCCAGAGAACTTCCTGAATGAGCTGGCTGCATTGGCATCTTCACTCGCGGAGATTGAGCCTTATGAGCGTGAGGTCTCTCCGATTGTGGGCTGCGCGGGGAAGCAGGTACCGGGGATAGATGCCAGCCATCTCGATCATTGGAGGGCACTGATCCATCTGCTAGTGGCGCCTTCGACATGGACATGGAGGAAAAGTTTCGCGAAAAATACGCTGGGCTTCGAAACCACCAAGAAACAAAAACAACATCTACGATTTGTAGTTGAGCAGATATCGCATCGTGAAGATCTGCTCGAAGCAATGCGCCGGGTGGATTGTCTGCCGCCGGCGAAGTACCCGCAGGAGCAATGGGAGGTGGCGAAGGCGCTGTTTCGTGTCTTAAGCCGAGCGCTGGTGGAGTTGCAACTGGTTTTTGCCGAGCGAGGAGAGTGTGATTTTGCAGAGCTTGGCTTGCTGGCAAAGACGGCGCTACGACGCGAGAGTGGAGTGCATGATCTGGAAGCTGCGTTGGGGATGAAGCTGCAGCATCTGTTGGTGGACGAGATGCAGGACACTTCGACGAGCCAATACAAATTGATCGAACTGCTGACGCAGAGCTGGGATGGGCAGAGCCAGACACTATTCCTCGTTGGCGATCCGAAGCAGTCAATCTATATCTTCCGGCAGGCGCGTGTGGAGCGATTTGTGCGAACGATGTTGGCAGAGCAACTTGAGGAGCTGCCTGTAGGGTGTCTGCGGCTGACGGCGAATTTCCGGTCGCAGCGCGGACTGGTAAATGCATTCAACGAAGATTTTTCTCTGTTGTTTCCACCGGAAGTGAACGCAGCCAATCCCGAGGAAGTGGAATACGTTTCGGCGAGCTCAGTGCGTGGTCCATCAGACGGCGGTGCACTTGATATTGTGTGGCATGCAAACGTGCTGCCAGCCGGTGATACTGCGGCACGAAGACGGCATTCGAAGACGGATGCGGAAGCAGTACGCAGAGTCGTGGAACAATGGCGATCGCGTCCGTTGCCAGAGGGAAGAACAGAGCCATGGAAGATTGCGGTGCTGGTTCGCAGTCGTAACCACTTAACCGACATCGTCGCGACATTAAAGAAAGACGATGGGCAGGGCGCAATTCCCTTCCGCGCCGTCGATATTGAAGCCTTGGGTGATCGCCGCGAAGTGTTGGACTTATTTGCGCTGACACGCGCGCTGTTTCATCCGGCAGACAGGGTAGCATGGTTGGCAGTCCTTCATGCTCCATGGTGCGGATTGGGATTGTCTGAGCTGCATATGCTTGCGGGCGCAGATGATGACACATGTGCAGAGCGATGCGTTGAAGATGTGCTTGCCGAACGCGGCGATCTGCTGGATGAGGAAAGCTGCGAACGTCTGAAGCGAATTTGGCCAGTGTTGCGCGCTGCCGCAGCGCAACGTGGCAGGCTGACAACATCGCAATGGGTAGAGCGGACATGGCGATCCCTGGGCGGCGATACCTATTTGAAACCTGCAGAGATCACGAACGCACGACGGTATCTGCAGTTGTTAGATGAGTTGGAAGAAGAGGCAGGCACGCTCGATTTGAGCTTGCTGAAGACGAGGCTGGACAAACTGTACGCCGAGGCAACGGCAAGCGCGGGCGCTGTCGATCTGATGACAATCCACGGAGCGAAAGGGCTGGAGTGGGACGTAGTCATTGTGCCAGGCCTGGAGAAGAAAGCCCGTGTGTCCGGTACGCGGTTGCTGACGTGGAATGAGATTGATTCAGGTGATGCGGCTGCAGCGCACATAGTGCTAGCTCCGATTTTGGGTAAAGGAGAGGAATCGCGGGAGCTGAACGATTGGCTGAACAACATTGAAAAGGCGCGTGATGCGGCAGAACGGAAGCGGTTATTCTATGTCGCCTGTACGCGGGCGCGCGAAGAGTTGCATCTGTTCGCCGCTCCTGAAGCCAAGGCGGATGGGTCGGTGAGTCAGGCATACGGAAGCCTGTTAAGCGCTGCATGGCCAGCGGCAGAGCGTCATTTTGCTGCAGAGCGCGAGGTTTCAGATGGCGTGCGGAAGATGTTTGTTATGCCGAACGAGACGACACCATCCTTTTTTGTTGCCAATGAATTTGTCGGCGATATAGCTGCTGTGGCAACTAGAGAGCGGTCTGCGATACTCGAGCGTCTGCCTCTCACATTTTTGCCGAACGCACGGTTTGAAGACGCACGAAAACTTTCCTATGGGGATGCAGGAATAGAAGCAGAGACTGCTCATTTCGAGCGTACGGAGGGATCGTTTGAGGCGCGGGCCTTTGGAAATACGGTACATGCATTTCTGGAAGTAGTGACAAAGCGACTTGCACATGGAGTGAGTACAGAAGAAATGCTAAAAGAAGTTGCGGGTTGGGAACAACGAATTTCGACAGTGTTGCGTGGCGATGGCCTGTCGTCAGCACGGGCAGTACGACTCGCATCGCGGGTAAGGCTTGCGATTGAAAATATGCTGCGGGATGCGGAAGGGCTGTGGATACTGGGCGCGAGAGAAGAGGCTTTCAGTGAATTTGCGCTGACATCGTGGACAGAGGCGCGCAGGAGCGTGCGGCTGGACAGAATATTTCGCGCAGGCGCCACGCCACTGGCCACCGGCGACGAGTGCCTCTGGATCGTAGACTACAAAACTACTACTCACGGAGCCGACGGAGTTGAGGAGTTTCTTACAGGCGAACGTGCGAAGTATGGAGCACAGATGGAAGCCTACGCGCTGATGATGAAGCAGGCTTCGCATGAGGTCCGCATGGGGTTGTATTATCCAATGTTGCCGCGACTGGTTTGGTGGATTCCCTAAACTAATCGGTACGCGGATTATGACGAACATCGAATCCGTGGACCCAGAAGATAACGTCTTCGGCAATGTTGGTAGCGTGGTCGCCGACGCGCTCGAGATTCCGCGCAATGATGAGCGCATTGAGAGACTGCGGAGTCATCTCGGGTTTTTCCTTGATGAGTGAACTCAGTGCATAGAAAGCAGCATCGTTCATCTCATCTACCTGATCATCAAGAAGGAGCACAGACTGGGCAAGCTCTGCATCAGCCTCAATGAAGGCTTGCAAGGCTTTACGCACCATCGCGGAGGCAAGCGAGGCCAACTTGGGAATGTCTACTGGAAGATCGATGTTAGCGAAGGCACCCATCTCGCGAACGCGGACCGCGATGTTGACGGCCTGGTCACCGACGCGCTCGAGATCGGCATTGATACGAATGACGGAGAGGATGAACCGAAGATCGATGGCCATGGGTTGCTCCATGGCAAGGAGGTCGAGGGCCATCTGGTCAATTTCGCGCTCGAGCCGGTTGATGGCAGGCTCGGAACGAAAGACCAGTTCGCAGATACTCAGATCGCGGGTGCGGTAGGCCTCGATGGAACGCTGAATGGCCTGCTCCGCCATGCCGGCCATGACTAGCAAATGCTCTTTAAGATCGTCGAGGCTCTGGTGAAATTTAACGCGCATCATCCGAACCTCCCGGTAATGTAATCCTCAGTGCGCTTGTCTCGGGGGTTCGTGAAAATCTTATGGGTGGAATCGAACTCAACCATCTTGCCGTTGAGAAAAAAGCCTGTGTTCTCGGCTACGCGGGCGGCCTGCTGCATATTATGCGTAACGATGACGATGGTGTACTGGCTCTTGAGCTGAAAAATTAGGTCTTCGATCTTTGAGGTAGAGACAGGATCGAGAGCGGACGCAGGTTCGTCCATCAACAGAACTTCGGGATCGACAGCGAGAGCGCGGGCAATGCACATACGCTGCTGCTGTCCGCCGGAGAGACTGGCGCCGGACTTCTTCTTGAGGTCATCCTTCACTTCCTCCCAAAGCGCGGCCTGCTTGAGCGAGCGTTCCACCGTCTCATCGAGAACGCGACGATTGCGAAAGCCATTGAGCTTGAGCCCACTCACAACGTTGTCGTAGATCGACATGGTTGGAAACGGATTGGGGCGCTGGAAGACCATACCGACGCGGCGGCGGATCTCCACTGGCGACGCATCTTTGTAAATATCAAGATCGCCCATCTTGACGACGCCCGTAGCTCGCGCAATGGGATTGGTCTCATGCATCCGGTTGAGGCAACGGACGAAGGTGGACTTGCCGCAGCCGGATGGTCCAATGAGCGCCGTAGCGTGATTCGCGGGAATGGGCAGATTAATGTCCTGCAAAGTATGATTTGTGCCGTACCACGCGTTTAGATTCTCGACCTGAATGCCTACTCCCACTAACTTCCTCCCTTGAGTACGCCGCGGTTGGCATAGATGCGGACCAGCGTGACTGAGACCATAATCATAGCGATAAGAACGAGCGAGCCAGCCCACGCGAGTCGATGCCACTCATCATAGGGCGAGAGAGCATAGACGTAAATCTGCAGCGGCAGAGCCGCAATAGGCTCAGTCAGCCTCACGCTCCAGTACTGATTGCCAAAAGCTGTGAACAGCAGCGGCGCCGTCTCTCCAGCAACACGGGCAAACGCAAGCATACAGCCAGTGATGATGCCCGGCGATGCAGTACGGAGGCTGACCGAAAGTACCGTCCGCCATTTGGAAACGCCCAGACCCAGCGCAGCTTCGCGAATCGCATGGGGCACGGTGGACAACATCTCTTCCGTAGTTCGCGTTACTGTCGGAACCATCATGATAGCTAGCACAACGCCGCCGGCCAGCGCTGAAAATGGCTTCAGCCCCATGACCACCCATAGTGAGTAGATGGCGATGCCCATTACGATGGAAGGAACACCGTTGAGCACATCGGCGGTGAAACGTACCGCGTTCCCCAGCACCGTGCCCCGACCAAACTCCGCGAGGTAAACTCCGGAAGCGATACCTATGGGAATCCCCATTAGGCTCGCAAGGAGAAGGATAATGCCTGACCCAAGGATAGAGTTCGCCATGCCGCCACCCGGTTCACCGACTGGAGCGGGGATTTGTGTAAAGAAGGCCAGATTCAACGAGCTTGCGCCCTTGTAGATGAGGTAGAAGAGAATCGCTGCAAGAGGAGCAAGAACGACAACAGTAGCGAGAATAGCCAGGCCGCTGACGAGGTAATTGGTCATCGTACGCCATGTACTATTAATGCGCATCACCCTCGACTGGAAGTTCATAGGACTCGGATGCGTGGGCGGAATGTTGGTGGGTTGCGTGCTCATATCAAGCCGCTCCTACGGGTGCGCCGCGCGTGACCGCCCAGACCATGAGCCGGGCAATCGCGTTGACGACAATGGTGACAAGGAAGAGTGCGAGGCCGATCTCGATGAGAGAACTTCTGTAGAGATCGCCGGATGCTTCTGCGAACTGATTCGCAATCGCGCTGGCCAGCGAGTAGCCCGGAGCGAACAGTGACTTGCTGATCTCAGGGTGGTTGCCGATCACCATCGTGACGGCGATCGTCTCGCCCAATGCGCGGCCCAAACCAAGCATCACGGCGCCGACAATCCCGATGCGAGAGTTGCGCAGAACGCCGATGCGGATCATCTCCCACCGTGTTGCGCCCAGCGCAAGCACCGCCTCGCGTTGGCTTATCGGGACCGCGTTCATAATGTCGCGGGTAAGCGACGAGATGATGGGCAGTACCATGATCGAAAGAATGATGCTCGCCGTCAGGATACCCACGCCGAAGTTGGGGCCTTCAAAGAACCCCGTCCAGCCGAGAGTCGTCGACAGGAACGGTCCGATAACGTCCCGCATCAGCGGCACCAGCACAAAGAGTCCCCATAGTCCATAGACGACGCTGGGAATCGCCGCCAGTAACTCGGTCAGGAAGGAGATCGGCGCGCGCAACGGACGCGGGCAAAGCTCCGTAAGGAAGACCGCCACGCCAAGCGCCAGCGGGACCGCGATCATCAAAGCCAGTATCGATGTGGCGAGCGTGCCGTAGATAAACGGAAGTGCCCCAAAGTCGCCAGACACCGGGTCCCACGACTGGCTTGTGAAAAACTTCCATCCGAACTGCACCAGACTCAGATGCGAACTTTGCACAAGGATGCTGAAGATGAAGATAACGATGGCAAAGATGCTGCAAGCACAGAGAAGCACAGCGACGGCAAAGCTGTTATCCGCAAGCTGGCCACTGCCGCGCTGGCTGAGATAAGCGCGGATAGCTGAGGGTGTGCCTCCGGCAGGAGAGGGAGGCGGCATGGAGATGTCCGGACTTGGCGCCGGAACAAACATCGGAGATCCGGGTTCGCGATCAAGAGTCATTCGGTTCGGAGACACAATCCCATCCCTGCACATCTCGTTCTATTGAGTGATTGTAAGGGATGATCCTTGAAACATGCCGCACAGCTTCCGTAGAACGGAGGCCATGCGGCAGTCTCAGCTATTTCAGTTGACCAATGCTCTTTCGAACCATTGTCGCCACTTGCTTAGGGAGCGGGGCGTAAGCCATGCCTGCCGCTTCACCCTCGCCATGATCGAGCATCCAGTACAAAAAGTCGGTGAATGCCTTCTGCTTGGCAGGATCGGCTTGATGGATAGGAATCAGCAGCCAGGTAAAGCTGGAGATAGGATAGGAATCCGCTCCTGGAGCGTTCACAATGGAGACACGGTAATCCGCAGGCATGTTCTTGGCGGCAGCAGCGGCAGCGGCGGTGACGCCAGCCGTTGACCCCTTGAGGAACTTGCCGTCCGCATTGCGTACCAGACCGTACTGCATCTTGTTCTGGACAGCGTAGATCAATTCAACATAGCCAAAGGCGTACGGAACCTGACGCACCATTCCCGCAACCCCTTCACTGCCCTTCTGGCCGATGCCGACCGGCCACTTGAGCGAGGTATTCTTGCCTACCTTGCTGGCCCACTCAGGGCTGACCTTCGACAGGAAGTCCGCCAGAATATACGTAGTCCCGCTTCCATCAGAACGGTAGACCGGAAGGATGCTCTTAGCAGGGAAATTGACGCCCGGGTTGTCTTTAGCAATACGGGGATCGTTCCACTTCGTGATCTTGCCAAGATATATATCGGCAATCACAGTCGGCGCGAAGTTAATGTCTTTGTTGATGCCTGGGAGATTGTAGATAGGCACAACCGCTCCGAGCACCGTAGGGATATGCATCAACTTGACCTTTGATTGAGCAAGCTGCTGATCGGTCATCGGGCCATCGCTGGCGCCAAAGTCGACCGTCTCTTCCGAGACTTGACGTATTCCACCGCCGGAACCAATGGACTGATAATTGATATGAACATTAGGATGCAGATGGCTGTATTCGCTGAACCAGCGGGAGTAGATGGGGTAAACAAAGGTACTTCCCGCTCCGGTAATGTTCTGTGCGATGGCTCCGGTGGTTGCGAGCGCCAGGATGCTTGCTGCGATGACTTTCAGATTCACGCGTCCCTCTCAGTTTGAGTGTTTCGATTTATCCGATATATCTATTTAAAGAGTGTGAGGGCGAATTGTTACGGTAAGGTTACATTCGTATAAAAACCGGAAGAAACCCTATTGAACGAGAGGCTTTGCTGCTCTTGGAAGGGTAAAAATGAAGGTGCTCCCGGAATTTAATTCGCTCTCTGCGCGAATGGTGCCCCCATGAATTTGCACCATCCGGTATGCAATGGCAAGGCCCAGCCCGGTTCCACCCGACTCCCGCGAGCGGGCCTTGTCTACCCGGTAAAAACGCTCGAAGATCCGGTTAAGATGTTCAGAAGCAATTCCCTGCCCAAAATCACGGACGCTGAACTCGACGGCATCGATCGGCTCTGAGATCTCGCGCACGCTCACAACCACACGGCAATGCGATGCATTCCGAACGCAGCCATACTTGATTCCGTTCTCAATCAGATTGCTGAGCACCTGAACAATCGAGTCCGTATCTGCGAGGACCTCGGTGTTGGTCGTTTCACCAATTTCGAGCACAGCATCGGCATCCTGAATCAGGCCGCTCATCGCCTGTACAGCATCGCTTACGAGAATGCCTGCCGGGACAGGGACTGGGTGAAGCTCCTGCTCTGACGATTCAACCCGGGCCATCACAAGGAGGTCCTCGGTGAGGCGGCTCATGCGAGTGGCATTCTTGAGGATCGTACTGAGGAACTCGCGTGCCTGCGCGCTGAGACTGGCCTCGTGGTCGAGCAGTGTCTCAACATAACCAGTAATAGACGTGAGTGGAGTGCGAAGCTCGTGCGAGACATTGGCGACGAAGTCACGTTGAATGCCCTCAACCTGTTCGATGCGGGTGATATCGTGCAGAACAGCGACCGCACCGCCACCAGGCATGGGCGAAGCGGCAATCTCGAAGATGCGGCCTGGCACCACCGAGGTCGATCGGCGTTCACACACGCTGCGCTCATCGAGCGCCGCGCGAACGCATTGCAGAACATCCGGATCGCGAATGGTCTGAACTAGGGCATGTCCCACGCGGACGGCACCGCTAACGGACGCTTCGGGAATAAGTTTTTGCATGCGCTGATTGGTCCACTGAATACGTCCAGCCGAATCGACGGCAACAACGGCGTCCTGCATACTGTCGATCATCGCCTCCAACTCGCTACGGCTCTCAGAGGCGCTGGTGAGAAGGCGCTGCACCTGCTCCGACTTGGCCGAAATGGCCCGCGACAGGTCGTCAAAGTCGGCGTATCGATTCCTGGTCCCGTTAGCTGATTGCTCCGGAATAGCAGCAACAGATTGGTCTAATACGGTGACGTCCTGCCCCAGAGAGCGCGTGAATAAAAAAGCATTCGTCACAGCCCAGGCCAGAATGAACGCAGTGGCAAAGACCCAGCCATGCGGCACAAGCCAGAAACACAGAAAGGCAACGACCGCCATGGCAATCGTCATGCGAATAAAGAACGAGAAAAAGATGCCCCGCGTCATGGTTCTACCTGCGCTCAGGACTGCGGAGCTTTGGGAATTTCAAAGCGATAACCGGCGCCCCGCATCGTCTTAAGATAGCGTGGGTTTTCGGCATCGGCTTCGATCTTTTCGCGAATGCGGCGCACATAGACATCGACCGAACGCGGCGTAACGAAACGGGCATCACCCCACACGGCGTCCAGCAGATGGTCGCGGCTGAAGACCCGTCCGGGATGGCGGGCCAGGTAATCCAACAGGCGAAATTCGGTAGCCGTAGTTGTAACCAGTTCCCCATTGACGCGCAGTTGCATGGCTCCCGCATCAATCTCGATCTCTTCAAATTTAAGCAGCGACGGCGAAGTAGGCCGCTCGAAACGGCGAAGCACCGCCTTGACGCGGGCCACCAGCTCGCGAGTGGCGAAAGGCTTGGTGATATAGTCATCCGCTCCCATCTCGAGGCCCTGCACTCGATCATTTTCGGCAGCCCGGGCCGTCAGAAAGATGATAGGAATAACGCTCAGAGTGGGATTCTGGCGCAGTCTGCGGCACAGATCGAGACCATCTCCGCCGGGAACCATAATGTCGAGCAGAAAAAGTGCCGGTGGCTGGCGATCGGCGTCAGGAACAATCTGGCCAATTGTGGAATAGGCGCGAACAGTGTAACCCGCGCTCTCCAGATGGTACTGGACCAGCCGCGAGATGTCGGTATCGTCTTCCAATACAAAGATCGTCTGACTCAATTTGTAACCTCGTGTTACCGTCAGGTTAACCTAATCGACCAAAAAGATTGCTAACGTACGATGAATCATGTGCCCGCTTGCTGAAAATGTTACTTTTAGCCACGTTGGAGTTATTCTGGATGCTGGATCTTCTGGATGCTGGATCTTCTGGATGAATCACTATGGCACAAGAACCACATCTCGTCCTATGTGTCGATGACGAACTGGTCGGCCTCAAGGTCCGCAAGATTCTGCTGGAGCGGGCCGGATACCGCGTACTGACCGCCCTGGATGGCTCCGCTGGACTGGAAATCTTCTCCAAAGAGCCGGTGGAGGCTGTCGTGCTCGACTATTCGATGCCGGGAATGAACGGCGGCGAGGTGGCTTCGAAGATGCGTCAGGCAAAGCCCCATATTCCTATCCTTCTGCTCTCGGCTTACATCGGTCTGCCCTCGGACGTCATATCCATGGTGGACACCTATATGACCAAAGGCGAAGGCCCGCCGGTTCTTTTGAAGAAGCTAGGTAGTCTTCTGCAACCGTTGAGCACCGCTTAGGACGACACGACTGTGAATTTAAACCAATTCAATCGCATCCTGCGGCAGGTCTTTTTATTGCCGGTCATAGCCCTTTTATTGGCTGCCATTGCGTTGTTTTTCCAGATTCAGGGAGCGAATTCGACCGTCAGGCTCATCCAGCAGTCCGATGCCAGGATTGCCCAGGTGGGCCGCATCGAAAAGCTCATCCTGAACGAAGAGTCTGGACTTCGCGGCTACGAAAACACATCCGACGCCAGATTTCTCCAGTCCTATCTGGACGCCACCCCAAGGATACAGGCGGAGTTCGACAGGATGGAGACGCTTCCTGGCCTGGACTCCGTAGAGAAGCGCTACATCGATGACTTAGCTGACAAACATCAGATCTGGCAGGATGCATTTGCGTTGCCGGTGATAGCCACTATCCGCGCCGGGGGACAGGCTCGCGATGTCGACTTGAATCTGCGTGGCAAATCAATGATGGATGCTATCCGTCAGGACATTGCCGACACGACCCACAACGCCGAGCAGCGCGAATCCACCTCTGGCAGCACCAGGTTCGCGACATGGAGTGGCTACTCCTTGTACTCGCCCTCTGCGTAGGAGTTTTTATCGGGCTATTCACACGCAACCGCCTGCACGCTGTATCCAGCGCCTACAAAACATCGCTGGACGTCCTTGGACGCCGAGCCAAAGAGATCTTTCAATCGGAGCAGCAGTTACGCACGACCCTGGCCTCGATCGGCGATGGCGTCATCACCTGCGATGCGCGAGGAAGGGTCCAGATGATGAACCCGGTGGCAGTCGATCTGACCGGCTGGACTCAGGCGGAAGCGCTGGGCCAACCGTTGGAGATAGTCTTCCATATCGTCAACGAAGCAACCAGGGAAGTCGTCGAAAATCCCGTCTCCAAGGTGAAGCGATTAAATCGGATCGTCGGTTTGGGCAACCATACCATCCTGATTCGCAAGGATGGAACAGAGTTGAACATCGCCGACAGCGGCGCTCCGATTCGTGACCGCACAGACGGAATCGCCGGTGTCGTCCTCGTCTTCCGCGACATCACGATGGAGCGCAAAACCCAGGACGCGCTGCTGGCAAGCGAAAAACTGGCTGTCGCCGGACGGCTGGCCGCCACCATCGCCCACGAGATCCACAACCCTCTCGATTCCGTATCGAACCTGCTCTACCTTATGCGGAATGGCGCGACGCCGGAAGAATCGGTGCAGTTTATGGACATGGCCGAGCAGGAGCTGGCCCGCGTCACCCAGATCAGCCGCGCCATGCTCGGCCTCTATCGTGAATCGAAGGCCCCTGTGCTCGTAAACCTGAGGGAGATGCTTCAGGAGATTCTTCTGCTGATGGAGCGCCGGTTCAGCGACGAGCGCGTGACCATCCACGCCGATCTGCCATCGAATATCTCTGTGAACGCATTCCCCGCCGAGTTGAGGCAAGTCTTCAGCAACCTGATTGCGAATGCAGCGGAGGCCGCAGGCGCGGGAGGCGAAGTGCGTGTCAGCATCTCTCCGCAGCCGGGTAGCATGACTCCAGACAGCCAAAAGAAGGAAGCTGGCGCCACAGTAACGATCTCCGACAACGGTATAGGCATTCCGGCCGCGGTTCAACCTCTCCTCTTTCAGCCATTCTTCACCACCAAAGGTGAGCGTGGAACCGGGCTGGGTCTATGGGTCAGTCGCGGAATTATCACCAAACACGGTGGCAGCATCGACCTGACCAGCGACACCAGCGAAGCGGCGCACGGCACGGTCGTAAATGTCTTTCTGGCAACAAAGCCCACCATCAACGGTAGCGGCGACTAAAGAGAAAATCTACCGTAAACCATTGAATAAAAGTAATTTACACCAATTATTCCCTTGGAGGTGTTGTGCTCCGGAAAGGGAGAAACTCAGAAGATTACAGCGCACGCAACAGCTCAGCCACGATCAAGGCAGCACTTCGACAAGAATCACGGCCAGCGTCGTAGTGAGTGACAAACCGGATGGACTGTGGCCCGATGGCGCTCGCCAGCACGCCCTTTTGCTTCAACCCAGCACAGAACGCTGCCGCATCCCCATCATCACGCAGCCTGAAGATGACGATATTTGTCTGTACAGCTTCGAGGTCGATCTCCGCGTTCGGTTCGGCCGCAACCGCCTCCGCAAGCAGCCGCGCATTCGCGTGATCGTCCGCAAGCCGGGCAGGCATGTCATGCAGAGCGATGAGACCGGTAGCAGCCAGCACGCCTGCCTGCCGCATTCCTCCGCCCAGCGCCTTGCGAAAGCTGCGCGCCCTGTCCATCATCTCCCTGCTTCCAACCAGCATCGAACCAGCAGGAGCGCCCAGCCCCTTCGACAGGCAGAACATCACAGTATCGAACCCACTGGTAAGCTCCGCCACGCCAACGCCGAGCGCCACAGCCGCATTGAAGACACGCGCTCCATCAAGATGCACCGGCAGACCCGCAGCATGGGCGCCCGCACATATCTCCCGCATGACAGCCAGCGGCGTAACGGTGCCCCCAGCCATATTGTGCGTATTTTCAATGCAGACCAGACCGGTCTGAGCGCGGTAGTAGAGCTTCGGGCCAATCGCACCGCTGATCTTCTCCCATGAAAGCACACCCCGCTCCCCAACGACCGTCCGCAACTGGCACCCGGAGAACGCCGCCGCCATGGCCATCTCCCAGTCCAGCACATGCGCCCGCGCCTCGCAGACAACCTCCTGCCCATGTCTTGTATGCAGACGAATGGCGATCTGGTTCCCCATGGTGCCGGTCGGCACAAAAATTGCCGCTTCCCTGCCAAACAGCGCAGCAGCATCGCTCTCCAGGCGATTCACCGTGGGATCTTCACCATAGACATCGTCGCCCACCTCAGCCGCGAACATGGCTTCGCGCATCGCAGGCGTAGGCTTCGTAACAGTGTCACTGCGCAGATCGATCATGGCATCTCTTCATTTCATTTAAATTATGCAGCGGAAGAAACCAGCAAACGACTGAAGACTTCATTCGAGACCATTCGCCCCTGCGCCGTAAGCCGTGCTCGATCAGCCTCAAGCTCCAGCAATCCTGCCTCGCAGACCTCCTCAAGCGCAGGCATCGCATCCTGAAGCAGCGCATTGCCAAACTGATCGCGCAGCATACCAAGATTGATACCTTCATTCAGCCGCAATCCGAGAAAGAGAGACTCCTCAAAGGCTCCTTCAAGATCGACAACATCGATCTCCAAATCGGCGACGCTCTCCGTGATCTGAGGGAAAGCAGGTACAGCCTTGCCAAGATAAGCATCCAGATCGCTCGTATTCGCAAACCGCACCGCACCCGCATCCGTCAACAGCATCGAGTGAGCATCCAGACCAAACCCGATATAAGGTTCGCGCTTCCAGTACTTGAGATTATGCCGCGAAGCATGTCCCTGCCGCGCGAAGTTAGAGATCTCATACTGCCTCAGACCCGCTGCGTCAAACTGTTCACAAGCCATCTGATACCACTCAGCAGTCTCATCTTCGGAAGGAACAGCCGAAGCATGATAGCGACTCCCCTTAGCGAGCATCTCCTTCCCCAGACGCGACTCTTCATCAACCTCCAGCATATAAACGCTGACATGCGGAGCGCCGCTGACAATTGCCTGTTCAACGGAATACTGCCAGCTCCCCCGCGTCTGATGCGGAAGACCTGCAATCAGGTCAAGATTGATGTCTTCAACCCCAGCCCGGCGAATCCTGGCAATCTCCGCCTTGCACTGCTCCTCTGTGTGCAAACGTCCAACTGCCGCCGTCTCTTGATCGACAAAGGACTGCACCCCAAAGCTGATGCGGTTCATGCCCTGCCGCAACAACTCGGCCAGCGTCTCATCCGCAAGCTGTCCGGGCGCACACTCCAGGGTGATTTCAGCGCCATCTGCCAGAATGAACTCCCCCCGCAGGCTCTCGAATATCTGGCCAAACTGCGATGCTCCAAGCAAACTGGGCGTTCCACCACCGAAGTAAATCGTATCCACAAGCTCTGGAAGATCAGCGCCAGTTGTCCCCGCCGCTGCCCTCGCAGCCCTGATCTCATCGCAGACCCGATCGACGTAATGCTGCATTCGGTCCGCCGCAAACACTCCCGAAGCAAAGTTGCAAAAGGTACACTTTGCCTTGCAGAACGGAACTGAAATGTAAATGCCGGCCGGAGTTGTCATATGATTGGAGAGCACTCCAGATGCTATTGTTTCATGGATGTAGTTTTGACCCGTCGTACCTGATATGTATGCGCCGCCCTCGGCATCAGGAAGGACTTCACCATGTTGCAAACCCTGCGATTTCGACCCCTCGCCGCTTCCCTAACCCTCACCGTCCTTCTTATGCTGACGCATAGTTTGGCTACCGCACAGGCCAATACAGGTCAAAGCCGCACCCCAGTCCTGGTCGAACTCTTCACTGCGGAAGGCTGTTCCAGTTGCCCACCCGCGGACAATTTACTGGCGCAGCTTGAGAGCCAGCAGCCTGTCGCTGGTGTAGACATTATTGTGCTTGGCGAGCACGTGGATTACTGGGACCAGCTCGGCTGGCGCGACCGCTTCTCGTCACCCCAATACACGGAACGCCAACATGGTTATGGCTTTCGCCTGAAAGTAAATGACATCTATACTCCCCAGATGGTCGTCGATGGCACGGAGCAGTTTGTCGGCAACGATGCACCTCATGCCTTCAGGGCCATCACCCATGCAGGTCAGAGCGCCAAGATTGCCCTTGTGCTGTCAAAGCCCATAGTGGATGGGCACCGTGTCACAATTGCTGTCTCCCTCGCTACTCCATCCAACACGCCTTCCAAAGCAGACCTTTATGCCGCGCTGGTAGATCCAACCGACACAACAGACGTTGGCGGCGGCGAAAACCGGGGCCATCAGCTGCATCACGTTGCTGTTGTTCGGTCTTTACAGCGGATAGGCAAGGTGAAGAGCCTCAGTTCCGGACCAGTTAAGGCAACTCTCACCGCTCCCCAGAATGCCGTTCCCGGAAAAATGCGTGTCGTCGTCTTCGCCCAGGATTCCGGTCCAGGCGCTGTTGTGGGCGTGACCTCAATTGCTACGGCAGATTAATATTTCGCGGAATCCCGTCCAGTCCTCAAGCATCTAGAATAGAGATACTTAGATGGCAGACGAACAAAAAACCAGCAAACCGGTGAAAGAAGCCGCGAAGAAGGCATCGCAGGACGACGACATCGTCGGTAAAGCCTACGACGGCCGCCTCATGCGCCGTCTCCTGACCTATCTTCGCCCCTACAAGCTGCAGACTGCGCTGTCGGCCGTCGCCATCATCTTCAAAGCCGGAACCGACGTCGTCGGCCCTTACCTCGTCAAAGTCGCCGTTGACACCTACATGACGAACACCCCGCCGGAGAAGCTCTCATGGCTGGCGCATCACCTCAGCCCACAGCCTATGGCTGGCATCACTCAACTCGGCCTGCTCTACCTCAGCGCGCTACTGATCACCTACGTTCTTGAGTTTTTACAGACCTACTTAATGCAGTGGACCGGCCAGAAGATCATGTTCGATCTGCGCAGCCAGATCTTCCGCCACCTGCAGCGCATGCACCCCGGGTTCTTCGACCACAACCCTGTCGGCAAACTTGTAACGCGCGTAACCTCCGACGTAGACGCGCTGAACGAGATGTTCACCTCAGGTGTGCTGGCTATCTTCGAAGACGTGTTCGTGCTGGCCTTCATCGTCATCATCATGCTGCGCATGAGCTGGCCCCTGGCATTACTGACGCTGGCCGTTATACCGGCGATCCTCTACATCACCCGTATCTTCCGCAACCACGTGCGCGAGAGCTATCGTCGTATCCGCTCCGCCATCGCCCGGATTAACAGCTACATGCAGGAGCATGTCAGCGGCATGTCCATCGTGCAACTATTCAACCGCGAGCAGCGCGCTTTCGACGAGTTTGCGTCAGTTAATCGCCTGCACATGGATGCCTTCAAAGACGCCATCTTCGCATACGCGCTTTACTACCCCGCGGTAGAACTGCTGAGCTCCATCGCCATCGCCCTGGTCATCTGGCGCGGCGGCATCAGCGCCCTCTTTACCGGCGCTCCTCTCGCCGCGGGGCTCCCTTTTTACGAGTATCTTCTACACCCGATGCGCGCCCCCGGTTCCACCGTCACGCTCGGCATCCTCATCGCATTTATTCAATACGCTCAGCGGTTCTTCCGCCCCATCCAGGACCTCAGCGAAAAATACAACATCCTTCAGGCCGCGATGGCCGCCAGCGAACGCGTCTTCAAGCTCCTCGACTCCGAACCTCAGATCATATCGCCCCCCGAGCCCATGAAAGGCGACAACTCAGGTAGAGTCGAATTTCGCAACGTCTGGTTCACTTATCAGACTCTCGATGAAGCCCAACGCGCTCGCGTGGCCGCTGCAACCGACGACGAACTGCGCGGTTATGCCGACATCGAGTGGATACTCTGCGGCGTCAGCTTTGTCGTCGAACCCAACGAAACCGCAGCCATCGTCGGTCACACTGGAGCAGGTAAAACAACCATCATCAGCCTGATGATGCGCTTCTACGACATTCAGCGCGGCAGCATCCTCGTCGATGGCATCGACGTACGGCTCCAGGACATGCACGCGCTCCGCCGCCGCTTCGCCGTCGTTCTGCAAGACCCCTTCCTCTTCACTGGCACCATCGCGGATAACATCCGCCTCGGCTCGAGGTGGATCACCGACGAGCGCCTGCAAAGCGCCGCCGACGATGTCAACATAGGCGACTTCATCCGTTCTCTCCCGCAGCAATTTGCCGAGCCTGTACAGGAACGCGGAGCCACGCTCTCCACCGGCCAGAAGCAGCTCATCAGCTTTGCCCGCGCCCTGGCGCACAACCCCGGAATCCTCATCCTCGACGAGGCCACCTCCTCGGTCGATACCGACACCGAACTCCGTGTGCGGCTCGCCCTCTCCCGCATGATCACAGACCGGACCTCCATCCTCATCGCGCACCGCCTGTCCACCATCCAGCGCGCCGACACCATTCTCGTCATGCACAAGGGGCAGCTACGCGAACAAGGCACCCACCAGGAGTTGCTCAGCCACCGCGGCCTCTATTGGAAGCTATACCAGCTGCAATACAAAGACCAGGAGACGTCAGCCGACCAGGTGCTGACCTCATCACTCTCCGACGCCGTCTTGCCCTGATACAAATTCATCGTGGCAGAAAACCATCCATCTCCGCGCATCTTTCTCTCCGCCGGCGAGGCCAGCGGGGACCACTACGGCGCGCAGCTCATCTCTGAACTGCACACTCGCTATCCCGACGCCGCATTCTTCGGCCTCGGCGGCAAAGAGATGGAAGCCTCCGGCCTCGATCGCATCGTGCGCGCCGAAGACGTCGCCCACATGGGCATCACCGAAGTCATTCGTCACATGCCTCGCATCTACGGCGAGTACCGCCGCCTGGTCGCCTCCATCAAAAAGCGCCGTCCCAACGTCGCCATCCTGATCGACTTCCCCGACGTCAACCTCCGCCTCGCCCGTGAGCTCCGCAAGCTGAACATTCCCGTCGTCTACTTCGTCAGTCCTCAACTCTGGGCCTGGAAGCGCAGACGCCTCCGCTGGGTGCAGCAGCGGGTCAGCCGCATGATGGTCATCTTCCCCTTCGAAGAGCGCTTCTACAGCGCACGAGGCGTCGACGCCACATTCGTCGGCCACCCCTTGACGCAACTGCCCTTGCCTTCCAGCACACGGTCCGAATTCGCCGCAAAGCACGCACTCGATCCCGCAAAGAATTGGATCGCCCTCCTCCCAGGCAGCCGCCGTAAGGAAATACAACTCAACCTGCCCGAGATGCTGCGCTCTGCCACCCTCTTGAACACTCACGGCCGGTACGAATTTGTCATCCCAATCGCCTCCACGGTGGATGCCGCTTATCTTCAAAGCTTCCTGCAAAACCCTCTCCGCACCACGGCCAAGCCAAGAATCGTCATGGTCCACGATGCCCGCGAAGCGCTCTATCATGCTCGTGCCGGCATCGTCGCCAGCGGCACCGCAACCGTCCAGGCCACGGTCATCGGTACTCCCTTCATCGTCGTCTACGGAGTCTCCCCACTCACCTTCGCGCTGGCCAAACGCCTCGTCCGCTATCCATCTGAAATCCCGGCAGAGATAGATGAGGACGGCAATCTCCCCATAGCGATGGTCAATCTCATCGCCGGCAGACGCATCGTCCCCGAGCTGCTGCAAACCCGCTTCACCGCCGAAAATATGGTGGCCGCTCTTACCCCGCTGCTGTCCGACGGCACCCCCCGCGACCTTATGATCGCCGACCTCGCCGAAACCAGCCGCAAGCTGCTCTCCGCCTCTGAAGCAAGCCCCATCATGCAGGTTTGCGACACCGTAGAAAGGCTGCTTCCGCAGCCCTCCCCTGTAAGTGGCCGAATCTGAACGGCAAGCGTCTAACATCACGAAGGCTGTACCATTATTTTTTTGAGGATCTTCGCCCGACATGCCCCTACCTTCCCGGTATCTCCGAGTTCTGGTCACGGCCCTGTTCCCCATGTGTATCCTTACGGCCACCCTTTGGGCAGCGCCGGTCCGTCCTCAACTGAGCATCACCGGCTACGTCATCACTGCCGACCTCGACCCCGCAGTGCACCACCTCACGACAACCGCAGCCGTCACCTTCACAGCGCTCGAAGACCTGACCAACCCCATCTTCGAGCTGAACAACGGCCTCCAGATCAACAAAGTCACCGACGCCAGCGGCAAGCCACTAGAATTCGAGCGCCTCACCAGCAACAGCACCGTGCGCTTTACCCTGGCCACCCCAATCCCCAAGGGAACCAGCACCACGTACAACTTTGAATACTCCGGCACTCTCACCGGCTCCGGCACCAGCCCAGTAAGCGGAATCAAACTGGCCTCGATCGACGATCCCATCAGTATCCTGCTCTACCCTGGCGCATGGTTCCCCATGACCGGTCTCTACACCGACCGCTTCACCGCCGAAATGCACATTCGCGTGCCCTCCGATGAGCGCGTGGTCGGCAGCGGCAATGGCATCAGCGCCCCTAAAAGCCTCCCCGGCAATCGCACCGAGTACACCTTCAAATGGGCCAAGCCAGGCTTCCCCGGCACCATCATCGCGGGCAAGTTTCTCGATCCCATCACCGCACCCGGTGTCAACAATATCCACGTCTACGTCACCGAACAGCATAAGTCCTTTGCCATCGACTTCGCTCAAACCGCCGCCAAGCAATTCGAATTCATGACCAGCACCTTCGGCCAGCCTGAATCCTCCCTCATCAATCTCGTCGAACTCCCCGACGACGCCGTCTCCGCCACCTGGGCACCCGAAATCGCAGCCATCGCCGGCAGCCGCATCGCCGCGCGTAACGCCCAACGGCTGCTCTCCAACACCCTCGCCCACCAATGGTGGGGCAGCGAAGTCTCTCCCGCAACCCTCAACGATGCCTGGATTACCAACGGCATGTCGCGCTACGCCGAGCTGATGTACCTCGAAGACTCCGCCGGCAAAACCGCCTTCCAGTCAGCCATCACCGATATCTCTGCCGGTGCTCTCTCCTACGACACTGAGCCCCTCACCTCTCTCGGTCGCCTCGATCCCTTCTCGCCGCAGTTCCAGAACATGACGCTCGAAAAGGGCGCGATGGTCTTCCACATGCTCCGCTGGGAGATGGGCGACGATACCTTCAACAAATTTCTGCGCAACCTGCTCTCGCAATATACCGACAAACCCATCCGCAGCTCCGACGTTCAGACCGTCGCTGAAGCGCAATCAAACCTCCAGCTCACGCCTTTCTTCTCGCAGTGGATCGACGGCACCGGTGCACCGAACTTTGGAGACAAATACACCGTCTTCCGTCTCGGAAGCAACAAGGGCTTCCGCACCATCGGGGCCATCACGCAGGACCTCGACCTCTTCCGTATGCCGGTCGAGCTTCGCATCGAGACCGACGGAAAAACAGAAATCCGCCGCATTACCGTAAGCGGCACCGACTCACAGTACTCCGTCGAAACCTTTGGCCGTCCTCGCCGCATCAGCATCGACCCGGAAAACTGGCTTCTGAAGAGTACGCCAGATTTAGCCGTCCGCGTAGCCGTACTGCGCGGACAGGAGCAGGTTGCACAAGGCGATCTCACGGCAGCCCTGGTCGAATACCAGAAGGCGCTCGACGCCAACAAGAACAGCTCTCTCGCCTCTTACCGCATCGGCGAAGTCTTCTTCATGCAGCGCAACTATCAGTCCGCGGCAAACTCGTTCCGCGATGCTCTCCGAGGAGATGGCGATCCCAAATGGGTCGAGGTCTGGAGCCACATCGAACTAGGCCGCATCTTCGACCTCACCGGCCAGCGCGACCGCGCCGTCAACGAGTACCGCCTCGCCGTCCAAACCAACGACAATACCCAGGGCGCAATCAACGAAGCCCGCGCTTTGATGCAAAAACCCTACGAGAGATCAACCGAACAAAATTAGCCAAGGTCTATACCGAAGTCCAGACTTAGGTTCTTTATTTCGAAGACTTTAGGACTTTCAGTACGGGGGGTACTTCCTGAAAAAGAGCGAACTGCACGCCCGGGCGAAAGGCGACTAGAAACTTCCTGCAAAGATAGCCTTCAACTTCGACCTCAACCCCTGCTCTTCGCTGGCCTTCCTTACCTGTGTCCGATGCGTATAAAGCAGCATCCCGATCACCGCCGCAAATTCCGGTTTAGCCAGCTCATCAGGCATTCGCGACAGCGGCACCGGGAAGCCAATCCGCGCCGGGACGCGTAGTAGACTCTCTGCATTGTCCAACAGGCCAATCAAGTTCGCGCCTCCACCCGTCAGCACGCAACCCGCGCCCATCGCCTCCAGAACGCCCCCATTGCGCAGATTGTCCCGCAGCATGGTGAACAGCTCCCGCGCACGCGGTTCCAGAATTTCCGCCAGAAATCGCTGCCGCACCAGCCGCGCAGGCTGGCCCCCCGAATACGCGAGGTTTCCACCTACCTCGATCTCATTCAACTGCGGCACTGCCGTCACCACGCAGTGTCCGTAAATCTTCTTCAACTCTTCCGCCTCTTCGACGGTCACATGGAGTCCCACTGCAAGATCGTTGGTAAAGTGGTCGCCGCCGATCGGCAGCACGGCTGTATGCGCAATCGATCCCTCAAAATAAACCGCTAACTCGGTCGTACTCGACCCAATGTCGGCGATGCAAACTCCAAGCTCTCGCTCATCAGCGCTCAATACCGACTCCGCCGAAGCGATCCCTTCATAAACGGTATCCAGCACCTCCAGCCCCGCCCGGTTCGCGCAGGTAATCACGCTCTGCGCCACCCCGCCTGAGCAGGTCGACAGATGCAGATTCACCTCAAGCTTGTTCCCCACCATGCCCACCGGGTCATGAATCCCCGCCTGGTCATCCAGGATGAACTCCTGCGGCAGCAGGTGCAGCACCTCGCGGTCCGGGGGCAGCGCCACACTCCGCGCCCTGTCCACCGCAGCCCGCACCTCTTCCCGCGTGATCTCGCGCATCCGGCTGCCCATGCTGATGCCGCCCCGCGAATTCACCCCGCGAACATGCGTGCCGCCAATGCCGACAACGGCAGTCTCAATTACGGCCTTCGCCACGCGCTCCGCCGTCAGCGCCGCGCGATTGATCGCCTCAGCCGCCGGCCCCAGCTCCGCAATCAAACCCTTCCGCATTCCTCGCGATGGCTCGATGCCATGCCCTCGATAACGCAACACGCCATCCAGCAGCTCCGCCACCAACACGCAGCTCTTGGTGCTGCCCGCATCCACCACGGTAATCAAATTTTCCTGTCTCTGGTTCACGGATGGACCACCTGTGAAGAATGATAATGGGAACTTCGTCCCGAACGCCGTACCACTCGCGGATGAGCCTTCGCAGTCACCCTATGCGGCTTGACCTTCGCCGCGCCATGCTTCACCGCGGCAGCCCTCTTCGACGCAGGCTTCCACTTCGAAACCACCGCTCTCTTCCCCGCAGGCGCATGGGCCTTGACGACCGGCTTTTTCGCAACCGTCTTCGCCGCAGGAGTCTGCACCGGAGCAGCCACACTCGCACCAGCCACCGAAGCAGCACTTGCCGTCCCCGCAGTCGCAGCAGCAGCTCCCGGCTGCATCTCCAGCACCACCTGCCGCTCATACCTCATGTCTACCGACGACAGCGTGGGATATTGCGTTCTCCACTCCGGCAGATGCTCTTCAAACTTCTGATAGCGCTTCAGAAAATCCGTGTCTCCAAAATGCACCAGGACGTCTTTCCCCTGCTCCGGAATCAACGCCTTCACATCCTCTGGATTCGACAGGTCCACCTCGCTCAGCTTCTGCGAGATCTTCTCTCCCGAACTGTCCAGATCGGACGTGAACTGCTCAAAGATCTTCATCCGCGCCGCCCGCGTCGACGCCGGATCGTTCGCTACAATTCCCGTCACCACAGGAAACGAATAGTTCGCATCCCCCTGCCCGTGCGGCGGCATATTCAGCAACACCCCACTGGCATCCACCAGCCCAATCTTGCTTCCCTGCCGCACAAACGCCACCGGCGTCCGCTCCACGATCGACACCCGCAGGCGGTCGGGCAGCAACCGCATCACCGTCGCATGTTCCACCCAGGGCAACTGCTGTAACTGCGCCCGCCGCTGTGCCATCGAAACATAAAAAATATTTCGCTCCAGGTCTTCCCCAAAGATATTCACCAGTTCGTCCCGCGTCAGATGCACATTGCCCTGAATCTCAATCGAAGACGCCGACTGGATATAAAACCTCGGATCGTGCATCACCATATTTCTGACCAGCAGCAATGCCCCAAAACAAATCCCGGCCAGAACCGCCAGCGCAAATCCAGCCGCCATCCTGCCCCACTTCGTCCCGGGCAGTCCCCAGCGAAACCGCACCCGCACGCCACGCTGCCGCCGTCCCGCCGGAGCGTCATCCTCATCTGGAAAGTCGTCGGCAAAGTCCTCGCTGAGGTCGCGGCGCAGCTTTCTCGCCGGCGCGGCAGACGTCCTCCGCGGCGCTGCCGGTTCGCGGGCATAGTCCTGCTCCGGCGCTTCTAGCACCGCAGTCCCGCGTTTCGAAGATCCATTACTATTTCGCAAGCCTGAGCAAGGCCGCGAGAATCGCCACCCCGAATATAACCTGTCCCCACCCCATCTTTACCCATCATCTTTCGTATGTACCCTTTCAGGAACTCACCCACGCACCCGTAACCCCTCCAGAATCATTCCTCCCGCCTGCGATACACTCCCCGCTCCCAGCGTTAGAATCACATCCCCATCCCGTGCCTCCTGCACCAGAGCCTCCACTCCCGCAGCCATCGATCCGGCATACTCCACGCCCTTCTGCCCAATCGCCTTCACCAACGCCGCCGCATCCACCCCGGCAATCGGTTCCTCACTGGCCGCATAAATATCCAGTACCTGAACTACATCCGCGTCCTTAAACGCCCCGGCAAACTCCTCCATCAAATCCCGAGTTCGCGTAAACCGGTGCGGCTGAAACAGCACCAGCACCCGCCCATAGCCGCACTCCCTCGCCGCCTGCAACGTGGCCAGAATCTCCGTAGGGTGATGCCCATAATCGTCCACCACCGCCACCCCGCGCTCCACGCCTTTCACCTGAAACCGGCGATCGACCCCGCGAAAACTATCCAAACCCAGCGCAATCTGCTCCGGAGCCACCCCCAACTGCACCCCCACCGCAACCGCCGCCGTCGCATTCAGCACATTATGCTTTCCCGGAACATGCAGCCGGAACGGCCCCATCACCAGCCCCTTATAGTTCACTTCAAACCGCGAGTGGCACCCATCCTCTCGCGTCATCATCTCCACGCGAAAGTCCGCATCCTCGCTCGCCCCATAGGTATAGACCTTCCGCCGAACCCTCGGCAGCACCGTCCGTAGCAGATCATTGTCGATACAGGCCGTAGTAGCTCCATAAAACGGCACCTTGTCCATAAACTCGACAAACGCCGCTTCGACATCCGCCATATCGCGATAGCAATCCATGTGCTCGCGGTCGAGGTTCGTCACCACCCCCAGCACCGGCGACAGCTTCAAAAACGACCGGTCGCTCTCATCCGCCTCCGCCACCAGATACTGCGAGTTCCCCAGCCGCGCATTTGACCCCATCGAATCCACGCGACCGCCAACCACCACCGTAGGATCAAGCCCCCCACCCGCCAGCACCGCCGCAATCATGCTCGTCGTCGTCGTCTTGCCATGCATCCCGGCCACGGCGATGCCATACTTCAGCCGCATTAACTCCGCCAGCATCTCCGCCCGCTGAATCACCGGAATCTTCCGCGTCCGTGCCTCCACCACCTCGGGATTGTCCTTCGCCACTGCCGAGCTGGTCACCACCACATCGCTGGCCGCCGCATTGGCCGCCGCGTGGCCCTCGAACACCCGCGCGCCCAGCCCGACCAGCCGCTCCGTCACCGCGCTGCGCCGCAGGTCGCTGCCCGAGACCGCATAGCCCATCGTCAGCAGGATCTCCGCAATCCCGCTCATCCCAATCCCGCCGATCCCGATAAAGTGGATTCGCTGCGAAGGCGCAAACAAGAAATGTCCAGAAGGAACAACAGGAACGAACATATCTTCTACTCTAGCAGTGGCGCATCTCAGGCGTACCACCCCAAAGTCATTGGTAGTCGTTCAGTATTGACGACCGATTGATCCAAAAGCCAATTATGCACTGTTTTCGTCAAGTGAGATCGGCTTGGGGGTAATGTGGCTTCTCCGGAAGTTGCTACTCTCTCCTGACCATGTCTTTTGTAAGTGATCGATGGTTGGTTGCTATTCATTGTTATTCCGCGCGCAGTATCCGGATGGGGTCCGTTGTTGCAGCGCGATGCGCTGGAACGATGCTGGCAACACAGGCGCCAAAAAGCAGGGTCCCGATCGCTGTGATGAGCGCTGCGGAATCCAGAATGCCCACATGGTAGAGCTTGGTCGACAAAATTTTACCGACAATGATAGACGCCGGTATGCCCAGCACGAGGCCGATGGCCACTTGCGCGAAGGCTCCGCGAAAGACCAGCCCGACGATATCGACACGGCTCGCGCCAACGGCCATGCGAATACCGATCTCGCTGGTCCGGCGAGCGACCATATAGGCCGTTACGCCATAAAGACCAATGGACGCAAGAATGAGCGCAAGGATGCCGAAGAGGCCGCTGAGTTGCGCGACAGCCCTCTGCTGGTCGAGTTGCGCATCCACCAGTTGTTGCATTGGCTGAATGCTGATGATGGCAAAGTTGGGATCGACGAGCCGGAAAGCCTCGCGGATGCGGGGTTCCATGGTTCCAAGATCGCCAGTGAAAAAGAGTTGAGCCCCATTGATGAAGTGGTCCCATTTGTCATTTGCCTGAAGTGTCTCTTCCGTGAAAGCGATGTGTTGCGTCAAAGCGCCGAATGCCATCGGAAGCGGTGGCTCGCGCAGGTCCCCGGATTTCGCATCGCGCACAACGCCCACCACCTCCAACGCATTGCTATAAGCCGGGAGGCCGATACCGAAGTGTTTGCCAAGGGCAGGCTGGTTGTGGAAGAACCTTTTCACAAAGGCCTGATTGACGACCACGACACCGCGGGTATCGACACGGTCAGAGTCGAGGATACCTCTTCCCTGAAGGATCGGCAGCCCAATCGTTGCGAAGTATCTGGGGCTTACCCGATTCCACATTGCACTCTGCGTTCCATCAAGGCGAGGCATACCTTCGCCAGGTTTGACGATGGTTTCTTTCCAGCCGCCGCCAATTGGCCCATTGAGCGCAAGACTGGCGCTATGGACGCCGGGCAACTCAGATAGCCGATCTCGAAGGTCGCGATAGCGAAGGTTGAGCTGATCGAGGGTGTAGTCGGCCAGAGGCGGTTCCATTCGGACACTCAACCGGTTTGCCGTGGTGAAGCCAAGATTCTGATTTTCGAGATTGAGGATACTGTGGGTCAGCATTCCCGCTGCGGCAATCAGCACTACCGAAAGTGCAGCTTGCAGGACGATCAGCAGCTTCTGCGGAAGTGCAGCGCTCTTGTGGGTAGACCGGTTGGCCCCGCGGAGAGATTCGATAGGGTCGGCGCGCGACGACAACCACGCCGGTACCGTACCGAAGAGGAGCCCGGTAAGCAGAGACAGACCTAGACAGAACCCAAGCACGGGTAGTGACGGACGAACGTCGATGGGCACCGCAGATGCATGGCGAAAGGCTAATGCGATCACCAGTTTTGCCCCAAGCCATGCGATGCTTATGCCGGCGGTGGCACCGAGAAGCGCGAGGAATGAACACTCTGTGAGTGCCTGACGCAGTATCCGTTTACGCGAAGCCCCAAGCGCGAGTTGCAGAGCGATTTGGGCTCGGCGCGAAATTCCTCGTGCAAGGAGAAGATTTGCAATGTTCGCGCAAGCGATCAACAGCACCGCTAGGCACAGCGCGAAAAGCAGCCGCAAGCTGTCCGCATACGCATCGCGCATAGTGCCGATGCCCGAGCCGCCAGGAGTGATCTGGATGGTTTGACGCGATAATTCTTGTGCCGATTGCGGTTGGTTCTGGGCCGGCAGGGCGGCTTCCGAAATCAACCAGTGCTGGAGTGTTGCAGTCAGTTGCGCGGATACCCCATCGATGCTGGCGCCGGGCCGAAGATGTCCGATGAGATGCAGCCATGCCTGCGAAGGGATGAGGTTGAACGCGGCTTTCCCATCGATGAGAAGCTCGCTCTGCAACGGTACCCATATCTCCGTGGGCGTGCTGCTGAGTGTCTCTCCAAAGAAGCCCGGCGGCGCGATGCCGATGATGGTGAACGGATGGGTTTCAATGTTCAGGGTCGAGCCGACCACGGAAGGATTGGAGTTGTAGTCCTGCCGCCATGTGCGGTAGCTGAGGACCGCGACAGGCATGGCGTTGGGCTGGTCGTCGGTAACGGTGAACAAACGGCCCGCGAAGGCCTGCAGACCGAACGTCTGGAAGTAGTTGCCGCTCACGTATTCGCCCAGGAGCGGTTTTGCTTGCGCAGTAGATGAGCCTTCTCGAACACTCAGAACACCGGCTCTGTCCTGGAAGGCAGTAATGTTGTCGAACTGTGGCGCGTCTTCCGCAACGCGCTTGTAGAGTGAGTAGGAGAATCGCTCCCAATTGCCCTGAAGCACGTTAGTGGCACAGCAATCCTTCCCGGCGCCGATACGGTACAGATGGGATGGATCGACAACCGGAAGCGACTTCAGCATCACGGCGTGAATCAGAGAAAAGATGGCCGTCGTAGCCCCAATGCCCAATCCCAAAGTAAGTATCACGGTGATAGTAAAGACAGGCGCAAGGCGCATTTGACGCAAAGCATAACGAACGTCACTCAGAAGGGTAGCCATTATTTAGAAACTCTCCGGGCATTCTTATAGAGCGCAGGAAATCAGGTTCTGGCAAATTCAGTATATTCATTCGGAAAAATATGGGTCAGTCTTGACCACAATGACGAATCCATTTGGCGAAAAGCCCACCGCCAGCACTTTATACTTAATTCAGAAGTCGAAATCAGGTTTGCCTTAGCTTGCCTGCCAACCATCCCCGAGGAATTCATGGCCGTATTACTTGAAGCGATCAACATCAAGCGCAAGACCCTGTTCGAGCTTGAAAATGCCCCCTACGCCTGTCTGGATTCAGACATCACCACTCCGACCGCTCGCGGCGGCCAGACGCTGGTGCGCCTGAAGATGCGCAACCTTCTCACCAGCGCCGTCTTTGAAAAAACCTTCAAGGCGAGCGACAAGTTCAAGGAGCCGGATCTCCAGTTAGTCACCGCTTCTTATCTCTACAGCGACGGCGATGGCTCTCACTTCCTCGACCAGGTGAGCTACGAGACCCTCACCCTCGACGAAGGCATGATCGGCAATGCATTGGATTTCCTGACCGAGGGCGTATTGATCCAATTGCACAAGTACAACGGCAATCCCATCGGCCTGCAACTGCCCATGTTTGTCGAGCTGAACGTTGCCTACGCGGAACCGGCGGCGCGGGGCGACTCCTCCAGCGGCAGCGGGACCAAGCTGGCCAAACTGGAGACCGGCCTCGAAATCCGCGTTCCTCCCTTCATTAAAGAAGGAGAAAAGGTCAAGGTGGCGACCGAAAGCGGAGAGTTTTCCGGGCGGGCAGAAAAATCCTGACCAGCTCACATTCATAATTCAAACGAAGCGCCCTAAGCCATTGCTAAACTAGCATCAGCATGGCATTCTCTCTCTTCGGCAAACGCGACAAAACTGAGCAGCAACCCGACCAGCCCACCACACCGGAAGCTGCGTCCACCCCCGAACCAGCCGAGCAGAAGCGCGGCCTCTTCGACCGCATGAAGCAGGCGGTCACCCGCACCCGCGAGTCCTTTACCGAGTCCATCAGCTCCGTCATCGCCCTCACCCGCGAGGTCGATGAGTCCACTCTCACCGGCCTCGAACCCGTCCTCCTCCGCGCCGACCTCGGCGCGCCCACCACCGCCATCGTCATAGAAAACCTCCGCCAGCGCGCCCTTCGCACCGGCATCCAGGGCGGCGACGAACTCAAGCAGCTCCTCAAAGCCGAACTGAAGCAAATCCTCGACAGCGTATCTCACCCCGTTCATCATCCCGCCACGCCGCCTGAAGTCATCATGATGGTCGGCGTCAACGGCACCGGAAAGACCACCACCTCCGGCAAACTCGCCGCTCTCTTCCGCGCCCAGGGCCGCACCGTCCTGCTCTGCGCCGCCGACACCTTCCGTGCCGCCGCCATTGAGCAACTAGAAGTCTGGGCCCAACGCTCCGACGTCCCCATCATCAAAACCAAGCAAGGCGGAGACCCCAGCGCCGCTCTCTACGACGCCTGCTCCGCCGCCAAGGCCCGCGGCACGGACGTCCTTATCGTAGACACCGCTGGCCGTCTCCACACCAAAACTGACTTGATGAAAGAGCTCGACAAGATGCGCCGCACCGCCGAAAAACTGGTGCCCGGAGCGCCCCACCAGACCCTCCTCGTCATGGACGCGACCACAGGCCAGAACGGCCTCACCCAAGCCCGCCTCTTCACCGAAGCCGCCCACGTCACCGGCATCGTCCTCACCAAGCTCGACGGCACCGCCAAGGGCGGCATCGTCCTCGCCATCGCCACCGAACTCAAGCTCCCCGTCGTCTACGCCGGAGTAGGCGAAAAGATGGAAGACATACTCCCCTTCGACAGCGCCACCTTCATCGACACCCTCCTCGACTGATCTTCTGATCTTCAGCCGCCATTTCCATTCACCTAGTGGTTAAGTTATTATTTTAACTAACTGGTTAATCAATGGCATCCAAAACATCCAAACCGGCCGCCACCGATCCCTCCGATAAGACGCGAGAAAGGATCCTCCGCGCTGCCCTCCACGAGTTCAGCGCGCACGGCCTTGCCGGCGCGCGTACCGACGCCATCGCCGAATCGGCAAAGGTCAACAAGGCCCTGCTCTATTACTACTTCAAGAACAAAGAATCGCTCTACGCCGCGGCGTTTGAAGAAGTCATGCAAGCTGTCATGCAAAGCACAATCGCTGTACTCGAAACCAAATGCACCCCGGGCGAACACCTCTTACGGCTCGCGCTCAACCACTTCGACCGCATCCTCACCCAGCACGAGTTCCAGAGCCTCATGCAGCAGGAGATGGTGCGTTTCCATCATGGCAAAAGCACATCGATCCCCCTCCTCGCTAGTAAAGCCTTTGCTCCGCTCCTCAAAAAAATGCAGGAGACCGTTCAGCAAGGCGTCCGCTCCGGCGAGCTCTGCAACATCGACTGGATGCAGGTGATGTATTCAACCTACGGCTCGAACGTCTTCTATTTCATGAGCGCCCCGATGATGCGCCTCTCGCTCACCTTCGAGCCCTTCGATCCCGCAAACATCGAGTTTCGCCGCAACGCCTGTGTAAAGTTTCTCGGCAACGCCCTCTTCGTCGATCGCGCCCACGGTGCAAAGCTCGTCCGCCGCGTCCTCGCCGCCATGCCGATGCCCACAATCGACAATCCACCCGTCTGGAGAAAAATCCTGGAGAAGAACTATGAACGCCCGTAATCGAATCCTCATCCTGATGGGCATCCTGATGGGCATCGGGATCTGCTGGTACTTCTTTTCGACCGACCGATCGAACGATCTCCAACTCATCGGCACCGTCGATGCCAACGAAGTCGTCGTCAGCTCCCGCATCCCCGGCCGCATCCAGAAGCTCACCGTCGATGAAGGCGACACCGTCACCGCAGGCGAGCTCATCGCCACCATCCAAAGCGACGACCTCGCCGCCGCCCGCAACGCCGCCGAAGCCACCGCCCTCAGCCAGCACTTCAAACTACAAGGGTCGCAGGACACGCAGCATCAGACCCAGGGCAGCACCACCAGCCAGGTCGCCAACGCCGAAGCCCAGTTGCAGGTAGCAAACGCCGCGCTTCTGCAAGCGCAAGCACAGTATGAGCATCAACAGGCCGACAGCAACCGCACCATCGCTCTCGCCAAACAAGGCGTCATGAGCCAGCAGGCGAGCGACGAGGCCATCACCTCCCTGCGCGCCTCGCAGGCCGCCGTCGACTCTGCGAAGCAAAGCGTAGTCGCAGCCAACGCCTCGCTCAAACTCGCCATCGCCAACACCATTCAGGCACAGGCCGCAGCCAAGTCGGTGGCCTCCACCCGCAGCGACGTGCAGAACGCGCAGGCCCTGCTCAATCAGGCACAGGTCGAACTTAACTACGCCAACGTCCTCGCTCCCATCTCCGGCAAGGTCAACGTCCGTGCAGCCCGGCAAGGTGAAGTCGTCGCCGCCGGAACCCCCATCGTCACTATCACCGATCTCACCCAGACCTGGGTCTACGCTCCCCTTCCCGAGACCGAAGCCGACTCCGTAAAGCTCGGCGACAGCCTCCGCGTCGTCATGCCCAACGGCGAAGCCATCCAGGGCAAGGTCATCAACAAGTCCGCAGAAGCCGACTTCGCCACCCAGCGCGACGTCAGCCGTCGCAAGCGCGACATCAAGACCATCGAGCTCAAGCTTCTCATCCCCAATCCCGGCATGAAGTACACCCTTGGCATGACCGCCCAGGTCTACATCCCGAAGAGCAAGCTGGTGAGCCAATGAGCGCCAATCCGTCAGCCATAGCCCAGCCAGCCATCGCCGTCGAAAACATCATTAAACGCTACGGCGACTTCGAAGCCGTCAAAGGCATCACCTTCGACGTGGCCGACGGCGAAATCTTCGGCCTGCTTGGCCCCAACGGCGCGGGCAAGAGCACCCTCATCCGCATGATGACGACGCTCATCCCCGTCACCTCGGGCAAGGCCATCATCGCCGGCCACGATGTCTCCCGCGAACCCGACGCCGTGCGCCGCATGATCGGCGTCATCCCTCAGGCCCTCACCAGCGACATCGATCTCACCGTCGAAGAGAACCTCTCCATCTACGCCAAGCTCTACGACGTGCCCAAGGCCAAACGCGATCAAAACATCGACGACCTCCTCGAAGCCGTCGACCTCACCAAGTGGCGCAACGCCCAAACCAAAACCCTCTCCGGAGGAATGCGCCGCCGCCTCGAAATCGCTCGCGGCCTCGTCCACAATCCGCGCATCTTCTTCCTCGACGAGCCCACCACCGGTCTCGACCCCGTCTCCCGCGTCGCTGTATGGGAGATGCTCAACAACCTCAAAAACAAGCACCACCTCACCATGCTCATCACCACGCACTACATGGACGAGGCCGACCGCCTCTGCGACCGCATCGCCATCGTCGATCACGGCAAGCTCGTCGCTCTCGACACACCCATGGCCCTCAAAGCCAACGTCCCCGGCACCAACGTAGTCGAAGCCCAGTTCACCAACGAGTCCACCGATTGGCCCGAGCGCCTCCGCCAACTCGAGGGTGTCATGTCAGTCGAATCGCAGAGCGCAGGCATGTACCGCATCATGACCTCCAGCGGTTCCCTCACCACCATGCAGTTAGTTCAGATGGCCGCCAGCCGAGGCGAAACCATCAAGTCCCTCAGCGTTCAGAACACCACCCTCGACGACGTCTTCGTCCACTACACCGGCCGCGTCCTCCGCGACGAGCAAGTCAAAGCCGCTGCCTTCGTCATGCCGCCGCGGCCAGGAATGCAGCCATGAGCAGGAAGGCAAAGCCATGAACAGAATGATGGCAATCGTCGAACGCGAGATGCGCAAGTTCTTTCGCTCGCCCGCGCTCATGATGGTCTCCATGACCCTCCCCCTCGTGCAGTTGCTCATTCTCGGCAACGCCTTCGGAGGCAAGATTCGCAACGCCCGCATGGGAGTCGTCGATTACGACCACGGCGCGCAGTCCCTCAAAATTCACGAAGCCTTCGACGCCATCGCCGCCAACATCCGCACCTTCACCACCGTCCCCTACGACGACGAAGTCAAGGCCCGCGAAGACGTACGCACCGGAAAGATCGATGGTGCCGTCATCATTCCCAAACAGTACTCCCGCCGAGTCCTCGCCGGAGACTCACCCGCCATCGGCCTCGTCGTCGACAACACCGACCAGACTATGAGCGGCGCTCTCGAAACCGAGATGCAGTCTCTCGTTGATGCCCTGAATGCCCCCATCATCCAACCGCTGGTCGTGCAGCAAATCGCTGTCAAGATCGTCGAGCTCTATCCCTACGTCGAGTACATGAAATACCTCTTGGGCGGCTCCATCGCCCTCGCCATGTACGTCGCCGTCATGATCGGAGGAGGCATGTTGTACATCGACGACAAAGCCCGCGGAGTCCACGAGGGCTACCTCGTCACTCCCATCACCCGCCTCGAATTAGTCATGGGGCTCAACCTCGCAGGCTCCATCAAGGCCATCCTCTCCGGCATCAGCCTCACCGTCATCGGCTCGCTCCTCGCAGGCATCGGAGCCATCTTTCATCCCATGGCCGTGTTGCAACTCTCGCTGCTCATCGTCGCCACCTCGGTCGCCTTCAACGGCATGATGTTCCTGATGATGGTGCGCGTAGAAGATCCCCTCGTCCCCCGCGCCATGTTCGGCGTCCTCAATACGCTGCTCTTCTTCCCCAGCGGAGCCATCTCTCCCGTCTCCGGCCTTCCCTCGTGGCTGAAGGTCATCGCCGCGGTCGATCCCTTCACCTACGCTGTCCATGGCTTCAAAGCGATCCTGCTCAAAGACGGAGGCTTCACCGCAATAGGAGCAGACATTTTTTTCCTCTTCGCCTTCGGAATAGCAGCGCTCCTGATCGCAACCCCTCTATTCAAGCGCACCCTGTAGTCAATACACCTGCTGCGGCGAAGTGGATGGTCCCGAGCTTCCTGTATTCGGGCTACTCGAATTACTGTCCGTTCCCGTTGTTGAGCCAGACTTCCCAGAGTTCGAGTTCATATCCGAAGACGACCCCAACCCTGTAGAATTCGTCGACGTCATTCCGCCCCCAAAGATGTTGGACTTGGCCAGCATCTGTTCAATCCGCGGATCATAGATAAACTCCCACGTCGCATACGTCGTCTGCTCATTCAACACAGTAATCGAGTTCCCATCCTTCACCAGGCCAACCCCGACAAAAGGTCCGCTACTCGACTGGCCTCCAATCCCGCTCGAAGAATCCGTACTTCCGAAACTGCTTCCCCCTGAAGTAGTACTCGAACCCCCCGGCGTAGAACCCAACCCGCTCGAAGGCGATCCCGCGCTACTCGAAGACGATCCAAAAGGCGCCCCGGTCCCTCCCGGCGAAGCCGCTCCCGCAGCGCTCCCCAGTCCAGAACTGGCAATCCCTGCCAGCGGTTGTCCAAAGAACCCCTTCACCGTCGTCTTTGCCTCACCCACAGGGATGGGCCGCCAGTCAACCTTTCCCGTCATCGGATCCACATATTGTTGCCGCAGAAAGCGGATATTGTTCGTCTTCTCCAACTGCTCGATCGACCCCGGATAATGCCCCATCTTCTTGTAGTACATCTGGATCGCCCGCACATACTGGTTTCCCCTGTGGATCGTCTCCACTTCGCGCTCCCGCCGCAGCTCCTGTGCCACCTTCGGCGCCGCCACTCCCAGGACCAGCAGTATCAGAAAAATCGCAACAATCAACCCCAGCAGCAAAAACCCCTGCTCCCCGTGCCGCGCCTGCCGGTCCTCCGCGTTCCTCCGCGCAAATCCGCGGCCGCAAGTTCCAGATCGGTGCAATCGGTTTAAATCGGTATTAAGCATTTTGCCTTCGCATCTCACTGAATAATCAATGGCAGCGTCTGCGTATTGCTGTCCGTCATATCTTCCACCACAATCGAGTTCGCCGAAATCGTTCCCACCTTATACCGCCTCTGCACAATGTCCCCTGGCGAAGCCAGAAACACATCTTCCCCATGCAGCAGAAATGCCCGGCGCACCCCATTCTCCGAAGTAGCGGTCCCAAAAAACTTCAAATCAATCGGCGGAGGCGGAGGCGGTCCCAACGGTGCCGCCGGAACAACCGGTCCCTTTGGACGGGCCGAAGCGATTGCCGTCGGAATCACAACAGGCGGAGCCGAATCAGCCGAAAATATATTCCGCCCGCTCCCCGAATAAACCAACGCCTCCGTCACCAGCATCGCCTCCATATGCAGCGTCGGATCCAGATGCGTTGCCGCGGTCCCAACATTCTTCGCCTCTCCAGCCTTCGCCGGAACTCTTACCGGGACCGTCACCGTAGCAGCAACAGGCTGCGGCGCAACATCGGGCGTCGAAAGCTCGCTGTACATATAGAACATCGCGCCCAGCGCCAGCACTCCAACCACCGCTAGAATCCCAAGCTTCTTTTTGTCCTCCGTCCCTATCTTCATCGCGATGCACCTCTATCGGCAGACGAACGACTCATCGCCGCCGCATCGCCAGAAGGCGCAACTACCCTCTTCTCTGCTCGCTCAGCACCAACCGGGGCCCGCAGATAAGTCACCAGTCCCAGCCGCAAACCCACCGTTCCGCCCTGCTCCCCTGTCAGCGTAACCCCGCGAATCAGAAAAAACATCTTGTCTCGCTCCAGCCCATTGATAAACAACATCAGCGGCTTGTAGTCCCCGCTCAGGCTGTAATCCATCCGAAGCTGCGTCAGCGCCCCCGCGCTCCCCGACATCACCGCCGATGGCGCATACTGCCCTCGCGTCAGCTTCACATCCTGCTTCTTCGCCAGCACGCCAAGCTCCCCCACCACCTGGGAGTCGGCAAACGGCAGTCGCCGCTCATAAAACTCATTCGCCTCCGTGGTCGCCTGAGCCAGCTTCGCGTCCAATCCTTCCAACGGCTTCTTCGCAATCTCTGCCGTCTTCATCGCCACCGTCTGCTGCTCCACGGCAGTAGCATTCTGGCTCGTCGAGGCTCGCCACGCAAAGCCAATATGAATCAGCAGATAAAGATTCACCAGCGCCAGCACTGCCACTCCGGCATAGTAGATATTCAATTGCGTCAGCAAGGCGCGCGTCCGCTCGGACACATTCTGAGGCAACACGTTCCGGGTCATCACCGTCATCGTGTGCCTCTAGTCATATCCTTCTTCATCACCGTCTGGTCTTTCGAGACAGCCTCCGGCAGCGGGTTATACCCACTCAAAATATCGAACTCCACAGATCCTGGCATCGCCGTCTGCATCGCACTCCGGTTCCCGTCCTGCTGCTTCTGTGCCGCTTCATTGGCCAGCCGCGGAGCAACAAACCGTTGCGAAGTCTCCAGGTTCCTCAACAACTGCACCGCCTGGTCGCGTTCTCCACTCACGCGCAACCGAATATTGACGTCGCCTTCCTTCGAAATCACCGGCTCAATGCTCGTTACCTGCACGCCAACCGGCAACACCCGCTCCAGGTCCATCATCACAGCAGTCCAGCTAAAGCTCTTCTGCGCGAACATGTCATTCAGAAACTGAGACCGCTCCAGCACCGCCATATTTTGCGGCTGTCGCATCCTCGCCTCATTCACCTGCCGCTCCTGCTGAAACTGCTGCGTCTGCGCCTGCAGCGCATCCATCTGCGCCTGCGCTATCCTCGCGCGCCCATTCAGCGCATGGAGCCAGAACCCAAGCCCCACCGCCGCTACTGCCAGCGCGATCATCGCCAGCCGCAGCCGGGCGAACAATGGCCGCAACTCAACAAAAGGTCGTGTCGCAAGATTGACCGAGATTCGCATCAGCTCTTCAACGCTCCTCGCACGCCAGCCAGCCAGCCCCGCGGCACACTTGCCGACACCGCCCCAGCCTCCATCATCCCCGCATCCACCAACTCCTGCACATGCAAATCCGACAGCCCATTCTCTTCCATCATCGCAACCAGCCTATCCGCGCCCATAGTCCCTGCAGCAAGCAAATTCTCCGGAAAAGTCTGTAGCGTGTCCTCAAAATAAGCCGCCGCCACGCTCACAGCCTGCGTTACTTCAATAGCAGCCGCTTGCGCGGCAGCAATCGTAGCCAACTCCCGAATCTCCGCCTGCTCGACCACCAAAGTCTGCATAGCGGCCTCTGCGTCAAAACGATCATATCCACCCGGTAACTGTCCCGCCCGCACAACACTCGGTGTGCTTTCTCCAGCCGTTACCTCCACCACGGCAACTTCGGCATTCGCACTTAGATCCAACGACCGGTGCAGCAACAAAATCCCGCCCTTCACAATCGCTGTCGTAACCCCGCCCAGCCCGGCATTTACCACCAGCGCCGGAACTTCCGTCGCATCCAGTCCCGCTAGCGCAGCCAGCGTACTCGGCAGCACCGCCCCCGGCAGATATCCCGCTGCCGTCACCACGCCTTCATACTCCTCCAGCACATCTCTCGGCATCGCCACCGCCATCACCCGCACCCCACCCCGCTCACTCGTCATCACCTGATAGCTCACAGCCGCCGTGTCCGCATCAAACGGCAACACTTTCTTCAACCGAAACCGAACTACGGGCAGGGCATCCGCGGCCTTCGACGGCAACTGATCAAAATCCAACAACAGCACCCGCACCGCCGCATCCGGAACCACCACGGTCACATCCCGCCCAACGCCCCGCTCCGAGCCCCTCCCCGCAACTTCATCCAAAACCTTTCGGATCGCAGCCGCCACGCCGACGCGATCCGCAATATTGCCCACCTTCAAGCTCGGCGTCACCGCGCCGGCAGCCACATCCGCCCGAGCAACGGCCGTCAGCAGCGCAGCCGCATCCTCCGCGCGCGCAGCCACTACGCCCTCGGGCCTCACCTCCACAGCCAGCCGAGGCCGCGTCCCCAAACTTTTCGGTAAAAATTCCATGCCGTCCTAGCTTACCTTCTCAACCGCGCAACCATCTAAAACACCCCTAGTCCCTATCGTCCCGCCTCAATAAACGTAACCTTATTGATCTCCCGCAGCGTAGTCACACCTGCGCGGACCCGCTCCAAGGCCGAATCCCGCAAAAACGACATCCCCTTATCTCGCGCTTTCTTGCGAATCTCGCTGCCCGGCTTTTTCGCCAGCAGCATCTCGCGAATCTCGTCATCCAGCTCCAGCAGCTCATGGATCGCCGACCGGCCACGATACCCCGTCCCGCCGCACTCGATACATCCAGAGCCCTCGCGGAAATTAAATCCACGCCACTCCTCCGGCTCCAACCCGCTCGCGATCAGGTCCGCATCGCTGTAATGCACATCCCGCACGCAAAACTCGCAGACCTGCCGCACCAGCCGTTGCGCCAGAATACAGTTCAACGCCGAGACAAAGTTATAGGGCTCGACTCCCATATTCAGAAAACGTCCCAACACATCGACGACGTTATTTGCGTGGACGGTAGTGAACACCAGATGCCCCGTCAAAGCAGAGTTGATCGCAATCTGCGCCGTCTCTGCATCGCGAATCTCGCCGACCAGAATCTTGTCCGGGTCATGCCGCAGAATCGACCGCAACCCTCGGGCAAACGTCAGCCCCTTCTTCTCATTCACCGGAATCTGCGTAATCCCGCGAATCTGATACTCGACAGGATCTTCAATCGTAATGATCTTGTCTTCTTCGCTCTTGATCTCGTTCAGCGCGGCATAGAGCGTCGTCGTCTTACCCGACCCGGTAGGCCCGGTCACCAGAACCATGCCATACGGTTCCTTGATATACCGTCGAAACCGCTCCAGGTCCCTGTCCGCAAATCCCACCACATCGAGCGACAGTTTCTTGAACTTCTCGCTCATCGACTCCTTATCCAGCACACGAAGCACGGCATTCTCCCCATGCACCGTAGGCATGATCGACACACGAAAATCGATCAACCTGCCCTTATACCGGACCCGAAACCGTCCATCCTGCGGCACGCGCCGCTCCGCAATATCAAGCTCGCTCATGACCTTGATACGCGAAAGAATCGTCTGATGATGCTCCCGCGCAATCGGGGCCATCGCCTGCTGCAACACGCCGTCGATTCTGTACTTCACCAGCAACGAATCATCAAACGTCTCTAAGTGAATATCGCTCGCCCGCCGCTCCAGCGCCGTAAAGATCGTCGTATCCACCAACCGGATAATCGGCGAAATATCGTCCTCGCTGGTCAGCCGCTCGATGGAGATATTTTCCTCCGCATTGTCCTCGCTCGACAGCACATCGAATGCCAGCCCCTCGCTCGCCTCGTCGAGCACCCGTTGAGACTGCTCCGTCTTCTTCAGCAGATCGGTAATCTGCGAAAGCGTCGCCACCCGAGTAATCAGCCGCGTCCCCAGCAACCCCGAGATCTCGTCAAGCACCATCAGCTTTGAAGGATCGCTGACCGCAATCGCCAGCCGCCCGTCCCTCTGCTCCAGCGGAACGAAGTTGTACCGGAACATCATGTCCACCGGGACCGTCTTGAACAGTTCATGCTGAATTTTGAAGTTCTTCAGGTCGACAAACTCCGCATGATAGCGCCGCGCCAATCCCTGCGCGCGCTCGGTCTCGTTCATCCCCAACTCATTGATTGGGATTGCCAAAGGTGCATTTGCCATACCCGTAAGACTCCCTTCCACCCCATCCGTCACTGCTCATCTAATCCGAAATCCGGCCCGACCCCATTATCTAGGAACGGAACCTCCCGTGGTATCCTCCTCTAACAGCATTACGCAGCGCCTGGAGATTCTCCATGATCGTTGTACCCACTGCTTGCTCCTCGATTCCCCCCAAATCCATCGGCTGGTCCATTGCACTCAGCATCTTCCTGATCCTGGCGGGACTAGTTGCTATTCTCCTTCCGCCCATCATGGGCCTGGGCGTCACCCTCTACATCGGCTGGCTGTTACTCCTCAGCGGAATCGCACATCTCATCTTCGCCTGGAAATCCCACTCCGCCGGCGCCGTAGTGTGGGAGGTCCTTGTCGCTCTCGTCTATCTTTTTGCCGGCGGCTACCTTATCCTGCATCCACTTGCCGGACTGCTATCGCTGACGCTCTTGCTGGCCATCTATCTCTGTATCGAAGGAATATTCGAAATCATCCTCGCCTTCCAAATCACTCGCAGCGGTCGCGCCTGGATGATTCTCGAAGGAGTCGTCACCCTCATCCTCGCTATCATGATCTGGAGAACATGGCCGTTCAGCACTATCTGGGCCATCGGAACGCTGGTAGGCATCAGTATGCTCTTCAGCGGCATCTCGCGCCTCATGTTCTCGCTCGCCTGCCACCGCGCCCTCGCCAACGCCCTCTAGGCAGCATCGACATCTAGATACGGAGCGTATGGGATTGATTTCCTTTTAGAGTGTCATCCTGAGCGACGTCTCGCGCAGTTTCATCGCGAGAGACGCAGTCGAAGAACCTGCGGTGGACCTGCGGTTTGCTCGTACCTGCGACATGCCTCGCCGGGAAATAAGCGTATTCCTTTGATCATCCCTGATGGTTATATGTCGATACCCTCCAGCGAGTCACAGCCAGGTCAACATATCATCCGTCTGCCTACCAGATCGTTGTCACTTCTCGCGAACCGCGTATCTTCTCATCTGCCGACACAAGAGAAATTCCCTCCACCACAGCGGTTGCGCCGATAATCCGATCCATCGGATCACGCGGATAAGACTCCGCGAACTGCGTCCCCCGTGCAGCAATCTTCCCGCTTACCGGCAGCACTACAAAATTCTCTTCCACATGCCGCAGAAAAGCCTCCAACGAGTCCGGAAGGTCGATTCGCCGCCGTACTGCCAGCATCGCAAGCTCCCATAACGTTACATCGGAGACCGCAATTCCACCGCCATTCGCCCGCGCCTCTGCAATGGTAGACAATGCAACTGGCGACAATTTCTTCCGTTCTCCCGAAAGCCACACCACCACATGCGTATCGACAAGGATCATTAAGAGCGTCCCAGTCTTCCAATGGCACGATCGGCGAAACGATGTCGCCCAGCACCTTTATCTTGCCAAAATAGAAGTCCGCAAGAGGGTCGTCCTTCGAATCTACAGGCACAAGCTGTGCCACCGGCTTGCCCTTCTTTGTAATCAGGACTGGCTCCCGCTTCTTCGCCACCTCATCCATCACGGTCAGACACTTCGTCTTGAACACCCCTGCCGCCATTGTTTTCATCACATCACCATGGTCATCATACCATGGTCATATTTTTCCCTCTCGGGGGAAAGAACCGGAATTAAGTCCTCGACCCTAGTGCCATCACGCACTGTGAATCTGATAATTTTTGGAGCGCAGCCAGAACTCAACAGCAATCGTATTGATCGAAAAGCCAATCCAGAAGGCAATACCGAAAAACTGCCTCGGCTCAAGATGCGTCAGCCGGCTGGTAGCGAAGAACACTCCCATGACAGGACGAGTCGTAGCTATGCCAAGCAATATTCCAATGGCACGTATCAACCACCGCTTCTCCTGAAGCAGTGCCCCATGACGCATATGCCAATAGGCGCGTCCTAGCGAAAACAAAAATAGGCTGTTGAAAAAAAGTACGGCCGAGCGTTCCACCCATCCTCCAACGGGATAGACACTCATGCCATAAGCAGTAATGCCTACCACAGCACCCAGTAAAAAAAACACCTGTTCCAGCCACACTGCCTTTGACCAGCGCAAAAGAACAATCGGGGTCAATACAACAAATGCCATCGCCGGAAGAATATGGGCCAGCGTCAGCCCAGCATGGGATGCAAATATCGCATCGAGTGCAGCCATTTGTGGAGGGCCAGACTGCTGCGGATGCGCAAGCGCAACGACCCGCCGCAATACCACAGCAATAGCAATGACAATACAAGCCCAGAAACCGATTCTCAGCCAGTAAGGATAACCGCTTTTTCCTGCGTTGCCTGTTTCTATAGATTGGGTGGGCACTGGGTTCATCATGGCCTTCTTTCATACGAAGACATCGTCAGTGGTAATGATAGGACGTACATGCCCTACCTGGTCATTCCACCCGCGCTCAGGCTGAAGATCGGCAGATAAAGCGCAACCAGAATCCCCGTTACCACCACGCCCATCACAATCAAAATCGCCGGCTCGATCAAACTCATGGCCGCCGTCAAATTCGTCTGCACATCCTCCTCGAAAAACTCCGCGACCGAGTTCAACATCTGCGGCAGAGCGCCCGTCGACTCGCCAACCTCAATCATCTCAATCGCAAGCTCCGGAAACACCTTCGTCGACTGCAGACTGGCCGACAGGCCCCTGCCCTCCCGCACCGTCTCCACCGATCGGTAAACTGCATTCGCAATCTGTTTAGAATCAATCGACCGCGCCGCCGTCTCCAGCGACGGAACCAGCGGCAACCCGCCCGTCAGCAGCGTAGAAAGCGTCCGGCTGAACAGCCCCACCTGGTACTTCAGCCAGACATTCCCAAAGATGGGCAGACCAATCCGAATCCGGTCCACCGTTATAGCTCCGGAATCAGTCTTTATCCATTTGGATGCCAGAAAGCCCACTGCCGCCACGACAATCACCGCATAAATTCCATAGTGCTGCACATACTGCCCCATCTGCAGCATAACCGTCGTCAACCACGGAAGATGCGTTCCCAACTGGTCATAGAGCTGCGCAAACCGCGGCACGACAAACGTAATCAGAAAGATCAAAAGCCCCACCACCATCATCACCAGCAACGCCGGATAGATAAGGCTGGCCTTCAGTTTTTTCCTGAACGTCAGCGAAACCCGTTGAAAGTCAAGAAACCGCTGCAAGACCTCTTCGAGGTTTCCCGACCGCTCTCCTGCCAGCAATGTCGTCGTATACACAATCGGAAACCCGCCCTGTGCCTCAAACGCCTGCGAGATCGACTCTCCTGTCTTTACCCTGGCCGCAACATCCTCAAGCTGTGCCCTGAACCGCAACTCCTTCTGCCGCCGCGCCAGCAGCTCCAGCGACCCCAGAATCGGCAACCCCGCCCGAATCAGCGTCAAAAACTGCTGATTGAAGATAAGAAACGACTCCAGCTTGACCTTTTTCTTGCTCGATCCCCCCAGCGCACTCCGCGCCTTCACCGAATAGACGTAATACCCCGCCTGCGTAAACCGCGTTCGCAGCTCTTCCGCCGTAGCCGCCGCAAGAGTCTGCTCCTGCACCCGCCCCCGCTCATCCGCCAGCTTGATGACAAACTCATTCATAGAGAGATAAAGTCCCGAAGCAGGACTCCGTCTATCTTAGACGCTTCCGGTCATGGACAGTCTGCGGACTATCAGGAACTGAGCAATCCCCAGTTCTCCATCTATCCGGGGATCAGCCGCCGTCCACAGAATGATCGCCTTCGGCAAAGTAAGAGCGACAACTATATAAAACAGCATCATGCCGATCAAATCATCCGGCTGGTGCCGCACGCTCCCACGGGTGAAATTCATCGCGCCGCAGATAAACATCAGCGCCATAAATCGCAGCGTCAGATACGACGCACGGTTCCTCTCCGACAACTCACGTTCATCCAGCATCTCTGTCTCGTGTTTCCCGTCAAGAACCGCGCCAAGAACATTCCGACGGCCATGTTTACCACGCAATTCACTACGGAGTGTCACCCAAATACCATGTCTACGCTACGCACACCCTCAAAAATCCCCTAAAACAGCAAAAAGCCCCAACCGAAGCCGGGGCCCTGCGTCCACCAACAATTTCAGATTAAACGCTGAACGAAGACCCGCACCCACAGGTACTCTTCACTGCGGCATTTTCAAACTTGAAGCCAGCGGCCTCAAGCGTCTCGACGTAATCCACTTGGCAATTGCTCAGGTACGCCGCCGAGGTAGCGTCGACAAACACCTTTAGATCCTCGAACTTATAGACCTTGTCCATCATGCCGCTCTGGTTCTCGAACGACATCGAATATTGAAATCCGGAACATCCGCCGCCAACCACACCAATCCGCAGTCCAGCCGGAACAGGGTCCTGTGTCGCCATAATCTCCTTCACCTTGGCAATAGCGGAAGGTGTCAAATTCACCGGCGCGGTCGAAGCAGGCGCTCCGGTAACGACTTCAGCGGTAGGGGTAACGGTTGCAGTGGACATCAGGCAAATCTCCTTATTTACTAGTCTACTCCACACTGACGCCCGCCACCATAGCGGCAAGCTTATCCAATAAGATGCGCCTCCAACCCCCCGGATGCACGAAAAGCCGCACAAAAACCCGCGCAAAAAGCCGGCCCTTCGCTCTCTCAGTTATCATCCAACCACTATGCGCCCACTGCTCTTTCTGTCGAATGCCTTCATCAATACCTTCGGCATCACCCAGCCCACTCCGAAGAACGCGACCCGCACGGCCTGGTTCATCGCCACCATGCTTGCTGTCGTTGTTGCGTTAGTCGCGACGGTCGCTGCGGTCGTCCTCCATATCGCCTTTCATCACTAATTCCAGCTCGATTCCCTCCACGAAAAATATTGCACAATCCTTCCCTTCCAGGCGTATGATTCCCTCGGATGCCGAGTGCTACCCTCCGAGCCCATCACCGGACCCGCCCCGTATCGCAAAGCCTCCTGAAACTGGACCCTTTCCCCAAGGGCGGAGGTAACACACCATGAGCCACCTACCTGTACTGCTCATTGTCTGGGCCGCAATCGCAGCCTGCTTCCTGGCGCTGCTCGCCTATCGCGGCCAGCTAACCCGTTACGAGGAAGACCAGCTCTTCCTTACCGAAAGTGAATCTAACGAGCAGCGCGAACAAGGCGAAATTGTTCGCAAAGTCAATAAGATCAGACCTTACGTCAATCTCTTCGGCTATGCCGCTGCTCTGATGACCATCGGCATCGTCGGTATCTGCACCTACGACGCCTGGCAACATCTGCGGTAGTTCCTGCCAAATCTCACTGTCCGGCCCTGTCTCCTCCACAAGGGCGGGACAACGACTTCATCTTCCCTCAT
>NFUO01000483.1 GCA_002197545.1 Acidobacteria subdivision 2 bacterium RH1 MAG20 | reverse complement strand
TCACCCGCAGGTATGCGATCGAGGACATCGAGGTGAACGGCATCCCGGTTACCCGGGGCCAGATGCTTCTCCTCTGGCTGGCAGCGGCCAACCGCGACCCGGCACGGTTCGAGGATCCCGACAGGTTCGACATTACCCGGCCCGACAACCATCATCTCGAGTTCGGCGCCGGAATCCATTTCTGCATCGGCGCTCCGCTGGCCAGGCTGCAGGGCCAGGTCGCGTTGGCGACGCTGAGCCGTCGTCTGCTAGATCCGGCGCTTGAGGTCGACCCGCCCGCGTATCTGACCGGCGCGGTGCACGCCCTCGACACGCTCCCCATCACATTCAGCGGTGTCGCGCCCGCCGAACTGGTGCCCTGACCAAGAACCCCAGGTAAAGCGCCGGTTGTCGCGAGACCCTGCAGCGCTCCACGCGTTTGCCCGAAAGGCGCGGAGCGCTTGCAGGGTCTCCTGTGGCACGCCGAAGCGGCCACGCTAGCCGCGAGTACCGCGACGGCCACAAGGCCTGTGGAGAAAAGTGCGCGCTGACGGCTTCGCCGGTTGTGTGGAGACAAGGGTCCTCCTCGGACATTCCTTATGCTGTAGGCGGCAGCGTCCCGCAAGAGGTCACCACGGCAAGCGCTGTCTGATCTGAGTAAAGTCCGCGGCACCGGAGAGGCATCACAGGATGTTATGGAAGAATTTGAAGTCGCTGTGATCGGAGGCGGCCAGGCTGGCCTGGCCATGGGCTTTTACTTGAGGAAAGCCGGAATTCGGTTCGTCATTGTTGACGAACATACGCGAACCGGCGACTCCTGGCGAGAGCGCTGGGATTCCTTGCAGTTGTTTACGCCGCGGTTCCTCTGTGCGCTACCCGGTCTGGAGATGGCACGATCGGCGGGACATTATCCGCACAAGGATGAAGTAGCTGATTACCTAGAGCGATATGCCGCGCATTTCCATTTTCCTATCTATCGCAGTTTCAATGTGCAGTGGCTGGGAAAAGTAAATGGGAAGTTCATCGTGCGCGGTCAAGCGGGCGAGCTCCAGGCGGCCGCGGTCGTCATCGCGGCTGGCCCCTTCCGTGCGCCAAGGATTCCCGAATTTGC
>NFUO01000482.1 GCA_002197545.1 Acidobacteria subdivision 2 bacterium RH1 MAG20 | reverse complement strand
GTGCGCCGGCACTCTTCGGCGATGGATGGCGCGTGGGTCTACATCATGACGAATCGGCCAAACGGCACACTCTACACGGGTGTAACGAGTGACCTGCCTCGCCGGGTGTGGGAGCACCGCGAGGGTGTAGCGGACGGCTTCACGAAGCGGTACGGCCTGAAGCGGCTGGTCTATTGCGAAGCCCATCCCGACATCCAGTCGGCGATCCAGCGCGAGCACAACATGAAGCATTGGCCGCGAACGTGGAAAGTGCGCCTGATCCTCGCCGCCAACCCGCACTGGGACGACCTCCACGACCGTCTCCTCTGATCCGTGGATGGCCGGGACAAGCCCGGCCATGACGGTTCTATTGTTTTCGATCATCGCGGCATTCGGGCACAAAGGCTTATCCTCATAGTTCCGGTGCTGCCAGATTCTATATCCTCGTCATGCCCGGCCTTGTGCCGGGCATCCACGCCTTTGTGGCCACCGGCATACGCTGTGAGCGCGTGGATGGCCGGGACAAGCCCGGCCATGACGGCTCTACTTTCGGGGCTAGTTGGCGGCGTCACGCAGACCTTCAGATTGGCAGATGGCGAGTAGGTAAGGGGTGTCTGGCAGCAGCAACAGCATCGAGATCTACTCCAGACAGCAGAATGGCCTTGTAGGCGCCGAGCAAAATATCGTGAAGTGAATTAAGATCATCTATCATAATCTTTCGTCCTTCCTCAGAATTTCTGTGAAAGTTATGTTTACGATAGAAGGAGTGTAAAAGGCAATTACGAGCCTGGAGAGCATCCCAGAGGAGTTGCTCAAGCATATCGAGCGATCGCGTTTTGCTCTTTAATCCCTTAAGAAGTTGGCCTAGCGTATGGCGATCAATTGCTTGCAGAATATCAAAGGCGCGGACCGAATCCGGCTGAGTAAATAACCCCTCATCAGCGGCACGGATTATGAGAAGCATCGTGCCAAGCTCGGTTTCAAGAAGCTGTGCAGCTTCTGCCGTTTCGCCAAATTTCCTGTAGACATCATCGAGGGTCAGCACTCTGGCCTCCGTACACTACGTGGATGGCCGGGACAAGCCCGGCCATGACGATTTGGAATTGCGGCAAAGGCTTATTCCGTTGCTTCTGGTGGAATCCATATATAGCCGTCATGGCCGGGCTTGTCCCGGCCATCCACGTGCCCGAAACGGCCGCCGGCAGCTATGTTTGAGGGGTGGATGCCCGGCACAAGGCCGAGCATGACGTAACACAAAATCTGGCAGTGCCGGACCAATGGGGATAAGCCTTTTGCGGCATAGGCTCGTCACAGCGGGATGTTGTCGTGCTTTTTCCACGGGTTTTCGAGCTTCTTGCCGCGCAGCATGGCGAGCGCGCGGGCGAGCCGATGCCGGGTGCCGCGCGGCAGGATCACATCGTCGATGAAGCCGCGGCCGGCGGCGACGAAGGGGTTGGCGAACTTCTCGCGGTATTCCTGCGCGCGCGCGGCGATCGCCGCGGGATCGCCCAGATCGGCGCGGAAGATGATCTCGACCGCGCCTTTCGGCCCCATCACCGCGATCTCGGCCGCGGGCCAGGCGTAATTGACGTCGCCGCGCAGATGCTTCGAACTCATCACGTCATAGGCCCCGCCATAGGCCTTGCGGGTGATCAATGTCACCTTCGGCACGGTCGCCTCGGCATAG
>NFUO01000481.1 GCA_002197545.1 Acidobacteria subdivision 2 bacterium RH1 MAG20 | reverse complement strand
CATCGAGAATCAGGTGTTTGTGATCGCGGCGAATCAGGTGGGAGCGAGTACGCCGAAACTACGCTGGTTTGGCCGCTCGATGATCGTCGATCCCTGGGGCGTCGTGCTGGCGCAGGCGGCGGATCGAGAGAGTTATATCGTCGCCGACGTGGATTTCGCCGAGCAGGATCGCGTGCGAGCGCAGCTGCCCAGCCTGGCGAATCGCCGACCGGAAGCGTATTGTTGAGCTAACGTCCCTGCAATCTCGGAGAACGTCCATGCACTATATGCAGTCGTATCGCTTTGTCTTTCAAAGCGCGAAGTGGCTGACGAACCTATTGCTTACCTCCGTGTGCATGTTCATTCCGTTGATCGGCCCAATCGTCACGATCGGCTATTTTTTCGAGATGATTGATGTCTTGCTGCGCCGGCGACAAATCGAGCGTGCCAAGGCGTTGAGCGATCCCTCGGACGCTTCTGGCGAACAAGTGATGGACGCGCTGCCGGCCGATGAGGATCACATAGAGGGAACGTATCCCGATTTCGATTTCAATCGCTTTACCGAGTATCTGACGCGCGGCATTTGGCCATTCCTCGTGCATATGATTGTCAATATGATTGTAGGCTTCGTGGCGGCATTTCTCATGATAGCGGGGATGATGGTCGCGGGCTTCGCCGCGGCGTCGGTCGACTCCGGGATAGTATTTTTACTCTTATACGCTCTCTTTTGGATTTTTTATGGATTGCTCATGATGATCGTGAGCATTCTCATTACGCCGATGTACTTGCGGGCCGGCCTGAGCGGCGATTTCGCCAGCGCGTTCTCGATGGAGTTCTATCGCGATTTCATGAAGCGCGTCGGCAAGGAAGTGGTGCTGATGCAACTGTTCTTGGCGGCGACGGGCGCCGTCTTGGGGATCGTGGGTATGGCGCTCTGCTACATTGGTCTGTTCCCCGCCATCGCTCTGATGCAGTACGCGCACCATCACCTCGATTATCAACTCTACGAGCTGTATCTGGAACGCGGCGGGATGCTGGTGGAACGCAAGCAGACGCAATCCTCGCGCTCGGAGCGCTATTTCGAGGACGAAGAGCGCTCGACTGGGATGATGCGGCCGCGGCCGGAAGAGCGGTCAACCGATGTCATGCGTCCGGAGGAGTGGTAAACCGTTTGCTGCCCTGCGGCGTCGGACAGGATCGACAACCGCGCCT
>NFUO01000480.1 GCA_002197545.1 Acidobacteria subdivision 2 bacterium RH1 MAG20 | reverse complement strand
GAAGTTCTCGATCAGAAGTGCTCCGGCTGCTCGGTCATGCTGCGGCCGCAGATGTATAACGAAGTTCGCGGCGGCAAGCTGCTGCAATGCGACTCCTGCCAGCGGATTCTGTTCTACGATCCTTCGAAAGAAGTTCCAGTCGAGCCCCAGAACGAGCGCACCGGCAAGCGCCGCGCGCATCCTAAGATTGACGCCAGTCTGGCCTGGTACTACCGCAGCGAATATCTTGACATCGGGGAAGTGTTCCTGAGCTTCGTGAATTCCAGCGGGTCAGCCGCCCGGCGCATTTTTGACGCCGCCAGTGGTCGCAAGCTCGGAGACACTCTCATCCGCGAAGGTGGATACCGACAGGCTTTCCCTGAAGACTTGACCGACTCCATTCGCCTTAACGGCCACTGGAGCGATGACGAACAGGACGACTGGGGCAACGAACTGCCGAGTGCCGTGCTCGACGCTCTGCAAAGAGATTTAGATCTTGCCCGAACCGAAGCCGCGAGCCGTCCCCATAAAGAAGCGGCTCACGCGCCCTCAACCGTCGCCAGCTAATTCAGACCGGTTCACCCGCAATCTGGGTTTAGACACCCAAATCGTGTCTCGCACCCATTACTTCCGTGAGCTGTCCGCGGCAGTCGATCGAATAGATTATCGCGGCCCGCGACGTCGCCCTAAAGTCTACGGTGATCCCTGTGTCTCAGCAGGAGCTCGGAATGTGCTTCTACGACCTGCCGGCTTTCCGCACTTTCCGGCAGCGGGATAAGATTTAGCCATGCCACCAATACCTGGTGATCGTTCGGTCGTGACGATTTCCCGCCGCGGCGCGGAGCGCATTCGAGCCGGGCACGTTTGGGTTTATCGCTCGGACATTGTCGATGCCAGGGACATTCCGCCGGGAGCCCTGGTACTGGTGCGGGAGGAGCAAGGCGGGCGGGGGCGCCCACCCCACACGCGAGCACTCGGTTCTGCTCTCTACAGCTCAGCGTCTCAGATCGCGCTGCGAATGATTTCGCCCCACCCGGTTGGCGATCTTCAGCAACTCTTACGAGAGCGCATTCAAGCCGCCATCGCTTATCGCGAGCGTTTCGTTGAGAACACAAATGCCTATCGCGTGATTTTCAGCGAAGGCGATTTTCTGCCGGGTTTGATTGTCGATCGCTACAGCGACATTCTGACCATGCAGGTTCTCACTCAGGCAATGGATATTGATTCGGTCCGCGAGATCATCATTTCCGAGCTTAAGGAGAAACTGCAGCCGGCCGCGATTATCGAAAAAGTCGACGCTCGCGTGCGCCAGCTCGAACAGTTGCCGGAGAGAGCGAGTGGCTTAGTCTTTCCTGTCGACACTGCGGCGGCCGAGACGTCCGTCTCCCCACCCTCTACTTCATTAACACAGACAGAATTTCAGATGAATGGCGTCCGTTTTTTGTACGACGCTTTCGGCGGTCAGAAGACCGGCGCGTTTCTCGACCAGCGGGAGAACTATGCTGCTGCAGCCAAATACGCTCGCGGAGAAGCGCTGGACGTCTTCTGCTATCAAGGAGGCTTTGCGCTCCACCTCGCGCGAACCTGCGAAAAAGTCACGGGCGTTGACAGCTCCCGTCCTGCGCTCGAAATCGCTGAAAAAAATGCCGGCCTGAATGGGACCGATCTCGAGTGGATAGAAGCCAACGCTTTCGATTATCTGCGTGACTACTCGGACCAGGGTAAGAAGTACGACTGCATCGTGCTTGATCCGCCCGCCTTTGCCAAATCCAGGCGCGATTTAAGCACTGCGCTTCGCGGCTATAAAGAGCTAAACCTTCGCGCCCTCAAAATGCTACGCCCCGGCGGAATCCTGGTCAGCTGCT
>NFUO01000048.1 GCA_002197545.1 Acidobacteria subdivision 2 bacterium RH1 MAG20 | reverse complement strand
TTTGCCCGCCTCTAATGCGGGAAGATAAAGTTCCAGCCTTCTGACTGAGGAGCCTGCGGTTCATAGTAAACGGGCGGCGGCGGCGCGTAATAGTAGTTCGGCGGCGCATAGTAGTCAGGCGCAGGCGCATAGTAGTAATTTGACGGCGCCTCGTGCCAGCCGTGGTCATGGTGCTCTTCGTGCCTCTGCGGCCCGTGTCGTCCATTGTCGTGGCGATCACCACCGCCTCCAGCCAATGCGGGCCCCACGCCAACGCCGCCGATCACGAAGGTCAGGCCGATCGCCATCGCGATCCTGCCGACTCTGAAGCGCAAATCCTTACCGTGCCTAGTCGAAGTTTCCATGGCGACTCTCCATCTTCCACAGCCACTCACCGTAAGCGGACGAGGGTACCCCTTTAGCGCACTCGAACTCACCCTTGCTTCTGCTTTTTTGCGCCGGCGAGCGAGTGGTTTCGAAACAGGGCATCGGCGGTTTTCTTTTGCGCGTCCGACATGGTGTCGTACAGCGCCTGAAAGGCTGGAAGGAATTTATGGATTCCGGCCGCTTGCGCATCGGTGATAGCCGCATAGGACTTGATATGATCGACCGCGGTCATAGATTTTGCTTGCTCGGTCGCTTCCTCACGAAGATCCGCCATCCCGTGCGCGTTGTCCCGCATCACCTGGGCGAGGGCATTCCATTGGGTCTCCTGGGCGGACGTGATGTGGAGTCTGCTGCGCATCGCTTTGATGCGCGCCTCGACCTTTGCGTCCACCGCGGCATTGGCCTTGGCCGCAGTGGCCGCGCTTTCCTCCGGCGCGGGCGCCGGGGTTACCTCCGACGGAGCAGCCTGCGCCAGAACCTCCCGTGCCGAGGAAGACTGGACCGCAACCGCCTGGGCCAAATCGCCCGAAACCGCGCGCGATGGGCTGGCTATAACAAAGGCGCCGAGCAGCGTCGCCGCCCCAACTGCGCGGACGGCTGAATGTGTGAACAGAAACATGATTTACATCCTCTATTGATTGCGATCACCGCAGGTCC
>NFUO01000479.1 GCA_002197545.1 Acidobacteria subdivision 2 bacterium RH1 MAG20 | reverse complement strand
GTGGCTAAGGTGGCCGCAGATGCCAAGACGGCCATTCCTGCGCCGGTAGCACCCGCAGGTGCGCTCAACGATAAAGCCGCGACGGTGCCGGTGGGAGACTCGCACCCCTCGAATTCAAATGAAATTCTGGCCGAGGACTCTCTGTCCAATATCTACTTGCCTCCTCCTCCGGCTTTTCGTCCCACGATTGAACCCACCGAGCGCACCAGTCGGCTGTGGTTTACGCTGAGCGTTGCCGAGCACAGCGCTGCCGGGTTTGACGCCTGGTCCACGCGCAAAGCCATTTCGGAAGGCCGGGCCGAAGCTGATCCGATGATGCGCCCGTTCGCGCATTCGGCCGCAATCTACGGCGCCATACAGGTTGTGCCTTTCGGACTCGACTATATCGCGAATCGAATGCATCGAAGCACAGGGTGGACGCGCCACGTATGGTGGGTGCCGCAATCGGTCGCAACGGCGACGTATCTTTTCAGCGGCTCCTACAACGTCATCCACACGCGCTGAGTCAGAGGCGTTTTCCGTTCCATCCATCAACATCCTTTATTGCTAGAATGTACGGGTGCGATTTCTTCTGTTGGTGTTACTGCTCAGCACTTCGGCTCACGCTCGACGGTGGATTGTCCAGACCACTGGCCTCGAAACGAATTTGCGCGGAATCAGCGTCGTGAATGCGTCAGGTTTATCTCGCGACGTAATCGTATGGGCATGCGGCTCAAATGGCGTGGTCCTTCGCTCGGTCGATGAGGGCAAGACATGGAAGCGACTCCACGTGCAGGGTGGCGATGCGCTCGACTTCCGCGGCATTGTGGCGTTTGACGCGACGACCGCTTACGTGATGTCAATTGGCGGAGGCGCGCAGTCGCGCATTTATAAAACCGAGGATGGCGGTGCGAGCTGGAAGCTCGAATTTTCCGGCAAGCGTTCTGCGTTCTTTCTCGACGACCTGGTTTGCATTTCGAAAACGAGATGCTACGCGCTCAGTGATCCGGTCGACGGCAAATTCTTACTAGTGAGCACCAAGGACGGTGAGCACTGGCAGGAGCTCCCCGACCAACAGATGCCCGCGGCGCTGGCGGGCGAAGGTGTGTAGATCGGAAGAGCACACG
>NFUO01000478.1 GCA_002197545.1 Acidobacteria subdivision 2 bacterium RH1 MAG20 | reverse complement strand
GAAGTCAGGGAGGTGACGCTCAAGCGAAAGATTCTTGCGCGTGATAGCAACCGATCCTCTTTCCCAGAGCTGGTGAAAGTAGATCGGTGCAGGGGCAATCCCCTCTAGAGGTTTTCCAGTACCCTCAAGCGAAAGCTGGCATTCCGCTTCAATGGTGAGGTCAAGCCTATCGAGTACACCCTCGATGTCTGGGGCCTGGGTTGCAATATCGTATTCAAGACATTGCGCGACGTACATGTTCTCTTCGCGGAACACGACGACGCGAACCTCTTTCAGCCCGTTGGGAGCCGATTGCGCCGTGGCCATAGCATCCTCGCAAGTGGTGGGTTCCGACTGCATGGGAACCATACAATGTACGAACAAGATTCACCAAGTGTAAATATGCCACGGCCCCGGAGGTTCCATCCTTGATGAAGGTCAAAAAACCGCGATTTTCCGGCATTAAATTGTCTAGGTCTTAATTTGCCATCGTCCCGGTATACCGTCCCCGAGGCGCCCGACCGTCTTGCCGTCGTGATTCTGTAGCGAGGTCTGGACACTGGCGATGAGGCTCCGCATGGTCTTGGCGGCAGGCGCCGGCACGCCGCGTGCCGCCAGCATCCGTTCCGTTATCTCTCTCGCTGTGAGCGGTCCCTGAGCCTGCCTGAGCGCGTCTAGCGCATTGCGAAGGATCGTACCACGCTTGAACAAGCCATTGGTCTTGTACCGCCGGCGAGCGGCAATGCGGGTCACGTTGTAGGCCGGATCGAATAGCCGGATCACGGCCTCGACATGTTGCATGCTTTCGGCGAGGCGCTTTGCCTCTTTTCGGTTCTCTAGAATCCGGCCGCCCAGGTCGGCGTGAAGCCGAACGAGGTAATCGACGGCGGGATGGTCGGGGTTGGCTTTGAATGCGTGGGGCATGCGCCGAATCTAGGCGCGGCCATCGTTGAACGCTTGTGGCGCTTGCGCCATAATACCGGTCTTGCCGACTTTTAGCCCAAAGCCGCGCAAAATCCCGCGCAGACTGTTCTCGACATCGAGCAGCTTCGACTGCACCAGCTTACG
>NFUO01000477.1 GCA_002197545.1 Acidobacteria subdivision 2 bacterium RH1 MAG20 | reverse complement strand
GCGCTTCCACATGGTGGCCTTGTTGTCGATGGCAATGGGATGTGTCAGACCCGCCTGTTTCATCTTCTTCTTGACGGCCTCGACATTTTTCTCCGCATCCGTCTCGGGCGTATGAATGCCGATCACCACCACATCCTTGTCTTTGAATTTCTTCGTTATGTCCTTGTACCAAGGATAATTCCGCTTGCAGTTGATTCAGCCAAAGGCCATGAAGTGAACGACAACCACTTTGCCCTTCAGATCGCTCATCTTGAGCGGCGGACTGTTGATCCACGCCGTGATGTCGGCGAATTCCGGAGCCCGCTGCTGGCCGGCAATGCGGACCGGCGTCCAGGTGATCGGGTCGGTGGCGTCCTCGTCGGCGGCAAATGCGGACGCGATGCCCAGGACCAGGAAAAGACAACCGAGGAATCGTGCCATGTGTGCAATTCCCTCCATGCTCGATCCGTAAGGGGTTTCTGGTTCACAAGCCCGCATGCCAGTCGTAGCCGCGTTCGGCCCAGTAGTCAGCGGGACGTTCATCTTGAAAACGGATAATACCTAGCCGTTTTATATTTTTTATGCCGTACTTGACCGGGATGACCAGGCGCAGCGGAGCGCCATGATCGGACGACAGCGGTTGGCCGTTCATCTCCCAGCACAGCAGCGTCTGCGGATGCAGAGCGCTGGCGATGTCCAGGCCGACGTAATAACGGTGATCCGGCGTGCTCAGCGAGACATAGGGCCACAGATCCGCCGTGTTCCGCCGTGGATCGAGAGCGGCGCCCGAGCGTGTCCCAAACTTGTAATGAGCGGCGAAGTCTCGCAGCGGCATGCCGCCCCAGTGGACGATCTCCTGCCAGCCCTCGATGCACTTCAATTCGGTCACCATTTCGGTGCGCGGCCGTTTCGTGATGTCATCCAGGGATAGAGACACACGACGGCCGCCGGTGTCTTCGACGCGCAAGCGCCACGCATCGGGATCGGCTTCCCTGCCGAGTCCGATGCGGCCATTGACGCGCGGCCGCTCAACGGCGCGCTCGCGCGCGTAGGTCGGGGCCAGGCGCGAATCGCT
>NFUO01000476.1 GCA_002197545.1 Acidobacteria subdivision 2 bacterium RH1 MAG20 | reverse complement strand
TTTCCATGTGGTCCGTTCCAGCGACGCAACTGGCTGGTGGTCACGCCAAAGCGGTCCGCCAGGGTCACCATGGTGTCGCCGCGACGAATGCGATAACGCATATGCGCGGAAGAAATCGGCGGTGGCAGCGCCGGAATCATCAGCGCCTGGTTCGCCTGGATTGAATCGCCGGCCTGCAGTCCGTTGGCTGCGGCCAATTCCTTTGTGCTCACATGAAAGGTCTGCGCGATGCCGGCCAGCGTGTCATCCGATGTGGCGATGTGGAAGCGCCATGCATTGCGATGCTCTTCCGGCACCAGCGCCAGCCGCTGCTCGAACAGTGGAGCCGTTCCCGGCGGCAGATGCAGATCGAACGCGAAATCTCTTGGCGTAGTCAGTTGCAACAGGCTCGGATTGAGCTGCTGAATCGCCTCCGTCGTCGTTCCCACCAGGTCCGCCACCAGGCGAAGATTGATGCTGGAATCCGTCGTCACGGTGTCGGAACGCAGCGGCGGATCGATGGGGATATCGGAGAGCCCATACTGGCTTGGGTTCTTCGCCATGATCGCCGCCGCCACAATAATGGGCACATAATTCTTTGTCTCCGCGGGCAGCACGTTGCGCTGATATAGCTCCCAGAAATCCGCATATCCAGTGCGCTGCACGGCGCGCTGTATTTTGATCGGCCCCCAGTCGTAGGCCGCCATCGCCAGATACCAGTCGCCGAACTGCTCATGCAGTTCTTTGATGTAGCGGGCATAGGCACGCGTCGATTTCTCCGGGTCAAAGCGTTCATCCACCCAGGCATTCCGCACCAACCCGTAGTCTCCGTGGGGCATAAACTGCCACATTCCTCCGGCGCCGGAACGCCGGTTGACTGCCCGAGGCCTGAACCCGGACTCCGCAACGGCCAGATAAATCAGGTCTTTCGGCAGGCCTGCGTTGGTCAGCACCTGCTCCACCATGGCGCGATACGGCCCCTCCCGCGCCAGCGAATTCTCGATGGTGTTGTGGCCTATTTTGGTGTTCGTAAAGTAACTGATGCGACTGGCGACGTAGTCATTCAC
>NFUO01000475.1 GCA_002197545.1 Acidobacteria subdivision 2 bacterium RH1 MAG20 | reverse complement strand
CTAGTGTCCTGAGTTAGAAGTTCATTGAATAAATTGTAGTCCGTCGGCGTCTTTCGTATAGGAGGAAGGACGCTGATGAGGACGGGGAGACCGATAGCACCATTGAGTGTGAGCGCCGAAGAACGGGAGCGGCTGGAAGAGTGGGCGCGCCGGCCCAAGACTGCGCAGGGGTTGGCTCAGCGCTCGCGCATCGTGCTGGAGTGCGCGGCCGGCCAATCCAACCTGGCGGTGGCCGGCAAGCTGCGGATTACTCACCAGACCGTGGGCAAGTGGCGGCAGCGCTTTGTGGAGCGGCGGCTGGACGGCCTGTTCGACCAAGCGCGCCCGGGTGCGCCCCGTCAGGTAAGCGATAGCCAGATCGAGCGGGTGGTCGGTCTGACCCTGGAGAGCGCCCCTGAGGACGCCACGCACTGGAGTACCCGCGCGATGGCCAAGCGCTGCCGGATGAGTCAGACCATGGTGAGCCGCATCTGGCGGGCGTTTGGGTTGCAGCCCCATCGGGTCGAGGGCTTCAAACTCTCCAAGGACCCGCTGTTCGTCGATAAAGTCCGCGACATCGTGGGGCTTTACCTCAACCCGCCCGACCGTGCGCTGGTCCTGTGCGTAGACGAAAAGGCGCAGATTCAGGCGCTCGACCGCAGCCAGCCAGTGCTGCCGATGCGTCCCGGCCAGGCCGAACGCCGCACCCCGGACTACCTGCGTTACGGCACCACCAACTTGTTCGCCGCCCTCGACCTCAAGACCGGCAGCGTCATCGGCGAGTTCCACCATCGGCACCGGGCGGCGGAGTTTCGCAAGTTCCTCCAAACCATCAACGACACCACGCCCAGTGGACTCGATCTCCATCTGATCCTCGACAACTACGGAACCCACAAAACTCCCATGATCAAGCGCTGGCTCTTGCGCCATCCGCGCTTGCACCTGCACTTTACGCCTACCGGCGCCTCCTGGCTTAACCAGGTCGAGCGCTGGTTCGCGCTGCTGACTGAGAAGCAACTCCGGCGCGGCGCACACCGCAGCACCCGGGAGCTGGAGCAGGCCATCCGCCGCTTCCTTGCGCTCAACAACCGTCATCCCAAACCATTCCGCTGGACCAAAACCGCTGACCAAATCCTTGAATCAGTCGCCCGATTTTGTAAACGAATCTCTAACTCAGGACACTAGTGCGGCGTCCCGGCGCAGTATTTCGACCGTCGCCGACAGACTTAAATGCCAGTTTCGGCGCCCTACTTTTGCCGTCATAAAGGACGTTATGAGAGATAAAAAGGGCCGGGAGAGGGCAGAATCAGAAGTTGTCACTTGTGGAATTAATCTGGCGCAGACCTTTGTCCGATATCTGGCGTGCCCCTGGCTCGGGCCATCGAACCCTGCGGTCAGACTCGGTGCACACGCACCTTGGGAATTTCCGCAAAATCCTCATCCGGCATATAGACCGGAATATCATGCGCGACGGCCGTAGCCGCGATCCAAGTGTCCACGATCTTCGGTCGCTTTCCGTGCCGGCGCGCTT
>NFUO01000474.1 GCA_002197545.1 Acidobacteria subdivision 2 bacterium RH1 MAG20 | reverse complement strand
GCTTGCCATATGCTTTGGGGACCGCAGCGATTTCAGGAATCCAAGAATTGCGTTCGGGATGACGCGGCTGTTCTCTATCCCACCCTAGTACTACAGTTGTAACTAAGTGGCAAAGAGCAGAAGCTGTTGTTTTCGGAAGTGGAGGATACGTGCCAGGAATTGGTGATGTCTTCGCCACTCAGACCAGTGCAGAAGATGTTCCAGGCCGTGCCAGCCGCTGCACAGCACGGAAGCGAGCAAATGCCGGATTTCCGGTACGCTGAGGGGAACCTTCTTGGCGGAAGGTTTTTTTCTCCCCGGCGCGCAGCCCCGCCAGAACGGCCAGAGCCAGCATGGACAGGGTGATGTGCCGATACCAGCCCTGCCAGTGCCGGACTTCGTAATGATCCAGTCCGCACTCGCCTTTGGCCATCTGGAAAGCGCTTTCGATGGCCCAGCGCTGTCCGGCGACGGCCACCAGGGGCTTCAAACGGCTCTGCTTCTTGCCGGCATAAGTGAAATAGAAGGCGTACTCGGGCTCGGCTTCCAGACTGCGCCGCACCAGCAGCGCATGCTCCCATCCCTCACACTCCGCCCAGGGCATCAGGGCCCAATCGTAGAGCCTTTCGCCCTTGGCGCCGTGGCCGGCAGATAGACGCTTCCATGCCCGCCCCGGCAGTTGATCGGCAAGCGCATCGACGCGGTGCTGGCGCATATCCTGCCGCCATAAGCGCTGGTCCGCGGCTACTGCCAATACATACGGCTGACGGCGCGCTTCCAGCCAGCGGCGCAGTTTGCTGTCGCGGCCATAGACTTCATCTCCGGCAACCCAGCCGCAGGACACACCGGACTGGAAGGCCCGCTCCAGCATCTGCCGGCCCAACATCGGCTTGGTCTGAAACTCGATCTGCTCTGGAATGCCGGCGGCCCGGCGGCGCGCCCCGTCCTCGGCCCACTGCTGGGGAAGATACAATGCGCGGTCCAGCAGCACATAGCCCCGCTTGCCGGCATAACCAAGAAACACGCCGATCTGGCTGTTTTCAATTCGCCCCGCCGTGCCGCTGTACTGGCGCTGCACTCCGGCAGAATGGGAACCCTTCTTCAGAAATCCGGTCTCGTCCAGAATCAGAACCGCATCCGGGCTGCCCAGCTTGTCCTGCACATACTCGCTCAGCCGCGCCTGCAGCGCATCGGCGTCCCAGCGTGCGCGGCCCAGCAAATACTGCATCCCGTAGGGCGACGCATCGCCGACACACTCGGCCACCTGCCAGCCGTTCTTGCGCTCGCAGCTGCTCAACAGGCCTTCCAGATAGGCCAGACTGCGTCCCCGCACTTCGGTTCGCGCAAACAGATCCCCCATCCGCTGATGCGCGCGCATCAACTCGTCCTTCCAACCTCGGATCGTTTTCTCCATCGCTTACACGGAGAGCCTGCCTGAGCACCTTCAGTCTATCATTGAGTTACAACTGTAGTACTAGTGGCAGAACCACCTGCCGTCGACGACCAATATGCGGGCGTGGATATCGTCGCTTGCGGGATCGCGACGGATATATAGAGTGCCGCGCCCTCAGAAAATCCTGAAAATCTTATGCGG
>NFUO01000473.1 GCA_002197545.1 Acidobacteria subdivision 2 bacterium RH1 MAG20 | reverse complement strand
GCTGCGCACGCGACGGTATCCTCCGGAGTCCACTTTCAGCAGCGCCATCCGGCCCACGGTGCTGTGTCCACTGTGCTGTGAATGATTGCGGGATTGGTGACGACGCCCCAGTTGATGATCTGCAGCAGAGCACCATCAATGTTGTTCTTCACGCCCTCTTCCAGCGTCCCGTACAGCTTGCCGCCACGGATGAACGCTGCGTCAAATCCAGTTTCGAGCATGGCGACTTTTGTCAGGATTGCGTTTCGGGTCGCTTCATCTCCGGCCTGCTGCGCCACGTAGGCAAAGTCTCGCGGTCCGACGATTGCCGCGGCCGTGGAGAACGCAAAGTGTTTCTTGTCCCTCTGTCGTTCCTCCCATATCGAGGTGTCGGCGTCAACAATCAGGCCATTGCCGTACTTCTCTGTGGTCGCCAGCAGCGGCTTTGCAATGAAATCATTCGCGCTCTCGTAGAGCGTGCCGCGATAGGTGGGTGTTGCGAGCAGCGTGGGGTCGTCATATTTGCGCAGATAGTCGCCCAGGGCCCACAGCACCTCTCCCCAGTCGTCGAGTTCGATATTGGCGCTGCCCTCGTTGGTGAAGAATGGCCCTTCGGCTCCGTTTCCAAAGTAGCGAACCACGGATACCTGATAGTCGGCGCCAGCCGTCTCCGCGCGCATTTTTCCGGTGGGTCGAGCATTGAAGTAGGCAAGCAGGGCGGCACGCGCCTCACTGCGATGGCCCATGCGCGCCAGCGCGACAGTTGCCCACGCCATATCGCGCACCCATGGCGTAAACCAGACTCCGTCAGGCAAACTGGCGACAATCAGCCCGTTGCTGTAGCGTCCTGGGCGATTGGGTTCGCGGCACTGTGCAATGCGCAGCATCGTCTCGCTCTGGCGCCACAGATGGCGTTCCTTTTCGCTTGCGAAATGTATGGTTGGTTTTACGCGCCAGCGCTCGAATTCGACGATCTCCCGCTCCACCAAAGCCCGGGGCCCGAGTCCGGCTCGCCATCGGTTGAACTCTCTTGCCGTCTATTCCACCCCGTCGTCCTTCTCAAGCGAAGTCAGGGCCCATCCAAGATTGCCGGCCAATAGATGAGGAGACGAAGCTGCCTGCCCCGTTGCACTCCCCAGCGGAATGAGAAGCAATGATTCCTCGGTGCCCTCGAACTTGAGCAGATGTATCTGGATGCCGGAGATCCGAATCGTTTTCTGCGAAAGGATTGGACGGCTCCGCTCCACGGACAATCCGCTTTGCCGCGCCTTTGGCGAAGCAGGCTGCCAACTGATGATGAGAGTCGCATGCCGGAAACCAAAAGGCATGAAACAGAACCCGTCACCATCGCGCTTTCGCATGTGGATGACTTGCGAATCATCAACATAATCCGCCGACGCGTGATTGGCGGTTCCGCTGCCCCAGCGAATCTGCATGATGAAGTTGGCGGTTGCGATGCCTTCACTGAGCGGATCGTTGGGGTCGGGCCTAACGAAGCTATAGGGGTGTGCGTAGAACCTGGTAACCGTGGCGGTCTCCGGCGCCACCACCGCAAAGCCGAAGCCGTTGCCGGTTACCAGATGAGAAGCCGACGCAGGCAGGCGCTTCTTTCGAGCGATTCTTGACCAAAGCATCTGAAACTCGGCCACGTCTGCTTCGTCGCTGAGAAATCAGGCACCTGCGCAGAGGTTCCCTAAGACTTTTCATTACTTATCCCGACCGATCGTCATCTCTGAAGAGCTTGTAGATTGGCACTTCCGGATCAGATTCGCTTCAGCCTGTGATTGACATCACAGACCGCGGGCTTTAGAGCAGCGATACTCTCCACTGTACGTATGAGAAGGAACACCCAACTCGTCGCCCTGATGGTTGTTCTGCTTCTTGCCGGTCAACCGGTACTGGCAGAAGCGCCGTGCTCTCTGTGGCGTAGATCGGAAG
>NFUO01000472.1 GCA_002197545.1 Acidobacteria subdivision 2 bacterium RH1 MAG20 | reverse complement strand
CTATGCGCTCTACTTTTCGAGCATGATCGTCGCATTGGGGCTGCTTTATGCCTCTCAGTCCACACTGTTGTGCTCTGCTTATACGCTCGAAGAACAACACGCTTTCGGCTGGATGCTCGTTCCCCTCGGGCTCGGTGCGTACCTTCTCGTTCTGGCGGCCATGCCGAGATGGCTTGTTCAGTCGATTGAAAGTTAGTGATTTCCTCCAGAAAGGCGGCATTTTCGCGCTATTACCCGCCTGTGGAAAGCTGAGGTCCCCAGTCTTGAGGAGCACATGAGACGACGCGAGTTCATATCGTTGGGCGGCAGCAGCATGACCGCTCCGGACAATTCACCTTACTTTACAGGACATGATGCCCCACATCTTGGACAGACGCTTGAGTTGAATGCCGTTGGCAATCTTCTTGGCAGCGTCGGCGTTGCCCTTGTAGATTGCCGGTATGATCTCTTTCTCGCGCGTCGCCTTGAACTGATCCCAGACTGCCTTGAAGTCGGCCGCCGCCTTGGCGTGGGCGCCGGTCATGCCGGCAAGCACGGAATCAAGCTTGGTGCTTGCCGCTTCCACCTTCGCGTTGAGCGCATCCTGCGCGGACTTGTCCTTGGCGTTCATCATCGAATACAGTGCGCTACGCGCGTCTACGAGAGCCGCGCAGGCGTCACTCGCAGGGTCAGCCCAAGCGGCTGGGACGAACGCCAGTCCAAGGCCGAACACCACCGTCACAGCGAACGATTGGCTGCGTGTCATAGGTGACCCTTTCCTCCAAAGGAGCGTCACCTTATCCGCGAGCTCCGCTCTTTGACGGCGGTCAAACCGAGCCATCGCACCAGTTCAGCGCGCGTATAAGCCACGCCCGACCAATGTAGCGAGTAAGATGCGCAATCCTCCACGGACCACAATTGCAAATTCAAACGGGGTTTACGGCGTGTGCCTTGATGTAAATCAATTCGGCGCGAATATTCTTGGCCGACGATGGTGACAACAGCTGCGGTCGTAGCAAGGCTCCAGATCGGTTATCTGGCCGGCATTGGCAGCGTCACCCGCCTATTCAATTATTAGTGGCGCCGCCGTCGACCGCGATGGTCTGGCCCGTGATAAAATCGCTGTCGGCGGACGCCAGGAATACCAGCGCGCCGAGGAGGTCCTCCGGATACTCGTCGCGCTTGAGCGCCCGGCGCACCAGCGACGGCTGACGCGAATGTTCGAGATGCCCGGGGTTGTCTTTGACCACGCTGTCGCTGAGCGTAAAACCCGGGGCCAGGTTATTGACGCAGATATTGT
>NFUO01000471.1 GCA_002197545.1 Acidobacteria subdivision 2 bacterium RH1 MAG20 | reverse complement strand
TCTGTATTGAACCAGGACGCAGGCGGAAGCTGTCGCGGCGGGCAATTCTGATTGGAGGAGGTGTGGCCGGCGCAGGCGCGCTAACGGGCGTGGCTGCAATCGTGAGCCAAGAAAAACACACGGCAGTTACACCGATGACGCCATCGTTGATCCGGACGTTTAGTGGACACACCAAGCGGGTCAGCTCAGCTGCGATCGCGCCCGACGGCCAGACAGCGTTATCGGGGAGCGCAGACGGGACCATGAGATCGTGGAATCTCACCGGAGGTACGCAGACCCGAGTGCTTACAGTAAATAGCCAACCGAATGGCGATATTCACGTCGCAATCGCGCCGGATGGCCGCACCGCCCTGTCGGGAAATTCGGTCGAGGGCTCCACCTCTTTCAACGGCGCAACCTCTCTTAAGCTCTGGGACTTTACAAGCGGCAGCATAGTCCGAACATTCAACGCAGGTGATGTCAGCGATATTGCAATTACACCGGATGGACGAAAAGCGCTCTCATCATCCCTCGTTGATAACTCCGTCAGATTGTGGGATTTGTTAAGTGGCGGCTTGGTCCGAAGGTTTTTCACGACAGACGAAGCGCAGGGCGTTTTATCGATTGCGATCGCTCCGGACGGCCGCACCGCGGTGTTTGGAAGTGCTTTTGGTTCGGTCACGCTCTGGGATTTAGCAAGCGGACGCAAGACCCGAACGTCCGGAGGCAGTAGTGAAATCGTTCATGCAGTCGCCATCGCGCCCGATGGCCGCACCGCCCTGTCCGGCAGCTTCGATAAGACGCTCACGCTGTGGGATTTAGCGACCTTGACGAAGATCCGCACACTTACCGGTCACACAGAGCGGGTTACCTGCGTTGCTTTCGCCCCGGATAGCCACCGCGCGATATCGGGGAGCGGGGACAAGACTTTGCGGCTTTGGGATTTGGCCGCCGGGACTGCAATCCGCACGTTCACCGGGCACCAAGACTATGTCACTTGCGTCTCGATCGCTCCAGACGGCCGCACCGCGCTGTCGGGGAGCGGCAAAACACTGAATCTGTGGGACCTCACCTGACCATACAGGACACCTTGCGGCCCGCACGCTGATCTTGCATCCCGAGAAGACGACGATCGTCTACTGCAAAAATCCGTAGCCTTGGCCCGACTGCGCCTTATGCCCAGACCTTGCCTGTCGCACTAATGGTCAGGTAGAAGGCGCCATTGCAATGACATCCGCCGATCCAATGTGCCCATCAATGGCGACAGCCCTAAGGGGCGCGCTCGGGCGATGCCCGCCGCGGCGTCAGACGTTCTGCGTAACGTCGTTGACGTATTTGGCGCCGACGTCCGGGCCGTGGCGCCAGATCAATTTGTAGGTGCCGTCCCGGGCGGGGCCGCCGTTGCCGTGGAACAAGAGCACGAATTCGTCATGCGGCTCGATGCCGTTGAGCTGCAGCCGGAC
>NFUO01000470.1 GCA_002197545.1 Acidobacteria subdivision 2 bacterium RH1 MAG20 | reverse complement strand
TCCCGCCTCACAGCCGGCAATTCATGATTCGCGTCTCCAGGATGGCGCTGGCCCCCAGCTCCTCCAGCCGCTCCATGATCGCGATCACTTCGCTCCGCCTGACCATCACGCGAATGGCGCACCAGTCGCGGTCTTCCAGCGCACTGACCGTCGGCGAGTTGAAGCCGGGCGTGATCTTTTCCGCCTCGGCCACCTTGGCGGGAGGCGCGGTGTATTCGAACAGCGACCAGCTTCGGGCGATCACCACTCCTTCCAATCGGCGCACCACGCGGTCGGCAAGCTCATTGTGGCGGCAATCGCGCCCTTGGACCAACACCGTTTGATAGCGGCCGATTTCGTCCAGAATGCGAAGCTGATTGGCCGCCAGCGTGCTGCCCGTTTCGACCAGATCGACGATCGCCTCGGCCACACCCAGCGCGATCATCACCTCGACCGAGCCGGACAGCACCACCAGGTGGGCCGTGGCGTCGTGCCGCTTGAGATAGGCCTCGGTGTTGTTCGGAAAGCTGGTGGCGATGCGGCAACCGTTCAGCTCCGCCGGTTTTTGAATCCGGCTGTCTTCGGGTACGCAAACGGCCAGCCGGCATTGCCCGACGCCGAGATCGAGCCGCTCGACCACGTCGGCCCCACTTTCGCCGATCAGATCGCTGCCGGTGATGCCCATGTCGATCGCCCCTTCGGCGCAGAGCACGGGAATGTCTTCCGTGCGTAGGAAGGTGACGTCGATCGGCACATCGCGGCACCGGGCGAACAGGCTCCGTTCCGAACGGCGGAAGCTCAGGCCGGCTTCTTTCAATAACTCGGCGGCCAGCTCGGCCAGCCGGCCCTTGCTGGGTACACCGATGCGGAAGTTGGACATAGTGGGTGCTTCATGGTTGGGACTCGCATCACTCGCCCCACCCTACCATTTTTCCGGCTTCCGAACAAAAGCGCAACATCGTCCCCAATGCCGGGGGCGACCTTGCCCTGCGGCCTACAACCTTGGTACACTCCGCCTCCCAAATTTTTGGGCAATTCTGCTTCAAGAACCGGGGGTCGGCGTGTTAACTTGCCACCCATGAGTCGGCCTGGGAAGGCCGTCTACCGATTGGCAGGGAGGTGGTGGTTGCTTTTCAAATGGCCAATCCGCAAGAAACTGATTCTCTGCCTGGGG
>NFUO01000047.1 GCA_002197545.1 Acidobacteria subdivision 2 bacterium RH1 MAG20 | reverse complement strand
GCATGGTTTTCGCGATGCAACCCGGTACGGTGACGCACAGCGGCTGCCTGCTCTATAAAGATGGGCACTTCATTCTGCAGGACGAGAATACCCAGGAAGTAATGGAGGTGAACGGCTCCGATCTGGCGGCTAACACCGGCAATCGCGTAGATATCACCGGGGCGGCCGTCGATACCAAGCCGGCGGTCGGCATCGCGACGACTGTGCTGAACGTAACCAGCCTGGCAACCAAGGCCCAAGGGGGATGCCTCAGCGTAGCATCCGCGCTGGACGCGGCGACCGAAGTGCCGGCCGGCGCCACGCCTGGCGGAGTTCAACCGATCCCGGCGCCGCTGCCGAAGCCGGGTGGCGGCGGCTTGTCCACAACCGCCAAGGTGCTTATCATTGGAGGAATCGCGGCGGGCGCGGGAGTGGGCGCCGCGCTGGCGTTACCGGGAAAGAAAAGTTCCACCAGCCCGTAACTTATAATGGTGAGTGTCCCAGGCCACCATCGCGTTCGTTGAACAGAACAAAGACCGGCTCCTTGAGGAGCTGAAAGATTTCCTCCGCATTCCCAGCATCAGCACTCTGCCCGAGCATTCCGCCGACGTGCAGCGGGCCGCGCGCTTTGTGGCCGATAGTCTGCGCGCCGCCGGACTCGATCATGTCGAGATCGTCGCCACGGCGAAGCACCCGCTGGTGTATGCGGACTGGATGCATGCGCCGGGAAAGCCGACGGTGCTGTGCTACGGACACTACGACGTTCAGCCTCCCGATCCGCTGGAGCTTTGGACCAGTCCTCCTTTCGAACCCGCGCTGCGGGACGGAAACCTGTATGCGCGCGGCTCCGCCGACGACAAGGGCCAGATGTACATGCACGTCAAGGCGGTGGAAGCGCTGCTTGCCGTCAACGGAACTTTACCTGTGAATCTCACGTTTTTGATTGAAGGCGAGGAGGAAGTCGGCGGCGAGTCTGTAGCGGCCTATGTAGCCGCCAACGCGGCCAAGCTCAAAGCGGACGTGGCGCTGGTTT
>NFUO01000469.1 GCA_002197545.1 Acidobacteria subdivision 2 bacterium RH1 MAG20 | reverse complement strand
CTTCCATTTTCATCGGATTGGGGATGGTTTCGCGGCTTCCGGCATCCAGGATTTGGAGGACTTCTGCCATGGGCCGCCCTGCCGCCTCCTTGAGCGGCCAGCCGGTCATTTTTTCCGCGGCTAAGTTTAAGAAGGTGATGTTGCCCTGAGGGTCGGTGCAGGCCACGGCGTCGCCGATACAGTTCAGCGTGACCTGCGCGCGTTCCTTCTCCACGTAGAGCGCCTCTTCCAGGGATTTGCGCTCGATGGCGTAGCGCAGGGCTCGCAACAGGCTGCGGGTCTCGATTTGCCCCTTGATAAGGTAATCTTGCGCGCCCTCTTGCAGAGCCTTTGTGGCCATAGCCTCGTCATCCATGCCCGTTAGTACGACCAGGGCCACACGCGGTGCGGCGCGGTGGGCACGCCGCACGGCTTCCAGCCCTTGTGAGTCGGGCAATCCCAGGTCGAGCAGAATGATGTCAACCTCTTGCACTGCCAAATATTGCTCCGCGTCGCTCATGCACTCTACATGAGTGAATTTGGTCTTGTGCTGACCCTGCTCATCGAACATCTCGCGAAGCAAACGAGCGTCTCCCGCGTTGTCCTCGACCACGAGAACATCAATGATCGAGGTTCTCCGGTTGAACTCTATCCTCGCCGGCAACACAGTCTTCGTCAGCCAGAAATCGCCGATGCTCTTCACCAGAGTCTCAAACCCCTCCAGTAGTCCCGGCTTCGTCAGGTAACAGTTCGCCTGCAGTTGATAGCTTTTCTGGATGTCCGGCTCCGCATCGGAGCTGGTAAGGACAATCGTGGGGATCATCTTCAGGCTGTCATCGTTTTTGATGTATGCCAAGACTTCGTGACCATCCATGCGGGGGAGATTCAGGTCCAGCAAGATCAGATCGGGGCGAGGAGCTTGCGCGTACTGGCCCTCCTGCCTCAGAAACTCGAGCGCTTCCACGCCGTCGCAGACCACGTGCAATTGAATGGAGCCGTGGGCTGCGCGAAAGGCTTCCCGTGTCAGCCGGGCATCACCTGGGTTGTCTTCAACCAGGAGGAGTGTCTTGACTCCTTGCGCGTTCATCCGATTTCCCTCCGCGGCAATACAGCGCTGCTCGGCGCGAGCCGGGCGCCGGCCGGATTGTCCTCGACCGGCAG
>NFUO01000468.1 GCA_002197545.1 Acidobacteria subdivision 2 bacterium RH1 MAG20 | reverse complement strand
GAACGACTTTGGGCTGGCAGATTTGTTTGGCGCGCGCTACGCGGGACGAGTCGAGGAGAACCTCCGCAATTCGTATCTGTCGCTCGAAGACGACGCGGGCCGCAGCATCATTCCTCCTTTGGTGCGAGGTTTCGATGACGCAGGGAGGATCGTGAACGCGGTCAATCAGGTCGACGTAACGCCGGTGGAAGACGGCGGACCCGCGGCGCTGCGCATTGTGCCGAGCTATCCGGATCTGCCGATGGAGTCCGTGTTCACGCGACCGGGCGCGAAATACAAACCAGGCGTCTATCAGCGAATAGAAGGGAAGGGCCGCGTGATCTATTTCCCCGGCGACATCGATCGCACCTTCTGGCAGGTGCTCGATGTGGATCATGGCAAGCTGCTGCGCAATGCGGTGACCTGGGTGACCAATGAAGAACAGCCAGTTACAGTCGAGGGCAAGGGCGTGGTCGACGTCGCCGTCTGGGAGCAGGCCAACTCGATCACGGTGCACCTGGTCAACCTCACCAATCCCATGATGATGAAGGGGCCGGTGCGCGAGATTCTTCCCATCTCGCGCCAGCAGGTGTCGGTGAGGATTCCGAAGGGACGGCAGATAGAGAGAGTGCATCTGCTGGTGGCGGGCGGCGAAGTTCCGCATCGCGTGGTCGAAGATCGGGCCGTGCTTGAGGTGCCCAGTATCGCGTTGCATGAAGTCGTGGCGCTGGATTTGCGCCCCGCCTGATCCGCCCCATGGCCGTCACGTCGGGTCCCATTTGCCCAGGTGCGCAGCCGAGCGGTGATAAAGTGAACTTTCTGTATCGGATCCCCCGACAATTTCACTCTTCGTGTGGCCCGGCCTCACGATTCGAAAGGTGCTCGTCACTATGTTTTCGGTGCGTGGAATACGTCGCAGTGCGCTGGTTCTTTTGCTTGCGTTCACGACTGCTCTGGCTCTTCACGCCAGTGACGGCGCGGCAGGGCGCGCGGGATATTATCGTGACCCCGCTCTGCACGGCGACACTCTGATCTTCACTTCGGAAGGCGATCTCTGGACGGTCG
>NFUO01000467.1 GCA_002197545.1 Acidobacteria subdivision 2 bacterium RH1 MAG20 | reverse complement strand
GTGGCTCACGGGTTGTCATAGGGTTACCATATGAGAGTGCGACGATCGATTATTAGTAGCGTGCTTCGCTATAGCATTTCGACTACGGTTATTGCTGTCATTGTAGCTGTGTATTCTCGTTGGGCACACCCGAATGAGATGACAGTGGCATTGACTTTCCTGATTGTCATCTTGCTAGTGGCCGCAAATTGGGGGCTTCGTCACGCGGTTTATCTTTCGATATTGTCGTCTGCTGCGCTGAATTTCTTTTTTTTACCACCAATTTTCGCATTTACTATTGGCGACTCGCGTAATTGGGTGGCGCTTTTCGCGTTTTTATCGACAGGAATCGTCGCAAGCCAACTGGCGGAGCGCGCGCGTCGAGAGGCGAAGACATCGCGTTGGCGTCAACGAGAGGCAGAACTGCTCTACGAATTCAGCCAACAGATGTTGTTGATGGGTAATGTGATCGATCTACTCAACATGTTACCCCAAATGATTGCAGCAACGTTCAACCTACCGGGCGCTGCCATCTACCTGCGCGAGAAAGATCGTGTGTACCGATCGAGCCCTAACTATATGGATGTGACAGTGGCAGAGCTTCGCGATGCGGCTTTCACGCGAGATCATCGGTTGGATGAAACACGCTCGGTGACCTTAGTGCCTATTCTGTTGGGCACCCGGCCTATTGGTGCAGTTGGTATCACCGGTACCGGTACGTCGTCGGAGGCTCTCGATGCAGTTTGTGGGCTGGCTGCAATTGCTATTGAACGTGCGGGTGCTGTGGAGACGCTCACGCGGATGGAAGCCTCTCGGGAAAGTGAGCGGCTGAGAAATGCTCTTCTGGATTCTGTCGCACATGAACTGCGAACTCCGCTGACCTCGATTACCGCTGCGATTACTACTTTGAGGACAAACACTTTGCTTGATCCGAGCCAACATGCAGAGATGATGCAAGTGATTGAAGAGGAGACGGCGCGGCTGAACAGGCTTGTCGGCCAGGCCATGGAAATGGCTGCGTTGGATGCGCACGATATCAAGCTAGATGTGAAGATGCATTCGATAAGGGAAGCTGTGGATCTCGCATTGGAGGCAGTACAGTCCCAGGTTCGAGCACATCCTGTCGATATTCGGTTGCCGAATTCTCTTCCTCCAGTGGAGATAGATCTTGAGCGGATAGGCAAAGTCATTCAACATCTACTTGAAAACGCTGCAAAATATTCGTCAGAGGGCAGTCCCATTTTTATCAGTGCAGAGGTATCGAGACAGCAGTTGGTAACCAGTATCGCCGACCGTGGAGCAGGGATCGACGACTTTGAACGCATGATGATCTTCGACAAATTCTACCGTGGCCAAGGCCAGCGCTACCGAGTGCAGGGAAGTGGAATGGGGCTGGCAATTGCAAAAGCTATTGTGGAAGCACATGGAGGATCGATCGAGGTCACTAGCCAACCCTCGCAAGGATCAGTATTTTCTTTCTACTTGCCACTAACCGTCGGCGTTTCTTAGCCAGTTCTCGAATAAGAGTGCATTTCTCAGGGTATGGTTAATGGTTGAATAATCTACCAATGTGATGATGAGATTAGTTTCGTTTGACTCCGACCCGGTTCAGCTTTATTAGTGGAGGTTCTGATTGCAGTTCCAGTTCCGTGTCGATGCCTTCAACGTTATCACCCACACCAACTTCACCGCTCCGAGCGGCTCCCTTTCGGTGACTGAGGTTGGAACCGCAGCAACCTTCGCTACTCGTCGGCTTCGGCAAGATCACGGACACTCAACTTTATCGCACGATGCAAGTCTCAGCGCGCTTCGCTTTCTAAGCTTTTCTTCTCGATACATCTATTTGGACAGTTTGATTCCCGTAAAGGACAATAACAATGGATAATTCCGTGCGATTCTACAGCGAAACTTGTGGCAGTCACGTGAAGTGTTTCAAATACACTTTTTTATCAATTCTTCTTGTTGCTACAGGCCCTGTTTTTGCCGCTGTTTCGGTGAAAGCACTCCACTCTCCCTGGGATGGAAAGCCCGTCAAGATGACAGATGTGCCATACGCATGTCCAGTCCCCGCGCATATCGCTCCCGACTTAGTGACCGATGGCTTCTACAGATTGGACGACCCGACTCACTCCATTATTGATCCAGTGCGACAGGAGGCCTATCGCAAATCAAGCGATGGAGTCAAAAGTGTCGGTATCGCAATTGTAAAAGCGGCTGACAACTATCGCTCTACCGGATCGCATAGCGCAGCTCAATGTGCAATCACCCAGATTATGTCCTTGGCACAGGAGCGCGCACTCGCAGGCAGAATGTCGTCCAGTCAGGCGTACTATGTGCAGGGTTGGGTTGTGGGCGCGATTGCAATCGCTTATCTGAAGACCCGTGAAACAGAAATTGTGACTCCACAACAAACAAAGATAATCACAAGTTGGATGCAAAGCGTTGGAGAGCAGACAAAAGGGTATTACGCCGCGCACAAAAAGTCTGGTCATGGTGATGCTCAGAACAATCATCTGTACTGGGCTGGGGTTGAACTCGCTGCGATCGGTGTAGCGGCAGATAATCGCAACGACTTCGACTGGGCGGTAGCAGCTTATGACAATGGTGTTGACCAAATCAGGCCGGATGGAACGCTCCCACTTGAGATGGCCAGGGGCCGCCGGGCACTCCATTACCATCTATATGCGATTGCGCCACTCGTTATGATCGCCGAATTTGGAGAGGCAAACCACATGGACCTATATGCTCACGCGAATGGTTCGCTTCACCGCCTGGTCGACGTATCTGTGGCGGGCCTTCAGAACCCTGAGTTCTTCGCCAGGGCGGCAGGCGTGCAGCAGGAGGTGCCAAAGAGAGTCAGCGGAGATCAAATTGGCTGGGCTCCTCCGTATCTGCGGCGCTTTCCAAACCCTGCACTTAAGCGCTTGGTACAAGCTGCCCCCAGTCTAAGCGTCTACTACCTCGGCGGTTTGCCTCCAGGTTAGGAGATCTCTTATTACATCCTGGCTGTCAATTCGTATGTAATCCGTATTCTTTGAAATGGTTGCCGTGGTTGTAGGAAGAAACCAGTTCTATGCGATGCCATCCATTGAAGGACATGGCGGAAATGGCGAAGCATAAGGGCGTGAACCTTCTGGTACGCAATCTACCCGAGGTGCTGGAGTGTCATCGGGTTACCGGTGTCGAATCATTCATGGTGCAGGTAGCAGTTCGTGATGTCAGCCACATGGAGGAGGTCATCGATTCAATGATGCCTTATGCAGCAATCAATACTCGATGATTCTTGCCTCGCCGGTTCCCTGGAGTAAAGTTTTGCCGGCGGTCCAACACGGTCAAAAGGTGCGGAAACAAAGATCGGCACAAGGACAACCTGCGTTCTACGGGGAAGAGCAGGCTGCTGATGACGATTCACAAATCAGGTTGCCACAGATAACAGCATAGTCAAAATCAGTGCAGTGATGGAGATAATGGTCTCGCAGACGGACCAGGTCTTCATTGTTTCCGCGACTGTCATATTAAAATATTCTTTGACGAGCCAGAAACCCCCATCATTGACATGCGAAAAAAATAGCGATCCCGCACCGGTAGCAATCGCCAATAATTCAGGTCGAGCGCCGGCTGTATGCATCGCGATCGGAGCCACGATGCTGGCCGCCGTTGTCATTGCCACAGTGGCGGATCCAGTAGACACGCGTATCAGCGCCGCGACTGTCCATGCCAGAATGAGAATCGGTACGTGGGCGTGGAGCGCAACCTCGACGATTGCCTGTGAGACGCCACTGTCCTGCAAAATGCGGCCGAACCCGCCACCAGCACCGACCAGCAATGTAATAGTGGCAGTGGGAGCCAGGCATTCGTTTGAAAATTTAAGAATTGTGTCTCGCGTGAAACCCCGCATCTTGCCGAGAGTGATAAAACTTACAAGCACGCCAACCATGAGTGAAATATCGGCATTTCCCAAAAGATGCAATCCACTATTCAATGTACTTTTGGGGCGCGATAAAGTATTGGCCCAACTGCCAAGCAACATTAAAGCAACAGGAAACAGCACGGTCGCCAGCGTCAGGCCGAAACTGGGCAAGCTGCGTTCTTCGCCATGATCGATGAACTCTGCAGCCATAGGATTGTCCGTATCAAGGTGAATCTTCGGTGCGATGAACTTCGTATAGAGAGGCCCGGCGACCACCACGGTAGGAATGCCAACCAGCAGAGCATAGAAGACAGTGCGGCCCATATCGGCGTTGTAAATTGCCACCGCGACTAGCGCCGCCGGATGTGGTGGCACCAGCCCATGCACCACGGAGAGCCCGGCCACCATAGGCAGGCCTACCAGAATCAGGGAAGTGCGAGTGCGGCGGGCCACCGTAAACGCAATCGGTATTAGAAGTACGAAGCCAACTTCAAAGAAGACCGGAAGCCCAACCACAAAGCCAATCACCATCATCGCCCAGTGGATGCGTTTTTCGCCGAAAAAGCGGATCAACGTATATGCGATGCGGTCGGCGCCGCCTGACTCTGCCATCATCTTGCCGAGCATGGTACCCAGAGCTACCACGATTGCGATGTGCCCCATCGTGCCGCTGAGGCCAGCTTCAAAAGACTGAACAATCGCATGCATGGGCATGCCGGTGGCCATCGCCAGTGCCAAGGAAGTTAAGAACAGAACGATGAAGGGATTCAGCTTGCAGACAGCAATCAGCAGGATGAGTGTGATGACAGCAATAGATGCCGACATAAGCAAAACTATCGCATGATGGTCAATCATAGGCGTAGAACCATCGAATATCTTTCCGTCAAAATGAATTTCTCGAACAGCTGTGAGCTAAGGTATTCAGTATCAAGATGTGGATGCCTTGTAAGCAACACAATCGATCTCAACTTTGCAATCGACGACCATACTCGAAACGACGCAGGCACGCGCTGGCGGATTTTCACCAAAATATTCCTTGAAGACCCCATTAAACGAATGAAAATCACGAGGATCGTCGAGCCATACACCGCAGCGCACTACATGCTCTGGACCATAGCCAGCTTCCTGCAATATCGATAAAACATTGCGAATAGCCTGATGAGACTGGGCGATGATGCTTTCTCCTACGACTTCGCCCTTGACCATTGAAACCTGACCCGACACATACAGCCACCCATTCGCTTCGACAGCGCGGGCAAACGGAAGATGCTGACCTCCGGTGCCTTTACCTCCTTCTACGCCATACCGTTTGATGCTCATTTGTGCGCTCCTTCGTTTTGTTCAGAATGAAATGAATACTCAGAGTTGTAATGGCTGACGTGGTAGAAACCTGCCGCCTCGTTGCCCAGTCGGAGTGCGATTACTATAGGACAGCACACCGTTGACCCATACAGCGTCGATACCTTCTGCCGGAGATATCGGACTGGTAAATGTGGCAGTGTCCTTCACTGTTTCTGCATTAAAGAGCACCAGGTCAGCGCAATAACTTTTTTTTATCAGTCCGCGATCAGTTAATCCAAATCGCATGGCTGGCAGTCCTGTCATTTTATGGACCGCCATCGTCATCGGGAACAGCTTTAACTCGCGGCTGTAACGGCCCAGCACGCGGGGAAATGTGCCCCAGAGACGCGGATGCGGCAAGGGGTCGTTCGGCAGGCCGTCAGAACCGATCATGGTAGCCGGATGTGCAAGGATACGGCGCATATCATCTTCAGAGATGCTATGATAGATAGCGCCCGCGGGCTGCAAACGTCGCGCTGCCTCTATCTGTTCCACGACCCAGCTTTCAGCGATCTGAGCAAGCGTTTTGCCCGCCATCTCAGGATGCGGCTTGCACCACGTGATCATGATCTCGACGCGCTCGTCCACCTGACGGAGATCGAGCGTACTGGAGCCTGCTGCATAGGGATAGCAGTCGCAGTTCACTGGTTGAGAAGCACGGGCTGTGTCCAGCGCCTGCAACACCTCTCCGCTCCGGCCCCAGTTAGCAATCCCCGCGCACTTCAGATGAGATATCACAACCGGCACACTGCATTGACGACCGATCTCGAAAGTCTCACTCATTGCCTCCAGAATCGCTTCTGTCTCCGTGCGCATATGAGTGGTATAAATCGCACCGGCTGCTGCAAGCAGTTCAGCCAATGCCAAGACTTCTTCGGTGGATGCTGCATTGGCCGACAGATAAGCCAGCCCCGAACTCAACCCTAATGCTCCTCCATCCAGAGCTTCTTTTAATTGAGCGCGCATCAACCCGATCTCAGCATCAGTTGCAGAGCGGTCAAGTCGGTCCATATGGTTATTGCGCAATGCCGTGTGGCCTATCAGGGCCGCTACATTCACCGCCGGTCTGGCTGCCTGAATTGCCGCAACGTAAGATTCAAAGGTGGGGTAGCGGAAGACGTCCGCATCCCCCAGCAAGTTCATCGGATCAGGAGGATCTCCCGCGAGTCGTACGGGTGAGGCGCTGATGCCGCAATTGCCGACGATAACCGTAGTGACCCCTTGCGACAGCTTCGGCAGCATGTCAGGAGTCCGGATCACATTTGTATCATCGTGTGTATGGACGTCGATAAAGCCGGGAGCCAGTACGTGCCCCTTGCCGTCTATAAACTGGCGCGCGGTGTACTCTGGAAGTTGCCCAATCGCGCAAATATGTCCGTTGTCGATAGCGACGTCCGCAGCCTGGGGCTCGCCGCCGCTGCCATCTATGATATGTGCATTACGGATAAGAGTATCGCAGAGCGGCATACTATCTTTCTAAAGGAAACTTTCAACGATGCGTCAGAATACCATGATAGTAGACATCTCCATTTTGCGAGTGCTTTGAGATTCATTCTATGACTGAGGAAAAAGTAGTGCTTGAGATTAATAGACCGGATTCACGTGTTATGCCGCTTCAGAAGGGCTTGGGTTCCTTTGAGCAGCCCATTGAACCTGAGAACATTGCCAAGCTCGAATGGAACTTGTTGCGCGAGGACCTGAGCCTGCCAACAGCCGTCCTATACCAGAAAAAACTGCTGCACAACTTGAACTGGATGCAGCAATTCATCACGGCATATGGAGTCAAGCTGGCGCCGCACGGCAAAACCACGATGGCGCCGAAGTTGTTTGATCTGCAATTGAAGGCGGGCGCATGGGGAATTACACTGGCCACCGCGCATCAAACGTTGGTTGCTTATCAACACGGCGTGCGGCGCGTCTTGATGGCGAATCAACTCATTGGCAAGCAGAATATGGCTATAGTTTCAAAGCTGCTTGAAGATAAAGAGTTTGAATTTTTCTGCCTTGTGGATTCTGCGCAACAGATAGAGCAGCTAGGCAAATTTTATCGCGCGAAAAATCAACGATTGCAAGTGCTGCTTGAATTGGGTGTGGAAGACGGGCGCACAGGTGTCCGTGACGCAGATCAACTGCAATTAGGTTTGACTGCGTTGGCTCTTTGGCGCGAAAACGTAGTTCTTCGCGGAATAGAGATATATGAAGGTGTGCTGGAAGAAGAAGCCGCGATTCGTAGTTTTCTGGAACAGGCCGTAAGCACCACGCGCAAATTAGCGCAAGAAGGGCGGTTTGATCGTGATCGTGTGTTGCTTTCGGGCGCTGGTTCTGCCTGGTACGATATCGTCGCTGACGTCTTCTCAAAGGCTGGCTTGGAAGATTTCGTCGATGTGATATTGCGTCCCGGCTGCTATTTGACGCATGATGTCGGCGTCTATCGTGAGGCACAGCAGAAGATTTTAAGCCGCAATCCAATCGCACAGCGGATGCACACAAGCTTGCAGCCGGCGCTGCAATTGTGGGCCTATGTTCAATCTGTTCCGGAAAAGGAGAGAGCCATCATTGCGCTTGGAAAGCGCGATGCTGCCTTCGATGCCGGCTTCCCAACGCCTGCTCTACACTATCGCCCTGGAACAACCGCGCCGGTAACGGTTCCATCGAGCTGGCAGATCACGAAAATGATGGACCAGCATGCCTATCTTTACATTACCGAGGGAGATGACATTCAGGTAGGCGACATGATAGGTTTCGATATTTCGCATCCTTGTTTGACCTTCGATAAATGGCGCTGCCTGCCAATATTAAATGCAGAGTATCAAGTAATTGATGTCGTGCAGACATTTTTCTGATCTGAGTAGATTCCATATGGAAGGGAATGATGACATACGTTCTTCAGCCCAATTTCACAAATTCTGAGGCTTGGCACTGTCGCAGTCTGGTGGCCTAGGGCGATATAGACAAGAAGAATTCGGGCCAGTATGCCTATATAGATACAGAGTCGATTGGTGGAGGCAGTGTGGAATTAATTCGTGCACATTAAGGGCCAACCAATGACAATGCTGGCATGCTGTCCAGTGACAGGTCGACCCATGTTCAGAATCGACCTTTTTATATGACCTCATCTGAAGTTATTTATTGGATGCCCAGTACTTATTGAAGCCAACATAATCGGAAGGCATCGCCGCTAGAATCTTCCGTCGCATATCCAGTAAATCGACAGAACCCATTGTTTTATACAAAACCTTGCCATCCGGTCCGAGTACCACTGTATAGGGCACCGCCGACTGCCAGGTGGGATCGAATGCCGCTTGTAAAGCGGCAGTATCGTCGGATGCAAACAGAAGATTACGGCTGGTGGCATGCTTTTTCTGCAAAAGGCGCAATACCCCTGGTTCTTCATCCGGCATATTAACGGATACCGTCACCAAGTCAAAATCCCGATCACTATACATGCGATAGGTGTCCTGCAAATCGGAGAATTCAGCCACGCAGGATCCGCACCAGGTAGCCCAAAAGCTGATTAGCGTAACATGGCCGCTAGCATTGGCTCGCAGCTTCTTCAGTCCTGCAGCCCCCACTCGCTCTAAATGGACAGGCTGGGTCTCGATCTTACGGTCCGCTGCCTCGCGAAGAGCAGATTTCTCCTGCCATTTTGTGGAGCAGCCAAATACGCCCGTATGTTTCACTGCAACTTCCTTATTTGCCAATAGAGCATCGATCGCATTACGCGCATCGTGGGTCTTGACCATCTCGATGCGGTAGCTGTTGTCTATGCGGCCTTCATAGCGAAGACGCCGGCCCTTATCAAAGATGAAAACGTGTGGTGTTGCCTGCGGTCCATAGGCTCGTGTCACTGCCTGAGTGTCGCCATCGTAGAGGTAGGGATAATGAAGATGCTTGTACTGAATACGGATCTTCATATCGTCAAGAGTATCGCCGATATCGGAGGAATCTAACTCATCGATACTGGTCGCTTTCGGATCATTACCCTGGATTGCAACGACTGCGACGCCACGCTTTCCATAGTCCTCGTAGAGTTGCTCGATGCGTTGTTCATACATTTGAGCAATCGGGCAATGGTTGCAGGTGAAAACTACAACAAGAACGGGGCTGCTTGCGTAGTCACTGAGCTTATGAATTTTTCCATCCACACCGGGAAGAGCGAAGTCGGGAGCGTGGGAGCCCAGAGGAAGAATCGGATGGGATTGTTGACCCCAGGCAGATAGTGACATCAATGACATTACGATGCACATGAATATCTTCGACATTTGTTTCCTCCATACCCAATCCTTCATTTACCGGGCGATTACGCGAGCCTTCTCGCAAAGGTTACTTCCTGCACCATGTCCTGGTTAACAGGACCCTCTTTTTCGTATTCGACGGCAACCAGACCGCGAAACTTCTGCCGGTGTAACTCATGCATCACTTCCGAGATCTTTGCGATACCTGAACCCAGCAATACATTTACTTCACCGCCTTTGGCTTTAATGTCCTTTAGATGCACCAACCGCAAGTGCGGCCCTAATTTGCGAATTGCATCGACGGGATCATAGCCGCAAGATGCGAAATGCCCGGTATCCGCCGTGGCTCCCATCGTCTTTGACAGGCCAGACAATGCATTCAGGACATCTTCCGGACTTTCATATGCAAATTTGTACGGGAAGAAGTGATTGTGAATCCCAAATGTCAATCCTTCTTGTGTTAGACGTTGATCAATCCGATTCAGAGCATTTCCGGTAGCATCGCCGGTTATATTGCTGCTGCCAAGCAACTTCGCAAAACGCACTGCGCTATCAATGTCTTCATCGTTCTTGAGTGTGGCGGAATAGTACGATACGCAGCGAATGCCCGCGCGATCTAATTTGTCCTTGGTGGTACGAAATAACTCATTGTTCGGATGACTCATGACCATGAATTCGTCCCTGGACATCTCTATCTTGCGGATACGAAGGGCGGTCAATTGAGCAATCATGTCATCAATAGAAAGACTATGGTAGCTATACGTCCCAACCCCGATATTGAGTAAATTGTAGGCTAGGAGTGGCCCACCGGCACTGGCTAAACTGCAGCCGGCAGCAAGCCTAACGAAGGTTCGTCGCGACGTCATATGGGTGGAACTCCTGTTTTTCTATGGACTGTTCTTATTGAGACGCGTCAGTCGAAGGTGGCGCCTGCGATGGAGTAACGTCTGTGCCCACCATTCTCATGGCCCACTTAATAGCTTCTACATACATCTGCTGCAATCTGGAATCATCCCAATTCTCTTCGGGATGCCCGAGGGTCGAGTAGTACACGCGGCCTTTTCCATACATCTTTACCCAGGTAACCGCAAAATCATGGTCCGCACGATGCACATTAGGATTGGCTAGACCTATCTTGCTGGCGTCAAGACGCATGAGAACGTGAACTTTATCACGCGAGAAATCTTTCATCTGGTAGATTTCATCACGGAACGTAAAGGCTCGTGGCCACTGCTGCATGCCCGGAAACTTTGGGTCTTCCACAATAATTGGCGCGTCGAAGGTTCCCCATGGATGCTCATCATAAGTCCCTCCCACCATGTCCACAAACTCCGGCCATTTGGTAAAAGTAATCGCCGCGCTATGAACCCCGATAAATCCTTTGCCATCGTCGTGAACAAAGGACAGAAGGTCAGCCTTCTGCTGCGTGTCCATTTCCAGATCGCCGCCGGTGAAAAAGAACACTGCATCAAAATCCGTTAAATTCTTGGCGTTGTATTCAAGCCTCTTCTTTGTGAGTGCCTCGGTATCCGTGCGGATAGTTGTGTCCCACAAGCCTGTCTGTTTCCCAAGCCGTTCAATGGTGGACATGGCATGGGAGACAGACTCATGCCGGTAACCCTTCTCCTCGCCTATTACCAGGAGATGCTTCTTCTGATTCTTCACTGACTGAGCCGAACAGGCGCTACAGAATGCAACGGAAAGCAGTAAAAGGCCATAGCGGATGTTTTTCATAGAGGTCAGAGAATGATCCTGAAGTTATAGCTAGTAAGCCATGCGGTAAATATCACTCAGACTCGATGCCAATTATTTCCAATGCCACGCCAGAAGTCATGACATTTTGACAGGCATTTTCATTTCGAAACTCAGTTTCTAATGTTTTGTAACTAAGTTTACGCATACCAATGAATCACACCACAATGATGATTGTCAAGATTCTCCTGTAGTGGGGAGGGTGGCGCAGTTACGCCGAAGCAATAAATAGACAATGGCGGTTGATGGGTCCAGCGGGATCTAGGCCCAGGGTAATGGAAGCAGGACAGAGGACAATGCATCAAGAGCAAGGGCGATTGCCCCCCACAACACAGCACGTTGGCCAAGCGCACCGACGCTTATCTTTGTCACTGCGAACTCGCTTCCCTCAAGTTGCTTCAACACGGAGGCAATAAGTACCGGATGACTTCCTATTTCTCCCCCCAAGAGAATCAATCCGGGATTCAGGATGAGCGACAGATTGACAATAATGTCCGACACAATATCCGCTCTCTGCTCGACGATTTTTGCGGCGCGAGCATCTCCCGCTTGTGCAAGATTCAATACTCCTACGGCATCAATCTCACCTTGGGCGCTTTGCCAATTTCGGCTCGATTTTTTCCTTTCCTCATGCCAGCTCTTTAATATCCCGGAGGAGGTCAACACTGTTTCAAGCTCACCGAATTCATAAATAGTAGGGTGCCTGCGCGAGATATGAGGCAGACGAAGGTAAGCTACTTCTCCGGCTGACCATTGCGAGCCATGATGAATCTTGCCGTCCAGAACGATTCCAGCCCCCACATTCGAGCCTATGCTAATGAAGACAAAATCCTGTTCCGTCTGCGCGGCGCCACAATAGCGCTCACCCTGGGCCGCCAGGTTCGTATCGTTTTCAATAATGATCAGGCAGTCGACAATTTTGTTGAGCAAAGCGCGCAGCGGAACAGAGCGCCATGCTTCCAGTGTGCTGATCGACAGGACGCTACCTTCTTCAACATTCGCGATAGCGGGTACTCCAACCACTAGTAGCAGTAGTTGATCCAGCGTCTTCTCCTGCCTGCGCAGCAAACTCTTTAGCCCTTTGCCGATGTAACCACAGATAGCATCAGGCGTTGTTTTCTTTTTTGCCAGCGGGATCTTCAGGGTATCGAGTTCGTTCCCGTTCAAATCCGCGAGAAGAAGAGAGACACTTTCTGAAGAAATCTCCACTGCCAGGATGCATCCGCGATCGGCCTTGAAGCGGATGATATCTGGAGGGCGTCCACCACTCGACTCTCCTTCTCCGAGCGATTCGATTAAGTTTTCGCCAAGCAAATCATTGACAACGTTTGTGACGGTAGGAGCACTTAGGCCTGAGGCCCGAACAAGATCGGCCTTGGAGCATGCACCACATTCGCGCAGCAGCGCTAAGATGCTGAGAGCGTTTGTGTGACGTAGGACAGGGGGCCTGCCAATTGAAATAGTTTTTTTCTTCACTTTTAAGCTCAAGGACATGGAGCAGAGGTGTTCAGCCGTCTTCGTAGGCTCACATCCGACGCCCACTCATCTATATCATTGGCTGCTACCATCAGCAACATAGTTATCGAAGGCTGACTAATATTACGGTGTTACTCGGGAAGCCGGAGAGCTTACTGGTCTTAAAAAGGGAATCCTTGCTTTAAACCTATTCAGGGATAATATTAAACAATCATTAGAAAGTTTTGCCGAAACGCAGAGGGCTAAGCATAACGATTCGCGCATTGGCTTCAGGAATCTAAGTGTTCGTGTAGGCTTTTGATGATCAAGAGAGAGAAAATGGAAGAATTGAACAAACAAGCGCCGCGTTGGATTTCCGGTATCGAGCCGCCCAAGGAGCTGCTCACGGCGAACGGCACCCAGATATTGGAGATCGAGTGTCGCGAACAGCCTGAACGGCTGCGAGACCTGGTTCGTGCCTACAGCGAAGACTCAGCCATTCGGGCAGACTTGAAAAAGTTACGTGAACTTGCGATGCAGAAAGGCCCTGTCCTGTTCATCGGCATGGGCGCTTCATTCTGTTCTTCAATCAGCGGATCAGTCCTCTTGCAATCACACGGAAGGCCGTCGTTTTCGATTGATGCGGGCGAATGGCTTCACTATGCGTCTCCAGTATGGGACGACACGGCACTCTCGATGTTACTGACCACATCGGGAGAAAGTGCGGAACTGGTAGAACTCTTCAAGAAGGGTGATGACAGTCCACTCGGTCTGATCTGCAACAACCCACTAAGCATCTGCTGGAAACTAGCTAAAAATAAGCTCCCAATTTTAGCGGGGCCAGAGTATGGCAATGCAACGAAGACGTACACCAACGCCACTGCGGCTTCCATTATCCTTGCGTCCGAGATCCTTGGCCGTCCCTGGCAAGAGGAAGCAGAGCAAGTGACGGAAATATTCGCGTCCAATCTCGACCCCATCTTCGCGCGTCGGGAGGAGCTGGCAACCTTCTGCCATGGAGCTGCAAACACGGAGATCATCGGCCGCGGCGCTGCATATGGCGGAGCAATGATGAGTGCGCTCTGCATTCGCGAAATGAGCGGCCATCGAGCTGCTTCACATACAGGCGCAGGTTTTCGGCACGGTCCAAACCTGGATGTAGATGCATCGCACGTGGCAATTATTTTTGCGCTGGGGCGAGTCGCTGAACTCGGGATCAAGCTTGCGCAGGAGTGCAATAGGCGCGGCGGAAGAGTTGTGCTCGTCTCCGCGGAGGATCACAAGGCCACAGACATACTGTTTCCGGTTAGAATCGACGCGGTGCCGGAACCATGGGAGGGCATCACCTCACTCTTGGTGCCGCAGGCGCTTACGCTGGGCATGGTGGAAAAGACAGGATGCCGGCTGCCGCCGCGGTTTCAGTACGGAGTCATGGAACAGTAGCATCAGTATCTTCGCTAACCGAGAGGGAATCTTGTCCGATTCGATCACAATGGCACCAATACAAGTGAACCGCGGCTTTTTATGGAGAGTGTCCTTCATCGCCGGACTTGGCGGCGTTCTTTATGGATACGACATGGGAATCATCGCCGCAGCGTTGATCTTCGTGCGTGATTCATTCAGACTTTCAACGCGGATGGAAGAAGTGGTGGTCAGCATTGTGCTAGTTGGCGCAATGCTCGGCGCGATTGTAGGAGGCAGCATTGCTGACCTCATTGGCAGGCGTGCCACGCTGGTCTGGGGTGGCAGCATTTTCATTGTGGGTTCGCTCCTTGCTCTGTTATCGCCGGATGTAGCGACCCTTATCGTAGCTCGCGCGATGTTAGGAGTTGCAATCGGTTTCACCTCCGTGACCGCGCCCGTATATATCTCCGAACTTGCTCCGCCACAGTCGCGTGGAACTCTCATCGGCTTGTACCAATTCGCGCTCACACTTGGTATCGCATTGGCGGACTTGGTGGGCTACTGGCTGGCTGGCCAGCACGGCTGGAGATTGATGCTTGGCCTTGGAGCTATACCGGCGGCCTTATTTCTTGTCCTGATTCTCACTCTTCCGGAGAGCCCTCGCTGGTTGTTTGCGCAGAACCGGTTTGCCGAGGCCCAATCGGTGTTGAAGACATATACAAACGAAGCCGGCGGCCAACTTCTACTGGAGGACATTCGCACCGCCCTGCAGACGAAGATGGAGAGAAGCTGGAGCGCACTCTGGAGTCCGTTGGCGCGCAAATCGCTTTTTATCGCAGTTGGATTCACGGTTTTACAGCAGGTTACTGGAATCAACACAATCATCTATTACGGGCCCAAAATATTCTCTCTTGCAGGCATCACTTCAAACAAGAATGCAATCTTCGCGACTCTTATCGTCGCTGTCACGAATATGCTTGCGACAATCATTGCGCTTATATTCGTCGACCGGGTAGGACGCAAACCACTCCTGTATTCAGGGATTGGTGGGATGACTGTCTCTCTCTTCCTGCTCTCCTTTGCATTCCATAATCAAACTGCATTCGGATCATCGCTAGGTATTGTCGCAATGGTATGCCTGATGGTCTATATTGCCTGCTTCGCGTTCAGCATGGGGCCGATCGCATGGATTCTGGTGGCCGAAGTATTCCCGTTGCGAATCCGTGGCCGCGGCGTTGCTGCAGCAACGCTCGGCTCCGGTGCATCCAATTTCCTTGTCTCGCTCACTTTTCTGTCTCTCATCAAAGTCGCGGGCAACGCACTTACCTTCGCTATCTATGGGGCTTTCTGTATCCTTACACTGTTCTTTGTGGGCTTTGTCGTTCCGGAGACGAAAGGGCGTGAACTAGAGAGCATCAGCGCCAAGACTAACTTCGTATCCTAAGAGGGAGACACCTCAACATGCTTAATCTTTCATCCGAGATAATTGCAACAATGCCACAGCAAACCGACTCTCCCACGGACATTCAACAATATCAATTGGCAACGCCCGATCAGGGCTATGTCATAGGTGTGGACATAGGAGGGACTAACCTGCGCTTGGCTCTTGCCGACATGGCAGGAACCGTTTTAGCCCGGTCGTCTTCTTCTATTGCTGATAGCCGTAGTCCAGATGTAGTCGTGGACTTGATTAGCCGCGCAGCAAAGCAGCTTCTACAACAAGCCTCTATACCGTGCAGTGCTTTGAGGGCTATTGCGGCTGGCGCACCAGGTGTTACGGATGTTGATGCTGGTGTTGTGATAGCAACTTCGTATCTTATGGGGTGGCGGGATGTTCCCTTGCGCCACCTGCTCAAAACGGCGTTTGGTATTCCCGCAGCAGTGGACAACGATGTAAATCTCGCAGCGCTCGGTGAAGGTTGGGCAGGCGCCGCAAAAGGCACGAGCGACTTTGTCTTCCTTGCGATTGGGACCGGCATTGGCGCGGGTATTGTGCTGAACGGTCGCTTGTACCGAGGCATGGCATGGTCCGCTGGCGAAGTCGGATACATGCTTGTGCCTGGAGCACCGGACAAGCCTATAGAACGCGGCAAACCGGGAGCGCTTGAGGGCATGATCGGGGGCGAAGGTGTTAAAGAGCAGTGGCACCATCTCTGGAGTAAAGACAGCACCACGTTGCCGAGGGATTCGACGGCTACCGAAATATTCGATGCAGCGCTTGTTGGCGATTCGCTGGCGCAATCCATTCTGGACCAGACGGCGCAAATGTTAGCCTATGCAATCTACAACATATCGTTGATTCTGAACTGTCCTCTCTTTGTGCTTGGCGGCGGTGTAGGCGTGCATCCGGCACTTTGTGACGCGACTCGAAGCGTCCTGCGACAATGGAGCGCACGTGCACAATCGCAACTGATGCACAGCACTCTCGGAGCAGAGGCTCAGTTGATGGGCGCTATCCGTATGGCACTCGATACGGCGCTCTCCCATTCAGTTCTCTCGGAAAGCACAACGAGTAAGGGTTGATGCTGCTGACTGAGCGCACCATACGCTCAACAGCGAAGTGAAGACACATCGAAGACGACAGTAAGAAAACGGCGGACGGAGTAAGCTATGCGCATCACGGGCTCCGTTTATGGTTCCGATTACGGATGTTTATGCAGAGAAAACTTTGCCGCGAACCTCTTCTGTTAGCCTTTAGGTCGTTATCCACAGCAAAGGCTGGCGAATGGGGAAGTTGCGAATAATCTCCGGGTCGGTCGGGTCGGGGTTCAGCGTCTTCCAGAGAGCGATGTATTCCGTCCGATGACAGGAGATACCCGAAAAAAGCAGTCCCGGAGAACGGACAGGAAGAGAATCGAAGTGCTCTACATCTTTTCTGAATTTCCATGCGCGCTTGTCCTTGAGGAAGGGATACAGAAACTCGGCTGCCTTACAGAGGCCTCGGCCATCCGCAAGGTGGAAGGTAAGCAGATTGCGTCCAACCCCTTGAAGCGACTGGCATAGACCAGCCATCATGTCGAAGTTGAAGATGGAATAGCTATAGGGCTTGGTTCGCGTCAGTTCTTTAGGAAAAGAGCCGTCGATGCCCAATTGCCCGGGTAGCAGCACGTCCGTGTATTGCCGGTGCACCTCTTGCCGGGTCACATCGTCGTTAATCAGCCGTGCAAACTCCGCTGCCTGCAGAGCCCAGCACATCGCGTGATTATTCAAAGCATCGCGTTCCTTCTTTCCCTTGTCGCTGGTCTTCATCCATTCGAGATAGCTGCGAAACCAATCTTTCAGGGTGACAGTTTCCTTCGGTGTGAGCATCTTCGGCGTCAGAAAGCTGGCAGCCCGCGCCACCTCTGCCAGATGGAGGGTGTCGATGATGCCATACGACCGGCCGGTCGAAACTCCATGCACGCCTTGGGCAAACTCCAGATTTGGATTCATGCGCGTAGCTCGTGTAATGAACCAGGCGCGTAGATGATCGCAAGCGCGTTGTCCATAGCGCTGATCGCCGGTGAGCAGCCATGCAGACGTCAGCACAGGCATTTCGATCGAGAGGGCGATCATCGCCTTGCGATGCTCGTTGAAGTTATTCGGATTGCTCTGGCCATCCCGGTTGATGTACGGGCCATTCGGATCTTTGGGGTTCGGCCAGAAATAATCCGCCTCGGAGAAGAAGTCGTGTAGTCCCCCCGGACTGCGTTTGGAGGGGAAGGCCGTGATCGTCACAGGCGGTTGCGAGAGGTAACTTGAGGCTGCCTTGAGGATGCGTTGTCGGTCCGTCTCCGCTACCAGCCGGTATGCTTTGGATTGCCGCGATCGAATCGGTAGGCCCCAGGCCAGACTGGCTACCGCGGCAAAGCCGGCTGCCCCCATCCCTTTTAAAAACGTGCGTCGATGAATCAGATTTGTGTGTCGCATCTTCCTCTTTTGTTAATTACGTATGGCTCCGTGGCAAATAAATCAGTTCTCGCCGGCAGGTGCGCCGATGATTGAAGCGACTCATATCTGGTGGCGGGAAACCCTTATGCTGCAACCAGATGTCCTGAATTCCTTGCAGGAGGCAACGGAAGAGGCGCTTCAATGCAATCTAATGAGGTGCGACCTGTAAGCGCGTGGATCGCGAACGGAACATTCCATGCTGGAATGACTTCTCCAATCCTATCAATTAAGGAGCGAACCATGAGAGCAAACTGTCAGATACTTTCCAAGCGAATGTGGAGCAGCCCTATGATCCTCATAAGTACGGTGGCTCTTCTTAGCCTTCCTCCCGCAATGGCGCAAACGAGTCCAGGCGGAGCGCCGCAGCAGGCCTCACCATCTTCACCATCGCAGCAAACCTCTCCCGGTATGCAACCTGGGATGTCGCCAATGGATCAGGCCAGCAACAATCAGGATCCGAATAGTCCAGCACAAATGATGGACAAAGCCTTCGTGCGAAAAGCGTTGCAAGGCGGTATGGCCGAAGTTCAACTTGGCCAACTCGCTCTTCAAAAAAGCAGCAACAATGATGTAAAGCAATTTGCGCAGAAGATGGTCGATGACCATACAAAACTCGGTGACCTGATGAAGCAGGTAGCGCAGCAAATGAGCGTGAAAACACCTGACTCGCCATCGTCCAAAGATAAATCGACGATGGCCAAACTACAGGCCTTGAATGGTGACGACTTCGATAAAGCCTATATCAAGGACATGGTGAAGGATCATCAGCAGGACGAGAAAGAATTCAAAGAGGAGGCGCAGAATGCTTCCAATCCTGCCTTGAAAGAGGTCGCAGCTCAGGCCGAACAGATGATCAGTCAGCACCTGCAATTAATCCAGCAGATCGCCCAAAAGAACAACGTTGCTGCATTAAGATAGCTGGATTGCTAATTCATTGTTGGGACGAAGAGGGGCGCCATGTGCGCCCCTCTTCAATTTCTGGCAGCAGCAATTTCTTCAGTAAGATACCTTAATCCCATAAGGCCAAGAATCAGGCTGGATGACCAGCTTGCCCCACCGCCACAAAAAAATATAGGAGTTTTTTCATGTTTCGATCTTCCTGGATGAAGCACTTGGCGATCTTCGCCATACTCTCTGTCACTGTTCACGCTCAGGAGCAGCCGAAGAGCTATAAATGTTATCCAGCGAAGACGCCTGTCCGTATAGATGGGAAGCTAGATGATCCCGCGTGGAAGGCGGCAGCGTGGACCACAAATTTTGTAGATATTGAAGGCTCCATAAAGCCTGCCCCGCGCTTTCGCACGCGTGTAAAGATGCTTTGGGATGACGAGTATCTTTATATCGCTGCGGAGCTGGAAGAGCCGGACGTAAAGGCCACGCTGACGAAACACGATTCGGTAATCTTTCACGACAACGATTTCGAAGTGTTCCTTAAGCCATCTGTAGAGGAACCAGGCTACTACGAATTCGAAATCAACGCCCTGAATACGGGATGGGACCTATATCTGAACAAGCCGTACCGCCACGGCGGCAAGGCGGATAATAGATGGAACATCCCAGGGTTGAAGACGGCGGTTGCAATTCATGGAAAGCTAAATGATTCGAGGGATAAAGACCATGGATGGACTGTGGAAATGGCTTTTCCTTGGAGTGCTTTCGCGTCACGACTGCCCGTGACAAAGCCGAAGGCCGGCGATGAGTGGCGCATTAACTTCAGCCGTGTTGAGTGGAAGGTGGGTCAGCCAAAAGAAGATAACTGGGTGTGGTCGCCTCAAGGAATAATCAATATGCACGTTCCGGAACGTTGGGGTTATCTCCACTTCCGCGGCAAACCTTGATCGTAGAGGGCACTAATCTTCAGCGATGAGAATTTTTCACAACCTCTTTTCATCTGCCTGAAACATGCCTGTACTCCGGCGCATAACCTAACTGCCGTGCATAATTCAGTATCCGCTCAAAGTCGAGACTGATCGTCGCGCCAGCTTTCTGCGTAACCTCATCTTCTACAGGCAAATCAAAATCGTCCGCGCCAAACCGAAGTCCATCGAGCGCTCGTTCATTCTGAGTCAGCACAGACGTCCGAATTCGCGGAATATTATCCAGATAAATTCTGCTTAGAGCAAGGTGGCGCAGATATTCGGACGTAGTGATTTCAATGCCGCCAATCTGCGTAAAGTAAGGCTTGAAGGTCCAACAGAGGAAACTGGCCAACCCGCCAGTCTCATCCTGAAATTTACGCGTGCGCTCCAGGTGCTCAATCCTCTCATCGAGCGTCTCATCAAAACCGATTACCATGGTCGCAGTTGTCTTCAGTCCTGCTTCTACGATGGCTCGTTGTGCCAGAAAGTATTCAGCCACCGTGTATTTGAATTTTGAGTGGCGCGCACGGAAATCTTCCGTAAGAATCTCCGAGCCGCCACCTGTGATCCAGCGCACCCCAGCCTCTTTCAACCGCGCTGCAGCTTCGGCATAGCTGAGTTTGGCATGATCGGCAAGGTAAAGAAATTCAGCGATGGTCAGAGCGTAGAACTCGATGGAATCGCCATAGCGGGCGCGGATTGCCGTAAACAGATCGCAATAGTAGCTAAGTGGAAGCTGAGGATTGAAGCCGCCATTGAAGGCCGCCAGATCTCCGCCCAGAGTGAGCAACTCATCGAGTTTGGCGAAGACATCTTCATGGCTAAGCACATAGCCGCCGCTTGCGCCGGGCAGTTTATAGAAAGCGCAGTAGTCGCATTGGGCGACACAGACATTGGTGTAGTTGATAATGCGCATCACCATATAGGTGCAGGCATTGGGCGCATGGAAGTGGCTGCGAACGGTAGTGGCCAGCGTGCAAAGTTCAGCATCGGAGGCATGCTTCCAGAGCCAGCGTGCGTCGTTGGCGTCGATACACAAGCCTTGGTCAACCTTCTCGGCAATTCCGGCAAGTTGGCCGTCGTAAGCGGCTACGGCGTTACTCATATCTTCATTGTATTGCGTGCCAGGCAAAGTAGAGCGGCTAAACAGTTGCGCGTGTCGCTCCGGTCGAGATGCCGCCGTCAACTAGAAGTGTCTGCCCGGTAATGTAGCGGCTCGATTCCGAAGCAAGAAAAACGACTGCTCCTTCAAGGTCGCGCGGTTCGCCAGGCCGCTTCACAGGGATACGGTCAGTGAGATACTCGACCCATTCCTTATTCTCGTAAAGCACTTTGTTCTGCTCCGTCTGAAACCAGCCCGGAGCGAGACAGTTGACCGTAATCCCATGCTTGCCCCAATCGTCTGCGAGGCTCATCGTAAGTTGCCGGATACCGCCGCGACTTGCGCCATAAGGTGCGAGGCCTGCATAACCAAATACGCTTGTCACCGAGCCGATGTTGATGATGCGGCCATAGCAGTGCGGCACCATGCGGCGCGCCATGTGTTGCGCGACAAAGAAGCTGCCTCTGAGATTAGTTTCGAGCACAAGGTTCCAGTCATCCCAGCTGACATCGAGAGCGGGCTTGCGCACGTTGCATCCGGCGTTGTTGACGAGAACATGGATCTGACCGCAAGCCGCCTCGGCTGCAGCAGCCATGCGCTCGATGCTGCTATGGTCGCGCACGTCAAGGTCGAGCGCGACGACCTTGCAGCCCATCGCTTCTATCTCCGCCGCGAACGACGAAATGTCTTCATGGTTCCTGCTGGTGAGGACGAGGTCCGCTCCAGCTTTAGCAAGTGCGCGGGCGAAGCATTGTCCAAGGCCGCGGCTGGCTCCGGTGACGAGCGCTGTTTGTCCGGTCAGATCGAAGAGTGGATTGGTCATGATTTTGAGATTGAACTTTCACCTGGGTCTTCACGTGGGTCGAGAACGATCTTCATCAGATTCGGTTCACGCGCATAGAGGCGTTTAAACCACTCCGGCCCATCGCTCAAGGGTGCAACGGCAGTGATGAGGGGGTTAACTTTGATCTTTCCGTCGGCAATTAGTTGCATCGCCTGAGGGTATTCACCGGACGAGGCACAGGAGCCTTGCAGGCGAATCTGCCGCGTCACAACTTTCTGCAAGGGGATAGAAACCTGGGATGCGATATTTCCTACCAGCGTGACTGTGCCTCCCTTGCGCACGCAATTAATTGCGCCGTTGACGGTCTCATCTCGGCCCACAGCTTCGAGCACAATATCTACACCGCGTCCTTCGGTAAGCCGCAGAATTTCGTGAAGCAGCTCCGCCTCGGAGAGTTGAAGCGTCTTATCGGCTCCCAATTCCGTCGCCAGTTTCAGGCGGGTGGCGTCGACGTCAGCAATAAATATGCGTGAGCAGCCCGCAGCCCGCGCAGCCTGCAAAATCAGCAGCCCGATCATTCCAGCGCCGATGACCAGAGCTGTTTCGCCGCCGCCAATCTCTGAGACGCGCACTGCATGAAGTGCCACCGAGACAGCTTCGAGCATCGCTGCCTCAGCAAAGGACAGCGAGGAAGGCAATGGGTACAGGATGCGCTCCGGCACGGTGACGTATTCGGCGAATGCACCGGCGCGGCTATATTCGCCGCAAGAGACGCCGGCTACCTGTCGATTGTCGCAAAGGTTGACATCCCCTCTGCGGCAGAAATCGCATATGCCGCAGTAGACCGTGGAATCGAAGGTGACTCGGTCGCCTTTGGCGACTGTACTGACTGCGGAGCCAACGGCAGCGACAATTCCCGCTGCTTCATGGCCCATGACAACAGGAGGAATACGCCGTCCAGAGGAGCCATCATATCCATGCACATCGCTGCCGCATATGCCGCAGGCCGCAACTTGGATGAGAACATCGTTTGGACCGGGAACAGGATTCGGCAGATCGCGGACTTCCAGATGTTTGTACTCGAAGAGTAGCAAAGCCTTCATTGTGAGCAGAAACCTCGTTAGCTAAAGCAGTTTTGTAGATGTTATGGAGTCATCAAAAAACGTTGTCATTCTGAGCGCAGCGAAGAACCTCGGTATTCCGTCTTTGTTGTTGTCTGTTCTTTGATCCTCTACACCTACTCCAAAACTGCTCTAAGGGTACAACTTTTCAGATCGAAAGCTTTTGATGAGACTTGCCGAATAGGAAGACCTGCACATGAAGTAGAGATATTTTTTCAGACTAGTTACTTCCGTTTCGCCGCTTTTATCCGCGCAATCTCATCCATGCGCTGTGCCAGCAGTTTCTCCCTGCCCTCGTTCGTAGGCTGGTAGTATCGTCGCCCTGCGAGCGAAGGGGGCAGACACTCCATGTCCGCCACGCGGCCCTCGACATCGTGAGCATACTGATAGTCCCTGCCATAGTTCAGCTCCTTCATCAACTTCGTCGGAGCGTTGCGGAGATGCAGCGGGACCAGCTCTGCTGCGGTAGCCTCAATGTCCGCTCTCACCGCGCCGTAGGCCGTATAAACAGCGTTCGACTTAGGCGCCAACGCCAGATAGACCACCGCCTGTGCCAACGCCAGCCCACCCTCCGGCTGTCCCAGAAAATGCATGGCATCCTTGGCCGAGAGGCAAAGATTCAACGCCTCAGGAGCCGCAAGACCAATGTCCTCCACGGCCATTCGCACGATGCGTCGCGCGCAGTACATCGGATCTTCGCCAGCCTCCAGCATCCGCCCCAGCCAGTACAGCGCAGCATCCGGGTCAGAGTTCCGCACACTCTTATGCAGCGCGGAAATGATGTCGTAATGCTGCTCGCCCTTCTTGTCATAGAGCAGCACTCTGCGCTGCATCGCCTCCGCCGCCAGAGCTTTTGTGATGATACGCTCCTTGCGCCCTTCCACCAGCTTCGCCGCCACATCAAGCGCATTGAGAGCATTGCGAGCATCACCGCTCGAATAAGATGCAATCGTCGCAAGAGCATCCTCATCTGCGCTTAATCCTGAGCCTCTAAGCCCGCGCTTGTCATCCGCCAACGCTCGCTGCAGCAACGCCACAATCTGCTCCTCGGTAAGCGCCAGCAGAGTATAGACACGACACCGCGACAGCAGCGCCGCAATAATCTCAAATGAAGGGTTTTCGGTCGTCGCGCCAATCAGTCGAATTGTGCCGCGCTCCACATAAGGCAGAAACGCATCTTGCTGGGCCTTATTGAAGCGGTGGATCTCGTCCACAAACAAAATAGTGCGCGACCCAAACCCCGCAGCCTTTTCCGCCTCCGCCATTACCTGCTTGATCTCTTTAATCCCCGAGAGCACAGCCGAAAACTCAATGAAGTTCGCCTCGGTCATATGCGCAATAATCTTCGCCAGCGTAGTCTTGCCCGTACCCGGAGGCCCCCAAAAAATCATCGAAGTGGCATCGTCGGCTTCAATCGCCAGCCGAAGCGGTTTACCCGTCCCCAGCAGATGCTCCTGCCCTACATACTCGTCCAAAGTCTGCGGCCGCATCCTCTCCGCGAGCGGAGCTTGCCGCCCATGCGATGCCGCAGCAGAAATCGGCGAAGCATCAAACAGGCTCATCGCAAACTCCTCTGTCGCGAAGCCTCATACAACAGTAGAGACCCCGCAACCGCCGCATTCAAACTTTCAACCGGCCCAGGGCAGGGAATCGTCACCCGCGCATCGGCCATCTTCATCCACTCTGCCGCTAACCCCGCTCCCTCATTGCCGATCATCAGCGCACAAGCCCCGGTGAAATCCATCTCCTGCGCAGCCGTCGTGCCAAAATCATCCGACCCTACCGCCGCCAGCAATCTCACTCCCCGCGCTTTCAACGCAGCCACCTCATCCGCCACCACCTCTACAACCGGTATCCGAAACACGCTGCCCACACTCGCCCGCAGGGCCTTCTGGTTCCAGGCACTCACCGTTCCCGCAGTAGTTAGAACTCCCGTCGCCCCAAATGCCTCAGCCGAGCGCACCAGCGTCCCCAGATTCCCTGGGTCCTGCAATCCCGCAACAATCAGAATCAGCGGCACCACACGCATCACATCGTCCACTACAGAAACCGGCGGCACAATCAGCGCAGCCACCCCCTGCGGAGACTTCGTCTCCACCACACTCCCAAACACCTCATCCGTAAGCCGCAGCACCTCCACCCCACGCGGAATGATCGTGGGAACCTCCCGCCGTTCACTCACGAACACAGTCTTCAGCACCATGCCGCTCCGCAGCGCCTCGGCCAGCAGATGATCGCCCTCAATCGCCACCATTCCGCCGCTCAACCTCGCATGGCCTGCAAACGCCGCTCGCAACTGCTTCACACGGCTATTCGTCCGGCTCGAAACGACAGCAGAAATCGCGGGCTTATCAAAGAGAGGCATCACGCAAATCTTACGCTGTCCACCGCGCATACGGCAGAGGCGGCATCCCATCCTCCAGCCGCCAAGCTGATATGCTGGTGCGAGTTTGCGACTTTTATGCCGCACCCGGCACAGGAGCCAGAATTTTGACGGCCGAGACACTCCGCATCCATCCCGACGAGCCGGAACCCGAGCTCATCAACCAGGTCGTCCGCAGCCTGAACCACGGCAACGTCGTCGCTCTGCCGACCGACACCTTCTACGGTCTCGCCGTCGATCCGGTCAATCTAAGGGCGGTGGATCGCATCTACGATTTGAAATCCCGCGCCCGACATAAGCCTCTTTCGCTGCTTATCGCCGAGGTAGCGCAGGCATACGAGATAGCCCGCCAGCTCGACTCCGCATTCGATCGCCTGGCAGAAAAATTCTGGCCCGGTCCACTCACCATCATCGTCAAGGCAGGCTCCCGGCTTCCGCTTCGCGTCACAGCCAACACCGGCAATGTGGCCCTTCGCGTTCCCGAGGCGGCAATCTCCCGCGCTGTCGTTAAGCAGCTCGGCCTTCCCATCACGGCGACCAGCGCAAACCTCCACGGTTACCCCGAATGTACCTACGCCAACTGCGTGCTCGAGCAACTCGGCGACAAAATTCCGCTGATCGTCGATGGTGGCCCCACCGCTCGCTCCATGCCGACCACTATCGTCGATCTCTCCGGCGGCGGCAACTCATGGATGATCCTCCGCGAGGGAGCCATCCCGACCCATGAAATCGCGCTTACACTGCAACGCTGAAAAGCAGCAACCGCGGCATCCCGCAAAACGATATTCCCCAATCCGCTCCCGTGTGCCGTAAACTCATCTTTCATTGCCCACACCCGATACCCGATGATCGTTTCCTCATCCAATCTGCGTCACACTCGCCGCCCTTCTCGGAGCAGCATCTTTTTCCGCCGTCTTTTGGCGCTCTTTCTGCTCGTGGCGCTGGGTTGGTTCGTCTGGGTCTATCAGCAGATTGCACAAGTCGCCAATCAGGACCAGGCGCAGCCAGCCGATGCCATCGCCGTCTTTGGCGCGGCTGAATACTCAGGCCATCCCTCGCCCGTCTTCCACGCCCGTCTCGACCATGCCGTCGAACTCTACCGCAAGCAGATTGCCCCCTTGGTCATCACGCTCGGCGGCGGCACCGACAAGGACTCCGGCAACACCGAGGGCGGCGTAGGCCGCGATTATCTGCTTGCCAGCGGCATTCCCTTCGGCAACATTATCGCCGAAACCCGCTCCACCGACACCGAGCAGCAGGTCCACCGTCTCGCTGCCATCGCTCAAGAGAACAATCTCAAATCTATCGTCGTCGTCAGCGACGGCACGCACCTCTTCCGTATCCGCGAACTCTGCCAGGATGTTGGCCTGCGCGTCTATACCTCGCCGCGTCCTGCCCTCGGGCATATCAGCAACTACGATATGGCCATGCGCTACTTTCATGAGATGCTCGGCTACACCGCGCTGCGGCTTCATCTCGATGTGGGCTGGCTGCATAGCTGGCTTGAGGGCGAACCCGATCTTTAGGGTGATCGGCATATTTCAGACCTGGAGACGCGCCAATGGCGCGTTCTATACCAGCATGGGGCGGACTGGGGTGGGGAAGCCCCATGTTTCCATCAATGCGAAAAACAAGGGCTTCACAGGCTGCGGAAAAACTCCTTTGTTGGTGCTTTTCGGATTAGCGTGGGGCTTCAACCCCACGACAAATGTCTGAAAATACAATGGGCTTTAGCCCCGGTCCTTCTCTTTCATTGCCACAACAGACTTTTTCAGCACCCTCTGAAAGCCTGACCTATCGGCTTCTGTTCCGCTAAAAGACAATTCTGCCGCGAAGAAAAATCCATGCAACAGCCAGTCCCGCGGCAAACAGGGTAGAGCAGAAGTTGACGAGGTCATTCCCTAGCCAGCCCCGCGCTTCCACCGTCGCCCCCAGCACACTATCGAAAAACAATCCCGCGCACGACGCGACCAGGACGAGACATGCATCCGGCCATCGTCGGATATGCGCCATCCCTACGGCCACAACCAGTGCAGCGGCAGCAATTCCGGTCGCAGTGCCGGCCACACTGAGTCCTCCATCGGTTCCCGCCGGCACCGGTTGCCCTGTGGTAATGAGCAATGCGCGCGCCCCAACGGCCTGCCCGACCTCCGACGACACTGTATCCGCGGTGGCCTCGGCCAGGGCCGCGATGCAGCCGACATACCATCCCAATGCCCCGCAAAGCGCTGCCACGCCCAGATTGGCGACGATCTGCGAAGCCCGTCTCCCGCTGCGCCTTTCAGCCACATGGCGCGACTCCTTCTTTCCCCGTCCGAATCGGGTAGCAAGAAACGTAAGCAGAAACAGCATCATCAGCGCCGGCAGTGCCATTCGGGACATGCTGGATGTCCCCCTCGCCGCCAGCGGTTGCGAAACAATCATGCAAACCAGAAAACCGATACCCGCGCCTGGAAGTGTTGCTGCCTTCAGCAGCCAGACCAGCGCAGCAAAGCCAAAGCTGATCAGAAGAGGTGCGATCCACGGCATAAAAAGCGCAAAAGAGGACTCACGCGCAACTTCATGGAGGGGCAGATATAGCGCGCCCAATGCAAGAAGTGGAGCGACCACCCACACCAGCGCCATGCTTTGCATGTGATCTCGTCTTTGCGGGATAGCCTTTTGTCTTCCCTGACTTTGCATTTCCTCGTCCATCGTCAACTTCATTCTCTCAGGTGATTTACAATCAGTCCTTGAGCATGGCCAACACCAGCATCATGGCGGGAGCAGTTTTGCATTTAGCAAAGATCGAAGCAGAAGCAAATACACAGCCACGCGGTCCACGTCCTATTCGGTCCGTAACCCGGTTCGCATTCAGGTTCGCTCTGGCAGCCGCAACCTCGGCATCTCTTATTGGATGCGGCAACACCTATCGGCCGGTCGTCACTGCTATCAACCCCGTTGGGCCAGCAGGTCAGCCGACAAAGTATGCAATCGCCATCTCAACGACCGGCCCAAGTACGCAAGGCCTGGTGACCTTCGTCGATTTTTCAGGGGACACGGTACTCATCACCGCGAATGTTGGAGTGGACCCCTATTATCTCGCGCTCGATAGTGCAGGGACTACTGGGGCAGCCAATGGTTACACCCTCAATCGGGACACCACCGTCAACAAATTTGCGATCAGCACGTCACTGCTGAGCAGCCAGGTTCTTCAGACAACCCTGCTCTCAGGGGCAAATCCGGTCAGCATCATTCCTGAGGGGACTTACACCTACATTCCGCAAGCTGGAAGACAGTCGGTCGCCGATCTCATCGTAAGCAATTCGGGTGCTCTGGTGCTTGACCAGGAGTTTGCGGTAAACAATCCGACCTACGTCGTCGGTATCTCCGGCGCGCCTCGCGTCTACGCCCTCGGTCAGGATGTTTCCGGTAGCGGCCAAGTCACTACGATCGAAACCACCAGTAATACTCCCGATAAGACGATCATCCCTGTCGGCAAAAACCCGGTCTATGGCGTCATGACGGCAGATGCAAGGCGTGCCTTCGTCATGAACAAGGGAGATGGTACGGTCAGCGTCATCAACTCCCAGACCAATCAGCTTGACGTTGTGCCGAGCGGCAGCACCAACCCCATATCCCTTGGCGGCGCGGGCACGTCACCCCTATGGGCTGACTTTGCGCCAACCCGCAATGAAATGGTTGTCGCCAACGCCGGCGCTACCAGTAGCTCGCCCGGCACTGTTAGCATCATCAGTATTCCGCTCTGCTCGGCGTCCTCTCTCCCAACCAATCCAAACTGCGATCCGAACAATCCGGTAGACGCCATCGGCTTTGGAACAGTTCTCGCCACAGTTCCGGTTGGCATCAACCCGGTCATGGTCTCGGTCCTGCAGGACGGGACCCGCGCTTACGTTGCAAATGCCGGAGATCCTACCCTCCCATGCGGTCCAGCGCCGGCTGTCCCCGGAGTCAGCACTGTCTGCTCCGTCTCAGTGATCAACCTCAGCACCAATACTGTCACTGCGACCATCACCAGCCTGCCTGACATCCCCAGCCAGACGAGCGGTACCTGCACAACAGCGGCTGTCCCTACTCTCTGCGGACATCCAGGCTGGATTGCTGCCACCACAGGCAGTCCGACCGGAAAAGTCTATGTTACCTCTCTTGACTCAACCAATATGACTGTCATCCGCACGGATTCGGATTCAGTTCATACCCTCGTTCCTCTTCAAGGCAAAGGCGTCGCTGTTCGCGTCACGGCACCATAGCAGCCCCCTTCCCAAACCAAGCGGTGCCCATGTCCCAATTTTGGGACATGGGTTCCCACAGCTATAAAGGTGTACCCACCCAAAAACTCGGGTGCCCCATCCTTCGCAGCCTTACCGCGAAGGGTGGGAATGCAAGCCATTTCCTCAGCCACAAGCTATCGCCGTTTCTTTCAAGGCTGCCTACACCCCTCGTGTCCCATCCCCATCTCGCCCCAACCTTAAAAACACCCTCAAAAACATCTGTCAAGCCCCAATTCCGCCTAACTTCAACAAAAAAAACGCAGATAGAGATTGCCATTTAGTTCCATTCAATCCGCTACACTAAAGTTAGTAGAGAAATAAACTGAATCCCATGGCACAGTTGGGGCTAACTCTTTTAGAAAGAACACTTTGCCTGTAAAGTGTCTGAAATGAAGACTTTGCATTTAGACTTCCAGCCTAAACTATTGAATCCAGATACTTTATAAAATTTGCGGGGAGGGGGTACTCAATGAAAAGAAAATCGCCGGAACTTAAGTTGGAACCAGTGCTCTAAGATAGGGTGTCCAGATTTCGCAATCACGACTGCTACCCCATCTCACCGCACCTGTCCGTCTAACTCAAGTGAAGGAAACTAAATGACCCGCTATCTGCTCGCTCTAACCTTCCTGACTGCAACCACAATCTCAGCACAAGCCCAGCAGGAAGGTCCCACCCCCACTCAGGCCCTCGTAGCTATCACCTCCAAGAATCCCACCATCCCCACCGCAAACGATCTCACCGCGAAGGTCAATAGCCATAATGTGCAGCTTTCCAATCTGACCCAGGTCCCCGCTACAGGAGCACAGGTAGCCCTCCTTATCGATGACGGTCTCCGCATGAGTCTGGGCCGCGAACTCAACAACCTCCGGACCTTTGTTCAAAATCTCAGCCCCGGAAACGAAATCTTCGTCGGCTATATGCAGAACGGCCGGGTCATCCCAGGGCAGAGCTTCACGACGGATTACGCTTCCGCCGCTAAAAGTATCCGTATGCCAGTGGGCTCCCCTGGACTCAGCGCCAGCCCCTACTTCTGCCTCTCCGACTTCGTCAAGAGCTGGCCAGAATCAAGTTTCGGTGCCGCGCATAAGGCCCGCTTTGTCCTCATGATCACCGACGGCGTGGACCCTTACAACGGCAGCACCAGCATGATGAACCAGGACAGCCCTTATGTTGATACTGCAGTCAAGGACTCGCAGAGAGCAGGCGTCGCCGTCTACTCCATCTACTTCTCCGATGCCGGCATTCGGGGCGGCCGAGCCAGCTTCAGCGGTCAAAGCTATCTCGCCCAGATAGCCGAGGGCACGGGCGGGACTGCTTACTATCAAGGATTGGGAAGTCCTGTCTCTTTGGAACCTTACCTCAAACAGTTTCAGAAAGCCGTTGCTGAAACCTACATTGCCACCTTCACGGCTCCCGGTGGCAAAGATCTAGTACAGCTCAAGTTATCCACCAAGCTGCACAAAACCCGAGTTCAGGCTCCCACTGAGGTTCGCCCTGGAACCCAGCTTCAATAAATTGCAACAGGGAAGAATTACTGTCCAGAATTGGAAGTAAGCGATCCAGCCTGCAACTTGACCAGTTCAGGCTGGTCGAACTTGCTCGGCCCAAGGACCGCAATCTTCGGCAACGAGCCACGCACCATCGCCACTTCGTCGCAGGCATAGAGCCGCGGGCAGTTCTGGCAGTCCTTGTAAATCTTGTCCGGCAAAGCGGTGCGGTCCACGACTCTGAAGCCGAAGTGAAAGAAGAAGTCGGGAATCCGCGTAAACAGGCTCACGCCGCTTACGCTCTGCTCCTCTGCCTCGTTCAGCAGCGCGCGCAACAGCTTGCCTCCAGCACCCTGGCCTTTGGCCTCAGGCTTCACCACGATCGACCGCACCTCAGCCAGATGCGGCCCATACAGATGCAGCGCTCCGCAACCCAGGAAGACTTCGCTCTCGGACTCAGCAATCATGAAGTCCCTGACGTTCTCGCAGATCTCCGCATAGTTCCGGCGCAGCAAAGTGCCATCGCCGGAGAGGGAATTGACCAGATCGAAGATGTTTACCGCATCCGGCAGTTTTGCCTTCCGCACCGTAGCTCCGCCCACACGAGGACGCGACGACGAAGTCGACTCACTCACCGGCGACAACGGACTAAACACTGACATGACGACTATCTCCAACCTTTCCAGCCTCGGCTTCGAGGCGCTCGCGAGCATCCGCGAGGGCCTGCCTGATCCGGTGCCGAGCTGTACCGCCAACGACGTCGTGGCAGTCCAGCGTTGCTCCTAGAGTAATTGATTCGTAGAAGTCTTTGCTGAATTCAGGGCCAAATTGGTTCAATTCGGCCAGCGTGAGCTCGCCGAGTTCACGGCCAGTCTCGAGGGCGAAACGGACGGCATTGCCGATCTTCTCGTGCGCTTTGCGGAAGGGAACTCCCTTGTTGGAGAGGTAGGTGGCGGCGGCCATGGCATTGAGATAGCCCGTCGTCGCGGCGAGCTTCATGCGGTCGTAGCGGAATCGCAGGGAACTGGTAAAGGCGGGAAGAACTTCGAGGATTCCAAGGACAGTATCAGCGGCATCGAAGACCGGCTCCTGCCCTTCCTGGAGGTCCTTATTGTAGGCAAGAGGCAGCCCCTTGATGAGCATGGTGAGCGTCGCAGCCGCGCCGAAGAGGCGGGCGGATTTTCCCCGGATGAGTTCGGTGAGATCGGGGTTCTTCTTCTGCGGCATGGCGGAGCTGCCGGTAGAGAAGGCCTCGGGAAGATCTAAAAATCCGAACTCTGCCGTCGAGTAGAGAGTCAGCTCCTCGGCGAAACGCGAGATGTGGATGCCGAGGGTGGCGATGGCTTGCGTGAACTCGAGGGCGAAGTCGCGGTCGCTGGTGGCGTCCATGCTGTTGGGCGTGGGGGCGTCGAAGTTGAGAGCGCGGGCGGCGATGGTGCGGTCGAGGGCGAGGGTTGCGCCTGCGACTGCTCCGGAGCCGAGGGGGCAGAGGTTCATGCGCTTGCGGGCGTCGATGAGGCGGCTGGCGTCGCGCTCGATCATGCTGACGTAGGTGAGGAGCCAGTGGGCTACGAGGACGGGTTCGGCGCGCTGGAGGTGGGTGTAGGAGGGCATGGTGGCTTCGCCTGCGGATTCGGCGAGGTCGATGAGGGATTTGCGCCATGCGGTGAGGCCTTCGAGTGTGTTGTCGATGGCTTCGCGGACGAAGAGGCGCATGTCGGTGGCGATCTGTTCGTTGCGGCTGCGTCCGGTGTGGAGCTTGAGGGCGAGGTCACCGATGATTTTGGTGAGCTGAAGCTCGGTGAAGTGGTGGATGTCCTCGGCCTCGGGGGCTTCGGCCACGACTGCTGGTGTCAGAGTGGTCTGAGCGAGGACTTTGTCCAACCCGTCAAGCATGGTGGCCAGTTCGGCATCGGTGAGGATGCCTGCGGCGGCGATGGCGCGGGCGTGCGCCTTCGAGGCGGCGACCTCCTGCGGGAGAAGGCGCCAGTCAAAGGGGAACGAACGCTGCCACTCTTCGAAGGTCTTATTGAGTGGCTCGCGGAAGCGTCCGGACCACATCTTTGCGGGTTGTTGTTCGTTAGACACTTAGGCGATCCTTTTATTTATGTGGCGATTTGCGAAAACCAAAAGAGATGGCAAGCGCTGCCAGTGAGCTGGGGAGCAAGCAGATAAGCAATTCATGTTCTACTATGCGGTTCCTCCAGAGGAGGTTCTCACCCCAAGGCGCGATATCCATTCGCTTGCCGTTCATCCAGGCTTCATGCGAACTGGCCCAACCCACAAGTCCCGAACCCGTAATAAAGAGCAAGCCGGACGCCACGGCGGCCAAAACTGCTGGTTTCCATGTGGAGTTCGATCTAAGGATGAGCCACGAGATTGCGAGCCCTAGCATCGCACCTGCGGCGAGCTTGAGAAGGATTATGATCGTGACAAATCCAGTTGTTTCGAACATGGTGACCTTTCTGTACGAATTGTGACTTCTCGAGCGAAACGTAGATTCCCTTCGGGAATGACAACAAAAAGCGATAGCCCATTCTCACTTGTTTGTCATTCCCGAAGGGAATCTGCGTTGTTAGGCATCTGTTGAGGCAATGACTCATCGGGCAACAGTTCTTCCCAAGTAGGGTTCGTCGATTCAATCAGCGCGATCTTCTGCGCTCGTGTCCAGTGTTTGAGTTCCTTTTCGCGAGCGATCGCGTTGTTGATGTACTGGTAGCGCTCGAAATACACGAGCCGAGTAATTTTGTAGCGAGCGGTAAAGCTGCCCGGTGTTTGCCTGCGGTGCTGAGTGACACGGACGCGGAGGTCATTCGTGACTCCAATGTAGAGAATGTGCGAGCGATTGGAGAGGATGTAGACGAAGAACTCATAGTCGTCGCGTCTTTTCATTGATGCTCTCCGATTGCTTTCGTGCTGCTTTGTGGCGAAACTCAGATTCCCTTCGAGAATGACAACAAAAGGAATGTACGTGGTTACTTTTTATCCTCTGTGGAACTATTGAGATGTGGCATCTCGGAGCCTTTGCTTAGGGTGATGAGGCCGCTCTTGGCGTAGGTCATCAGCTTGGCGCGGGTGTCGGTGATGTCGAGGTTGCGCATGGTGAGCTGGCCGATGCGATCTCGCGGGGAGAAGGTTGATTCGGTCTTCTCCATGCTGAGGCGTTCGGGGTGGAAGGTGAGGTTGGGCGAGTCGGTATTCAGGATCGAGTAATCGTTGCCGCGGCGCAGATCGAGCGTGACCTCGCCGGTGACGGGCTTGGCGACCCAGCGCTGGGCGGCTTCGCGCAGCATGATGGCCTGGGGATCGAACCAGCGGCCCTGGTAGAGGAGGCGGCCGAGTTTGCGACCGTTGTCGCGGTACTGCTCGATGGTGTCCTCGTTGTGGATGCCGGTGATGAGGCGCTCGTAGGCGATGAAGAGCAGAGCGAGACCGGGGGACTCGTAGATGCCGCGGCTCTTGGCTTCGATGATGCGGTTTTCTATTTGATCGCTCATGCCGAGGCCGTGGCGGCCACCGATGGTGTTGGCTTCGAGCATCAGGGCAACGGGGTCTGCATAGTCCGTCCCGTTGAGGGCAACGGGGAAGCCTTCCTCGAAGCGGATGGTGATCTCTTCGCGCTTGACCTCGACGTCATCGCGCCAGAAGGCCGCGCCCATGATGGGGACGACGATCTTCATGCTGCTGGTGAGCAGCTCGAGGTCTTTGGCTTCGTGGGTTGCGCCGAGGATGTTGGAGTCGGTCGAGTAGGCCTTTTCGGAGGACATCTTGTAGGCGAAGCCGGACTTCTGCATGAAGGCGGACATCTCGGCACGGCCACCGAGTTCGTCGATGAAGGCGGCGTCGAGCCAGGGCTTGTAAACGTGCAAGTCCGGGTTGACGAGCAGACCGTAGCGATAGAAGCGCTCGATGTCGTTGCCTTTGAAGGTGGAGCCGTCGCCCCAGATGTTGACCTCGTCTTCCTTCATCGCTGTCACCAACATTGTGCCGGTTACAGCGCGGCCGATGGGTGTGGTGTTGAAGTAGGTGACGCCGGCGGTGGTGATGTGAAAGGCGCCGGACTGAAGCGCGGCGATGCCTTCGCGAACGAGCGGGCCGCGGCAGTCGATGAGGCGGGCCTTCTCCGCCCCGTACTCGAGCGCCTTACGCGGGATCTCGTCGTAGTCGGCTTCGTCGGGCTGGCCGAGGTTGGCGGTGTAGGCGTACGGCAGAGCGCCCTTCTGCTTCATCCAGTGAAGCGCGGCGCTGGTGTCCAGGCCGCCGGAGAAGGCTATACCCACCTTCTGGCCGACGGGCAGGGATTCGAGAATTACGGACATAGTGATGCAGACCTCAATGGTTGGGCTTGATTAAGAACGCTTGCGGGGTTGGGCCGCCCGGCTACGACTGTGAGAAGTCCGCTTGGCGCCGCCAAGCAGCATCAGCAAAAGTGCTTTTTGCGCGTGCATACGGTTTTCGGCCTGATCGAAGACTACGGACTGTGGTCCGTCGAGCACGGCATCGGTGACCTCTGCGTTGCGGTGCGCGGGAAGGCAGTGCATGAAGACAGCATCCGGTTGAGCGAGAGACATCAGCTCTTCGTTGACCTGATAGGGCTTGAAGATCGGTGCGCGCTTGGTGGCTTCGTGCTCGAAGCCCATGCTGGTGCAAACGTCAGTGTAGATAGCGTCTGCGCCAGTGACGGCCTTGACTGGATCGTGCATCAGCGTGATGCTGCCGCCGGTCGACTCACTGATCTCAATTGCCTTGTGGATGATTTCGAGCTTGGGTGCGAAGCCTTTTGGCGATGCCACGATGCAGTGCGCGCCAAGTTGCGCGGCGGTGAGCATTAGCGAATGGCAGACGTTGTTGCCGTCGCCGACATAGGCAAAGCGAAGTCCCTGGGCCGAGCCAAACCGCTCTTCCAAAGTGAAGAAGTCGGCGATGGCCTGGCATGGATGCTCGAGGTCCGAGAGCGCATTGATGACCGGAACCTTGGAGCAGGCCGCCATCTCCGTGATGGTGTCGTGCGCATAGGTGCGGAGCACAAGAATGTTCATCCAACGCTCAAGGTTGCGGGCCATGTCGGCGAGCGACTCGCGTTCGCCGAGAGGGGACTGCGTCTGGTCGACGAAGATAGCATTGCCGCCGAGAGTATTGATTGCGGCTTCAAACGTCAGGCGCGTCCGCAAGGAAGCCTTCTCGAAGAACATCACCATCTGGCGGGCGTCGAGCGCATGACGAAAGTCTTCTGGGCTGGCCTTGACCGCATGGGCGAGTTCCATGATCGCAGCCATCTCCTGCACCGTGAGATCGGCGATGGAGCAGAGATCGCGTCCACAGAGGCGCTTGACCGCTTCGCTGAAGGCAGTATCGGACTGGATACCCAGAGTTGCTATTGCCTTGCGAGGAGAAATCTCTTCGCTCTCTACGGGCTTTGGGTTCATCATTACGGTTTTACTGCCCATGGGCTTTTTCTCCTGCCGATGCGGTTCCGGCGTATGCTGCGAGGTCTTTTAAGATTTCGTCGAGCGCATTGACGGCAATCTCGACATGCTTTCGTTCAAGGATGAATGGCGGCAGGAAGCGAAGCACCGTCTCGCTGGTGCGGTTGATGATGATGCGGCGCTCCATCATCTGGGCTGCGACTTGTTTTGCCAGCTCCTCGGAGTTGAGTTCAAGGCCAAGCATCAGGCCCATGCCGCGAACGTCGATGATGCAGTCGTGGTGCGTCGCGAGTGCCTGAAGCTTCGATTTGAAAAACTCTCCGGTGTCCTGGATGTGTTTCAGGATGTTTTCGCGTTGCATGGTGTCGAGAACGGCAATGGCGACGGCACAGGCGAGAGGGCCGCCGCCGAAGGTCGTGCCGTGCTGGCCCGGGGTGAAGCCGAGAGCGGCTTCGTCGGTGCAGAGCATAGCTCCCATGGGGATTCCGCCGGCGATCGGCTTCGCGATGGTGGTGATATCGGGAAGTATGCCGTAGTGCTGGTAGGCAAACCATCTTCCGGTACGGCCGAGGCCGCTCTGAATCTCGTCGGCGAGCAGCAAGGCTCCGGTGGAGTCGCAGAGTTCGCGTGCGGCGGCGAAGAACTCCTGCGAGACGGGGTGGATGCCGCCTTCTCCCTGAAGCGGTTCGATGCAGATGCCGCAGACGTCCTTTGAGAACTTTGCACGGAGATCGGCGACGTCGTTGAAGCGCACGAACTCGACGCCGGGCATCACCGGGCCGAATGGCTCGCGGTACTTTTCTTTGTGCGTGGTCGAGACCGAGCCCATGGTACGTCCGTGGAAGCTGTGCTCCATGGCAAGGAACTTTGTGCCGATTTTGCGGCCCTTCTCGCACAGTAGACGTGCGTGAGAGCGGGCGAGCTTCAGCGCGGCCTCCCATGCCTCGGTGCCGCTGTTGCAGAAGAAGATGCGATCGAGGCCGCTGATCTCGGTGAGACGAAGCGCGAGATTTGCGGTGCCCTCGTGGTAGAAGAGGTTCGAGGTGTGCAGCAGGCGCTTGCTCTGGTCTTGGATGGCCGCTTCAACGGCGGGATGAGCGTAGCCGAGCGCGGAGACGCCAATGCCGCTCAAAAGGTCGAGGAAGTCGTTACCCTCGTCATCGCGCAGGTAGACGCCCTGTCCGCTGACGAAGAGATAAGGATTGCGCTCATAGGTTTGGAGAAGCAGTTTGCTCTCCGCGGCCTGTATGGATGCCAGCTTCATGCGACCATTACCTCCGTTCCATCGTTCACCCGGGTCGAGCAGAGATCGGGCAGCAGAGCTGCAGCCTCCGCAGGTAGAATACGTACGCGTTTGACACCGTGCGTCAGGGCATGACGGCAGGCATTCAGCTTTGGCAACATACCGCCGGAGACGACTTGCTGCTTCTCCAGCGCTGGAATCTGCGACAGGGTGAGCCATCGCATTACATTTCCGTCCGCGCCCTTTACCCCGGGAACGTCGGTCAGAAAAACAAGGGTATCTGCGCGCGTGCAGATGGCACAGGCAGCGGCCATCTCGTCGGCGTTGATGTTGTAGTATTCGCCGTCGAAGCCCAGAGCAATCGACGAGATGACGGGAACAGCTCCCATGGTCCAGATGGCTTCGAGCCAGCGAGAATCGGTCGCAGCGATTTCACCGACAAAGCCCAGGTCGGGGTTCGTCTTCTTTTTGCGGGCACGGAAGACATGTCCGTCGCCGCCGGAGAGGCCAACGGCGGCCTGACCATGCGATCCAATGGCAGCGACCAGCGCCTTGTTGACGCGGCCAGCCAGAACCATGATCGCCGCATCCCGTGTCTCTGCGTCAGTGATGCGCAGGCCCGAGACAAACTCGCTCTTTTTCCCCATGAGAGCCAGGGTGCGCGTCAGTTGGACGCCGCCACCGTGGACGACTGCAACCTGATTTCCGTCGGCGACGAGTTCGGCGATCGCCTTGCCGCATCCGTGAAGGATGTCCTTGTTTTCAAGGGCGGCACCGCCTAATTTGACGACAAATCTCACAGCAAGCCCTCCTGCTCTTTCCAGCCGCACATCAGGTTGAGATTTTGAACTGCCTGACCGGATGCGCCCTTCAAAAGATTGTCCAGACAGGAGACGATGACCAGGCGCTTCCCGTCACTCGCGAGTTCGAAGCCGAGATCGCAGAAGTTGGTACGGACCACATGCTGAATCTGCGGCAACTGCGGTGAGGGATAGAGACGAACCATGGGACTGTTTCGATAGAAGTCCGAGAACACAGCACTAATCGCCAAAGGGGCGGTCGACTGCTTGAGCCTTAGATAAATGGTGGCGAGAATCCCCCGCGGGATAGGCAGGAGATGAGGGGTGAATTGAATCTGATCCGCATTCAGATGAAGCTGTTCGAGCAGTTCGCCCGTGTGACGATGGCCGAAGACGTTATAGGCAGAAAAGTTGTCGGCGGCGGACATAAAATGGGTCTTCGCGGTCGGCGCTTTTCCTGCTCCGCTTACTCCGGACTTCGCATCGCAGATGATGCCATGGTCGATGTCCACAAGGCCTGCCTGAACCAGAGGCGCAAGCGCCAGAATCATGGACGTCGAATAGCAGCCGGGATTCGCAACCAGCCGGGCCATTTTGATTGCATCGCGGTGTAACTCTGGACAACCGTAGACGGCCTCTGCCTGCAGCTCTGCCGCGAGTTTGGGATTTGCGTCCTTCAAGCGATAGACGTCGCGATTGCGGGTCTCTTGCAGCCGCCATGCGCCGCTCAGGTCAATTACCTTTATGCCGCGCTCGAGGGCTTCGGGCACCCATTCCCGCGACTGCTCGTGCGGCGTGGCAAGGAACAGCACTTCAGTGCCGGCGTCTACGATCCGATCCCAGGTAAAAGGGAAGACCGGGGTCGATTCGGTCTGGCCCGGAGCAGTCAGATACGGGTGAAGAGCTTCCAGTGAGGTGGAGGGCCCAATCTCGGCTTCTCCAGCGCGGCCCAGAAAAATTGGCTTTGTTCCGTCCAACACTGGATGATGGAGGAGGAGACGTGCCAGTTCACCGCCAGCGTAGCCGCTGATACCCGCTACGGCGATGCGCGGTGTGCGTGCTGCCGCGTTCGCCAGTGTGTTAGCGCTTCCCGTCGATGGTTGCAGTGCTTCCAGATTAGCCAATGTACCCTTCAATTCGAGCTTTTAGTAATTCTGCTTGTTCTTCATCGGGACAGATGATGAGGATGGTATCGTCTCCCGCAATAGTGCCAACGACTTCCGGCCAGTCCTCGTAATCGATTCCGGCTGCGACCGGTTGTGCGCTTCCGGTGGTCGTAACCAAAACGAGAAGGTTCGCTGCCGGACGTACTTCAAGTCCAAAACTCTGAAGAACTTCGCGGATTCCGGGCAACGCGTCTTCGTTTGCATCGTCTCCACCAGGTAGGGAATAGCCAGCCGGTCCCTTGGAAAGCCGCAATTCGTGAATGTCTCGCGAGAGAGTTGCCTGGGTAACATGAAATCCCCGCCCTGCGAGTTTTTTCCGCAACTCATCCTGGCTGGCGACAGAGGTCTTTACCAGTAGTTCTCGAATTACGGTATGGCGCTGTTGTTTCATGTCGGTGGTTTACCTATTAAAAGATTGCAACGGTTTTTACAAAAAGGTTCAAAATAGAGTGGGAATATATCTCACATGCATAAATATACATCATGGTGTATATTTATGCATATTGCGCTTATCTCGATTTATGAAGCGTGCCCAAAAAAGGAAGGTGCTTCTGGCGACATTGCATTTCGCTGGACGTATAGTGAAGCATGGAACGGTTTTTTACAAATGCGTCAAACCCCGCTGCCTTGACCCCTGCCCCTCTGTCTGCCCAGAGTCTGACGCGTGTGTCTTCGCGTATTCCTGTCTCCTTGATTGATGAGAAATTTGAGCATGATTCCTGCGGCGTTGGCTTTGTGGCGACCGTGGATGCTGTGCCTTCGCATAAAATTTTAGAACAGGCCCTGACTGCTCTTGGCCGCCTGGCGCACCGTGGGGCGACCGCTGCAGATGGAAAGAGCAGCGATGGCGTGGGTGTGTTGACTGCCGTTCCGCGTGATCTTTTGCTGCGCGCCGCGAATATTGAGCTTGATGAGAAGCAGACGCTGGGTGTGGGAATGCTGCTACTCCCTCTGGAGGAGACGCGTGCGGAGGCGCTGCTGGAGAGGTGTCTGCTCTCGCACGACTTCAAGGTACTTTGTTGGCGCGATGTTCCGATCTGTACGGAGTGGCTTGGCGAAGAGGCTCTCGGTACGATGCCGAAGATTCGGCAGGTGCTGGTGGTGGATTCAGAGAGCGCCGAGACGGGAACGATGGAGCGGAGACTTTATCTGGCCCGGAAGCAGTTTGAGCGGTCGCATGAGCGCGGGGATGTGACGGGGTATATTTGTTCGCTGTCGTCGCAGACGATTACCTATAAGGCAATGGTTGCCGGAAGTTTTCTGGCGAAGTTTTTCCCCGATCTGGCATCGGAAGAGTTCGTTACTCCGTTCGCGGTCTTTCATCAGCGGTATGCCACGAACACCTTGCCTACATGGCATCGCGCGCAGCCGGGCCGCAAACTGGGTCACAATGGCGAGATCAATACCATCTGGGGCAATCGTGCCAGAATGGCGGCTCGTGACTCAACGCTTCCAGTAGAGTGCAAGCCTGTCCTTACAGTAGGTGGCACCGATTCTACGAGTCTTGACGAGGCGATTGAGCTGCTTTCGCAAAATGGAAGAACGTTGGCCGAAGCGGTTCGAATGCTGCTTCCACCTGCGTCGGAGGGGCATCGGTCCTCCTCATTCCTGCGTTACCACACGGATTGTGCAGAACCGTGGGATGGACCGGCTGCATTGGCTTTCAGCGATGGCAAAATAGTTGGCGCTGCGCTGGACCGCAATGGACTTCGCCCCTGCCGCTTCGCGGTGACGAATGCTGGTCTGGTGGTCGCGGGGTCGGAGATTGGACTGGTTGATCTCGATACGGAAGAGGTTGTGCATAGCGGACGTCTTGGACCGGGGGAGATGTTCCTGGTCGATCTCGAAAGCCACAAGATTTATGAGAACGAGGCCCTGCTTCAGTTGTTCGATGCCGGTGCTACCTATGCGCAGCTCGTCGAAGATACCCCGCTGAATCCTGTGCCGGTGCAGCCTATTGAGTCTGCTGCCCTTGCGGCCACCCATCGAGGGTTTGGCTATACACGCGAAGATGTGAAGATGATCCTTCAGCCGATGGCGGCTGAGGGCAAGGACCCGGTGTGGTCGATGGGAGACGACACTCCGCTGGCCTTCCTCGCGCGCTCTCCGCGGCCCGTGTATGCCTATTTCCGGCAGCGGTTCGCGCAGGTGACCAATCCTGCGATCGACCCTTTACGGGAGGCGTGTGTGGTTTCTCTGCATACGCGGCTTGGCCCGTGGGCCCATCTACTGGACAAGAATTCGCCATTGCCTGGGCTTTCGCTGCCCTCGCCGTTCCTGTCACTGGGACAGGTTGCTGCTTTGCGGAATCGCCAATACGCTCATGCGGCAGAGTTGAATTTTGCGGAACTGGAGTGCGTCTTCAAGCCAGAGAACTCGCTGATTCAAGCGCTTGACAATATTTGCATGCAGGCCATCCAACTGGTGCGAAATGGCGCGCGCATTCTGCTGCTCTCGGACCGGTCGGCGAGCCCGGAACGGCTTCCGGTCCCGATGGCTATGGCGACTGGAGCGGTTCACCAGGCGCTGGTTTCGGCTGGGCTGCGCACGCTTACCGGAATTGCTGTGGAGGCGGGCGATTGTCGGGATATTCACCATGCTGCAGTTCTGATCGGCTATGGAGCTGGCGTGGTTTGTCCGTGGCTGGCTCTTGAAACTGCCTTGAATGTAGCGCCCGCAGGCACGGATGCAGAGGTGTACGAACGCAAGATGTTGAAGGCGCTGGACGCCGGGCTGGCGAAGGTGATGTCCAAGATGGGGATATCCGTCGTTCACAGTTACCGGGGTGGGCATCTGTTCGATATTCTCGGCCTGCATTCGAGCGTGGTGGATCGATGTTTCCTCGATACACCCGCGCCTCTTTCGGGTATTGGGTTTGCGGAGGTGGAGCGTCAGCTTCGGCAGACGTGGCAGGTGGGTGATGGAAGCGTTCCGGTTACGGGAGACCTGCCGGATTATGGATGGGTGCGGTTTCGCAAGACGGATGTCTCCGAACCACATGCCTGGCAGCCACCGACTGTAAAGGCTTTGCAATCGGTTGTTGGTACCGCGCGCAATGTCCCGCAACCAACAGACCCTGCGGAGGCGTTTGCCATCTTTACGCACGATGTTCTTGAACGTGATCCGGCTGTGCTGCGCGACCTACTGAGAATTCGTCCGGTTGGCCCGGAGCTACCTGTAAACGGAGTTGAAGCGGCCTCGAGTCTTGCCAAGCGGTTTATCTCCAGCGCCATGTCGCTGGGCTCGTTGAGCCCGGAGGCCCACCAGACCATTACGGCAGGAATGAATATGTTTGGCGGACGCTCGAATACTGGTGAAGGCGGTGAGGACAGGGCTGTTTACCGGCTCAACTCGGTGGATGGAGGAAAGATCCATCAGGATGAGGAGTTGATCATGCGGGCCCGTTCGGGCGGCGGTACTGCGGTTGCAGAGCCGGTGATCGAAGCGCCTGCCGTGCATATTTCTTTGAACAACAAGATCAAGCAGATTGCGTCTGGACGTTTTGGTGTGACTGCCGAGTATCTGGCCCACGCGGAAGAAATTGAGATTAAAGTGGCGCAAGGCGCGAAGCCCGGTGAGGGCGGACAGTTGCCCGGTCACAAGGTAAGCGGAATGATTGCGAGACTGCGTCATGCTCAGCCGGGTGTTCCGTTGATCTCGCCGCCGCCGCATCACGACATCTACTCGATTGAGGACCTCGCGCAGCTTATCTATGACCTGAAGCGCGTGAATCCGAAGGCTGCGGTTGGCGTGAAGCTGGTATCGGGCTGCGGTGTCGGAACGGTTGCTGCCGGCGTTGCTAAGGCCTATGCGGACTTCATTGTAATTGCGGGCAATGTGGGCGGAACCGGTGCGGCGGCTTTGTCGAGTATCAAGTATGCCGGCAATCCGTGGGAGCTTGGTCTGGCTGAGGCGCAGCAGGTGCTGATGCAGAATGGAATGCGGGGACGTGTTCGTCTGCGTACGGATGGTGGCCTGACGACGGCCCAGGACATACTGATCGCGGCCCTGCTTGGCGCGGACGAATATGCGTTCGGGACGGCGGTGCTGGTGGTGCTGGGTTGCGATATGGCCCGGCAGTGCCATCTGAACACCTGTCCTACCGGTATTGCGACGCAGAAGCCGGAGTTGCGAGCGAAGTTCCGCGGAAAGCCGGAGCATGTGGTTCGGTTTTTTGAGGAGCTTTCGGCCGACCTACAGCAGTTGCTGGCGAAGTATGGATTTGCCTCACTGGACGAAGCGATTGGGCGGACAGATCTGCTTGAGCAGGTTCGGTTCGACGGCAATCTCGACCTTCAGCCCATGCTGGCGAAGGTGTCTGAAGGCGCGAGCCGATGGATGGGGATTCGCAACGACCAGCCTGCGGTTGGCGTGCCGCTGGATGAGGCGTGGGTTGCTCCTGCGCTTGAGGCGGCTGAACAGGGAACGCCTTATGTTATTGATGCCAAGATTGCTAACTGCGATCGGGCGATTGGCTCACGGCTTGCCGGAGAGCTGGTTTTGCTACGGGCGCAGGGTGATTTTCCATCGGACGTGACGTTCAATTTGAATGGAACTGCGGGGCAATCGTTTGGTGCCTTTGCTGTGGATGGCATGAAACTGGTGCTGCATGGACAAGCTAACGACTTTGTTGGCAAGGGTTTATCCGGTGGCGAGATCGTTATCCGTGCGTGTGGCCTGGCGGCTAAAGATAGCGGGCAGCATGTCATTCTTGGCAACGTTGCGTTGTATGGCGCGACCTCTGGAAAGCTATTTGCCGCGGGCCGGGCCGGTGAGAGATTCGCGGTTCGCAACTCTGGCGCAACTGCTGTTATAGAAGGAGTTGGCGACCATGGTTGCGAGTATATGACTGGCGGCGTTGTGGCTGTACTGGGCCGGGTTGGAGTGAATTTTGGCGCTGGCATGACGGGCGGGTTGGCGTGGGTTTATGACGCTGATGGGTCCTTCGTGTCTGGTAAGAGGTATCATCCGGAATTTATTGCAGCAGAAGGATTTAACTCGACCGATCAAGAATCACAAGAGGCGTTGAAGGCGCTGATTGTGGCCCATGCCGAGGAGTCTTCCAGCGGACTGGCGAAGGCCATGCTGGCAGATTGGCCTAAGCAGGCCGCGGCATTTGTTCGGTTGACACCTGTGCCTCAGGCTTAGGTTTTTCGAAAGCAGGCGGCAGGACGTGAAGTTTTGTGTTTTCGACGTGGTAATTTGCGTAACAAAAAGGTGGCTTTTCGGGGTCAGTCTTCCTTGTAGGAAGACTGACCCCTTCACTTTTTTTGAGAATTGAGATTGTGGAAAATGGACGAATGCATAAAGATGCATTTCGATCTGGCGAAGTTCTCTGTTGGCAAGCGCTGGTGGGGTTCATTAGAGTGATTTGACTGAACTTTTTTGACGAATATTCGCGTTTCTGAAGCATGGATAAAGGCAGGAGACAGCTTGAAGAAGACAGAAGAAGAGTTGGCGGCTTGTGAAAAGTACCAGCGTATCCTCGACGCGGCGGTGGAGGTAATTGCTGAGCGGGGGTACTTTCACTCGCCCGTGAGTGCAATTGCGAAACGTGCCGGAGTAGCGGACGGGACGATCTATCTCTACTTCAAAAGCAAGGACGATGTTCTGCGAACGGCAATCGATGCGACGTTTGAGAAGTTTTACACGAAGGTGGCCGAGGCGTTTGTGACGATCACTGGGCCGCGAGAGCAACTCGAATACATTGCGGAGTTGCATCTGGAGAGCCATAAGGAGAACCGGAGCATGGCCGTGCTTATGCAGACGGAGATGAGGCAGAGCGCCAGGTTTATTGCGGAGTTCTCGCATCATCATCTCGTGAAATATATCCAGATGGTCCGTGAAGTTGTTCGGCGGGGTCAGCAGAAGGGGATATTCCGGCGGGACATCTCCGATGGCGTGGTGGCGCACTGTATGTTTGGGGCGATCGATGAGTTGTTGAGTTCAGCGGTGTTTACCGGGCGGATCTACGATGCGAAGGAAACGGCGCTTCAGGTAATGGATGTGTTGTTGAATGGGGTGACGGCTGGGAAGGACAGGGATTAGGGCCTGGGATTAGCAAGCAAAACTACTCAAGGCAGAGCAGCCTCGGTTGAGATTAGCAGTATTGGTTTATGGTGGGGGGAGACTTTTAGCGGCCGAGGGGTACGGTTATGTTTGATCTGACGACGTTGAATGACGTTTTCGTACGGGTTACGGGTCGAGGCGACCGTGCGGTGATGATCTGGCAGGATATGACGGGAGAATGGAATCCGCTCTCTTCAACCGAGTTGTACGGGCGCGTGCGGGTCTTGGCGGATGTGCTTCGTGGATGGGGCTTGGGGAAGGGCGACCGGGTCGTGATTCTGTCGGAGAACCGCTGGGAGTGGGCGGTTGCTGACTTTGCCACGTTGGCGATTGGCGGGGTGGATGTGCCGCTTTATCCGACGCTGACTCCTGAACAGATTGGGTACATGTTGCGGGATTCGGGTGCGAAGGTAGCAGTGGTTTCATCGAAGGAGCAGTACGAGAAGTTAACGGCGGCGGGGGATTTGCCTGAGTTGGAGCATGTGGTGGTGATGGACACGGGCGACTTCAGCAATGCGGAGAGTTTTGGCGCCTTGATGGAGGGGGCGACGGAAAAGCAGCAGCGGGATACGGAGTTCGATGCGATGGTGAAGGCGGCGCGAGCAGATGATCTGGCGACGATCATCTATACGTCGGGGACGACGGGCGAGCCGAAGGGCGTGATGCTGACGCATGGAAATCTTGCGAGCAATTTGAATGTTTCGACGGATCCGTTTGGGTTTGCGGAAAAGGACAGTTGCATCTCGTTTGTACCGCTCTCGCATGTGACGGCGCGGCACCTGGACTATGCAATGATGTGCAATGAGGCGAGGGTGGCGTATTGTCCGAAGTTCGATTTGCTGCCGGCGGCGATGAAGATGTTGAAGCCGACGATCTTTGTAGCGGTGCCGCGGGTGTATGAGAAGATTCGGCAGGCGGTGGAAGGGAAGTCGGCTGCGTCGCCGGTGAAGTCGAAGATTTTGAGATGGGCGCTTTCGACGGGAAAAGCGCATCGGCAGGAGACTCTGGAGGGGAAGACTCCGTCGGGTATGGGTTGGAAGCTGGCGAACAAGCTGGTATTTGGGAAGATTCGTGAGGCGTTTGGCGGCAGCGTTGAGGTGTTTATCTCCGGTGGGGCTCCGCTGGGAATGGATACGGCGGGGTGGTTTGCCGATGCGGGGATTCGCATCTTCGAGGGATACGGGCTGACGGAGACTTCCCCGGTGATTGCGCTGAATTATCCGAAGGCGCACAGGATTGGAACGGTAGGGAAGGCGCTGTCGAATGTGCAGTGCCGGTTTGCTGCTGATGGCGAACTGGAGGTGAAGGGGCCTTCGGTGTTTGCGGGGTACTGGAAGAAAGAGAAGGAGACGGCGGAGGCCTTTGCCGCCGAGGGATGGTTTAAGACAGGCGATATTGGGAAGTTGGATGGAGAGGGGTTCCTGTCGATTACGGACAGGAAAAAGGAGCTGTTGAAGACGAGTGGCGGAAAATTCATTGCTCCGCAGCCGATTGAGAACAAGCTGAAGGCGAATACGCTGGTGGCGCAGGCGGCGATGGTGGGGGACAAGCATAAGTTTGCCTGTGTGCTGATATCGCCTAATTTTACTGCGTTGGAGGGATGGGCCAAGGGGCACGGAGTATCGGTGGGAGACCATGCTGCTTTGGTGAAAGACCCTAAGGTGGTGAAGGCATATCAGGAGATTGTGGACAAGGTGAATGCCGAACTGCCGAGCTATGAAAGCATGAAGCGGATGTGCGTGGTGCCGGACGAGTGGTCGGTGGAGGGGGATGAGTTGACTCCGAGCATGAAACTGAAGCGGCGGGTGGTGGAGAAGAAATATGAGAAAGAGATTGGGGAGTTTTATGCTGACGAGGCCACCGCGAAGATGCGGTAGGCTTGAAGAATGGCAGATTCAGTGAAGAAGCGGATTGGGGTGCATGTCGGTACGTCGGGCGGATGCTGGACGGCGGTGGAGCGGGCAGCGACGACAGGGGCGAATACATTCCAGATGTTTTCAGCCAGTCCGCGAATGTGGAAAGCTGCGCCTGTGAAGCCGGAGGATGCGGCGAAGATGCTGGAGCTGCGGGCGGCGCATGACGTTGGGCCGGTGGCGATCCATGCGAGTTATCTGATTAATCTGTGCAGCCAGACGGAGAGTGTAAGAGAGAACTCGACGGCAGCGTTTCGCGGAGAGGTGGAACGGGCACTGGCATTAGGCGCTGAGTATCTGGTGCTGCATCCCGGGAGCTGGAAGGGACTGACACGGGAGGAAGGATTACGGCTGGCGGCGCAGTCGATTGAGCGGGCAATTGATGGGATTGACTTCACGGGGAAGAACTTCAAGATTTTGATCGAGAACACGGCTGGCGCGGAGTTTTCGCTGGGTGGCAAGCTGGAGCAGGTGGCGGAACTGGTGGAGTGTTTGAAGGCCTGCGCTCCGGTGGCCGTATGTCTGGATACCTGCCATGTGCATGTAGCGGGGTATGACATTGTTTCGGCGGATGGATATATCGAGACGATGAAGCTGGTCGAGTCGACGGTGGGGTTCGAGGCGGTGAAGGTGTGGCACTGCAATGATGCCAAGGCGGCGATGGGCTCGAAGCTGGACCGGCATGAGCATATTGGTGAAGGGACGATTGGGGCGGAGGCTTTTCGGCGGTTGCTGCACGATGCGCGGTTTGCCCATGCGGCGTTTATTGCGGAGACGCCGGTAGATGCTCCCGGGGATGAGGCGAGAAATGTTGGAGTGTTGCGGACGCTGGCTGCGGGATGAGGTGGGCGATGGGCGGCTGCTCTACTTTAGGAGCAAGGTGTGCGCCGAAGATGAGGGCTAAGCGAGTGGATAAGTGACATGATTAGTCCGGTAATCGCGATTGCGGCGCTGTTGACGCTGGTACCGTTTCTGGCTGCGGCATTCTTTGCGCGAGACCTGGTCGGTTTGGCGGAGATGCAGCCGATAGCTTTGCGGCTGCTTGGCCCTGCGGTACTGTGTTTGCCCTATGTGCTGGTGGCCTGCTCGACAGGGAAGTTTCGCTGGTACTGGCTGGCGCTCTATGTTCTGTTGCCGATCGTGGTTGCGATGCTGCTTTGGCAGGCCAGGCGCGTCGATCCCGGACAGCGCAGCAACTGGCGGGATTTTCTGGTGCTGGCGGTGCTGGGGCTGGCGGTGGATCTGCGCTGGTTTGAAGGTGCGTGGCCGGCGCATCTTGCTGTTTTTAACAAGATGCTGTTGCTGGATGCCGGTATCTATGGATTTCTGGTGTTGCGACGGCTAGATGGCGTTGGGTTCGATCTGCGCCTGCATCTGCGCGATATTGGCGTGGGTTTGCGTGAGTGGGCTTTCTATGTTCCGATCGCTATTCCGCTTGGTTTGGGGCTTGGGTTTCTGCATCTGCATGCGTTCTGGCTTGGATGGCCACGACTTTTGCAGCTTGCTGGCGCGGCAATTTTTACGTTCTTCTTTATCGCCGTTCCGGAGGAGCTTTTCTTTCGCGGATGGCTGCAGAATCTACTGGAACGGAGCATGGGACGGCACTGGGCACTGCTGGTGGCTGCTGTGCTGTTCGGTCTGTCGCACTGGAACAAGCGTGCGATGCACTTCAACTGGCGGTATGTGTTGATGGCTGCGTTGGCAGGAATCTTCTATGGCCGGGCGTGGCGTCAGGATCGGCGGGTGGGTGCGTCTGCGACCACGCATGCATTGGTGGATACGATATGGTCGTTCTGGCTGAGATGATGAGATATGTAGGGGCGGTAAGTCAGGTAACCAAGTCCGACGCGCATGTTGTGGTTCACCGGGCCGGGGATGGTGATGGCCACGCAGATGCCGAGGATGGCATGCGCTAAAGCTAATGGGTAAAGATTACGGTAGCGAAGGAATAGCAGGCAGCTTGCGAAGCCCCAGAGCAGGGTGATGGGTGTGAGGATGGGGTTTGGCAGGTGTGCGAGTGCGAAGAGGAACGCGGCGGCGATGACGGCGACTGTTTTGGTGGGCAGCAGGCGCAACAGTCGCAGAAGGAAGAAGTCCTGCAGGAGAAACTGCTGCAAGCAGGCCCAGATTGCGTAGCCCCAGTAACGTTGGATGAACAGGACGGTGCTGTCGGGCAGATGCAGAGTGTTGAGTCTGGCGGCAGTTGCGACTGAAACTGCTGCAAGTGTGAGCGCCGCGCCGACGATCCAGACCGAACGTAGAGGGGCGGAGACGCGCAGGCCAATGGTTCTCCAGCCGTCGAAGGAGATGCAGGTGACCACTGCGATCCAGACGATGGCTGCCAGATAGAGCGGTCTCTGCCAGGGGCGAGGCGTCCAGATGACGAGCAGAATGAGTATGTATCCGACGGAGAGTTCGAGGAGATCGCGTTGTTTGGATCGTATGACGCCGGAGTTTTCGATGCCGGATTGCATTGCGGTTTACTGGGACTGTCCAAGAAGCGTCGCGGTCGTGGTAACTTTTTTTGGCGGCAGTTTCGCGCGGATCAGCGATTCCACCTGGTTCCAGACGCGAGGATCGTTTTCGATCTCGATATGCGGTCCCATGAAGAGCCGGGCATACCAGGGATATTGATCGCAGGAGATGTGAGTGTCCTTGTAGTCGAATTGATAGTTTCCGATGATCTGCGTGCTGGCTGGATCTGCGGCACGGATTGTGCGCCGGCCGTGAAGAAGGCCGTCCAATTGATAGAAGTTGACGGCTTGAGCTACGTTCGCCGGTATGCGTGGGTCTCCTTCTCCAATCTTGGAGACCCTGTCCACGAGGATGGTCAGCAGGACAGGGATTTGATCGGTCTGGAGTTGGCGGGCCATCGTGACAGTTTCCGAGGCTCCCCAGCTATGTCCGTAGAGGATGATGCGGGCGTGTTGCTTTTCCGCCGGGCTTATCGTTCCATCGTGGTTTACGTCCAGCAGATGCAGAATCTCGTCAAATGCTCTTTGCCCATGCGAATTTTGAAATACCTGTACATAGACCCCGACTGGGTGGTTCTGGCGTAGATGCATGGCAAGCTGGACTTCGCGGTGTATGGCGTTGTTCTTTTTTACATGACCTCCCAGAAATCCGATCACGATCACAGGAGAAGTCGCAGCGGCTTCCTTTGCAAGCGGCTTGATTGAAGGATGCGTCTCTCCAGTGATTCCCAGTGTCTGTTGCGGAGGGAACGTTGCCGCAGCGACTACAGGAAGGGGAACGGTTGCGGCGGACTGCCCCTGAAATGGCATCCCCAGGCAAGGCAATGAGACGAAGACAGTGAGGGCGAGCGTTGAGAACAGAAATATTCCAGACGTCTGACAGTGTGAACTTGCTGGCCCGCGTCTGACAAATCTCCAGTACACAACATTTCCCTTTGCTTGTATAGGTGCGCAGCAGACTGTCTTCGGCTAGAGTGTAGTCCTTTTATCAGAAACTGACTTATGCCGAGGCAAATTTAGTCTCTGCCAGCACCGTTGAATCTTTACTTGACCGGGTCAGGGAAGCGGGAAATATTTAGGCACCCATTTGCGGGAGTGACGAGGATCAGAATGATACGACTGCGGTTATTGGCTGGAATGCTGGGATTGGGGCTGTTGAGTTGCTTAGCCGGAGCGCAGATTGCGCCGGATAGCGGACCGAAGGAGGTGATCGCCAACGGAGGGTTACTGCATACCCTGCTGGCTGAACCAGTGATTGGACAGCCTTATTCGGCCGTCCAGGTGAGAAGCAACATCCGAAAGCTGGCGGATGGAACGACGATTTCGCATCAGGGGCACCATTCGGTAGCGCGGGACTCTCAGGGAAGGGTACGGGTGGAGCGCCGCATGGCGAATGGGCAGAATGGCGATCCCGATGGGGTAATGGTCTTTGTGCTGGACCCTGTGGCCCATACGTTTACAACGTGGATTCAGGGCGCAAAGGGCGGGAACAAGACCGCCATGCTGGTGAAGATTCCACAGGGGCCGAAGAGGCAGCAGGCAAAGGCGAACCCTTCGCGGTCGGCAACAGTATCGACCCGGCCTCAGCCGATGATTACGACGGAGGATCTGGGAACGGATACGGTACAGGGTTTGCTGGTGGCGGTGTCGAAGACGAAGACGATTGTGCCGGCGGGACGATCAGGCAACGATGCTTCTATTACGAAGACGCGGGAAGTATGGACGTCTCCGGATTTGAAGCTGGTGATGAAGGAGCAGTGGGAGGATCCACGTTCGGGCGAGATGACGATTGAACTGGCTAATTTTTCGCGCGCTGAGCCTGCCCCGGCTTTGTTTCGTGCGCCTGCGGGCTATGCGGTGAAGGATGTTCTGCAGAGTTTGAAGGATCTGGAAGAAAAGTTGAACGAGATGCAGGATTAGTTGCTGGATGCTGTAGGGGGACGCTCGTAGCAATCCAGTTGCTTCGTTGGGTAGACAGTTCTAATATTGCCGTGCAGTTTCGGGCCCGCTTTTTTTGAAGCGATAGATGTGTCATTGAGGACACTGCCATGAAAGTGCTAATAGCAGCTGGAATTGCGGCCGGTGGTGCACTTGCGGCTGTTGCGGCGATAAAGGTTCTTCGCAGTGCTCGATGCAAACGGGCGCTTGTTGACATGTACAACCGGGCTTGCGTGCTGGTTGATCAGAAAACCGGGTGGCCGGCGTTGCCTACTCCGCTGGCTTTGACTGTGCTGGCTGGGGTGCGGAATACGCTGCGGGAGAAGAACCTTACCGACACCAATACGCCGGGCACTGTGCTGGAAACTCAGCCGGTTTATCCGAATGTGGTGACGGCTCGTAGGCCGGACGGCACGTTCAATGATTTGAAATGTCCATTCATGGGGAGCGCGGGTTCGCGGTTTGGGCGAAACGTTCCGCTGGACGAGACGTGGCAGGACAAGCAGCCTGATCTGATGACGCCGAGTCCCAGGGTGGTGAGCCTTGAGCTGATGACGAGAAACGAGTTTACTCCGGCGAAGACCTTGAATCTGCTGGCGGCGGCGTGGCTGCAGTTTCAGATTCGCGACTGGTTCAGTCATGGCAAGAGCATCAAGGAGGACTCGTGGCAGGTTCCGCTGGCGCAGGCTGATACCTGGCATGAGGATCCCATGCGGATTCTGCGGGTTATGCCGGACCCGACGCGGACGGCTGCGGATGAAGGGAAGCCGCTTACCTATGTCAACACCGAGACGCACTGGTGGGATGGCTCGCAACTTTATGGCAGCACGGCGGACTATCGGGCAAAGGCGCGGACCGGGATGAATGGCAAGATTTTTGTGGGCAAGGACCATCTGGTGCATCCTGACCCGAATGCGCTGGTGCAGTTGCAGTCGGCTGCGCTGGTGGGATGGTGGGTGGGACTTGAACTCTTCTATACGTTATTCACGCTGGAGCACAATGCGATCTGCGACAGGCTGAAACAGGAGTATCCGGAGTGGGACGATGATGACTTGTTTGAACATGCGCGGCTTATCAACGCCGCGATTATTGCGAAGATTCATACAGTGGAGTGGACGACGGCGATTCTGGGGCATCCGGTGCTGCAGATTGCGATGCGCGCGAACTGGTGGGGGCTGGCGGGGGAGCGGATCAAGAACCTGTTTGGCAGACTGAGCGGGAGTGAGCTGGTGAGCGGGATTCCAGGGTCTGCGACCGACCATTTTGGCGTCCCTTACTCGCTGACGGAGGAGTTTGTGGCGGTGTATCGGATGCATCCGCTGATTCCTGACGATATTACGTTCTGGTCGCGGGAGACGGGCGAAGTGCTGCAGCGGTTGAATTTTCAGCAAATCGCTGGCAATGACGCGCAGAATATCTGCGACAGCATCCACATTGATGATCTGTTCTATTCGTTTGGCCTAATGAATCCGGGAGCAGTAGTGCTGCATAACTATCCGAAGACGTTGCAGCACTTCGTGAGACCGGATGGGATTCTGATGGATATTGCGGCGCACGATATTATGCGCTGCCGCGAGCTGGGAGTTCCGCGATATACGAAGTTCCGTAAGCTGCTAAATTTGCGGCCGGTAACGACGTTTGAGGAGCTTACCGAGAATGCGGTGTGGCGGGAGGAGATACGGCGGGTCTACAACAACGATATCGATATGGTGGATTTGATTGTGGGTCTGTTTGCGGAGAAGCCGCCGGAAGGGTTTGGCTTCAGCGATACGGCCTTCCGTATCTTCATATTGATGGCGTCGCGACGATTGAACAGCGATCGCTTCTTTACGACTGACTTTACCGAAGATGTTTACAGCAAGGCGGGGATGGACTGGATCAGGGACACCACGCTCTCTACGGTGTTGCTGCGACATTTTCCGTCGTTGGCACCGGCATTGGAGGGGGTTGAGAACGGGTTTGCTCCGTGGAAGGCCAAGGGGGCGCAAGGGCAGTGATTGGCCGGAATTTGTAATGAAGAGAGTGGTCGTCAGCAGTATTGGCGTGGTTTTCTTTACAATCAAGTTCTATGCCAGAGATGCAGACAAACGAGATCGAGAAGCAGGCGCGGTATAACCCGGCGGAGATTGAACCGAAGTGGCAGCAGCGATGGGACGCAGATCCGGCTTTGTATGCCGCCGAAGGGCACGATGCCGGAAAGCCGAAGTACTACTGCATCGAGATGCTGCCCTACCCAAGCGGGCAGTTGCACATGGGGCATGTGCGGAACTATGCGATTGGCGACGCGCTGGCACGTCATATGTGGATGCGCGGGTACAACGTGCTGCATCCGATGGGATGGGATGCATTTGGGCTGCCGGCGGAGAATGCCGCGCTGAAGAACAACACGCCTCCGCGCGAGTGGACGCTCGCGAACATTGCCGCGATGCGGAAACAGATGCAGCGGCTTGGCCTGAGCTACGACTGGGCCACGGAGGTCACGACCTGCCTGCCGGAGTACTACCGGTGGAACCAGTGGTTCTTTTTGAAGATGTACGACGCCGGACTGGCTTATCGGAAGAAGAGCAAGGTGAACTGGTGTCCCGAGTGCCAGACAGTGCTGGCCAATGAGCAGGTGATTCTGGATTCCAAAGGGCGGGGCGTCTGCTGGCGGCATGAGGACACGATCGTCGAACAGCGGGATCTGACCCAGTGGTTTCTGTGCATCACGAAGTATTCGGATGAGTTGCTGGATGGACTGGAGAAGCTGGATGGCTGGCCGGAGAAGGTGCGGACCATGCAGCGGAACTGGATTGGACGGAGCGAGGGCGCTCTGGTCGACTTCGCGGTCGATGGCGAGGTGAAGGCGGCGGATTGCTCGAAGATTACGGTGTTTACGACGCGAGTGGATACGATCTTCGGGGCTACCTCGGTGCAGCTCGCTCCGGAACATGCCGTGGCAAAGGCGTTTGCTGCTGAGGATGCAACGCTCGCGGGAAGAATTGATGAGTTGCTGGCCCAGCAGACCAAGGCTCGTGAGGCCGGGGATGTCGGCGAGATTGAGAAGCATGGGGTGGACACGGGACGGTTCGCGGTCAATCCGTTCAATGGCGAGCGGGTACCTATCTGGGTGGCGAACTATATTCTGGCGGACTACGGGACGGGCGCGATCATGAGCGTTCCGGCGCATGATGTGCGGGACTTTGAGTTTGCCCAGAAGTATGGCCTGGCCGTGAAGCAGGTGATCGCTCCTCGTGTCGATGCTGGCGATGTGACGCTTCCTTACACGGCAGAAGAAGATGCCGTGCTGGTTGATTCGGGCGGATGGACGGGCGAGAGTTGCGTGGAAGCTCAGCAGAAGATGGCCGGGTTCGCCAAGGCAAATGGGTTCGGTACAGCTACGATTACATATCGTCTAAAGGATTGGGGTGTGAGCCGCCAGCGGTATTGGGGCACACCGATTCCGATGGTTTATTGCGAATGCTCCGGCGAAGAGCCGGTTCCGCTGCCGGAGAGCGCATTGCCGGTGGTGCTGCCGCCTCAGGTAGACATCACGCAGCAGGGCGGATCTCCACTGGGCCGCGTGCCGGAGTTTGTGAATACGACCTGCCCGAAGTGCGGTGGACCCGCGCGCCGCGAGACGGACACGATGGACACGTTCGTCGATTCGAGCTGGTACTTTTACCGCTATACGGATGCGAAGAATTCTAACGTGCCGTTCGCGAGTGAGAAGGCGAATTACTGGTTTCCAATCGATCAGTACATCGGCGGGGTGGAGCACGCGATTCTGCACCTCATCTATTCCCGGTTCTGGACGAAGGTGATGCGCGATCTTGGCATGATCGAAAACGATGAGCCTGCATCGCGTTTGTTTACCCAGGGAATGGTCATCAAGGACGGCGCGAAAATGTCGAAGTCGAAGGGTAACGTGGTTTCGCCCGACGACATGATTGCGCGGTATGGCGCCGACGCCACGCGGATGTATGCGCTTTTTGCGGTTCCCCCGGATAAAGACCTGGAGTGGCAGGAAGATGGCGTTGCGGGAATCAGCCGTTTTTTGAGCCGGGTGTACCGGTTGACGACGAAATATGCTGCTTCAAACTCTGCGGGAAGCATTTCGCACGAAAGGAAAGGTTCTGTTGGGGAGCAGAAGCTGCTGCGGAAGCTGCACCAGACGATTGCGAAGATTACGCTGGATTTCAGCGGTCGCTGGCATTTCAATACTTCCATTGCAGCCACGATGGAACTGGTCAATGAGGTGGTGGCATCAGAGTCAGCGATTGACGCAGGGGAAGTTTCAGCGGCGGCGGTGGCTGAGGTGTTTCGCAATCTGGTGCTGATGCTTGCTCCGTTTGCTCCATTTTTTGCGGCAGAGCTGTGGGAACAGATTGGCGGCGAGGGAGTCGTGTTTCGCGTGCCGTGGCCAGTGGCGAATGCAGAACTTCTGCGAGAAGACGAGATCGAGATTCCAGTGCAGATGAATGGCAAGCTGGTGAATGTTGTAAAGGTTCCGGTAGGCAGCCGTGAGGACGCGGTGAAGGCCGCGGCGCTGGCGGATGCGAAGGTCGTGGCAAGGTCAGAAGGGAAGACGGTGGTAAAGGTGATTGTGGTGCCCGGCAAGCTGGTGAATCTGGTGGTGAAGTAGTGGATGCGTCGCCGCAGGACGGCGTAGTGATTGCCGCGGGGACGGTGCGGGGAACGCAGTCATTTGTGCATGTGCTGTCGCAATGCTGGAAGCATCCCTCGTGGACGGCGCTGGAGGTGCTGTGGCGGTGGGTGTATGGGATTCCGGCGCTGCTGGTGTTGTGGTGCGAAGCGACGCGAATTCTGAAGGCCGTTCCGTTAGACATGGTTGCGCTGAAGGGAATGTCTGTGCTGGACGCGATGGGGTCGGCAAAGACGCTGACGGATGCGATAGTAGTGCTGCTGCCTCCGGTGTTGCAGGTGTTGGTGTGGTTGGGGCCTGCGATGGTGGTGGTGTGGGTGCTGGTGTCATCGGTAGGGCGGACGGTGGTGCTGCGAAGGGTAGACGGCAGACTTCATGCGCGAGTAGGGACGCTGATCGTGCTGCAGACGGTGCGGGTGGTGGCGTTGCTGGGGAGCTTTGCGGTGTGGTTTGCGGGTATGGAGTTGGCGGCCAGAGTGAATATTGCCGGACCGATTGCTATTGGCAATGAGCCTAACCTGGTGGGCTATTTTGCGATGGTGATTGTAGGCGCGCTGGGGTTGTTTTCGCTTTGGGCGATTGCGAGCTGGGGGCTGAGCGTGGCTCCGCTGCTGGCCATGCTGCGGGACATGGGCGTCGGCAGAAGTTTTGCGGCGGCGTTCCGGTTGGGGCCGCTCAAGTCGAAGCTGATGGAGATCAATCTGGTAATGGGAATTGTGAAGATTGCGCTGATTGTGCTGGCGATGGTACTTTCGGCGACTCCGCTGCCGTTTGAGGCTGTGGCGACACCGGAATTTCTGACGTGGTGGTGGGCAGCGGTGACGGTGATTTATTTTGTGGCTTCGGACTTCTTCCATGTGGCCCGGCTGGTGGCTTATCTGGAGCTTTGGCGGGCCTATGAAGAAGGTGGAGATTCCTCGCTGAGATAGGGGCAAGCGGTTCGGGTGGTCGCATTTACACTGGTTACGTGGACACTTCAACGATAGTCATTCTGGATTTTGGGTCGCAATATACGCAGTTGATTGCGCGGCGTATTCGGGAGTTCAACGTTTTTTCCGTGGTGTTGCCTTGTACGGCTTCGCTTGAAAAAGTACGGGAGCTGAAGCCGCAGGGCGTGATTCTTTCGGGTGGACCCTGCTCAGTTTACGATGCGGACGCGCCGGCGGCGGACCCCGCGGTGCTGGCAATGGGTCTGCCGGTGCTGGGAATTTGCTATGGCTTGCAGTTTATCGTGCATCACATGGGAGGCAAGGTGCAGGCGGCTTCGGCACGGGAGTATGGCCATGCCGAGGTGTCGGTGGTAGCGGAGACCCCGCTGTTTCGTGGGCTGCCGCAAACTCTGGATGTGTGGATGTCGCACGGTGACCACGCCGAGAAGCTGCCCGATGGGTTTTCGCTGACGGCGAAGACGGCGAACGCCGTGGCCGGCATTGCAGATGAGGCGCGGCGGATCTGGGCGGTACAGTTTCACCCTGAGGTGGCTCATACGCGGCAGGGAATGGAACTATTGAAGAACTTCTGTCTGGATATATGCGGGGCGAAGCAGGATTGGACACCGGAGCACTTTATCCAGGCCACAGTTGCTCGGGTAAAGACCCAGGTTGGCGGTGGTCATGCGATCTGCGGACTGAGCGGCGGGGTGGATTCGTCGGTTGCTGCGGTTCTGGTGGCGAAGGCGATTGGGGACCGGTTGACTTGCATCTTCGTCAATAATGGCGTGCTGCGCAAGGATGAGTTTGCCAAGGTGCAGAAGACCATGCGTGAACAGCTTGGGTTGAACGTCGTGGCTGTGGATGCTGGCGATCGGTTTCTGGCAAAGCTGGCTGGCGTGACCGATCCGGAGAAGAAGCGGAAGGTCATCGGCAATGAGTTTATTGCCGTCTTCGACGATGAAGCGAAGAAGATTTTCGAGGCGGAAAAGCATGTCGGCGAAGAGGTCGCATGGCTGGTGCAAGGGACGCTTTATCCAGATGTGATTGAGTCATCGAGCGTGCATGGGCCTTCGCATACGATCAAGAGTCACCACAATGTCGGTGGGCTGCCAGCGGACATGAAGCTGAAGTTGATTGAACCTTTGCGGGATTTGTTCAAGGATGAGGTGCGGCGGATTGGCCGGGACCTGGGGATGCCGGAGGAGATTCTGGAACGGCAGCCGTTTCCGGGGCCGGGACTTGCCGTGAGAATTTTGGGTGAAGTGACTGCGGATCGCGTCGCCTTGTTGCAGGAGGCGGATGAGATTGTCGTCGCGGAGATCAAGGCGGCGGGACTTTACCGGAAGGTCTGGCAGTCATTTGCGGTGCTGCTGCCGGTGAAGAGTGTGGGCGTCATGGGCGACCAGCGGACGTATGCGTATACCTGTGCGGTGCGGGCGGTGGAATCCGAAGATGGAATGACGGCGGACTGGGCTCCCTTGCCTTACGAGGTGTTGCGAACGATTTCGAGCCGAATTGTGAGCGAAGTCCGCGGAATCAACCGCGTGGTTTACGACATTACGTCGAAGCCGCCGGGGACGATTGAGTGGGAGTAGCGGCTAAGGCTATTTGGACCTTGTGGGATCGGGTTGCATGGCGGCTGAGTGACGAGCGACGGTCTGGACGACGATACGGGTATTGCGAGCGAAGGTGATCTTCTTGCCACGGGCGATCCAGCGGTAATAGACGGCGAGCGCAGCGCCATAATAGCCGATGCCGGCTGCGACGTTTGGCGATGCTCCACCCAGACCGATGATGGTGCCGACGAGACCCAGGCCGGCAGCGCCGCCAGCGGCGTTTTTGCCAAGACCGTTGCCGTTATCATGGCGATCTTGATCCAGAGGCCGGCTGGCGAGAAGAGCGAGGAAGATGGGGACACTGAGCTTGTCTTGTGGCTTTGATTTCACCTGGCCTTCGGAGTTGAGGGCGAGTGCTTCACCGGAGTCAGCTCCGGTGAGTGTGGTTTCGACGTTTTGCGGTTTACCTTCCGGCAAGGTCAATTGGCGGAAGCTGAAGCTCAGGTTTCCGCTGCGACCGAAGCGGCGAGACGGCTTAGCCTGGGTGACGGCGCCGACAAGAGTTGCGCCCTGGGGAATGGCAATGGTGTGATTGGGGTTGTAGATGGGTTCGGCTACCGTTGCTTTGATGACCTGCCCGCTGGTGGAGGTTTCAGAGCTTAGAGGCTCGTCGAGATAGGCCTGAATGATCCATCTTCCGGGACCATCGTCGGCTGGAGGTGCTTCGGGAACTGGCTTCTCCCAGAAGCGGCGTTTCCGCACAACCTTGGTGGGCAGCGGTGGAAGTGGAGGTGGAGCGGATTGCGGCGGGATCAGAAGTGGTGCCGTAGTTTCGATGGTCCAGGCGGTGCCCTTTTCGATGCGTTGAGGATGATAGGGAATCTGACTATAAAACAACTGTTTTAGCCGGTCGCCTCTGCCGGGGGAGATGAAGAGGGCAAGATCGTCACGAGCGACGTCTAGGCCCATATTGAACTCCTGACGCAGAAAGCCACCTTTGGACGGCGGCGGAGCCACGGCGCGGTAGATGGGAGCTCCATCGGTAGCGGGATCAGAGGAAAAGGAGAGAGCGGTTCCGTCGGGGAGGATGATCTGGGTGAAGAGCACAACAGGGATGTGGAAGGGTGTAAAGTCTCCGCCCATACTGGCACGAATGCGCCGGGAGTTGTTTGAGCGCAGTGCTGTGACGGTACCGGTGAGTACGGTGTGTTCAGGCAGGACGAGCGCGTCGTTGGCATAGACAGGGTAAATGAGTTGGGCGCGGATGGGTTGGCCGACGCGCATGGGGAGGTGGTCGTCGATCTGGACGGGGAGCGGAGTTCCGGCAGGGAGCATAGTGGCGGGAAGAGGGCCAGCCTGAGTCTGGCAGAGAGCTAGTGCGGGCGCGAGCAGAAGCGAAAATAGAGGAGTCGGCTTAAAGGGCATTTTCTGGAATCCTAGCGCTGCGTAAGAAAAAATGAAGTAGTAAGAAGAAGAGCCGTGGCGTGTAGCCACGGCTCTTCCTGTAAGACGCTTGAAACTACTTAAGGTCGTCCATGCTCTTGGCGCCGAATTTCAGGTACCAGGGGCTGGCGGCCTTGAGGCTGTTGTTGACGTTGTTGATGTTTTCTACGCCGGTGGTCTCAAGCCAGTGCTTGAAGGCGTCTGCGCCTTGCTTGGCGTAGATGGCGATGCCATCTTTCCAGGTGGCGCGGCCGCAGAGAACGCCGTTGAACTTGGTTCCGGATTCGCCGGCCAGTTCGAGGGTCTCAATGAAGACGGGGTTGGAGACGCCGGCGGAGAGATAGATAAAGGGCTTGTGGGTCATGCCCTCGGCGTCGCGGAAGTGCTGGAGGGCTTCGGCTCGGGTGTAGGCCTTTTCGCCCTTGAAGGATTTAGTGCCTTCGACGAATTCCATGACGATGGGGACTTCTACCTTGAGGACGTCGACGTTGTAGCGGGCCTTGCCGAACTCGGCCATGGCCCCGGAGACGATCTCGGGCTTCTTTTTCGCGTAAGCAAGAGACTTCTCATCGCCGCCATCGGCGTCGTAGCCGACGAACTCCAGAAAGAAGGGGATGTCGTGGGCGAGGCACTCGTCGCCGATACGTTCGATCCATGCCTGCTTGTGGTCATTGATGGAGGACTTCTCGAAGGGGGTGTAGTAGAGGAGGATCTTGATGCAGTCGGCACCAGCTTCTTTAAGGCGGCGGACGCTCCACAGATCGAGCAGGTCGGGTAGACGGCCGGGGGTCTGGGAGTCGTAGCCGGTCTTTTCATATGCGAGTAGAAGGCCCTTGCCATTACGGTGCTTGGAGGCGGGGAGACCGTACTCGGGATCGAGGAGGATGGCGGAGGCGTGGCGGGTGAGGACTTCGGTGACGAGGGTCTTGAAGACTTCGAGATCGTGGGCATCGGCTGCCGCGCCGCGCTCTTTGGCGAGGGATTTCTGGAGAGAGCCGCGCTGGTCCATCGCCGCAGCGGCGATGACTCCGCGTGAGTCAGAGACGGCTTTGAGTCCGGCGAGCTTACCTGGGGTCAACTTCGACATTGCTGTGGTTCTCCTGTGCGTGTTTTGCGGGTTATATGTACGATTGTCATTTTACACAGTCTGCATCCCTCTCATCCGCTACTCCAAAAACGTGTTCTTGCCGCTGTTGAATAGATAGCGGTTATCTATTGAGGAGTGCCACGGATGAGTGAAGCTTGGATGGCGTCTGTCCCGCTCCAGACGACGTAGAGGGGCTCGAAGAGGAAGGTCTGATGGTGCGTCTGGATGAGCGGTTTTGTGTGCTGCCAGATGAGGAACGCGATGACCAGCAGGAACGCTGTCGTGAGGCCGATTACGATGGGGCGATTGATTGAACTTCTGGTCATCGTGGTTCCTTTGCAGTTAGAAAGTCAGGCGGGCGGCGAGTTGGACCTGTCTCGGATCGCCGACGGCGGTTGGCTGGCCGAAGCTGGAGTTGGCTGCATTGGGGTATGGGCCGGTTCCGAAGGTCCCATTTGGGATGAGGTCGTTGCGGTGGTTGAGCGCGTTGAAGGCTTCGGCTATGGCTTCGAGACGGAAGCGGTCGCCGAGGGGAAAAGTTCGGCTAAGGCGGGTGTTCATGTTGAAGAAGTTGAACCCGACTCCGATGTTGCGTCCGATGACGGTGCCGGGCAGCGCCTGTGTGCAGTTGGTAACACCGGGCACACAGGGGCGCAGCGTTGTGCCCTGAATACTGTTGGTTCCCGTAGTGATGTTTAAGGGCAGCGGCGAGTAGTACTGCAGCATGGTGCTGAGCAGGAAGCCGCTGGAGAGATGGCTCCAGAGACCGTGCGAGGGTTCCATTGACGAGTGGATAGTGCCGTCGAAGACGAGGCGGTTGCGCTGGTCGTCATCGGAGAGGCCACGGTCTTCGGCGATGTTGAAGTTGTCGATGGGAGAGCTGAAGAAGAATTCGCCGACATCGTCGATTGCCTTCGACCAGTTATAGGAGATACGGTAGGCACCCCAGCGCGTAGGCTTCAGTTGGAAGGAGACGGAGAGGCCGTCGTAATAGGAGTCTCCAGCGGACTGGTACTGCTTATTGTTGCCGTAGACAGCGTTGGGACGGCAGCCGTTATTCGTGCCGGTAGCGATGCAAGTGGGTGTGTTCTGGTTGATCGAGGCAAGCAGATGGAGACCGCGCAAGTGCTGGTAGCTGATGCTCAAGGTGCTGCTGGCGCTTAGCTGCTGCTCGACTTCCAGGCTTGCCTGCCCGGAGTAGGCGTTCTGGATGTGAGGGGCCATGGTGGCGAAGTTAACCAGAACTTCAGTGGGGAGTGTGGTGATGATGTGCGGGAAGGTGGGTGCTCCGGTTTGTGTGGGAGAGACGCTGACGGTGACGAAGGTGGAGCTGTTGATGTTGGTGGTGTTGTTGCTGGATTGAAGCGCGTTCGAGAGTGGGCGCAGAAGGACGCGATCATAGAAGAGACCGTAGCTGCTGCGGACGACGATTGTGCGGCGTGCGAAGGGCGACCAGGCGAAGCCAAGTCTTGGCGAGATGTTGTTGGTGTCGGTCGCGATGGATTTGAGGAATTGCAGATCGTAGCGGATACCGGCGTTGAGGGTGAGGGATGGGGCAAACTTCCATTCGTCCTGCGCGTAGAGGCCGAGGTTAGGGTTGGTCTGGGGAACGATGGGGTTGCCGAACGACTGAGTGTATCCGGAGTTGTTGTAAGTTCCGTTGAGAAAGTTATTGAGAGAGGAGAAGGAGTAACTTCCGCGGTTGGACATAGGGAAGGTAATGGTGAGGTCGTTGAAGAGGAAATCTACGCCAACGCGGAGCGAGTGAGTGCCTGCCTGATGAGAGAGGTTGTCGATGACTTCGTAGAGATTGTCGAGGTGGCCGGTCGGTGAGGCGGAGAGTGTGCCGAAGGATGCGACGCCGGAGATGCTGACGGCGGGGCCGATGGTGTCGTTGGGTAGAGCGGCCAGGTTGCTCCGTGTGAACTGACCTCGAGTTTCATTCACGGTTAGGGGAGAGAGGGTGAAGATGTTGCTGATGGCGATGGTCTGGTCGAGATCGTGGAGGGCAGCGGCGGCGCTGATGGCGCTCAGTCCGCCGACACCGCGCGAGTTCTGGCTATCGACTTCGTAGAGGCTATAGTGGACGCCGACCTGGTCGCGGTCGTTGATATGGTGGTCTATCTTTGCAAAAAAGTTATTGGTGTGGACCGGGTTGGAGTAGAGGCCGGTAGTGATCTGCGTTCCCTGGTAATCGATGGCCTGCAGGCGGCTATTGATGGCGGCGATGTTGGCGGGAGCGATGGTGATAATGCCGTCCTGATTGAGCTGCTTGCGCTCGAAGTTGGCGAAGTAGAAGGTGCGGTTGCGCAGGATTGGGCCTGCCAGGCTGGCTCCATACTGGGCCTGGGTGATGGGGAGCTTACTCTGTGAGAGTGCGTTGTCTGCATTGAGTCGCTGGTTGCGCAGGAAACCGTAGACGCTACCGTGGAGCACGTTAGTGCCGCTCTTAGTGACCATATTGATGTAGCCGCCGAGAGCGCGGCCGAACTCGGCCTGGCCGCCTGAGGTGACGACCTGGAACTCGCGGACGACGTCGAGGCCGTAGAAGGTTCCAGTGAGTCCGGCGGCATCGTCGTTTGCGGAGAGGCCGTCGACGACGAAGCTATTGGAAAAGTTGCGCTGGCTGCCGATGGAGATTCCCTGGCCGGGGACAGCAGATGTTTCGGCGAAGAGTTGGGTGCTGGCGGTGTTGGTAGGGGAGACGCCGGGAACAAGGAGGGCGAGATCGAGAAAATTGCGTCCCAGTAAAGAGAGGTCCTGGATTTCATGAGGCGAGATGGTATTGGCGACTTCGCTGCGGTTGGTTTCGAGAAGCGCTGGCTGGCTGGATACATTGACCGAGGTCTGTGTTCCAGCAAGGGTGAGAGCGATTTGCAGATCGAAGTCTGCGCCGACAGTAAGGGTGATGGAGCGGTCGGCTTCGGCAAAACCTTGTTGATGGACGTGGATATCGTATGTGCCGAGGGACAGGTAGGGGAAGCGGAAGCGCCCGTCCTTGCCGGTGGAGATGGTGCGGGAGATGTTAGTTGCTACCTGAGCTGCGGTGACCTGTGCGTTGGCGATGACTGCGCCGGATGGATCGGTCACCCGACCGCTGAGGGAGGCGTTATTGACGGTCTGTTGCGCAGCGGCCGTTGAGATAACGGCAAAGGTGAAGACGATGACTGCAAGGTGACGCTTGAGAAGCTGCACTGATTCCTCCGAGGGTTCGGGTGCGGCGCACAGTTTTGTGCCATGCCGCACGGTCCATTTCCTGTGTTCAGGAGTGGGAGAGGATCAGAGCTGGAGGTCCGCGCTTCCGGTGGGAGCGGTCGGTGGAGATACGAAGGGGGACTTCAGTTTGGGTGGGATGCTCAGAATTGCTGACAGTGCCTGCGAAAATTGCTGGCTGGGCTTTGTCTGGGACAAAGGGAAGGTTTACCGCTACGGGAGAGACGAGATTGTAGGGGCATCTCCCGTGGAGATTTGCTGCTTTAGTTTTGCTGTCATCGCTGGAGGAGCGCTGTGCGACTTTGGCCATCATGCAGTGGTGATTGCCATTGCGGCGGCAACAGACGGGTACGTCCGCATCTGCCGTAGACGCTGCGAAGAACGGCGAGACCAGCGGCAGAGTGAACAGCAACAGCAGCGAGATGGAGATGATGCGGCGCACGAGCGACCCGATGCAGTAATGGTTGGAGAGCAACTTTAGTCGATAACGGCAGGTCGTTCGGATAAAAGATCGCGTGTTTGTCGAGGCGCCACATAGCGAGTGGGAGCCTTGAGTTACAGGCACGAATGGAACGAAATCAGATCGGCTTTAGAGGCTAGAAGGTTTGGATGGGAGGGCCGCGCTTTTGCCATGCCGTATCGAGAGCAATCCTTACGTAAGCGTATGAGGGTGCTTTAACGGTGAAGTGATTGACTGCTTCTACAAGAAGCTCTGCGATGACATGAAGCTTTGCATCGTTGTGCCGGACTAGCGTGGCTGCTCTGGGATAAAAGGGGCACTTCGATGGATTGGCATAAAATGCGGTCTGATGCGCGGAGGTGCTCATCCGCTCCACCTTCATCTGGCAATGATGGGCTCCGTTGCGGCGACAGCAGGCTGGGAGATTCGCATCTGGATTCGCGGAGAGTGCAAGCAGCGGTGTAACCAGCGGAAAGCTGAAGAGCAGCAACATCGAAAATGCCAGGAAGCGGCGCACACTGCGATTGTAGCGGATGGTGCCTGCTGTATTTTGCGCGAGGAACATTCACTGTGAAGGTGCTGCATTTCGCAAAGAGGTTATTCATCAGGTTCGCGCGAAAGACAAGGTGCGTCGGCAGGCTTAAACTTGGAAGATGTATATGCGATGGATCAGAATTTGTTTGCTGGGAATAGTAGTGTTGGGACTAGTTGGAGTGGCGCAGGCGCAAACGGCAATTTATGGCGAGTTCACTGCTGCCAAGGTGAGCGCACCTAATACGTCATGGATGTATGGGCCGACCGTAGGCTTGTACCACGACTCCGGGCATGGATTCTTTGCCACTGGGCTTGATGTGCGCGGGACGTTTGCGGGCCGGGGAGACACGAATGGGGCAGGATCGAGCCAGGCACTCGACACCTTGCTCGGAGGTGTGCGGCTCGCGGTCACGCCGCATGTCCTGCCGTTCAAGCCATATGGAGAGGTGTTGGGCGGTTTCGGGCATCTGAAGACCGGGCAGGGTTCGGCACGCACGTCGTCAACCAAGTTTGCCTATCAGTTTGTCGGTGGTCTTGACTTTACGATATTCCCGCGGGTGGACTGGCGTGTGGTGGAGTTCAGTTATGGGCGGCTTGCTGGTTTGGGAGATAGTTTCACTCCGAAGACGTTGAGTACAGGAATTGTATTTCGGCTGCCCTGATGGCTGTGCGATGTTGTCCCCCACCCGATGTATTTTGCGGAATGGCCTTTACCTTTTATCATGGAAGGATGACTGAGGTTTTGGAGCAGGAAGCTAAGGCAACACTGACGCATTCGGCAAAGTACACACGCAATCACCCGTTTTATTCGATGGTTACGGTAAACGATCTGTTGACGGCTGAGGGATCGGAAAAAGAGACCCGGCATGTGGAGCTATCGCTTGAAGAGGGAATGACCTACACCCCGGGCGATGCGGTTGGAATTATCCCGGAGAACCGTCCTGATGCGGTGGCTGAGGTTCTGGCGGCGCTTGGGTTCAAGGGTGATGAGCGCGTGTTGGACCACTATAAGGTAGAGATCAGCCTGGATGAGGCGTTGCGGACGCGGCTGGGCATTGGCAAGCTGGCCCGTGGCAGCCTGAATCAGTATGCGAAGCTAGCTCCCGAGCTTGAAGGTCTGAAGGTGATGGTGGGGCCGGAGCATAAGGCCCGGGCAGAAGAATACTGCTGGGGGCGAGAGTTTGTGGACCTGGCGACCGACTTTCCGCATGTGGTGAAGGAGCCGCAGCAGTTGTTTCACGTGCTGCAGCGTCTGACGCCGCGCATGTACTCGATTGCGTCGAGCCAGGCGATGCACGAGGACAATGTGCAGACGACGGTGCGCGTGGTTCGGTATGAGTCGCATGGACGTCATCGGCAGGGCGTGGCGAGCGGGCACCTCGGCGATCGCGCTGGTGTGGGTTCGACGATGCCTATCTTCCTTCATGCCAATGGGAACTTCCGGCTTCCCGAGGACACTTCGGCTCCAGTGATCATGATTGGACCGGGAACTGGGATTGCGCCGTTTCGCGCCTTTCTGGAGGAGCGACGGGCGAAGGGCTATCCAGGTGATAACTGGCTCTTCTTCGGCGAGCAGCGACAGGCGATGGACTTTCTGTACAAGGATCAGCTTCTGGGGATGCATAAGGATGGCGTGCTGACCCATCTGGACACGGCATTCTCGCGCGATCAGGCGAAGAAGGTTTACGTTCAGGACCGTATGCAGGAAAAGGCTGCTGAACTGTACTCCTGGCTTGAGCGGGGAGCTTACTTCTACGTCTGCGGCGATGCGACTCGCATGGCCAAGGACGTGGAGACGGCGCTGCTGGATGTCATCGCCAGGGGATCGAACAGGACGCTTGAACATGCGACCGAATATCTGGCTGCAATGAAGAAGCAGAAGCGGTATCAGCGCGACGTTTACTAAACAATCGCTTTACTTTTGCGGCCCAACAGATTGATTAAGGACAACTTCCTACTTCTGAAGTTGGCCTGAAATTTTGCAATTACTATATCCGTTCGTTGTCGGCGCGCCAGTTGACGATGCTTTGTTTGATCGCTTTGGGCTCGAGGTTCTGGGTGAGGGTACGGTGAACCAGGGCGGGGAGTTCGGCGTCAGAGGCGAAGCGGAGCGCGATGAGCTGGCGGGTAGTGAGCTCGTTGACGTGCGTGAGTTCGTCCGCTGGCAGCAGGGTGGCCATGCGAAGGCGCTCTTCGAGGCGAATGATGCGATCCTGAGCCCTTACTGCATTTTTTCGGCTGAGTAGCGCCAGAAGAATAAGGGCTAACGACATGACGATCCACCAGTGGAAGAGATATCGATGGGCGGGATAGCGGTGGATGGTGTCGTAGATGGAGAAGATGAGATTGAGGACGAGGACAGGCATCAGGACGAAATGAAAGAGCGGATTCCTGCGTTTGTAATTGCTTAGACTTTGAGGTGCGGCCATCATCTGTCCTTTCAGGGCTGATTTTCTCACTTGAAGGGCGGTCTCAGCATATCATTTGCTTGTTCAGCCTTCCTGATTATGTGGCGGCAAAGCGCCACTCCGGTCGAGATAATGGAGTTCTTGAGGGAAATGAGAACAGGTAACAACAAAGGGCAACTTAGCGAGCTATGCGGTCGAGATGGCGGTAACCGCCAGTGACTATAAAGAGGGCGATGAAGACCGAGAGGTTATAGCAGGCGTGAACTATCGCTGAGCAGGCGACGGACTGGGTACGGATGCGGACCAGGGTGAGGACGAGGGAGACGCAGAAGAGAACGAAGAGCGCTCCCCAGGCGTGGGCCAGTTGCTCAGCGTGAAGGAGGGCGAAGAGGATGCTGGTGACGATGGCTGAGAAGAGCAGGCCGGCGGTGGATAGGTTTATCGTGGTCTGCCAGCGCTGGCGGGCGATCGGGGTGCGGGGCAGGCTGAGCCAGTCGTAGGCGATGGCGAAGGCGGGCAGGAGGAAGCCGCGGAAACAGATCTCCTCAAAGGCCGGTGCAAGGAGTGTTCCGAAGAGGGTTACCAGCCAGACGTCGGAGGGGGTGTGAAAGAAGTTGTCCATGGGAATGGTCTTCGGCATGGGAATCAGGCTGGAGATTGCCTGAACGGTCCAGCCCAGGACCAGGCCCATGCCGACGAGCTTGAGGAGGTTGCGGCGGGCGGCGGCGAAGTTCCATTGCAGGCCTTCGGAGAAGGAGCGGTGCCAGAGCAGGGGGAAGAAGAGCCAGGAGGTGATGAGGCTAGAAATATAGGCAATGGTCATGGCGGCTACCAGAAGTTTTGGGTTCTGGACGGAGGCTGCGACCTTTTGGCTGGTATGGAGGGTGAAGAAGCCCAGGAGGAGGGTTTGAGAGAGCAGGAGAATAGCTCCGGCAAAGGTGACGAAGAGGATGGCGTGGCCAAGGTGGGGGATGCGGCGGGGGGTGTAGTCCGATGAGGTGTTTGGGGTGTCGGGGAGAAACATTGTTGTTTCATCCTCTGCGCCAGTGGGGCGGAAGGATGGGATGGCGGGGGCCTCGGGGGTGGGCTGGTCGCTGAAGGACGAGGTATTGGATGGGAGTTCGTTCATGCTTTTTTGGCGCGGGACGCTGGCTTGGACTTTGGAACTTTCTTGGATTTGGCTTTGGATGCGGCTTTCGGCTCTGGTTTTGGTGCGCCAGGTAAGGGTACCCCGGTTTTCTTTGGGGGAACGATGAATTTGCCGCGCGCGTCTTTTTTGCGGTCGGCGGCGGCGACGATATTGAGCGGCTGAGGGCCGGCGTGGCTGGTTCCGTTGCGGCTGGCGAGAGCTTGCGGCGAGAGCTTGTAGTGGCGGGCGAGGAAGTTCCCAGTGAACGAATCCGCGACTGTGGCAACCTGCTCAGGGGTGCCATGGGCGATGATGCGGCCGCCACCTTCGCCGCCTTCGGGGCCGAGGTCGAGGATATAGTCGGCGTTGCGGATGATGTCGAGGTTGTGCTCGATGATGATGACGGTGTTGCCGAGGTCGGTTAACCGATGGAGAACTTCAAGCAGTTTTCTGACGTCGTCGAAGTGGAGACCGGTGGTGGGTTCGTCGAGGAGATAGAGGGTGCGTCCGGTCTGGCGTTTTGATAGTTCTCTTGCCAGTTTCATGCGCTGGGCTTCACCGCCGGAGAGGGTAGTGGCGGACTGGCCGAGATGGATGTAGCCGAGACCCACATCGACGAGGGTTTGCAGCTTGATGTTGACGGTGGGGATGTCCTTGAGGATGGGGACGGCGTCTTCGATGGGTAGATCGAGCAGGTCGGCGATGCTGTAGCCGTTGAACTTGACGGAGAGGGTCTCCTGATTGTAACGGCGTCCGTTACATACCTCGCAGAGGACATAGACGTCGGGCAGGAAATTCATCTCGATGCGGCGCTGGCCTTCGCCCTGGCAGGCTTCGCAGCGGCCTCCCTGCACATTGAAGCTGAAGCGGCCGGGTTTGTAGCCGCGCTCGCGCGATTCGGGAAGCATGGCGAAGAGGTCGCGCATGGCGGTGAAGACGCCGGTATAGGTGGCGGGATTGCTGCGCGGGGTGCGGCCTATGGGAGACTGGTCGATTTGAATGACCTTGTCGAGCTGGTCGATGCCGACGACGCGACCGTGCTGGCCGGGTTCTTCGCGGGAGCCGTAGAGATTTTTTGCTAACGCTCGGTAGAGGATGTCGTTGACGAGGGTGGATTTGCCCGAGCCGCTCACTCCGGTAATGACGGTCATGACGCCGAGAGGGAAGTGGGCGGTGACATTTTGCAGGTTGTGGGAGTGGGCGTCTTCCACGGTGATCCAGTTGCCGGTGAGTTTGCGGGGGGTGGCGCGGGCTACGATTTCTATCTTTCCGGCGAGATACTGGCCGGTGATGGACGCCGGGTTGTCCATGATCTGTTGCGGAGTACCGTCGGCGATAAGGTGGCCGCCGTTTTTGCCGGCTCCGGGGCCGAGGTCGAGGACGTAGTCCGCCTTGCGGATGGTGTCTTCGTCGTGCTCGACGACGAGAACGGTGTTGCCCAGGTCGCGAAGATTTTCGAGCGCGGTGATGAGGCGCTGGTTATCGCGCTGGTGCAGGCCGATGGAGGGCTCGTCGAGAACGTAGAGGACGCCGCGCAATCTGGAACCAATCTGCGTGGCCAGGCGGATGCGCTGGCCTTCGCCGCCGGAGAGCGTGGCGGCGCTGCGGTCGAGCGCGAGGTAGCTGAGGCCGACGGCGTTGAGGAATTCGAGGCGCTCGATGATCTCGCGCTGGAGACGGTCGGCGATGATGCGGTCGCGTCCGGTGAAGTGCATGGCGCGGGCATGTTCCAGCGCTCGCTCGAGCGGCAGCCCGGTAAAGTCGGCGATGGATGCGCCGTTGATAGTGACCGCGAGCGATTCGGGGCGGAGACGCTTGCCGTGGCAGCGAGGGCAGAGAGTCGCGGACATGTACTGCATCATGTACTCGCGGTAACCTTCGGATTTAGTGTCTTCGAGGTTGCGGCGGAGGTAGTCGAAGATGCCGTGGAAGCCGGTGCGGCTGGCTTCGGCGCGGGGCGGCCCGTAGAGAAAGAGGCTCTGCTGCTCGGTGGTGAGGTCTTCAAAGGGCTGCTTGAGGTTGATCTTGTATTTATCGGCGGCCAGTTTGATGAGGCGTAAGAGATACGCTGAACCGCTGCCGGGGCCCATAGCTCCGTCGAGCAGAGGTTTGGACCAGTCGGTGATGGTCTTCGCGGGGTCGAAGTCGTAGATGCTGCCGAGGCCGTGGCACTCGGGGCAGGCGCCGTAGTTGGAGTTGAAGGAGAAACTGCGGGGTTCGAGGCGGGGGACGTTGATGCCGCAGTCAGGGCAAGCCATCGAGGAGGAGTAGAGAGTCTCATCCATGCCGTGAATGGCGATGAGGACGAGGCCGTTGGCCATCTGCAGGGCTTTGGCTACGGAGGTTTCGAGGCGGCGGGTGTCGTATTTTGGCTTTGTCGCCGCTTCATCCCAGGTCTCAGAATCGAGACCTGGGGCACCCGCTTCTGATGGCAGAGGTTTGAGGATGATGCGGTCTACTACTGCTTCGATGGTGTGGTTTTTGCGCTTTTCGAGGCGCATGCCTTCGATGAGTTCGACCATCTCGCCGTCGATGCGGGCGCGGAAGCCTTGCTGATCGAGGGCTTCGAGCTCCTCGCGGAACTCGCCCTTGCGGCCGCGGACGATGGGGGCGTAGACGGTGATGCGCTCGCCGGGGGAAAGAGAGGCGATGCGCTCGACGATCTGCTCGGAAGACTGGCGGGTGATGGGGCGGTGGCAGTTAGGGCAGTGAGGCTGGCCTACGCTGGCGTAGAGGAGGCGGAGATAGTCGTAGATCTCGGTGATGGTGCCGACAGTGGAGCGGGGGCTGCGGCTGGTGGTCTTTTGCTCGATGGAGATGGCGGGGGAGAGGCCGTCGATGGCGTCGACGTCGGGGCGCTCCATTTGATCTAAGAACTGGCGGGCGTAAGCGGAGAGGGTTTCTACATAGCGACGCTGGCCTTCGGCATAGATGGTGTCGAAGGCGAGTGAGGATTTGCCCGAGCCGGAGAGGCCGGTGACGACGGTGAGCGTGTTGCGCGGGATGCTGACGTTGACATTGCGCAGGTTGTGCTGGCGCGCTCCGCGAACTGTGATGTGCGTGATGCCCATGGATGATTGTGGCCGTGGCAGGCCAAGTCTCTAGGATACGGCATTTGGAGTCGAGACGGGGAGTGCTGGGTGGCGGGGCAGCGACAACCCGAAATGGGAAAGATGTATCCGAAGGAGCAATAGGGATTTGTGCGGAATGATTGTAATTGCCGCCAGATTTGTAACAATAGCAATGTTTAGGAAATGCTTGCTACGGGAGGATGTGAGCCTGTGGTTGAGTTGAATCAGGGGATTTTGTGTATTCGTCAATCATTTTGATCTGTGCGGTGTTGGCTTCGCTGGCGGTGGGTGTCTTGATAGCCTATGGAGTCTGGATGTCGATGTTTCATGTATTCCGCATTCACGCCCGGCAGGTGGCGGTGAAATCGGCGCGTGGAGTGGTGGCTCCGGCACGGGCGGTTCAGGGCTAGATTTTGGGCTGCTGGGTGTTGTGGGGATTAGGACAATTTAATGGCTTATTGCGGGTTTGATTGCTGCTGTTGCTGTTGCTGTTGCTGGCGCATGCGCTGCAGTTGCTCATAGATCTGCTGAGGCGTCTTGACGTCGTTGGGAGATTGCTGCGGAGAATCTGCGGCGGCGGGGTTGCTGGGTACGGTTGTTGCCGGGGTATATTGCGGGCGTTCCGGGGATAGGATTGGGCGACTGGCCTGGGTATCCGTTGAGTTGTCTTCGAATGTGGAGGCGTTGGGGTTTGGAGGAGTCGGGCCGCCTTGGCGTGGGGTCAGAATGAGCTCCGCAGGGGTGGTTCCGGTGGCTTGCAGAAGGAGCATGTTGGTGCCGGTGCCGTCGAGCAGAGTGTTGAGGATTTTTGATGGAGCGTCGGGACCATATTGGCCGAAGACTCGCTCGTCGGCGACGCCGCCGGTGATCTTCATCCCGGTTTCGCGGGAGATGTCGCGGAGAATTTGGTTGAGGCTGGAGTTATTTGCGGAGACGAAAAGCTTGCCGGCGGTGTAGGTTACTTCGGCGCGGTGTGGGGATGGTTGCGATGAGGGCGTCGGCTGCGGCGTTTGAGCAGACAGCAACGGGGCAAAGGCGATGCCGAGGGCTGCGATGAATCGGATTTTCGCGGAAGGCTGCATCTGATTGATAGGACGTGCTGGAGCGGCAGAGGTTACTGTTGTGCGGGTGCCGTTGGCAATCAGTCTATCGCGTGGCGACGACATGCGCCGCAGGTTAACAGCTCGGAGGGTCGGTTGTACTAGACTGTCAGAGATATTCACGGCGCTTCATGCAGGGCAAATGGAGCGTTGTAAAGGCCGCATGGTGGACAGGATGATGAGATTGAAGGTTGCGTTGCTGGCGGCGGGAATTTTGTTTTCTGGAGTGGCATCGGCTGAGGTCTGCACGACGCAGTCGCAGATGATGGTCACTGATCGCAATGCGCTGGAGACGGCGGCGCGAGACCTGGCGACGAAGGTGCAGGCTGATGATGTGAAGGGGCTGCAGGCAGCGACGGTGGCTGAGTATGCGAAAGACTTTAGCGGCATTGGGGACGTGGTGGGCTCGACCGCGGCCAAGCTGAAGGGCGGAGCGATCGCGGTGGAGCAGGTTTATCTGCTGGATGGCACACAGTTGAAGCGTAACCCGGATGGATCGGCTCCGTATGCTCAGTTTTTTTGCTCGCTGAACAAGTCGGTGGCTGAGGTAGATTTTTTGATTCCGGGCCTGTTGCCGGGGCGGTATGGTTTTGTAATTGTGAAGGTACAGAGCGCGTCTCCGTGGCAGATCTCTTTTCTGTTGCGGCAGGACCAGGGCCGCTGGGCGATGGCGGGGTTCTATCCCAAGGCGCTTACGGCGGCTGGGCACGATGGGCTTTGGTATTGGACGCAGGCGCGGGCGATGGCTACTCGCAAAGAGCATTGGAATGCGTGGCTTTATTATCAGCAGGCGCAGGCGCTGCTGCAGCCGACGGGTTTTGTGCAGAGCAGCCATCTGGAGAAGTTGAAGAGTGAGCAGACGGCTGCTGCGCCACCGGCATTGTCGGAGGGGATCAACCCCGCGACTCCCTTGGTAGTAAAGGGAACAGCGGGCGCAGAATATCGATTTGTAGGCTTGGGCGTGGATGATTCGCTGGGCGCGGCGAAGATTGATGTTGTGGCGCACCTGAAGGTAGATCAGGCGGTAGATGCCGCTGCGGCAAAGAAACGCAATTCGGATGCGGCGAGCGCTCTGCTGGCAGCGTATCCGGAATTGCGAAAGGCGTTTCATGGAGTCTGGATATTCACTGAAACTACCGGACAGAATCCGTATGCGACCGAAGAGACGATGGCTGAGATTCATTAGATGGTGGCCAGTTTTTTGTATTTACTTCATGGAGAGATTGAGCGGGGAATGCTATCCTCGGAGTCGTTTTGCATGATCCTTTGAAATTCCCGGACCTGACTTGGCAGGCTTAAATTGGCATCTTATAAGTAGATAGAGACAAGAAAGAGTAATGATGGCACAAATTAAGAAGACATTGAGTGAAGCTATTCAGGGCAGGCGGGCAACCCCTAGCTTCGATGGTGAGCCGATTCCGGCGGAAGATCTGCAACAGATTCTGGATGCGGGACTTCATGCTCCGAGCGGATACAACATGCAGCCCTGGCGTTTTATTGTGGTGCAGTCGCCTGAACAGAAGAAGCGGCTGCGGGCGGCCAGTTATAACCAGGGCAAGGTGGAAGAGGCATCCGCTGTGATCGTGGCCTGCGGCGATGCGGATGGATGGAGAAAAGATATTGACTTGATGCTGCAACAGGGGCGCGAGGGAGGAATGCCGGAGAGTTATGCGGCGCAGGCCCGGAGTAGCGTGACCAACTATCTGTCCGGCTTCAGCAGCGACCAGATGCATGGCTGGCTGAACAAGATGGTGATGATTGCCTTTACGCACATGATGCTGATGGCCGAGGTGCTGGGTTACGATACGGCTCCGATGGAAGGTTTCGAGCAGGATAAGGTGCATGAGGTATTGCGGCTTCCGCTGAGCTATTGGGTGGTGGCATTGCTGGCGGTGGGCCACCTGAAGGGCGAGGACAAGTTCGATGGCGGCCGCTTTGACATGGCGCATACGGTATTTGGAGAAGAGTTCGGCAAGCCGCTGAAATGAAGAGCAAGGGAGCGACAGGACGATGAGGCGTGGACTTCGGGTTGTCGCTCTTTTGGTGTTGCTTTGCGTTGCGGCGGGGGTGATTGTTTATTGCTTTCCGCTGCGACTGGCGGACCAGATGGTCCGTTTCCATCTGTGGCGCGCCGGTGTGCGAAGCGAATATATTGAAGCCGGCGGATACCGGCTCCATTATTTTGAGGCACGGCCAAAGGATGGTTCGGCGGGAACTCCGCTGCTGCTGGTGCATGGACTGGGCGCTCGTGGCGAGGACTGGGGCGCGATGATTCCGACTCTGGCGGCGAAGGGATTTCATGTCTATGCGCCGGACCTGCTGGGATTTGGGCGCTCTCCACGGCCCGATGTGAGCTATTCGATTTCGATGGAAGAGGCCGTTGTTGTGCAGTTTATGAAGGCGGTCCACCTGTCGCGCGCCGATGTCGGAGGCTGGTCGATGGGCGGCTGGATCTCGATGAAGCTGGCGCTGGACCATCCTGAGATGGTGGACCGGTTGATGATCTACGACAGCGCGGGCACCTATTTCCCGGCTACGTTTGGGCCGGATCTGTTTACGCCGGCGGACGTGACCGGAGTTCGGCGGCTGATGGCGACGCTGACGCCGAAGCCGATTGATATGCCGGAGTTTGTGGCGAAGGCAGCGCTACGGAAGCTGCAACGAAATGCCTGGGTGATCCATCGCAGTATGGCGGCCATGACGGACGGTCGTGATCTGTTGGATTTCAGGCTGCAGAATATTCAACAACCGATGCTGATTGTGTGGGGCGCGCAGGATGCGCTGATTCCGTTGTCGGTGGCAGAGACGATTCATCGAGATGTTCCGTACTCTGTTCTGGATGTGGTGGAGGGTTGCGGGCATCTCGCTCCGGCGGAGTGCGCGAAGCCTGTGCTGGAGGGCACGGTAGCTTTTCTGCAGGCAGAGCCCCCCATGCAGAGCGGAGAGAAGATTTTTCCGGTGGAGCATAGTCAGAAGCGTTAGTCAGGCTGCCATTGGTAGACGCCTGGCTGCGGCAAACCTATATGGGCGAGGACGCGGTCGATGAACTGGCGAGCCATCTCGGTGGTGTTCTGTGGGTGGTTGTAGAGAGTGGGGATAACGGGAAAGATGACTGCCCCCGCGTCGGATGCGAGCTGCATGTTGCGGAGATGGATGCGATTGAACGGGGTTTCGCGTACACAGAGCAGAAGCGGACGGCGTTCTTTGAGGCAGACATCGGCGGCGCGCTGGATGAGGTTTGAGGCGAGGCCGTTGGCGATGCTGGCGAGGGTTCCCATGGAGCAGGGAAGGATGATCATGGCGTCGGTGGGATAACTGCCGCTGGCGATGTTGGCGCCGATGTCGGTCTCAGGATGTTGCTGAATTTTGGGCGAGGAAGCGCCGAGGAGTTTTTCTGCGAGATCGTTGCGGCCGCTTAACTGCAGCTCTTCGGCGAAGACTCTCAAGGCGCTGTCAGAGACGACGAAGTTTATTTTTGTTACACGGGTGTCGGCTGCAAGAGCACGAAGCATCTCAGCAGCATAGATGGAGCCGCTGGCTCCGGTTACGGCCAGAGTGATGTTGCGTGGGGTCGGGAGTGTAAAGTCAGCCACGTGGATGATTATCGCTGAAATAGGGATAAGACTGCCGATCCGCGACTTTTTCCTTGTCTGCGCCTTTAATGATTTGATTACTCATGAATTAATGGAGATATGAGCCACATGAAGGTTGGAGAGGATACCTGCGGGATTGCATATCGCCGGAGAACGACGTTGCTGCTGCTGGTGGTGATGGCATTGCTAGGAGCAGCGCATGGATATGCTTCGGTAGCACTGCTGATGGAAGAGCCATACGGCGGATTTGGCGCGATGAATCCTACCGGACATGCGGCGGTTTATCTCAACCACATCTGTGCGAAGTCGCCGATGGAGCTGCGGCCTTGCGAGAACGGCGAGTACGGAGTTGTGATCAGCCGATACCACAAGATCGATGGGTACGATTGGATTGCTGTGCCATTGATCCCTTATCTGTACGCAGTGGATTCGCTGAACGATGTTCCGATGCGGGTCGATAAGAAACAGGTTGCGGAGTTGCGAGATGAGTACCGGCGGAAACATCTGCAGGGCCTTGCGCCGAGTGGGCAATTTGGCGAGGTTCCCAAGGGAGAGTGGACACAACTGGTGGGTTCTTCCTATGACCGCAAGATCCATGGGTTCGAGGTGGACAGCACGCCCGAACAGGACCAGCGATTTATCGCGCTGTTCAACGATCGAAGCAATGTGGGCCACTTCAATCTGCTGTTTCATAACTGCGCTGATTTTTCGCGGGTAGTGCTCGATACTTTTTTCCCTCACGCGATTCATCGGAACTTTATTGCGGACGTGGGCCTGATGACGCCGAAGCAGGTGGCGCGCTCGCTGGTGGCGTATGGAAAGAAGCATCCCGAGTTGAATATGACGGCGTTTGTGATTCCGCAGGTGCCGGGGACGGTCAAGCGGAGTCATGGGGTGGACGGAGTGACGGAGTCGCTGGTGAAGAGTAAGAAGTATCTGCTGCCGCTGGTGGTGCTGAGTCCGGAGTTTACCGGTGGGGTGGTCGTCGCGTATCTTGCCGAGGGAAGAATGAGATTGCCGAAGAATGCGACGGTCTTCAACGCTGGCGACGAGGAGGTGACGGACGGGCAGGCGGCTCCAGCGGATACGTCGACGAGGACGGTTTTGACAGATGCTCCTGTGGCACAGCCTTAATCGCGACTGCGGAGAGCGTAGGCGACAAGGGTTTGGCCGTGGAGACCATGCGCGGCGTTGAAGGCTTCGTTGCTGGCCTCTTCCTGCGCGGGGATGGTGGGGTCGAGCTCGCAGGCGGCGATCTCTTCGGTGGTGGCGTGGATGTAGCAGAGCTCGCAGGTGGCGAGATTGTCCTCTGCCGTGCGCATTGGTGGGCCAAACGTCCGGCAGAGAATGGGGCGATGCTCGTAAAGGTCGCAGGTGCCGTGATCGAGATCGAGCACGGGGCAGGGCTCGTCGTTAGCGAACTCTTCGAAGAGGATAGCGGCTTCGTGGTCCTCGTTGAGGATGCCGGTGTGTCGGTCGCCGGGGAACCAGGGGTCGAGGCGGGTGAGGGAGTCGGCTACTCTTGCCTGGATGCGTCCGGCTTTTTCTGGGTCGGTTTGAGTGAGGGCTGCGAGGCCTTCGCGAAGGCGAGCTGCGTCTTCGTGCGCGATGGGAAAGACTCCGATGCAGCATTGGGAGCAGCCGGGTTTGCAGACTAGATGATGGCCGCTGCGACGATACGCGTCGGCTACAGCGGTATCTACAATTTGGACGAGGTTTTCCACGAGACTCTTACGAGCTTAGTAGCCCGGATGAAATTAGGTCTTCAATCACTGCATGGCTCATTTGGCCATTGCCGAAGAACGGTAGTAGTAAATGCCTCGAGTTAGCGGAGGTACGAATTTTGCCATATTCCTTTCGCCATTCGATACCGAGTAGCGTTGCAAAATTCTGTGCCTGCTTAACTCCACCTCCGTAGCAAATCACTAGGCTGCTATGGGTGGAGTCCAATAAAGAACGTAGATCATCCTTGCGTTTGCTAATCCTTTGGCTCAAAAGTGGCTGGATTCTTGAAAACTCGGCCACCCATTTTTTGTCACCGTTGCGACGACAAGGAATTGGTGACAGTTCAGTGAGAAATGTCTTGCTCTTCTCTCGTCCAAGTTGAGTTCGCACATAATTCTTGACACATTCTTTATCTCGCCAATTCTCATGCCCGTCATGTGCCAACATGATTTTCGCCATATATTGCCATACTGGCGTTGAAGGAGGTTCCTTCTCGACATCAATAGGTTCGCCCTTTTCGCGTAATAGCAAGTGCGCGTCACGCAAATCCATTAGGCTGCTAAAACCGCCGCGCGCCTTCAGATTATGTTCTATATCGTTCGAGTCCATCTTCCCTAAACCTTCTTCGATGCCTATAACCACACTTTTCCGGACGGATTTCCGTAGCCTTTGAAATCGATGATTCGGTCTACTTCTTCGGGTAACAGATTAAGACGCCAGCTATTCATAGAGTTCCTACATAACAAGATGAACCCTAAACTTAAAGCTCTAAGAAAGACCTAAGACACGAGCGAAGATGGCGTCTACGTTGGCTAGCTGGCGGGTGTAGTCGAAGGCGCGGGCTAGTTTTTCGGGAGTGAGGCGGGCTGTGATCTCGGGGACTTTGGCTACTTCATCGCGGAAGGTGAGGTCGTTCTTCCAGGAGTTCATGGCGTGGCCCTGCACGAGTCGGTAGGCGTCTTCGCGGGACATGCCGGATTCGGCGAGGTCGAGCAGGAGCTGGCCGGAGAAGATGAGGCCGCCGGTGGACTCGAGGTTCTTCAACATGCGTGTGGGGTAGACGAGCAGCTTGTTGATGAGGTTCGCGGTCTTGGCTAGCAGGTAGTCGGCGAGGATGGTGGAGTCGGGCAGGATGACGCGCTCAGCGGAAGAGTGCGAGATGTCGCGCTCGTGCCAGAGAGCTACGTTCTCGAAGGCGGTTTGCGCGTTGGCGCGAACGACGCGGGCGAGGCCGCTGATCTGCTCGGAAGTGATAGGGTTGCGCTTGTGCGGCATCGCGCTTGAGCCCTTCTGCTTCTCGGAAAAGAACTCTTCGGCTTCGCGGACCTCGGTGCGCTGGAGATGGCGGACTTCGGTGGCGATCTTATCTAAAGTGCTTACCAGAACCGCAAGGGTCGAGATATAGGCAGCGTGCAGGTCGCGCTGAACGACTTGGGTCGCTATTGCAACTGGCTTCAAACCTAACGCGGCGCATATGGCCTCTTCGTGCTCGGGCTTGAGGTGGCCGAAGGTGCCGACGGCTCCGGAGAGCTTGCCGACGCGGAGGTCTTCGGCGGCGGCGTCAAAGCGGGTGAGGTTGCGCTGGACTTCGGCGTACCAAAGGAGGAGCTTGAGACCGAAGGTGGAGGGTTCCGCGTGGACGCCGTGAGTGCGGCCGATGATTGGAGTGTGCTTGAACTCGATGGCGCGGCGCTTGAGGACTTCGGCGAGCGCGACGATGCCGGTGCGGATGATGGCCGAGGCTTCCTTGAGCTGGAGGGCCTGCGCGGTGTCGACGACATCGGTGCTAGTGAGGCCATAGTGAAGCCAGCGAGAGTGCTCGGGGTTGTCGATGTGCTCGGCGACGGTGGTCGTGAAAGCGATGACATCGTGGCGGACCTCGGCCTCAATCTCGTCGATGCGGGCCACGGTGAAGTTGCCCTTGTCGCGGATGGCGTCGGCGGCGGATTGGGGGACGAGGCCGAATTTGGCAAGGGCCTGCGAGGCTGCGGTTTCGACGGTGAGCCAGCAACGGTACTTGTTTTCATCAGACCAGATTTTGCCCATCGCTGGGCGTGTGTAGCGGGCGATCATGGTATTTCCTTACTTGCGTGGTCGGGTGGAAATTGCAACCGCAGATTCTTTCGCTTCGCTACGGAATGACAAATAAAAAGCTACGGAATGACAAAAGTGATTACGATTTGCTGACACCGAAGAGCGTTGCCATTTCGTCGTGGAGGAAGCCACGGCCAGGGCGATAAGGCTGTACCCATTTGCCGTCGATGACGAACTGCGGGATGGCGCGCTTGCCGACGTTTTCGAGGACTTCGTCGGCAGCGCCCGGGGTCTCCTCGATGTCGACCTCGGTGAAGGGGATGTTGTGTTTGGCGAGAAAACGCTTTGCCTCGCGGCAGTCGCGGCACCATGATGCCGAGTAGACAGTCAGTTCCATGGCTCTATTTTACCTTTACCGCGCTGCGTGAGGCCTGCCTGCTGCTTATTGCTCGTGGTAGTTGCGGATGAGGCCGCCGTCGGTGAAGTAGGTGGAGCCGGTGACGTAGGCTCCGTCGTCGGAGGCGAGAAACAGGGCCACTGCCGAGACGTCCTCGACCGTGCCCATGCGGCCCAGGGGGATATTGGCGAGCAGGGCGTCGAGCTGGGGCTTGTTGGCCATCATCTTGGCGTTCATGGGGGTGCTGACCGCGCCGGGAGCGATATTGTTGACGGTGATGCCGAGCGGGCCGAGTTCGACAGAGAGATTACGCATCAACATGCGCATGGCGCCTTTGGAGGCGCAATAGGTGGCGAAGTGAGGAAAAACCATGTCCTCGTGAACGGAGCTGATATTGATGACGCGGCCGGGCAGTTTGGCGTCGCGCAGACGGCGAACGAAGGCCTGGGTCAGGAAGAAGGCCCCGCGAAGGTTTACGTTGAGCACGGCGTCGTATTGGGCCTCGGTGACGTCCCAGAAGTCGGCTCCGATCTCGATACCGGCGTTGTTGACGAGGATGTCACAGCGACCGAGTTGCTGGTAGGTCTGCTCGATGAGAGAGAGTGTGTCGGCGGTTTTGGTGACGTCGCCCTGAATGGTGATGGCCTTTCCGCCTGCGGCTTCGGCTTTGGCTTTAGTCTCATTCGCGCCTTCGGGCTTATCGAGATAGTTGACGACGACAGTTGCTCCTTCGCCGGCGAAACGAATGGCGATGGCCTGCCCGATGCCTGAACCCGATCCGCTGATGACGGCGACTTTCCCTGTGAGACGACCTGACATGATTTCTTTTCCTCAATCCTTCGATTTCTATCTCGATTTTGCGCTGGACTTCTTACTTGCTGCTTTTTTTGTAGCAGATTTGGCCGATGTATGCGGTTTCTCGGAGTTTTGTTTTTCGATGATGGCGGAGAGTTTGTCTTTTGCCTTTTCCAGTTCGGCGTGCCTTTCCTGCGAGAGGTTTTTACCGGCGCGGTTGATATAGAAGTTCAACATCCTCATGCCGGAGGCGGGGCCTTTGGGAGAAACTTTCTTCGATGCCAACGCTTTGGCAATAGCGGAGGCGCTCTTGTTGAAGAGACCCTCGTCGGGATGGGTTGAAACGGTGTCTACCTTCGCCGACCATTTTTTTGTTGTCGTCTTCCTTGTCATGGACGGCTCCCCGGTTTGTAGGATGCGCGGGGCTGTCTTCTTTTTGCGGCGCTGGCGAAAAAAGTTGGTAAGGAGTGTGCCACACTCTTCGGCGAGAAGACCGGGATGAACATCTACTCGATGGTTGAGTTGGGGGTGATTCATGACGGCGAGGGCGCTGCCGCAGGCTCCGGCTTTGGGATCGGGAGCGGCATAGACGAGGCGGGAGATGCGGGCGTGGAGGATGGCGCCAGCGCACATGGCGCAGGGTTCGAGGGTGGCGTAGAGAGTGCAGTCTTCGAGGCGGTAGTTGGCGAGGGCGAGGGCGGCTTCGCGGAGGGCGACGATCTCGGCGTGGGCAGTGGGATCGCTGTCGCGGAGGACTCGGTTTTGACCGCGGCCGATGATTTTGTTTTCGTGGACTACGACTGCGCCGACTGGGACTTCGCCGTTGGCTTCGGCGGACTGGGCTTCGGCGATGGCGGCTCGGAGGTAGTCGAGGTCGTTCATGGCTGCTGTCGAACTTGTGGTTTCGCTTCTTGGCCGAAGAAGCGGACGATCTGTTGAGCGACTCCTTCAAGGGCAGGCCGGCGAAGGGCGAGTTCAGCGTCATCATCAATGAAATTCTTGCGCCAAATGGTTTCGAGTATCGGTAACAGTTTGCCGACAGATATCTCGTCGGTCTGAAGATGCGCTATTGAGGTGTGTAGCATTTCTGCTTCCATGTCGTACTCATCCGCAGGAGCACCGTGAATTTCTATGAGACCTTCAACGTCTGCATCACGGACTAGTTCGCGGATGGAGTCCAGATCAGGTGGGGGTGGCCAGGGTACGCTCATGCGGGCTCCTGTTGGCTAAGGCAGTGGAGGGTGCCGAGGCCCCAGACCAGGTCTACGGCGTGGATGCCGATGACCTCGCGGTCGGGGAAGCAGCTGGCGATGATGTTGAGGGCGTGGCGGTCGTGGCAGTCGTTGAAGGTGGGGACTAGGACGAGATCGTTGGCGATGTAGAAGTTGGCGTAGCTGGCGGGGAGGCGCTGGCCTTCGAAGACGACGGGCGAGGGCATGGGGAGTTCGACGATCTCGAAGGGGTCGCCTGCGAGGTTGCGGAAGCTGCGGAGACGATCGAGGTTTTCAGCGAGAGGGAGATGGTTTTCGTCGTGGGTGTTGGGCTCGACGCAGGTGAGGATTTTATTTTCGCCGACGAAGCGGGTGATGTCGTCGATGTGGCCGTGGGTGTCGTCGCCGGCGCAGCCTTTGTGGAGCCAGAGGACCTTTTCGATACCGAGGTAGTCGCGGAAGGCTTGTTCGAGGTGTTTGCGGGTTTCGGCTTCGGTGCCGAGGCCGGGGTTGCGCTCCTGAACTTTGGAGAGGAGGCACTCTTCGGTGGTGAGGAGGAGGCCTGCGCCGTTGGTGTCGATGCTGCCGCCTTCCAAGACGAGCCGGTGGGGCTTGGCTTTGGAATCTCCAAGGGGGGCTTCGATCTCGGGCTTGAACTGGGGGATGTCGTAGTGCCTGGCGACGTGCTGGGGGACCTGATCGTCGCGGCGCCAGTTGTCGTACTTGGCCCAGGCGTTGAACTTCCAGTTGGTGACGGCGAGGTCGCCTGCGGGATTTTCGACGGAGCCATCAGCCATCTTTTTTACAAATATGGGGCCGGAGTCGCGAAGCCAGACGCGGTCGGTGGGCCAGTGGTGGAAGTGGAGGCGGGCGAGATTGGCTCCGGTGCGGCGGAGATGGCCGGTGGCGCGGTTTTCGGCAGGGAGATCGTTGACGAGGATGTGGACGTCTTCGACCTGGGAGAGATGGCGGACGATCTCGGCGTAGACCCAGGGGATGGGCTGGAATTTTCCCGGCCAGTCCTCAGCGTTATGGGGCCAGGCGATCCAGGTGGCGGCGTGCGGAGCCCACTCGGCGGGCATGCGGTAGTCGGTCGGCTTGTGATCGGTGCTCAGTGGGTACCCCCTACCCCGTCAAAAAGTGCGCAAAGTCTTCCATTCAGAGACTTTAGGCTTGGACTTCGATTGCTAGTGGAGCGAATCAGGTCCGACTTACCGGCATATACCGGGGCTTGCCGAAGGGCTCTATTGTCAAGTATAGCGACGTGGGAAGACTGATGTGATTGCAACCGAGGGCATAGCAGGGTGAAAGAAAACGGTTCGCGTATGGCGCGAATACCCCGCCCTATCGCGATGAGACCGAGAAAAGGTGGGACACCCGGATTTTGGGCGCCACTATTTTTCTTTGACGACGAGGTAGGTGGTGGTGGTGCCGGGTGCGAGCTTGACCCAGTGGGGGACGTTGGCGGTGATGTGAGCGATGTCGCCGGTGTGGAGGACCACTTCTTTTCCGCCTTGAATGCCGGAACCGCGGGTCTCTCCGGGAGCCGTGGTGTGTCCTCCCTGCATGGTGCCGCCGGTAACGAGAGTGATAGTTCCCCTGGTGATGATCATCTGATCCGCCCATTGCTCATGGAGCTCGGCGTCGCCGGTGTGGACGCGGACTACCAGGAGGGTTTTGTAGGAGCCGAAGTCGTCGAAGGTGTCGAAGGCTACGCCGCCTGGGCTTGCCTTGGCGGCGGTGAGGAGCTTGGCTTCGCGCTGGTGGAGGTCGGCGGTGGTGTGGATGGCTGGGTCTGTGGTTTGCGCTAAGAGGGGCTGTGCTGCGATGAGTGCGAGGGAAAGGAAGATGCGACGTAGCATTCTGACTCCTTCTAAAAGATCAGATAGTTCGGGATGGGATCGATACGGTCGAGATATTTGGTATGGACATGTGGATAATCTTCGCACTGTTTGCGTGCTGGATTGTTTCCAATGTAGAGGAGTTGCTTCTTGAAGTCGTCGGCGTCTCTTATGCGGTGTTCGTGATAGCCGCTATGCCAGATTTCTCCTGCGGACTTTTGGCGGACTGCGAAGGAGTAGCCTCCCTTGATGTACTGAATGCATTTTGCCGTTGATTGGTTTATGGCTGGCGTGATCAAGACATGGATGTGATCGTGCATGACTGCGAAGCCGTGGAGTTGGAAGCGGTTTTTATCGCGGTGCTGGAAGAGGGTTGCGATGAAGAGGTCGGCGTTGGCTGTGCGCTGGAAGTGGCGATGTCGCTGGAAGGTTAAGATCGTGATCGCGTAGGTGCTCTGCTTTTGGCGGATTGTGGGCATCGAGAGAAAGCATACCCCAGGGGCTAAAGCCCGGTTTTCGTGGATGGGCTTGGGAGGGCCAAGCCTAAAGGCTTGGCTTACCTAGAAGCGACGGCGGATGCGTTTTTCGCATGCGAAGAACAGACAATCGCACTTACTGATGCTTTTTCAAAAGATACTGGCCAAGAGTGAGTTGCTTTGCGCCGAATTCCTTCTGTAGCGGATCAGGCACATTGCACTTGGAATCGGTCATAAGCAGACAACTTTCTAATGCTTGCCTCAAATTGTCGGTGTTTGTGCTGTCGAACCTTTCTACGATGTCTTGGGCGATCGATCCGAGGAAGTTACTTGCTACCTCATCCGCGCTAGTGCTGAAAAAAAGCCCGCCTCCCAAGAATGTTTTGAACGTTGCCCCGTTGTAGTGTGAGACATACATGCATATAAAAGGGTCAGACTTTTTGCGCGGCATACAGGAAATCAGCACAACCACCTTGCTGGGGTCTTCCTTGCCCACCACCTCGAATGGTTTTGATTCGTTCAGCTTCTTAACCAAGGATTGCGCGACAGGCGCGGCATCTTCTAATCCAGTCACGAATACGGCAAATTTGTCCGATTTGTTTTGCGGACTTGCAAAAATGGCAAGCCCGAGGAATGAAACCAACACCAACGCGATTGGTTTTCTCATGTAATCGTTACCTAACGTTCGGTTGTAGCATCGAAATCCTGCTTTACACACAAAGAAAGCGGACCGCCTTACATTGACTGGAGGCGAATGTTCTTTACGTGTTTACGGAGCAAAGTCGAGAGTGCGTCCGCCTCTTGCATCGTTGTCGCAGGCTCCAGATCGAGGCCGATCATAATGTCCGGGCAATCCCCCAGACTGATTTTTCCGCCACGAGGATCATAAGCCCAAATCCAGAATGTTCCATCCGCGTTATCTGAAGTCTGAAAATACGCTTCCGCTTTGTGCATGGTCTTTTTCATGCGCCAATCATATCCTCGGAGGCGAAGTATTATTTCTTTATTTTTTGCTTTAACAAAGACTGGATGGGATAATTTTTGCTCTTAATCCAAGAAGCGTTTTGCGATGCCTTCGTAGGCGTCGATGCGGCGGTCGCGGAGGAAGGGCCAGTGCTGGCGGGTGACTTCGACGAGTTTGGGATCTAGGTCGGCGATGAGGATCTCTTCTTTGTCGTGGCTGGCCTGGGCAAGGATGCGGCCGAAGGGATCGGCGATGAAGCTGCCGCCCCAGAATTCGATGCCGGAGTGGAGGGTGTGGTCGCCGGGGCCGTGCAGCTCGACGGTGGCGGGGTTGCCGTCGGCGGCGATGACTTTGAATTTGACGTCGCCGTGCTCGTGGCCTACGCGGTTGACGGCGCAGACGAAGACTCCGTTGGCGATGGCGTGGGCGCGCTGGGCGGTCTGCCAGGCCTCATATTGGGCGGTGCCGAACTCTTCTTTTTCGGACGGATGCCAGCCGATGGCGGTGGGGAAGAAGAGGGTCTCGGCTCCGCGCAGGGCGGTGAGGCGGGCGCCTTCGGGGTACCACTGGTCCCAGCAGACTAAAGTTCCTATAGGACCTGCAGACGTGGAAGTGGCCTTGAAGCCGAGGTCGCCGGGGGTGAAGTAGAACTTCTCGTAATAGAGAGGGTCGTCGGGGATGTGCATCTTGCGGTAGGTGTCGGCGATGCGTCCGTCGCGCTCGATGGTGACGGCGGTGTTGTGGTAGAGGCCGGGGGCGCGGCGCTCGAAGAGGCTGGCGACGAGGACGACGTTGGCCTCGCGGCAGACGCGGGTGAGGACGTCGGTGGAGGGGCCGGGGATGGGTTCTGCGAGGCCGAAGAGGGCGTGGTCCTCACGCTGGCAGAAATACTGAGCGCGGAAGAGCTCGGGCAGGCAGACCAGGGTGGCACCCTGGGCAGCGGCCTCGTAGACACGAGCTGCAGCTTTGTCTAAGTTGAGCTGGGTGTCAGGGGAGCAGGACATCTGGATGAGGGCGACGCGTGTGTTTTTAATAGCCATTCTGTTTTCCTATGTTGCCAGGACCTTGAAGTAGCCTTGTTTGGCTAGATGGATCAGAGCCTTGTCGTGTGTAACAAGTGTCAATCCTTCGGAACGCGCGGTTGCGGCAAGAATGCGGTCCGCTGGATCGCCGTGAAAGGCAGGGGGCAACTCAGCGCATTCCGCAGCGATGGATGGCGTGATGGGCGCAAGCTGCAGGCCGGGAAGCGTCGCCGCGTGAATGAGCCAGTCTCGAACAGGGCGGTCTAGGCTTAGTTTGCCTCGCGAGTGTTTGAGCGCGACCTCCCACATAGATATGGGCGAAAGGAAGAGCAGATTGGATGCGCCGGCAAGTTCAAGAGCGTCAAGCACGGACGGTTTAATGTCTGGTTGAGCCGAGGTGAGCCAAACCCATATGTGTGTATCCAGAAGAAGTGATGTCATTCGACCATTGCATTCCAGATATCAGGCTCCGGGCCGACGATATCTCCAGTGATCTTGACGCTGCCCTTCATGTAGCCAAAGATGCTGCGGGTTGGTTGGTTCTCGATGGGGACGAGTTTTGCGACGGGGCGGCCGCGTTTGGTGATGATGACGGATTCGCCTTTGCGATCGACTGTATTGAGCAGTTCGAGCAAGTGTGTTTTGGCTTTGGAGGCCGGTATGGACTCTGGCGTCCGTATTGCCCTGGATGGGGACAACGGCTTTTTCGGCTGACTGGCGACCTCAGCCTTGAGGCTGGGTAACGATTTGGGTGTAGTGGCCATATGGTCATCTCCAGATGACCATTATATTGCAACGGGACTGCTTTGGACGACGTGCATTCCGGCGGAGCGGGCGAAATGGCGAGTTCGGTCTTTTTTCAGGTGGGAATATCTGATAGGTTGGAAGTGCCGGAGAATCCACGATGATTCTGCGACACAGAGTCCCTGCCGATTCTGCGATAGGTCAATTCCCTTAGCATTTGTTCAGTCACCGCCAAGTGCGGCAGTCGTGTATTTCATTGCAGAAGGAGTGGTACGTTGAGCGAATTACGTGATTTTCTGGAACTTCCGTACGGTGAACTTGAAGACCTGAACCTGCAGGCGAAGGAACAGCGCAGAAAGCGCGTTGCCGCCGATGTGATTCAGGAAGAGCGTCTCCGCTACCTTACCGATGAGCGCCGCATCAAGGCTGTCACCGTGCTGTTCAGCGACCTGGAAGGCCGTCTGCACATGCTGGACTATGACAAGAAGTTTCTGGTCAAGAGCTATGACAACCTGACGTTCGATGGCTCGTCTATCCGCGGCTTTACCGCGCAGCGCGAGAGCGATCTGCGGCTCGGCATCGACTGGAGCGCGTTCTACTGGGCTCCCGCCGATGTCTTCGGCGGCGGCAAGGTTCTCGTCTTCGGTGAGGTCATCGATAAGAACGGCGGGATCTACAGCGGCGATATTCGCAGCGTGCTCAAGCAGTTCTCGCAGGAGTGCTTCGACAAGCAGGGATACACGCTGAACGCTGCCAACGAGATTGAAGGCTTTCTCTTCGAGGGTATCGATGCCGAGCGCAGTTACCATGAGACGGGCCGGTTCGAGTATGTCAACAAAGGCGGCTACTACCACTCGCTGCCGGGCGATCCGCTGCGCGAGTTTATCGACACGACGGCAGAAGTGCAGCGCGCGATGGGCTTCGAGAATGAGAAGGATCATCCTGAGGTTGCGCCCTCGCAGTTTGAGATCAACTACAGCTATGGCGAGGTCGTTGCAGCGGCTGACCAGATACAGATCTATAAGCTGATCTGCCGCCAGGTGGCGACGCAGATGGGCATGACTGCGAGCTTTCTGCCGAAGCCGGTTGTCGGTGTGAACGGAAGCGGAATGCACACCAATGTTTCGATCACCAAGGGCGGCAAGAACCTCTTCTGGGACCCGAAGGGTGAGGAGAAGGTCTCTAAGATGGCGTGGCAGTTTACGGACCGCATTCTGACGCATGGCAACGATCTTTGCCTGCTGCTGAATGCCAGTGTGAATGCTTATCGGCGTCTTGACCCTCACTTTGAGGCCCCGAACCAGATCAAGGCTTCGGCTGTCGATCGCGGCTCGATGATCCGTATTCCTATCGGGAATGAGAAGTCGGCACGTGTCGAGGTTCGCTCGGTTGGACCGGATGCGAATCCTTATCTTGTGCTGTATTCCATCTTCAAGAGCGGCCTGCATGGCGATATCTCGAAGATCAAGAACCTGCGACAGGCGGAGCGTTATCTGCCGGACAATATCTATACCGCGATTGAGAACTTCCGTGATTCAGAGTGGACGGGAACGCTGCTTGGCGATGACGTCAAGGGCCGCTATGCCGATCTCAAACAGGCTTCGGCAGATCGATGCGCGCGCCTGCTCGGCACCATCGTTAAGGCACCTGAGGTTCAGTTTCACCACGATGTTTACAACCAGTTGCTTTGGAATAATTTCTAAGGCTTAGATGAAGAAGACCTTCGGCAGTTGCCGGGGGTTTTCTTTTTTGGCTGCGTAAGGTGAACTCTTCCCCGTTCGATAAGCGCACTTATATTGCCACTCGTGTATTGAAAATGTTAGCCTTCGCCTAATCTCTCGTGGAGCAAAATACACATGCAGGCAAGCTATAACGGCATCGCCGTCCCGACGGACGGTCAGGCAATTCAGTACGTCAACGGCGCTTACACGGTGCCCGATCATCCGATTATTCCATTCATCGAAGGCGATGGCACCGGCCGCGACATTTGGAAGGCGTCGCAGCGGGTCTTCGATGCTGCTGTTGAGAAGGCGTATGGCGGCAAGCGCTCGGTGAAGTGGTATGAGGTGCTGGCCGGCGAGAAGGCTTATCGTCAGACACAAAATTGGCTGCCGGACGACACCGTCAAGGCGACGATGGATTTTCGCGTTTCGATCAAGGGGCCGCTGACTACGCCGGTGGGTGGTGGCATTCGTTCGTTGAACGTTGCTCTGCGACAGTTGATGGACCTTTACCAGTGCGTGCGTCCGGTGAAGTACTACAGCGGCGTCCCCAGCCCGGTGAAGCATCCGGAGAAACTGGACGTTGTGATCTTCCGCGAGAATACGGAGGACATCTATGCCGGTATCGAGTTCCGCGAAGGCACGCCTGAGGCGAAGAAGTTTATCGACTTTGTAAACGACGAGATGCTGAAGGGCGGCAAGAAGAAGGTCCGTCAGGACTCGGGCGTTGGCGTGAAGCCGATTTCGATTACGGGATCGAAGCGACTGGTGCGGGCTGCGATCAAGTACGCGCTCGACAACAATCGGAAGACGGTCACGCTGGTTCACAAAGGAAATATTCAGAAGTTTACCGAAGGCGCGTTCCGCGAGTGGGGTTATGAGGTGGCGTCGGAGGAGTTCCGCGAGCAGACGGTCACGGAACGGGAGAGCTGGATACTTGGGAACCTTGAAGCGAATCCGAAGCTGACGGCGGAAGAGAATGCCGCTCTGATTGAACCGGGGATCGAGTTTGCGGCGAAGGAGTTTGGCGAGGGCGTGGTGGCAGAGGTGAAGCAGGTGATTGCTTCGATCGGAGCTTCGCATGGCGGCGGCAAGTGGAAGAGCAAGATCCTGATCAACGACCGCATTGCAGACTCGATCTTTCAGCAGATCATTCTACGGCCTGATGACTACAGTGTCCTGGCGACGACGAACCTGAACGGCGACTACATCTCAGATGCCGCGGCTGCGCAGGTCGGCGGGCTGGGGATTGCTCCGGGTGGGAACATCGGCGATGGGTATGCGGTGTTCGAGGCGACGCATGGCACAGCTCCGAAGTATGCGGACAAGGATGTGATCAATCCGGGATCGGTGATTCTGTCGGGCGTGATGCTGTTCGACTTTCTCGGCTGGACGGAGGCGGCGCGGCTGATTGAGAGCTCGATGGAGAAGACGATTGGGCAGAAGTTTGTGACCTATGACTTCGAGCGCGGGATGCAGGGCGCGACCAAGGCAAAGACGAGCGAGTTCGCCACCCGTATGATTGAAAACATGGGATAGCGCGGGGGGAAGGGCAACCGCAGATTCCTCCGCTGCGCTGCGGAATGACAACAAAGATCGCTACGGAATGACAACAAAAAGAATGGAGTAGAGATGCGTAAGAAGGTAACGATTGTTGGTGCAGGAAATGTAGGAGCGACGGCAGCACATTGGATCGCCGCGAAGGAACTGGCCGATGTTGTTCTGCTGGATGTTGCAGAAGGCACGCCGCAGGGCAAGGGGCTGGACCTGCTGGAAGCGATGCCGATTGAGAAGCGCGACTGCAACATCATCGGCACCAACGATTATGCAGACACCGCGAACTCCGACATTGTCGTGATTACGGCGGGTATTCCACGCAAGCCGGGTATGAGCCGTGACGATCTGCTCAATACCAACTACAAGATCATGTCCGATGTGGTGAACAAGGTTACGGCGAATTCGCCGAACTGCATCATCATAGTGGTCTCAAATCCGCTCGATGCTATGGCGCAGGCGGCATTTCACCAGGCGAAGTTTCCCCGTGAGCGTGTGATCGGCATGGCTGGTGTGCTTGACTCCGCGCGCTTTCGCACGTTTATCGCGCAGGAGTTGAACGTCTCGGTCGAGAACGTGACGGCTTTTGTTCTGGGCGGCCACGGGGACACGATGGTTCCGCTGCCGCGCTACTCGACGGTTGCAGGGATTCCGATTACTGAGTTGATTGCTCCGGAGCGGCTTGCTGAGATGGTTCAGCGGACCCGCGATGGCGGTGCAGAGATTGTGAAGTATCTGAAGACTGGGAGCGCGTTCTATGCGCCGTCAGCTGCAGCTACGGAGATGGTTGAGGCGATTCTGAAGGACAAGAAGAAGATTCTGCCTTGCGCTGCGTATCTTCAGGGCGAGTATGGAATTTCGGGTCTGTTCGTTGGTGTTCCCTGCAAGCTGGGCGCTAAGGGGTTGGAGCAGATTATTGAGATTAAGCTCAGCGCTGACGAGCAGGCAGCACTGCAGCGGAGCGCGGATTCTGTGAAGGAACTCTGCACGGTTATCGGCGTTGTGTAGAGAGGCTTAACACCGATCTTCACCGATTTAACGGATAAGACAAAAGGTCCGCTCGATTGAGCGGGCCTTCTAATGTCATGAGCATTGCGCCGCAATTATAGGGAAGTATCTTAGCGAGAGTATATAAGTTGTGTTTTGGGTTTGCATTGATTGGCATACGCTGCGCGATTTTTGGAGGGCAGTGAGATTTTGCTCTACTTCATCCCAGTCCCGTTCATGAAGTAAACGTTCATTTCTATTTGGAATTTCGATAGTCATTTTTCCGGTTTCGATTCTCAAAACAACAAATGAACCTTTACCTGTGAGCTTTCCACTCGCGTTGCGATATGGAACTCTATCTCCGACGTTAAAGTGTGTGAGCACCTTTGCAAAAGTCATGCCAACCTCCATAGTGCAAGGTTGGCATATTTACAGTGTGATTGTGAACTGTGGAAATCAAGCAACGCGTTCGACGGTGACGCTCTCCAGGACGACGGGGGTTTTGGGGCGGTCCATGCCGTCGCGGCTTACCTTCGAGATCTTTTCGACGATGTCATAGCCCTCGACGACTTCGCCGAAGATGGTGTGCTTGCCGGTGAGCCAGCTTGTGTCGGCTACAGTGATGAAGAACTGCGAGCCGTTGGTGTTGGGGCCGGAGTTCGCCATGGCCAGCTTGCCCTTCTCCTGGAAGCCGTGCTTCGACCCCTGGGTCTCGTCGGCAAACTTGTAGCCGGGGCCGCCCATTCCGGTTCCTTCGGGATCGCCGCCCTGAATCATGAACTGCGGAATCACGCGGTGGAATACAGTCCCGTCATACAGCTTCGCGCCCTTCTTGCTGCGGCTGTTCCACTCCTTCGATCCTTCGGCGAGGCCGATGAAGTTGGCTACGGTCTGCGGTGCATCTTTCTCGAACAGCTCACAGACGATGGTGCCTTCGCTGGTTTTGAAGGTTGCATAGGTACCGGGCTTCGTTGGCATTTCAGTGTTCTCCTCAATTTGGTTACGGGTTAGTAAAAATGGGAAGCAGCTCCGTCAGCATCGCGGAGAGCAGAAGGCTTATTTTGTTGCCGCAGCTGGTGTTTCGGCGGCTGGAGGAGGAGGCGTTGCCGGCAACGGAGGCATCGGCTGTCCATCGCGCACAATCGTCACGCGGGTGACTACGACCGGGGTAAGCGGCTTATCGTTCTCATCCCGGGATACTCGGGCAATTGAGGCCTCTACCAGCACGCTATGCGCGTCGCATTGGCCGAAGATCGTGTGTTTTCCATTCAGCTCAGGCACGGCAACTTCGGTGACGAAGAATTGCGATCCGTTTGTGCCGCCGCCGGTTGGGCCGGGGCCGGAGTTCGCCATTGCGAGACGTCCGGGCTGATCGAAGGTCAGAGAAGGGTCGATCTCATCCTGAAAGAAATAGCCGGGGTCGCCCATGCCTGTTCCTGTGCGGTCGCCTCCTTGAATCATGAAGCCGGGAATGACTCGATGGAAGGTTGTGCCGTTGTAGTACGGATGATCGTGGACCTTCTGCATTGTCTTATCGTCAGTCCAATCCTTCGTGCCTTCGGCCAGGCCTATAAAGTTCGACACTGTGATGGGGGCCTGCTTGTCGTAGAGTTTGCAGGTCAATCGTCCCATGTTCGTGTCAATGACTGCGGTGGGCCCAGTCGGGACGACCGGAGGCTTTACCTGACTGGTGGTGCCGGGATCGTCCGGAAGAGATTGCGTGCTTTGTGCCAGTGCGGGAAGGCTGAAGGCCAAAGCAAGTGCGAGGTAGCGAAGCGTCATGCGGTATAGGGCTCCATGCAACAGGCTATCGCAGACGAAGGGTTCGAGCAATTCGCGGAGGCGCTACATCAATCGCGTGACCAGGTTGCGTACTATTTCCAGCGAGCCTCCGTACACCACATGGGCAGCCCAGTGCTGGAGATGGTCAAATGCAAGAGTGTCTGACGGTGCGGGCGAAAGCTGGAATGCAGGCACGGCCACCTCGTCTGCGGCAAGGAAGAGCAGTGTCCCGAAAGCTGTGCCCGCGCCTATTGTGGCCTCTGGCAACAGTTCGGCGGACACTGCATACACAACGCCCATCAAGGTTCCAAAAGTGTAGTGCACAGCCCTTCCGGCCCTTTTCTTCTCTTCCTTGGGAAGATGGGTTCCTACGGCTTCTGCTACTTTTCGAGCCACAATCTCTGTGGAATCTTCCCGCTCCGCTTCTTTTTGCTCCTTTAAGACCTGCTCATGGGCAATCTGCCAGGGAGATCCATGGTCTGCTAATTTTTTACGCTTCTCTGCTGCTTTTTGACCAACAACTGCCAACTTTTGGAACTGGTCCATGATTAGTGTGGCTGCGATGCCGGCGGTAATTCCTGTGGCTATACCGCGTAGGACGGAAGGCTTGGTTTTGCGCATGTGCACCTCGATAGATTCTGATGCGATTTAGCGGATGTATGAATGGAGCAGCGGCAAACTTCCTGCATCCAAACACAGGGAGGATTTACGCGATGGCAAAGTATTCGCTTTACGTTCCATTGAAGCCAAAACCGGGCAAAGAAGCCGATGTAGAAGCATTTCTAAAGCAAGGCGCAGAGATGGCTAAAAAGGAAAAGGGAACGATTGCATGGTTCGCCTTAAAAGAGGACGAAGGCAGGTATGCCATCTTCGACACGTTCGATGACGAAGCGGGGCGAGATGCTCACCTGAACGGAGAGATCGCAAAGGCACTCATGGCCAAGGCGAGCGAACTATTTTCGGAGCCGCCTCAGATTCACCGAATTGCGATTGTGGCGAATAAGTAGGTTGACGAGACTATCGTGTCTTCCCGGCTTCAGCCGAGGCTGCCATCCTCTGCACTGCGCGGAAGACCCGCAACAGGTTGCCGCCAAGCAGCTTGTTCATATCCGCGGCGGTGTAGCCGCGTGCCATCAGAGCCTGCGTAATTTTTGGCAGATCGGCTGCAGAGTCAATGGTTTCCGGCAGAACAGGCATTCCATCAAAGTCCGTTCCAATGCCTACATGGTCGATTCCGGCGACTTTGATTACGTGGTCGAAGTGATCGATCAATGAGGTGAAAGGGGCGCGGCCTATCTTTGCTGCAAATTCGCGGTCGACTTTATCCGAAACGGCAAATGGTACGGCTTCACCTTTGGCCTTGTATGGGGCCGCTATTGTTTCATGCACCTTCTGAGGTTCGGGGCGTTGTTCGTTCCATGCGGTGCGCCAGTTTTCATCGATGAATGCGGGGTAGAAATTGACCATGACCACGCCATCGTTTTTTGACATGGCGCGGAACATGTCGTCTGTAAGATTGCGTGGAGCTTGAGTTAATGCACGAGCGGAAGAGTGTGAAGCGATAATGGGTGCATGGCTTGTCTCAAGCGTGTCCCAGAAGGTTTTGTCGGAGACGTGCGAGACGTCCACCATCATTCCCAGCCGGTTCATCTCCTGCACCACTTGTTTGCCGAACGGTGTCAGGCCATTGTGGTGATGGACAGCAGGATTATTAAGGTCGCCTGATGAGTCTGCCCATTCGTTGGTATTGGACCAGGTCAGCGTCATGTAACGGACGCCCAGCCGGTAGTAGTCGCGCAACAGACCGAGATTGTTTTCGATCGAGTGGCCGCCTTCGATGCCCATCAGCGCGGCAAACTTTCCCTGCCTGCGCGCAGCGAGAATTTCGTCGGCGGAGTAGCACATCTGAATTTTGTCGGGGTGCTTTCGCGCCTGCTCCAGAACACCGTCAATCAGCGACAGAGTGCGATGCGCATAGCGCCCCTTCCATTGTGTTGGCTCAGCCCATATGGCAAAGAACTCTGCAGCGAGATTGCCTTTTTGGGCAGAGTTGTAGTTCAGCATTCCGCCATTCAGTGGATCGGTGAAGTCCCAGTTTTCATCGACAAATCGCTGCGGCGTATCTGCGTGAGTATCGATTACGAGAGCGGAGTCGTGAACAGCGATTGGATCAGGCATTAGTTTTTTAGCTTCTTCCATTTGCGGGGGACGTTCTATGTCATTGATATATCAATTCTATTTTTATGGAGCAGGCAGATTGTAGCAAGGGGCTCCGGCTCGCCGCGTACTTGGCGCTTCTAAGGGCAACCTAATCTGTCTGCACGCTATCTTTCTTAGCAGAGATGATGTATGGCACAAGGGTTAGACTCAACAAAAACTGGAGCGCGCCCTTCTCATGAGGCGATTGAAGAGGAAACCTCTGCGACCGAAGTAGGAAAGACCGATGAGGAGAAGTTGAATCATGCGGCGATGGAGAGTGCGAAGAGAGCACAGAACCGAATACACTCCAATGAAGAGACCACTCCGGGCAACTCTATCTTCTCGCGGTAAACCTTAATCGTTCTGCGAAACTGTAAACCAAGAGATTTGCCGAGTGTCTCCAACTCATCAATTAGTGCAATCAGGCGGCTGGCATGCATAGGAAGCACTGCCGCCAATTGGCGCTGACGTTGGCTCTCTGCCTGATTGAGAATACGCAAGATTCCCGTGAGCGGCGCTAACTATTCGCAAACCGCTTTGCTGCGTGGGTGCCAATCTGGGTAAGAAGAAAGGCGCCACGGAGTCATGGC
>NFUO01000466.1 GCA_002197545.1 Acidobacteria subdivision 2 bacterium RH1 MAG20 | reverse complement strand
GAAGTCGCCCACAATCGGCACCTGGATGCCGCGCTTTTCCAGCCCCTCCACAATGTGCGGCACCGCCGCCGCGGCCTCCTCGTTGTTCACCGTCACGCGAACAATCTCTGAACCCGCCAGGGCCAGGGCCTCGACCTGCTCAATCGTCCCGGCAATGTCCGCTGTGTCCGTGTTCGTCATCGACTGCACGACGACCGGAACCTCCCCGCCTGCGCGAACCTGCCCGATGCGGGCCGTAACCGTCTTTCTGCGCTGTATCTCCGGCATATCCGACCTCACTGTTAGTTTACCCGGTTCCTTGAGCGCCCGGCGCGTTTCTCTGCCCGGAAATTGCTTTCCCGCCGGATCCCCCGGCCTGCTTTCGCTCGCCCGCCGGCGCGTCGGCGCGTACAATAAGTGCCATGGTTCGCAGTAGACTGTTTCGCTTCGCCGTGCTTGCCGCTCTCGCCGCCCTCGTTGCCTCCACCGCCGCGATGGCCCAGGATGGCCGCTACCGCGGGCGCAAGTTCAAGCCGCCGCCGCTCACCTCCACGGTTACCGTCAAGGTCGTCCGCAAGGACGATGGAAAATTGATTGAAAACGCCTCCGTCATCTGGCACCTCATCGGCGACAAGGGCGGCATGGAGCTGCACACCAACGAGGAAGGGAAGTCCATGATCGACATCCTTCCCACCGGATCCAAAGTCACCCTCCAGATCATCGCCCACGGCTACCAGACCTACGGGCAGGTTTACACCATCAGCAAGCCCACCATGGCCATCCAGGTCGAGCTGCGCCGCCCCGTCGGGCAGTACTCCATCTACGCGCACCACGACATTGCCATCAACGGTCAGGGCTCCGGCGCGCAAAAGCCTCATGAGACCACAAAGGGCTCCGCCTCCAATGCAGCGAAGCCGGACTCCCGCAAGTCCTCCCACTCCAAGCAGGCCGAGAAGAACAAGCCCGCCGAATCGGCCAAAGAGGACCAGGCCCAGCCCAAACCGAATTCCCAGCAGGATTAGCCCGGTCTCGCGCGG
>NFUO01000465.1 GCA_002197545.1 Acidobacteria subdivision 2 bacterium RH1 MAG20 | reverse complement strand
GTTCTGTTCGTTGCACGCCACTTCGCAGCAATGGCACCCGATGCACTTCGACATGTCGAAATGAAAACGGTATTGCTCACCCTCTTGAGGCGGCCGCGGCAGTCCACTCGGGCGCGGCACGCGTGTGCGTGCGCCGGCCGCGGGGACGAAGCAAAAACGTGCGTCGTCGGCCTCGATACGCTCCTTCAGTGGTAGAGCCGGAAAGTCCAACGCCAATGCAACCGCTCCCTATGGTCGCGGCTCAGAATCGGCGCTCTACCTTTGTAGCTACTTTCTGAGCCGCGACCAAAGGGAGCGGAACTACGCTAGAGAATGAAAGGAGAGAACGGGGATCCCTTCGCGAGGCTGACAACCGGGCAGCAATTGAATGTTAAAACAGGGACCCGCGAATTGCAAATAAATAAAGCGAATATGCCTCATCAGAGATTGGACTTTGACTCGTTTACGCCCGCGGCATATACTGGATCTGTAGCTAGAGAGCCCGTCCTCTCCTTTTCGCGGACCCCGACCCGTCCCAAATCCTGAATCTTTGGAGTACACGCGTGCATTCGCCCGAAGGGACAATTCCGCACCTCGTCGTCGTCGGAAATGGCATGGCCGGGGTGGCGTGCGTGGAGCAGATCCTCAAGCACGCTCAGAAGTTCCGCGTCACCATCTTCGGTGACGAGACGCACACCAACTACAACCGGATTCTGTTGTCGTCGGTCCTGGCCGGCGAAAAATCGCTGGATGATATTACGCTTCACACGGCAGCCTGGTATCGGGCCAACGGGATCGCGCTGCGCCTGGGGGTGCGCATCGTCGATGTCGACGCGGACGCAAGCACCGTGACCGGCGATGACGGCAGCGTGACGCGATTCGACAAGCTGCTGCTCGCGACCGGAAGTTCTCCGGTGATTCCGCCCATCGCGGGAGCGGATAAAGATGGCGTGTTCGTGTTCCGGAACATGGCGGACACGCGCGGATTGCTCGAACGTTGTTCGCGGCCCGGCGCCCAGGCGGTCGTCATCGGAGGAGGGCTGCTCGGCCTGG
>NFUO01000464.1 GCA_002197545.1 Acidobacteria subdivision 2 bacterium RH1 MAG20 | reverse complement strand
TGTAGTGCTCCCCGCTAAAACTGGACACCTCAATTAGGTAGGATCAGGGCCTCCAAAACAGGAGGCAATATGGGCAGGAAACCACGCGTAGATCGATCCCCAGAAGAGAAGTGGCAGATCGTGCAGGAAGGCATCAAGAGCGGAAACGTTTCGGAGACGTGTCGGCGTCACGGGATCGCTCCGAATCTGTTTTATCGCTGGAAGGATGAAGCCGAGCAGGGAGCCAAGGCAGCGCTTGGGGGGAGAAGCGCTGCCGCGGCCGAAACGGAGAAGGACCATCGCATCCGGCAGTTGGAACGAACGCTGGGACGGAAGGCGCTGGAGATCGAAATCCTAAAAAACGTCGTGGGGGAGTGAGCTGTGGTGCGGTTCACTCCCAGGCGCGAGAGAGGGTGACCCAGGGTTACACGGCCACGCTGGTGGCGGCGACGTTGGCCATCAGCCGGTCGAGCTTGTACTACCAGAAGAAGCCGCGAGGGAGCCGGGCAGACCGAAGCTACGATGAGCAAATCGTCGTGGCATGCGGGGAGAAGCTGGCCTATGGCTATCGGCGCGTGGCGTGGTGGCTGCGGCGGAAGGGAGGGCTGGTGGTGAATCGCAAACGGGTGTTGCGGGTGATGCGAGAGCGAGGATTGCTGGTGCGCGCGCGGCGTCTGCGTGCTCGTCGCAGGAAAGAATGGGGCCGCGTGGAAGCGAGTCGGCCGAACGAAATCTGGCAATCGGACATGACGAAGATCTGGGCAGGGCCGGCGGTGGGGTGGGCGTATCTGGTGAGCGTGATCGACTGCTGTACGCGGGAGATCGTGGGTTGGAATCTCTCGCATCGCTGCCGAACCGAAGACGCGCTGGTAGCTGTGGAACAAGCGGTGCTTGCACGGCTGCCCGAGGGCAGCCGCGAGGCGAACTTGACGCTCACGACGGACAATGGGACGCAGTTCACCGCTTCGCGGTTCTTAGAAACGCTGGGGCGGCTCGGGATCACGCATCGCCGCACCGCCTATCATCACCCGGAAGGCAACAGCTATA
>NFUO01000463.1 GCA_002197545.1 Acidobacteria subdivision 2 bacterium RH1 MAG20 | reverse complement strand
TGCGCGGTGGCGCTCTGCGTCGCCGGCTGCGCGCCCGCGCTTATGCCGCAAGCCGCGGCGATGGCAATCACAAGAAACGCAAACTGCACACACTTCCTCTCCATCAGAACCTCTCTCGTCGTTCGCATGGTGCGGTTGTCGGGTGGAAATCGGAACGTCTCTCAAGCGGCCGCCCCGTGGAGGCGCACCAGAGACTTGGACGCACAGGATCGCCTTCAGGTGATTGGACCCCCACTTTTCTCTACTTTTTCTCACTGCCAAAACAGAATGGTATCCGCCCACGGTTTCAGGAGTCCAGCCCCCGCGCTGCTGTTGATCTCAATTTTCAACCGGAAAGGCAACCACTCATCCGCACCTCGCCATCAGAGCGATTGACGCGCGGCCCTTTCCACCTGACGATCAGGGGTTAGCGGCGGCGGGAAACGGGTCTTGCATTCGCTCGTTCTTTTGAGTGGTTGACTTGACAGGATTTGCAAGAGACAGGAATTCCACGCTGCGCGCTTCCCCAGACAAGCGGCTTCGGGATGCTGGCCGGCCCTCCCCCATCAATCTCCGGCCTCCCACTCGAAGCCGCTGGCGTCTTCGAGGCATCCTCTCCGGTTTTGCCCCGGCTACCTCATCTAATTCAAACGACGGATGGGGTTCTTCCGTTCGATCGCGACATGCAAAGAGACGGCACGGGTGCAAAATGCATCGAAAGTGAGACAAAGTGAGACAATATGTGCAGCGTCCGGTTTTTTCATGCTGTGGTACCAGGAGTCGGATCCTCCATGACCATGTTCCGTGTGCTGTCGACGCACCTGTTCATTCACCAGCGTCTGCATCCTGGACTCCTTGAGCTGACCGGCCGGGCCGGCGCCGACGGCGTAGAAATCTTTGCTGCGCGACAGCACTTCGATTACACCAGCCGCGAGCACGTGGCCGAACTGGCCGCCTGGTTTCGCTCCAGTAAGGTCCAGCCCTTTTCCATGCACGCGCCGCTGTTCCCCGACCGGGAAATGGGTCGGGATGGGTCGCCGTCCGTCAACCTTTTGCACCCCGACAAGTCGCGGCGCATCGACGCCATGGACGAGATCAAGCGCGCCCTGGAATCGGCCGAACATATTCCGCTGCGTTACCTGGTCGTTCACCTGGGCGATGGTTCCGATACCTGGTCGCCGCGCACTATGGAGTATGCTCTAACGGCGCTCGAGCATCTTGGCGCTTTCGCCGGTCCATTGGGCGTGCGTCTGCTGGTGGAGAACATCGTCACCGAACCCACTACGCCGGAGCATCTCCAGCTAATCCTCCAGACGGGACACCTGGATAACGTAGGCATCTGCCTCGACCTGGGCCACGCCCACATCAACCCCGGAATCGAGCAGGCGGTAAGAGTGCTCGGCGACCGCATCGTGTCGCTGCACGTCCACGACAACCACGGCGTC
>NFUO01000462.1 GCA_002197545.1 Acidobacteria subdivision 2 bacterium RH1 MAG20 | reverse complement strand
GGAGCGCGGAATTAAATATTGCCTTCAACGGTTGCTCGGTCATTCTGTCTCGATTGTGCCAGCCGACACGTGGTAACGGTGTCCCACCAGCGAGGCGGCCAGATCGCTGGTGGTAGTGATCAAGGTTTGCGGCACCTGGCTGCTTTGCAACGTCTCGAGTAGCAAAGTGCGCCTTTCCGGGTCTAGTTCGGAGAGCACGTCATCAAGCAGGACCAGTGGGGGATTGAGACTGCGCGTGGAAAAATAACGGACTTCTGCCAGTTTTAAAGCCAGCACCGCCCCCCGCTGCTGCCCCTGTGAAGCGGTTGAGCGCGCCGGGTGGTCGTTAATCGAAATCTCGACATCATCGCGGTGCGGCCCGGCCACAGTTAAGGCTCGGGCATATTCTTCCGCGACTGTCTGCTGCAACATCTCGCGAAATGCGGTGGCAACCGTTTCAACATCGGGCTCGCCGTATGGCACATTGGGCAAATAACGGAGCGACAATTCATCGCGCTGCCCGCTCAAGGCCACACTATTCAAGCTGCCGTCACCCCCGATCTCGCTCAGCAGGTGGCTGCGAGCCACCATCAGCCTCGATCCCTGCAACACCAGCTCGGGATCAAAACTGCGAACCAGGCGGAGATCTGCAGTGCCGGCGCGGAGTTGCCGCAATGCACCGTTACGTTGTTCCAAACAGTGGCGATAACGCGAGCGACTTTCCCTATAAGTCGACGAGGACTGGACGGCGATCTGGTCGAGCCAACGGCGGCGGAGCTCTGGCCCGGCTTTAATCAGTTGCAGTTCGTCAGGCCAAAAACTAACCACCGGGTATCGGCCCAATATTTCACTGGCCCGGACTGACGATCCATCAAGCAGATGCTGCCGCGTGGCCCTTTCGCCGGCGTGAATTCGCAGTCCAACCTTCGACTCGATGTCGTCGTGCATCAGGCTCATGTCGACTGCAGCCTCGATACACCCCCATTGCAGGACCTCGGTGTTATTGGCTGCGCGCGGCGATTTGGTGAGCAGAACGCTGGCCACGGCTTCGAGCAGATTGCTTTTACCTTGCGCGTTGTCGCCCACGAATATGCTAACGCCGGGCTCCAAGCCGAGTTGCAGCGATGCGTAATTTCGAAATTGAAAAAGACGGATCTTCGACAAATGCTGCGCCGCCTTCGAGGCCACTACGGACGGGGTGAGATTCATCACATCAACTAGGCGGGGCTTGTGAGTTGACCAATTTTCGGATTAGCTCGGCGCTGCGCTGCGCGGCGTGGGGACGAGCGGCAGCCTTTACCGCCCGGCGCATCTGCTCCAGTGACCGAGAGTCCGAATTGGCCAGCTCGGCCACGGCATCGGCCAGGGCGGAACGAGTTGGTACGTAGCGACCAGCCCCAATTCCCGTGATCCACTCCACATTGCCGCGCTCCTGGCCCGGGAGATACCAGGTGAGGAGCAAGGGCAGACCACAACACAGGGCTTCGGCGATAGTTCCCGGGCCGGCCTTGGTGGCAATTACATCGGCGGCGTGCATCCACTCGGCCATGTTGTGGACGTAGCCTTTGACCGTTACCGGCCGGCCATCCTTGGTGGCCAAGTTGTCGAGCTGAGCCACGACCTTCTGGTTGCGGCCGCAGACCACCACGAGTTCTAAGGGCAAGT
>NFUO01000461.1 GCA_002197545.1 Acidobacteria subdivision 2 bacterium RH1 MAG20 | reverse complement strand
GGATGTAAACCGCCAGGTCGGGCAGTGGCGGAAGGAAATCGCCAACTCCCGAATGCATCGCGAAACCCGCCAGCGGCCCTGCGACCGCTTCCGCCCCGACGGCCTGCGGCCCCTGCCCGCCCGGGCTCCCGATTATCACGACCCCGCCGAGGTGTTCATCCACAAAGACCTGCGCTGGCATTTCGACGCCAACCACTACGGCGCTCCGGCGCGCTGGGTCGGCCAGCACTTGATCGCCAAGGCGGATTCCGGCTCGGTCACCCTGTATGACCCGCAAGGCGCCGCCATCGTCTGCCATCCACGCGGCTGGCGGCGCGGTCAGACCGTCGGCGCCGAGCGCTTCGAAAAAGAGCTTCTCGAACGCCGCCCGGCCGCCCGGCGCTCCCAGGCTCAACAACGGCTGCTGGCCCTGCGGCGCGGCCTTGGTTCACAAGAAACGGTGGAAGCTTATCTGCGCGGCCTGGCCGACTCCGGCCGTGCGCTCCTCCGCCAGCTACACGCGTTGCTGGATTTGTTCCGCGCCTATCGCGCCCAACCGGTCGCCGCGGCCCTTCAGAAAGCCCTCGTGGCCCGCGCCTTTGACGCCGATTACGTCGCCCACCTCTTGCGCCAGATGGTCTCGCCGCGCCCGCCTCAGCCCCCCCCTCCAGCTTCGCGATCCAGAGTTAAACCAACTGACCTCCGACCCGTTGTCCTTGCGCGACGATGAGGCCTTCATCTTGAAAGCCCGAAAGGAGTCATGCGATGACCTTGGAAGAGAAACTTCGCCCACTGACACTGACCACCATGGCGCAAAATCTGGAGACGATGACGAGCCAAGCCGCGACCCAAAATCTTAGCTTCTCCGCCGCCCTGGAACGCCTGGCCGATCTGGAACTGGAAGCGCGTCATCAGCGTGCCATTGCGCGCCACTTCAAGCTCTCCCGCCTCCCCGCGCAGCCGACCCTCGATCAGTTCCACTTCGCTCATCATAAATCCCGCCAGCAGGCCAAAAACCGCATCCTCCACCTGCTCGACCTTGACTTCCTCCAGCAAGGCGCCAGCGTCGTGATTATCGGGAATCCGGGTGTAGGAAAAACCTTCCTGGCTCAGGTCCTCGGCGGGCGCGCCTGCCAGGCCAACGTCCGCGTCCTCTTTACCACGGCGATGGACATGCTCAATCAACGGCTCGCTTCCCAGGTGGATCACTCCCTGGTCCGTAAACTCAAGGCTTACACCGAGCCGTCCTTCTTACTCATGGATGAGCTGGGATATCTGGCTCTTGACCAGGAGACGTCGAACCTTTTCTACCCAGTTGTCTCCACCCGCCACGCCCACAAGAAAAGCACCCTGATCACCACGAACACGGCGTT
>NFUO01000460.1 GCA_002197545.1 Acidobacteria subdivision 2 bacterium RH1 MAG20 | reverse complement strand
CCGCTTCAGCGTAGGGAGTGCTCCGGGCCTGCAAGGCGATGACGCTGACTTCAGGATAGACACCGCGGGCAGCAAGCGGCTGATGGACAAGATAAACGCCATGCCCAGTGGCGGGAACTTCGGGATCGCCGGACCGCGGGGCAGCGGCAAGACCAGCGTCCTCGGCGCCATCTGCGACCGGCGGCTGAGCATCAGGAGCGGCCCGAAGACGAAATCACGGATTTCATTCAGGGTTTTCGTTTCCGCGCCCGTTGAGTTCTCGTCCCGAGAATTCTTGCTGCACCTGTTCTCGGAAATATGCCAGATCTACATCAGGGAATTCTCCAAGCTGCCCGTCGGCCCGGAACCCGCCACGATAGAACACCGGCTCCGCGGAACGGTACAGCGGCGATCCGGCCTGCTCAGCGTGCTGTTCTTCCTGTGCAGCCTGATCGTGCTGCCCTTCGCGATACCGGCCGCGACGTGGCGGCAGTACTGGCAAGAACATGTGGTGCCCAGACTAGCCAAGGATTTCGGTCCCAACTGGGGACAGGTAAAGAAGGATGCGACCCAGGTATCACAATTCGTCGGGAAACTCGATCCGCGGGTGATCGCGGTCGGCCTGATCCTGTTCGCGATCAGCTGCATTCTCCTGGTTATGTGGTTTCGGCGGCTGTCGGTGCAAGCCGCGGAGGTCAGGAAGGATAAGTCCAGGAGAAAAGATCTTGGCTGGCAAGCGAAGGAAATGCTGCAGCGCATCAAATTCCAGCAGAGCTATTCCTCAGGCTGGTCCGGAACATTGAAGCTGCCGATTATCGAAGGCGGCGTGAACGAGGCTAAGAGCATGGCCGAAAACCAGATGAGCCTGCCGGACATCGTGGCCAGCCTCAAGAGCTTCTTGACTAAGATCGCCCAGGAACGCCGGGTCATTATCGCTATCGACGAGCTTGACAAGGTTGACTCAGACGTGAAGGCCGGGCAATTCCTGAACGACCTGAAAGGTATCTTCGGCGTGCCCGAGTGCTTCTACCTGGTATCTGTCTCAGAAGAAGCGCTGAGT
>NFUO01000046.1 GCA_002197545.1 Acidobacteria subdivision 2 bacterium RH1 MAG20 | reverse complement strand
GATGCTCCGCGTTCTGCTGCAACTGGCCGCCTTTATCGGTTTGCTGGTGTACGGCGCGACGTTGCTCGGATCGCGCGCGGCGGCTGGCATGCGGGCCGGCATCTTCGTTAGTCTGCTTGGTTTTCTCCTGGTCCTCCTGCTGACCCGTTGGGCCAGTCTGTGGATCGAACACTGGAGCTTCGATCGCGGCCTGTTCAACCCCTTTACGGGCTCTCTGCTCACCGGCCTCGTCGGCGTGGTATTGCTCCTCCTTGGAGGCCGGCTGTTCTTGTCGCCAAGGATGGAGCGATTCCTGACAGCGCTCGAGGAGCAAGGCTGGTTCAGCGCGCGACCGTATAAGGCGCTGCAAGGGATGCGCGTTCGCCGCGGCACCATCTTCGGCATCCTACTGCTCTTTGGCTCTGGAATCTGGACCTTGATGGCGCATGGCACTCTGCGCAAGGGAACGCCCGATTGGCATGTGGACGTGCCCTTTTCGGGCCGCGTCACTATCGAATCCAAAGGTGACGTTCCCGCGAAGGAATTCGAGGCTGTGGCGCCGGACTGGGAGTCGCGGCTTGCGGATCACACGCTGGTCGTCGATCGCTACACGCTCCAGGAGATCAATAAAACCGTCGATCCGACCACGCACGTGAAGATCATCGAGCCGGGTTCGTCGGATTTCAGCACGGGTCAAGTCGTGGAACGCGCCAAATACAATGAAGCAGTCTCGGAACTCAAGAAGATTGACGGAGTGGAACCGCAGATTGGTCCACCGGAATCGGCAACAGGTCCGGTGACGTATCGCAGTTTGACGTTGTTGCCGTCGGTGCAGTTCACGATGCCGCTGCTGATGTTGGCCGCGGGTCTGTGGTTGGCTTGGCGCGTGGCCAACGTGCCGGCCTTCGCCGACTTTCTCATCGCCACGGAGGCGGAGATGAACAAGGTGTCCTGGACCACGCAACGCCGCTTGATTCAGGACACTATCGTTGTGCTGGTAACTGTCGTGCTGATGGCCTTCTACCTGTTCAGCATGGATGTGGTGTGGAAATCCGTGCTGAGCTGGAAGTACATCGGCGTTTTGAAATTTTCTTCCGAGGACCAACGGGAAGCGGCCCAACCGCCCGAAGACCGACCGTGGTGAGTTGCCTTCTCGTCGCGCTCGCCCAGCAAAGAGTTCGCGT
>NFUO01000459.1 GCA_002197545.1 Acidobacteria subdivision 2 bacterium RH1 MAG20 | reverse complement strand
TCTCGATACCGTGGTAGCGCAACGCCTCGCGCGCCAGCTCGTGCTGGAGCTCAGATACGTGGGAGACGGTCTCGCTGTGGGTGTAGTGCAGGCGAATGAAATCGTCAATGCCGGGCGTATTCAGCATGACGTACATGTATTTGTTGATTCCCATCGCGAAGACGAACCCGCCGTGCTCGCGGTAGTACGATGGGAGATCGGTCCCACCCCCGCCGAGAGTGATTCGGAAAGGCGTTCTGGTGACGATCATGACAGCCTCACTTTCCCATCGTGAACAAGGCGCTGCGCGAGCGCAAAACCTTCCGGCGTATCGATGCCAAGGCAGTAGCCGTCGATCATGTGTCCCTGCAGATGCAGGTTATTTTCGAGCATCCTCGGAAAAAGATCCTTGCCGAAATCAAAGAACGTGCTATCGGGAATCATCGCCAATACCGGCGGCTCGAGCAGGTAAGCGCCAGCATTGACCAAGGTCGAATAGGCGGCATCGGCGCCCTCAACAAATCCCGAGATCCGGCCGGTGCTATCCATAGCGACTCGCCCTCCCGCGACACTCGTGTTCGGCTGCGAGGATTGGTCAAATAGCCCAACGGTGGCAACCGCTCCGCTTGCGCGATGGGTCTGGACGAAGGGGCACAGGTCAAAGCGGACGAGGCTGTCTCCATAGACCACCAGCACGGTTCCGTCCCAGTGAGCTTCCAAAATCTTGTAGGCTCCCGCCGTTCCCAATAGCTCCGGCTCATAAACATACGAGATTTTCATACCGAGGCGTTCGCCCGAGCCAAGCGCGTTCCTTATCGCGTCCGCTTCGTAGTGCAGGTTAATCCAAAGGGAACGCACGCCTTCGGCCTCCAACCAGCGCAGGTTTCGCTCGAGCACGCTCATACCGTCTAGCTCCAGCAGTAGTTTCGGCTTGCCGCCTGCGATGTTAGCCGCCCTGCTGCTCATCCCGGCGGCGAGCACCAAGACGCCAAGCTGGTCGATCATCGCGCTTTCACCACCACGTATTTTCGGATGTAGTCGATGGACCGCTGCAGCCCTGCTTCAAGCGACACGCTTGGCTCCCATCCCAGGGCACGCGCCGATGAAATGTCGGCAAGGTTGGTCTGGGCCTCGCCCGGCAAATCATGAACGTAGATGGGTCCCATGTCACTTTTCAAGAGGCCCTTCACGATGTCC
>NFUO01000458.1 GCA_002197545.1 Acidobacteria subdivision 2 bacterium RH1 MAG20 | reverse complement strand
GCTCGTATTTGAGCGAGCGCCACAGCCGCTCGACAAAAACGTTGTCGGCCCAGCGGCCCTTGCCATCCATGCTGATTGCGATCCCTTCTTTCTTTAGCCGCCCAGTGAAGGCTTCGCTGGTGAACTGCGAGCCCTGATCGGTGTTGAAGATCTCCGGACGGCCGTAGATCCTCATCGCTTCCTCCAGCGCCTCGATGCAGAAGCCGGTATCCATGGTGATCGACAGCCGCCACGCGAGCACGCGACGGCTGAACCAGTCGAGGACCGCGGCCAGATAGACAAAGCCGCGCGCCATGGGGATGTAAGTAATATCCATGGCCCAGGCTTGATTGGGCCGAGTTATCGCCAGGCCGCGCAGCAGGTAAGGATAAATCCGCTGTCCTGGCGCGGGCTTGGAAGTGTTCGGTTTGCGATAAAGGGTCTCGATCGCCATCCGCCGCATCAGCGTGCGCACGTGGCGGCGGCCGACTTCCAGACCCTGCTGGCTGAGCATGTCGCGCAACATGCGACTGCCGGCAAACGGGTAGTTTAGGTGCAGCTCGTCGATCTGCCGCATAAGAATCAGATCGGCGTCTGAGATGGGGCGCGGATGGTAGTAGACCGTGGAGCGGCTGATCTGTAACTCTTCAGCCTGCTTGGTAATCGGTAATACGTGTTCGGGGTCGATCATCGCTTTGCGCTCAGCAAACCCGCCTTGACGAGCGCACTTTCTAAAAAATCGTTGGCCAGCGCCAACTCGCCGATCTTGGCCTGCATCCGGGTTACATCGACCTTGCCTTGCTCCTCGGCCCTGTCTTCGCCAAAGACGCTGGCTGCACCTTCTGCAAGCCGCGTCTTCCAGTCGGTGATCTGGTTGGGGTGGACATCAAACTGTTCCGCCAACTCGTCCTAAGCCGGGGCCAACGAGCCAGAGAGCTCCTGTCCACTCTGGCTGGGACGGTCCAGCCGTGGACGAAGTGTCGTGCTCTAATTTGTAGATGGCCTCGATGGTCCCATCGAAAGCAATGTCCCAGGGCATCAGCGACCGATCGGGTGGACCGAAAAACCACAGTAATCACGCAGTGAGATTTTTCTATCGCTTGGATTTGAAAAGAGTTACAGATCAGCCGCTCCACGGTCTACTACCATCCGCGCCCCATCTCAGACGCCGATCTGAT
>NFUO01000457.1 GCA_002197545.1 Acidobacteria subdivision 2 bacterium RH1 MAG20 | reverse complement strand
GCATCGCCGCGGCGAAGCGCGCACCATCCGCCAAAAGCGCTGCGTCCGAGACCAAAACCCCGAAGATCGGGAAAGTGAAGGCCAAGGACCTGGCCATTTTCACGCGGCAGTTCTCGGTGATGATAGACGCCGGCCTTCCCCTGGTTCAGTGCCTGGAGATTCTGGCATCGCAGCAGGAGAGCAAGAACTTCACCGCCGCGCTGCGGGGCGTTCGCGAGTCGGTTGAAAGCGGTTCGACGCTGGCCAACGCGCTGCGCCTTTACCCCAAGATTTTTGACGATCTCTACACCAACATGGTGGAGGCGGGCGAGGCCGGCGGCATCCTGGACGGAATCCTGCGGCGTCTCTCCTCCTACATCGAGAAGGCCGTGAAGTTGAAGCGGGCGGTGCAGTCCGCCTTGATTTATCCTGTAGCGGTGCTGCTGATCGCCGGTGGCGTCATCATGCTGCTTTTGTGGAAAGTGGTGCCCATCTTTGCCACCCTTTTCACCGGTCTCGGCGCGGAGCTGCCTCTGCCGACGCGCATCGTGATCGGCCTCAGCCACATCGTGGGCAGCTTCGCATGGATGGTGATTGCAGGTTCGTTCGGGCTGTCCTACGCTTTGAAGCGGTATTACGCAACTCCGAACGGACGCATGATGATCGATGGCATCATTCTGAAGATCCCCGTCATCGGCATGTTGATGCGGAAGATCTCCGTGGCGCGATTCACCCGCACGCTCGGGACGCTCATCACGAGCGGAGTGCCGATGCTCGAAGCCCTGGATATCACCGCCCGCACTTCGGGAAACGCCGTCATCGAGAAGGCGCTCTTCGGCGTTCGCAAAGCCGTTGAGGGCGGGCAGACCATCGTAGATCCGCTCAAAGCCTCAGAAGCGTTCCCCAACATGGTCGTGCAGATGATCGGCGTTGGCGAACAGACGGGCGCGCTCGACAACATGCTTCAAAAGGTGGCCGACTTTTACGAAGACGAAGTGGACGTGGCGGTGAAGGATTTGCTCACGGCGATGGAGCCGATGATTATCGTCTTTCTCGGGGTCGTCGTGGGCGGCGTCGTGATCTCGATGTATCTCCCGCTCTTCAGCCTGATAGGTAAGCTGGCCGGAGGAGCGGGAGGATAAAGGCAAGCCGCCGCGCGCATGGGGCGGCAGTGCCTCAACCGCGCAATTGCATCAGCCTTTCGCCGGCGGCGGCGAGCGTCGCATCGGTTTTGCTGTAGCAGAAGCGCACCTGCTGGCTGCCGAGGTCCGGCCGGCTGTAAAAACTGCTGCCGGGCACCACGGCCACGCCGATCTTG
>NFUO01000456.1 GCA_002197545.1 Acidobacteria subdivision 2 bacterium RH1 MAG20 | reverse complement strand
GGAAGCCGAAGTTGCGAATGCGGACGAAGCCTTTGGGAAGCACGTGCAACAGGAAGCGGCGCAGGAACTCATCGAGCGATAGGGTCAGCAACTTCTGTTCGTTGTTGTGAGCGGAATCGCGCCAGCGAAAGGTGACTTTCCCTTCGGCAAACGAGACCAAGCGATGATTGGAGATGGCTACGCGATGGGTGTAGCGGCCCAAATACTGGAGCACATGCTCCGGGCCGCCAAAAGGTGGTTTGGAGTAAACCACCCAGTCCTTTCGGAACAGTGGCCGTAGCCAGGCGGCGAAGATTTTCGGTTGAGCGAGACAGGTCAGGTCTCCATGGAAGTTGAGTTGACCTTCTTGGAAGGCCTGCCGGAGACCAGCAACGAACTTGCCACGGAAGACGCGACGGAGCACGTGGATGGAAAGAAAGAACCGATCGCGTGATTTAACCCAGTGGGTGTGATCCAGCGACAGGCCGCCGGCGGGAATGACGCAATGGACATGGGGATGAAGCTCGAGCCTCTGACTCCAGGTGTGCAACACGGTGAAGAAGCCGACTTCAGCACCGAGGTGTCTCGGATCGCGAGCGACTTCCAGAAGAGTTTCGGCACTGGTGCGGAGCAGCAGGCCATAGATGACTTTTTTGTTCTGTAGGGCTAACGGCGCCAGCAGACGAGGAAGTGTGAAGACCACATGGACATAGAGCGTCGGGAGAAGTTCTCGTCGACGTGCCTGGATCCACCGTTCCCGCGCGGCAGTCTGACACTTCGGGCAGTGGCGGTTCCGGCAGCTGTTGTAAGAGATGGTGGTCCGATGCCCGCAGCGGGTGCACTGATCGAAATGCCCGCCGAGTGCGGCGGTGCGACACCGTCGAATGGCCAGCAGCACTTTGATGTGCTTCCAACTGAGCCAGTGGCGATTTCGTTCGATGAAAGCAGTTCCCGCGGTGCGGATGAGATCGGCCACCTCGAGGGGCGGCCGGCTCATCTATTCCTCCTGCGCTGACCTCTCTTTCAGCTTGAGCGAGTCCAGAGGACTCGGGGTGGCGTGGAGATGACGTTGCGAAAGATGCAGGTAGATGGTGGTCTCTTTGAGATCGCGATGGCCTAACAGGATCTGAATGGTGCGCAGATCGGCGCCAGCTTCGAGCAAGTGAGTTGCAAAGCAGTGGCGCAACGTGTGGGGATGGACTTTTTTCTGGATGCCTGCTCGCTGGGCCGCTTGCTTACAGGCGTTCCGAGGTGTTTTCGTATCGATGGGCTGATCACCGCTATGGTGGCGGTTCCCTGGAAACAGCCATACGCTGGGCTTTCTGTGCAAACGGCGCCAGTGCTCGCGCAGCTCCTCGAGCAGCTTCAGGCTGAGCATCACATCTCGATCGATGCGTCCCTTGCCGCCTTGAATGTGAATCACCATCCGCTGGCTATCGATGTCGCTGACTTTCAGGTGCGTCAACTCGGCGTTCCGGACTCCGGTGGCGTAGAGCGTCATCAACAGAATGCGATGGTAGGGCGTGAGCGCCGCGTTGATGAGTCGCGTGACTTCTTCCTGGCTCAGGATCGACGGAAAGCGC
>NFUO01000455.1 GCA_002197545.1 Acidobacteria subdivision 2 bacterium RH1 MAG20 | reverse complement strand
GGCGAGGCCTTAAACGAGCCGACACCTGCGTAGCTTTCGTCTTTGACGCCGGTTCCCGCCTGGGCTGCGGTCCCGGGGTCAAGAGCAACGTTCTCAGCTTCGGCAGGCTGATCTCCCGCCGTCGGAACCTCTTTCCGGGAAGAACTCCCCGGCAGGTCCTTCATGTCCGCTAGACTTCCAATGAAAGCGATTGGCTCGCCAACGGTGCCGTAGCTTCCTTCCGCCACCGCCTGGACCAGCAGAATCCCCTCGGCGAAACTTTCCACCTCGAGCACCGCCTTATCGGTCTCGATTTCGAGAAGAATGTCGCCGCGCCTGACTGAATCGCCCACCTGCTTCTTCCACGAGACCACAAGAAGCTGATCGGTATTCTGACCTCCGTCCGGCATGTTGATGGTTTTCAGCATCGCGGCTCCTTGGCTCGATCCTCGCTGCCGAAGGCGCGGATGTAACTCAGCACCTCTTCTACCAATGCAGCCTGGCTCTGCACCCCGATGTCGAGCTTACCGCCGCGGCCAAGCACGTCGTTGGGGTTCATGCGCTCTACGTCATATTGCGCAAAGTAGCGACGCTCGCTCTCAATGCAGGCTCGCTTGAGACTTGAGCCGACATTGACCTTGGCGATTCCGTGATCGATAGCCGCCTTGAAATCGGCCTTGTCCACCCCTGTTCCACCGTGAAGGACCAGCGGCACCGGAACCTGGCGATGCAGTTCTTCGAGAAGGTTGAAATCCAGGGCAGCTTTGTTCCCCTCCAGAAAGTGGATGTTGCCCACGGATACAGCCAGCGCGTCGGCGCCGGTCTGCTGGATAAATTGAGCAGCCAGCTTGGGATCGGTCAGCCATCCCCGGCGCTGATTTCCGGCCGTCCGATCGGCCATGCCCAGCGCGCCCACCTCCGCTTCCACCCCCACGCCGCAGGCGTGAGCGAACTCTACGAGTTTCTCCGTTCGGGCCGCAAGCTCGTCGAGCGCCATGGTTTCGGAGACAAACATCACCATAGAAAATCCGGCCTTGATGCCGCGATAGGCGACATCCATAT
>NFUO01000454.1 GCA_002197545.1 Acidobacteria subdivision 2 bacterium RH1 MAG20 | reverse complement strand
TGCGGAGCCCAGTTTCTCTTCTCGTCCACATCTGAGATTTATGGCGACCCGCTGGTTCACCCGCAACCGGAGAGCTACTGGGGAAACGTCAATCCGGTCGGAATCCGCGCCTGCTACGACGAGAGTAAGCGTTTTGGCGAGGCCGCAACGGTTCAGCACGTTCGCAGTGGCCTGGTCGACGCACGAGTGGTTCGGATCTTCAATACCTATGGTCCGCGGTCGCGCCCGGACGACGGCCGCATCATTCCCAACTTCGTGCTCCAGGCTCTGCGACGCGATCCAATCACGGTGTACGGCGACGGGTCACAAACCCGAAGCTTTTGCTACGTGGAGGATCTGGTACGGGGCATCATTGCAGCGATGGAAACGCACGGAACCAGCGGAGAAATTTTCAACCTCGGGAACCCGCTGGAGCTGACCGTCATGGAGGTAGCACGCCTTGTCGCGTCTCGCCTCGGCAGCGATGGGCAAATTGCGTATCTCCCGCTGCCGGAGGATGACCCGGTGAGGCGGAAGCCGGACATCAGTCTGGCGACAGATCGCCTCTCGTGGAAACCACGAGTTTCCCTCGAAGATGGGATCGATCTAACCGCCCAATGGTTTCGTCGCCTCCTCACATTGTCAACAGCGGGCTAACGCACGGTTCGAGTTTCGGTCTCGATTACCGGGATTGACCTCGGTGGCATGCCCCGCGCTACCCCGTAATATTCGAACCCGGCGTCTACGGCGGCTACCGGGTCGAATACATTTCTCCCGTCGACGAGGATCGGCCTCCGTACTCGCAGCCGTAAGCGCTTGAGGTCTAGATTTTTGAATTCGTTCCATTCGGTAACAAGGATTACAGCGTCTGCGGCCTCGGCAGCAGCATACGCATCCGTCGCAAAGTGAACGTTCTCGGTGAGGGCGGAGGCGTTGTCCATCGCTGCGGGGTCGTAAGCGGCGACAGAGGCGCCGGCCGCCTGCAGCCGGCGGATCAGATCGAGAGATGGCGCCTCCCGGATGTCGTCGGTGTTGGGTTTGAAGGCAATACCGAGAATGGCCACGTGCTTACCTTCGAGGTTGCCAAGGGCATCGTTCAGAGTGTTCATCACCCAGCGACGTCGATCCCGGTTTATCTCCATGACGGCTTCCAGCATTTGCGGATGCTGCCCCGAGTCGCGGGCCATGCGGATTAACGCGTTTACGTCTTTCGGGAAGCATGAGCCGCCGAAGCCGAGACCGGCGTCCAGAAATGCAGGACCGATGCGACTGTCGTAGCCCATACCGAGAGCGACCTGCTTGACGTCCGCACCAAGCTTTTCGCAAATGGCAGCGACTTCATTGATGAAGGAGATACGGGTGGCCAGGAAGGCGTTGGAGGCGTA
>NFUO01000453.1 GCA_002197545.1 Acidobacteria subdivision 2 bacterium RH1 MAG20 | reverse complement strand
TGTCCGTTCTTGACTGCGCCGGGCTGCTGTTCTCCTTGTGTGTTCTCCCGGATAGCGCCTACGATCCTCTCGAACTCTTCCCAGCTCACATAGCCCTCATGGGAGCCCGGAATCAGAGCCAGCCACTGTTCCCGGGGCTTGCGCCGGCAGAGATGGCGGGCCTTTCCTCCATCGTAGCCGATGAGGTGTTCTGTGTTGCCATAGGTGTAGGCGCCGCCATAGGCAGGACTGGTCAGCATGCGATGCATCGAGCGATATACGGGCCTTTTCCATCTGGTCTCGCCACGTGGCGTGCGCGTCGGCACTTCCAGGCCATGCTCCAGAAACCACATCAGCGTCTGGCGTACGGTGCCCAGTTCGGAGAACTTGCGAAACACGAGAAGAATCGCCTGCTGCACGCGCAAGTCCGGGTCCTTTTCCAGGCGCTGGTCTTCACTCTTGATAAATCCAATCGGCGCGGACACGATTAACTCGCCACGGCGTGCCTTCTCTCTGCGCGCTTCGACCGAGCGCTGGCGCAGCAGGTCCAGTTCATACTCGTTCAGGCTGCCCTTGAGGCCGAGCAGCAAGCGGTCGTTGCTGAGTCGTGGCGCATAGACCATCTCCTGATCGATCAGCACCGTATCGACCACACGGCAGACTTCCACCAGTTGCTGCCACTCGCGGCTGTTGCGGGCAAAGCGGGAGACCTCGCGGGCGGCGACAGCGCCGACCTTCCCCAGACATACTTCGGCCACCATACGCTCGAATCCGGCACGCGTCACACACCCGGCGGCGGACCTGCCCAGGTCCTCATCCACCACTTCGATCTCATGCCAGCCCAGTTGTCGCAGCCGCGCCTCCATCGCATACTGCAGCTTCTGACTCTCCAGGTTATGGATCACCTGGTAGGGCGACGACTGGCGAACATAAAGAATGGCCTTACGCTCCAGATGTTGTGGGCGGATCTTCTCACTCATCGCCCACCTCCCGCTGCCGACTGCTGCCGGACAAAGGGTGCTTCTGCAGATGCTCGTTCAGCATCCTGGCAAAAAGGTGGATCATCTTCTGGCGTGCTTCCGGTGGCAACTCCGGCAGCTTCGCCGGTAGAGAAAATAACTCGCCCTGGCTGGTCTTGAATGGCTTCGTGTGCATCAGCATCTCCTGAACTTCTGGAAAGATGCTGCGCTTCCAACACGCTCGATTCAATGGGATCGACTGCTGGCGACAGCAGGACCGTCAGAGCAAGCAAGGCGGCGCTGCTTACATAAGCCAGACTGTCCTGCTTCATCCCGCTGCAAAGCCCGCAGTCGAACATCCACGCCGGTATCTCCAGTGCCGGAGAACCGTTCAACTCCTCCTGCACGCAGCGCAGAACAGCACTGCCGCTTCGACGCGCTTCGCACTGAACCAAAACACGCCGTCCGTGCCACGGGTGCCAGCGGTACTGCACTTCGCGAAAGCTTGTTTTATGGGTGTCTTGTACCCCGGTTGTACAACTGCGAGCGCCCGCACAGTTCGCTCGACTACAGGACG
>NFUO01000452.1 GCA_002197545.1 Acidobacteria subdivision 2 bacterium RH1 MAG20 | reverse complement strand
GTGCGGCATATCGGTCAGACACCGGGATATAGAGACCATGGCTTCCCGTGTTGGGGTCAGACCACGACACGGTTTGACCTGTGGGGATGGTGCCAACCCTTTGAAGCGCAGTCTGGGCTGCGGCACAATCGTGCGCGTCCAGATGGTGTCCCTCCGCCAGGCCCGCGATGGCGCCGATAACCAGCCCACCCAGTGCTCCGATGGCGGCTCCGCGGCCGCCACCGGCTAATGCACCAATTCCAGCCCCCGCTCCTGCTCCGACGGCACCGCCGATCAGGGCACCCGACATCGCACGAGGACCCAGGGCGCCACAGGAACTCTCGGCGGCCTGCTGAGGTGAGCTGTAGTTTTGAGCGCAACCGCCAAGCAATGCCGTGGCGAGCATCACCGCAACAAAGGAAGAATTCGCCTTGAACATCGCTTCCAATCCCCGTCCATTGATGTGTCCCAGTCGCATTAGTTCCCGGTGGCCCGGGCTGCCACGTCGAACGTTAGTGCCCCGGGCACTCCGACTGTTCCGGAAAGTCTGCCATTATCAGTGCCGGACAGATCGACGGTTTCTTCGCTGCTGCTGGTCGTGAGACTGCCGTTGGTTTTCGCGTGCAGCACGCAGCCGGACATCTGGGCGCGGCAGTTGAAGGTGCCGCTGATTGCCACGAACGTGAGGCGGGAAATCCCGATCCAGCTATCCACCAGATGCCCGTCCCGATCGACCAGCAACGACATCCGCCCGAACAATTTCTCGCCGTTTCGGTTAACAGAAAGCCTGTAACCATAATCTTGCACGGGAACCCGGTTGGAGATGACCAGGTTGGAGCCAAGCGCCTCTACGGTGGCGTTCATGGAGCTGAGCACTTGGCTCCAGAACGCCCGCGCCTTTCCGAGATAGGCTGGTATATCGGTCACGTCACTCCCGACGCCATAAAAGTAGAACAGACTGTGGGGAAAGTATATGCCGAGCTTCGAGCCATAATTGACCGGCGTGCCGGGAGCGTCTGCGAACATTGATGCCAGGTTGCTGTTCTGAGCTAGATCCGAATAGACGATCGCACGAATCGTCCTTCCACTTTGGGAGAATCTCGCCCCATCCGAGGCGAGCGCGGCGATGATGTCTTTGTGGGGAAGATCGGAAGGCCCCATTTTGTAGTCGTCGGCTTTTTTTGGGGCGTCGGCATAAATCTTGGTCAGTGCGGCGCCCAGGTCGAGCGTGAAATATGACCTTTGGGTTTTGAGGTCACTGAGAGGATTGGACGAAAAGAAGTAAGATCGCTTCTCGATCGCAGCTCTTTGCGCGGAGGTATAGCCGGGCCAGCAACCAGACCAGATCTCGCGGCTGGTACCGGACGTAGGCGAAAGCTGGACGACAGTCACCTGCTCACCAGGGACGAGGCTCGCATCCAGCCGGTTACTGAGGTCGATGGCCCAGCCGTTCTGCCCGTTCCGCATCATCGTATCGTCTATGTAAACGATTGTCTGGCGAAAGGTCTTTTGCTTGCAGAATGCCGGATTGAGGCCGCTGCTGCCGCCGAGGAGCGACGCCTGGGCGGGACCTGTCCATGCCAGCAAAGCATAGACGATGCAGGCCAACAGGCAGAGACCCCCCGGATTCCAAGGTGCCGCGGTGGTTTTGCTCATAGCGATGTCGCTCCAGGCGAGATGCGGTCGAGCAAGTCATCCCCGAGACCAATCGCCATCCCCTGAAATTCGGCCAAGGACATGGGAACCGCAGACTGCTCGACGGTCCGCAACAGCTCAATCCCCGGGTTTGCCCGCAGTGATCGCAAGAGTTCTGCTTTATATCGACTGCCCTGGCTTAGCAGGAAAGCTCTGGCTCGTTCCTTGAAGCCCCGCTCGTGTTGGGCCACCTGCTGGCGAGCATCGATCGCTTCGCGCAAAACGGGATTGTCCTGGAGCTTCTGCCTTCGCACCTGCTCCTCCTCGATTCGCTCCGTGCTTTGATGGGTCAGTCTGTCGGCTACCGCATCGAACTGGCGCTTGCGTCGCAAGTAGCGGCGCTCGACTTTGCGAAAATCGATAGCTGTAGCTACATAGACGGGGTCCGGATCGTGGCAAAAGAAGGCTATGAATACGCCAACCAGCCAAGCCAGAACGTTGGCGCCGAGGCTGATAACGACTTCTCTCTCGGGATCAATCGTCACAGATACCTGGGTACCCAGTAAGTTTGCAGTCGGTTGCACCTGCATAACGCTCATAACCGCTTCGTACCTCATCCAGCCAACAACGGTAAGCAAACCAATCAACCCGACGGTAGCCAGAACAAGGGCACCATACGGCCGGTTTGTTCGCTCAATGCCAGGTCCGAACTTCCGCTTCCATTGCTTCAGATCGACCCCGTGCTGGTGCGCAATTATAGAAAGACATACTGCAAGTATAACCGTCGCCCCGATCGCGATCACGGGCACTCCAAAGAACAAAAATATGGTATCATAATTTATAAACCATTCTGCGACACCTATCAATGTCATTGTCAGCAAATAGACAGGATTCACATCCATCAAAAATGAGGAGCTCGCCGCCTTAAGATTCGGCAGCGTCGGGTGGATGGCAACTTGGCGGTCGTACTTCGCTTTCGTGCTCCTATAATCTTCGCCCACACGTTCATTATCAAGCTTCTCTCGTTCTGTCGCAATCTGTTCCGCGCATTGATTCTTCAAATCCAAAATCTTCTGGGGAATACTTTCAAAGTCGTCTATGACGCTTTGGAATGGCTGGAACGAGTCGTTGAAGCCGCGCATGACGTCTGATAGCTTCATGAGATATTC
>NFUO01000451.1 GCA_002197545.1 Acidobacteria subdivision 2 bacterium RH1 MAG20 | reverse complement strand
GCGCTGGTGACGGTGACCGACAGTCTGGACAGCGCGATTTCCCCCGCGGTCGTCAACACCCGTGGCTTGCCAGGATACACGTTTGAGCGCGCCGCCGGCGAACTGTGGCGTTGCCGGTTCGATACTGAACGCAACATCATCGTGGTCAATAGCGGGCATCGAGATTTCGTGTTCGCGACGCGTAACCGTGCGCTGCAGCTGCGTTACTTGGTGCGGCTGTATGTGAAAGAGTTGGTGCTGAAGAATTTTACGGGGTTGCCGGCCGATCAATTGCTCGAGCGCATGATCGAACTGTCGCTGTATGCGGAAGAAAAGCTCAAATCCACGTGAGCGGTTCGAGCACTCTGCGATGAGCACACGGGATCGACCGCGCGGCAATGCCGATCGAAAGAGGCAGTTTCGCGAAACGGCGCGGAACATCCTGCAGGTGGCGAAGGGGAAACACCGGTTAGGGGAGGCCGTCGACACGGCGGGGGCCGTCGCAAGGGCCATGGAGCAGGCTTATCGGCTGGGCTTCGAGGAGGCGTTGCGAGGACCGGTTGCCGGAGCGGCGAATGCCGTGATCGCACCGGTCGAGGCCTCGAATAGCGACTCTATGAATTGGACCTTGATCCCGGCGCGGACGCGGAGCACCTTTTGGAGCATTTGTCTCGCGGCGTTGGGTCGGGAAGGGCGGACCGAAACGCCCAGTTATCTCGAATCAGCGCCTACTCGACGAGGAACCCTGGCGTGGCAGCTGGTGGTGCCGGATCGGCGGACGTACGAGAAGAGCGTGGGCGATGGCACCATTGTGACGCTGATTCGATTGGGACTCCTGGAGGAAGCCGACGATGAAACACGCGTGGTCCTCTCGGATTACGGGATCAGAACCTGGAACCGTTTCTGCGAGCGTGGGGGCCATTGGCCGGATGATTTGGTGGAGATGCTGCCGTGAGCAATGTGCGGCGGTGGTTGGGACGGTGCGTTGGAGTATCTGCAGGTAAGCATGCGGAGGGGATCGAGAGGCGTC
>NFUO01000450.1 GCA_002197545.1 Acidobacteria subdivision 2 bacterium RH1 MAG20 | reverse complement strand
CTATGGCCTACCCCGAGCGCCGGACCGTCCTGATCGAAGGCGACGGCGGATTCTCGCAAAACCTGCAAGAGCTCGCGACGGTCGAGATCAACGCGCTGAATCTGAAGATATTCATCTTTAGCGACGAAGGGTACGCGTCGATTCGCGGAACGCAGCGCAACTATTTCGGTGGCGCATATCTTGGCTGCGATCCGAAAACGGGTCTGGGATTCCCGAACTGGCTGAACCTTTTCGATGCGTATTCCATCCCCGTGATGGGGTTGGGTCAGGAGGGCTTGGAAACGCCCGGATTTCTAGAGCGATTCAACAGCCCCGGGCCCAGCGCGTTCGTCGTCCCGATCGATCCTGCCCAGACCTACCATCCGAAGCTCCCGAGCCGGGTGACGGCCAGCGGCAGTATGGAGTCGGCGCCCTTGCACCTCATGGCCCCCGACCTGCCCGCAGAGACCGCAAAGGCCGTCATGCCTTTCTTGCTTGCGGATACGTTAGAACCGGCTTAGAAGCCGCGTCATCGAGGGAATAAGCCTGTCGTTGCTGAACCGCCGTAAGTCCCTTTTCCGTGGAGGTTTGTTGTGAATTCGACTGAGCGTCAGATGGTTGACATCCTGCGACGCGAGGCACAAGAGTACGGGTGCGTCGCTGTAAAGGCGGAGTTTGAAGCAGAAGGTACGCGTACCGACGAGTTACTGAGGCTCGTGGACATTGCGCGCCGCGCCGGCGTCAAGCTGGCCTTGAAGATCGGTGGCTGCGAAGCTATTCGCGATCTTCTCGAATCGAAGCAAATAGGCGTAGAATACATCATCGCACCGATGATTGAAACGCCATACGCGCTCTCTAAGTACGTTGCCGCCAAGAACACGGCATACAATGAGGATGAAGCGCATGGCACCGACTTCCTGTTCAACATTGAAACGACGACCGCGTTTCAACAGAAGGAAGCTATCTTAGATTTGGCCGCGGCAAAGCCCGGTGTCGATGGCGTCGTTTTTGGACGGGTCGACTTCGTCGGTTCGTTGGGGGCGCATCGCGACAGCATCAACTCCGACTTCATCACCGAGCGTGTGGTCGAAGTTGCGAAAGCGTGCAAGACGCGGAATCTCGACCTGGTCGTGGGCGGGGGCGTTGGGAAAGACGCGCTGCCGGCGCTGCGGCGGATTCGCGAGTCTCATCTGACTCGCTTCGAAACCCGCAAGGTCGTGTTCTCGGCGGAGGCATTAGACGTGCCCCAGCTCGAGCAAGGGCTGCTCGACGCAGTGCATTTCGAACTGTTATGGCTCATGAATAAGCGTGACTACTACGGCATGATCTATAAAGAGGATGCAAAGCGCATTGAAATGTTGGAAGAGCGCTACAACGTCCTCAAGAACGCCGTATAGAACCTAAACGCAAGGTCCTGGTGACGGGCGGCGCGCGCGGGATTGGCAGCGCCATCGCGGATCGTTTTCGCCAAAACGGTTACTCCGTTCTTACGCCTT
>NFUO01000045.1 GCA_002197545.1 Acidobacteria subdivision 2 bacterium RH1 MAG20 | reverse complement strand
GGCGTCGAGCGGATCTCAACCAGTTCGTGCACCAAGTTATAAGGCACGCTGTAGAGGTTGGAATCGAAGCTTACGTGGTAATCGATGTTGACGCGGGCGCGCGACCATTCGCTCAGATCGAACGGTTCGGCCGGCAGTGGCTTCAAAGCCGGTTTATCGATGGCCGCGAACACTGATGCACGGCTTCCATCACGTTTGCGGAACGGCCGGTTGTTCAGCTTGGTAAGCAGCTCCCGGATGGCCAGATTCAGTTCTTCGAGCGAGAAGAACTTATGGTGACGCAGTGCCGCCACGATCCAGCGCTGTGCCACTTGCACGGCGTTTTCCACTTTCGCTTTGTCTCTTGGCTTGTATGGCCGCGCGGGCACGATGCCGAAGCCGCAATGCAGCGCGAAGTTGTAATAGGTCGGATTCAGATCCGGATCGTAGCGGTGCGCTTTGGTCACGCCGGTCTTGGTGTTGTCGGGAACCGCCAGCGCCGGAATGCCGCCGAAGTGTTCGAAGGCGCGCACGTGCATCCGCAGCCACGATTCCATCTGCTGGTCGCGTGTGCATTCGGCGAAGGTGTAACTGCTGGCGCCCAGTGTGGCCACGAACAACGGCGCCTGCCAAGCTTGGCCGGAGTGACGGTCATACACGGGAATCGTCGCGCCCGCCCAATCGACGAACATCTTCTCGCCGGCCTTGTGCTCCTGGCGCAGCACCACGTCGAGCTTCGAGCGCCAGCGCTGATACAACTCGCAGAACCGCGAGTAACGATAGCCTTCCGGGTTGACCTGCCGGTATTCCTCCCACAGCAGTTGCAGCGTGACGTACTTGCTGCCGCGCAACTGCTCGTGAATCGCGGCGAAATCCAGCGGCGTGCGTGCCGGGTTCTTCTCCACCATCGCCGGTTCCCGGCGAGGGAACACCATAGCTTCTACCCGCGCCTCATCCCAGTCTTCGGGCAGCGGCCACCTCAGGCCTGCGGCCTCGGCGCGTTTCAGGTACTTGTGAACGGTGCTCACCGCGATCGCGCAGCTTCGCCCGATCTGCTGGTAGCCCAGTTTGAGTTCGAATCGGAGGCGTAGGACCTCCCGTAACTTCCGCATGAACAGTCTCCTGGCCGGCACTCTGATCCTCCCTTTTGGAAGGGTTCATTGTGCCGGTTCTGATGTCCAGCGCCGCCGAGCTCTTAAGAACATTCCGGGCATCGCGAAAACGATTCCGGGCTCGGGCGAAAACCGTTCGCCTTCCCGCCGGAATCACTGTTCGCCTTCAGCCCGGAATGCCGTTCGCCTTCACCCTGGAATCGTTTTCGCGTTCACCCCGGAATCCCGTTCGCCTTGCCCCGGAATCCGCAGTGTCGGCGAGATCGAGCTTTTCCCACCCGAAACACGGCTGAACGACCCGGAAATCTGGTACACTTCGACACGAGGAAAAGGGGGCGACAGCTATGCCATTAGG
>NFUO01000449.1 GCA_002197545.1 Acidobacteria subdivision 2 bacterium RH1 MAG20 | reverse complement strand
TTGTGCGCACCGACGCTCTCGGCGCCGGCGATGCGCTTCTCGATCGAGACGCGGAAGCTGACGCCCAGTTTCTTGGCGATGGTTTCGGCCTCTTCCTTCGAGACGGCTTCTTTGATGGGCTTGGGAGCCTCATCGACGACGGCCTTCGCTTCTTTCAGGCCCAGGCCGGTGATTTCGCGCACGACCTTGATGACGTTGATCTTGTTGGGGCCGACTTCGGTCAGAACGGCGTCAAATTCGGTCTGCTCCTCGACGGGAGCCTCGGCGGCAGCCTCGGCGGCGGCGGCGGCGGGCGCGGCGGCCGCGACAGGCGCGGCGCTGACGCCCCACTTCTCTTGCAGGGTTTTGGTCAGCTCGACCAGTTCAAGGACGTTCAGTTGTTCGATATCAGAGATGATGGTTGCTACAGACATGGGAGTTCCTCCTCTAATTACTCGGTTGCCGCGCCGCCGAGTTGTTCGGCGCGCGCCTGGATGACATAACAGAGATCGCGCAATGGCGCGGTCAATAAACTATAGGTTGTGGCGGCCGGCCCCTGGATCACGCCGACCACCTGGGCCTTCGCGTAATTCTTGCCTCCGGGTATCTTCGCAATACCCTCGATCTGCTCGGCAGTCAGAGCGCGTCCGCCGAGAATGCCGGACTTGAGAACGGCGACTTTCGACGTGCGAATATAGTCGGTTACGCCCTTCGCCGCCGCTACCTCATCATCGTAGCCGAGAGCCACGGCCGTCTGGCCGTTGAAGATGCTGGTGTCCAGCCTGTCCATGTGGTTGCGCTCGGTAGCAATACGCAGGAGCGTATTTTTGGCAATCTGGAATTCAAGCTTCGCGGCGCGCATCTTCGCCCGCAGTTCGTTCTGATCCTTCATGTTGAGTCCCTGGGTTTGCACCAGGATCGTGATGGTGGCACGGCCCAACTTGTCGGTCAGCTCGTCAATCTTCTCCGCTTTCGCTGGAGTTGGCATACAAATCACCTCCTCGCTTTCTGGGATCAAAAAAGGTCTTCAGTTTGTGA
>NFUO01000448.1 GCA_002197545.1 Acidobacteria subdivision 2 bacterium RH1 MAG20 | reverse complement strand
ATCTGATGGTGTAGAGTAATAGAGGCGATTGATCCGCGACATGAGCTGACATGGCGCGAGCGTATTCGGATGATCTACGAAGGAAGCTGCTGGAGGCTCACGACCGAGGTGAGGCCAGCCTGACGGAGTTGGCCTCGCGGTTTGGGGTGAGCCGAGGTTGGGCGTGGAAGATTTCCGCGGCCCGCAGGCACAGCGGTCAAGTGGAACGGAGGTCCTACCGGCCCGGCCCGCGCAGCCGGCTAGACCAGCAAGTACTGGCCCGGCTGTTGACAGACAACGCCGATTGGACACTGCGGCAGTTGCAGTCCGCGCTGAAAAAGCAGACCGGAGTTGGCTTCAGCGCCCCCTATTTGTGGCTGATCCTGAAGCGGATGAATTTCCGGCTGAAAAAAAGTCGCTCCACGCCCAAGAGCGGGACACGGAAGAGAACCGCAAGCGGCGCGCCGAGTTCCTGGGAAAAATCCGCGCGGTCTCGCCGGAGAAGTTGATTTATCTGGATGAAAGCGGCGTCACCACCTCGATGACCAGGCTCTATGCGCGCAGCCGGGATGGAGCGCGCATCCACGAAGCGGCACCGGGCGGCCACTGGAAAATCCTGACCGTTCTGGGCGCCATGAGCACGCGCGGAATGATCGCCACCATGACCATCGAGGAACCCACCGATGCCGATATTTTCCTGGCTTATCTGGACCATGTCTTGTGTCCGAAGCTGCGGCCCGGAGATGTGGTGGTGATGGACAATCTCAGCGCCCACAAGGTTCAGGGGGTGCGCGAAAGGATCGCCGCGGCAGGAGCGGAACTGCTCTACCTGCCGCCCTACTCTCCCGACCTGAACCCCATTGAAAAAGCCTGGTCCAAGCTCAAATTGCTGCTCCGTTCCGCCAGGTCTCGCACCAAAGAAGCGCTCGACGACGCCCTCTCCCAACTGCTGCCGCAGCTCACACCAGAAAATGCCGAAGCATGGTTCAGAACCCGCTTCGGCACTCTATAGCAACTATGAAAATGCTTTAGGTCCGAGCAACTGGCGATCTGTTTTCAATTGCGATTCGGCAGCCGCTCAATCAATACTCTTGAGGTAGGATACCGCCGTCTGTCTAACTTACATGCGGGCGCGGCGATCGGCGCACCTCGCTACTTCGCCGGCGTAATGACGATATTCCGAAAGTACACGTGACCCTTTTCACTTCCCTGCAGATAGATCGGTCCCGCTGCGGCTTCATCACTATT
>NFUO01000447.1 GCA_002197545.1 Acidobacteria subdivision 2 bacterium RH1 MAG20 | reverse complement strand
CGGGCGCATCTTTCACAACTACGCGCAAGGCAATCAATTCTGGATGGGATATTCCTGGGAACATCGCAGCAGCCAGAATCAAGGCGTGGGCGGCACCACGCTGCCCGAGGCTGGCTACGACACCCTCTTTGAGGAGCACGAGATCAATGTCGCCTGGCAGGTGGTCGAGGGTCAACACTGGCTGAACTATCTGCACTTTCTGGTGGGACACTACAACTCACCCACGACTAGCATCACCGAGAAACCGAACATCACGGTGCAGGGTGCGTTCACGGGAGGCGGCGCACAGGCGGACGCCAAGAACACCGAATATCACTTCGATGGAACGGACCTTGTGACCTACACGGCAGGAAAGCATATCGTTGAATTCGGCATCGATGTACCGGACATCAGCCGTCGCGGGCGCGACGACTTTACCAACACGCTGGGAACGTATACCTTTGCCAGCCTCGCCGCATACGAAGCGAACCAACCTGCCCTGCTGTTGCTGCAGCAAGGGCAGGGGCATCTTGTTTTTCTCGAAAAGAACTTTGCCGGATTTATTCAAGACACATGGCATGTTCGACCCAATCTCGAACTGACATTTGGCACGCGCTACTACTGGCAGAACTATTTCCATGAGGTTCCGCACAACCTTGCTCCACGAGCCAATCTTGCCTGGGCCTTCGGACACCATCAGGCATGGGTGTTGCGCGGCGGGTCTGGGGTTTTCTATGACAGGACAGGACCTGCCCCCATTGCGTCGCTCCTGCACTTCAACGGCATCAATCTGCGCCGTTACCTGATCGACAATCCCGTCTTCGGCAATCCCGACGTCGCCGGCACTCCGACCAGCGTCGTTACATTGGCGTCGCAGGCCATCATTCCTTACACGGTTGAATCGAGCATTGGCATCGAACGCCAGATAGGTAAGACCAGCACGGTTTCCGCGAACTGGATCAACCTCTCCAGCCGGCATGTGTTCCGGGCCATCGATGCCAATGCACCTCCTCCGCCCAACTACAGCGCACGGCCCGACTCTGCGCTGGGGCAGAATGAGCAATTTCAGTCTGAAGGATTCCAGACAGGGAACGCTCTCGAACTGACTTTTCGCGGACGTCTGACGCGATATTTCAACGGCCAGGCGCAATACCGGTTATCCAAGACCTACAACAATACGAGCGGGCTCAATACGCACGGGACCAACACGAGTACGAGCGGGACCGACTTTTTTCCTGCGAACAGCTACGATCCAAACGCGGAATGGTCGCGCTCCGACAGCGACCAGCGCAACCGCCTGAACCTGCTGGGAACCGTAAACGCCAGCCGCTGGTTCGATCTAGGGATGATTCTCGAACTCTATTCCGGGATGCCGTTCAATGTGACGACGGGAGCTGACAACAACCACGATGGCGTCTTCACAGATCGGCCTGCGGGAGTACCGCGCAACAGTGGGCACGGGCCAGGCTATGCCAACCTGGATATCAACCTGTCGCATACCTTTCTGCTGGGCCATCATGCGAATGAACCGGAAAATCTTCGCATTGGCCTCAGCAGCTTCGATGTATTCAACCACCCGAATGATTTGTCGTATACCGGCGTGGTTACATCACCCTTCTTTGGACGAGCCGTAGCTGCCTATCCACCGCGCCGGATGCAGATTAGCGCCGAATTTACGTTCTGAACAATATGATTTTCTCTCTCTTCTTTCGCGGATTGACTCGATCCAGAACTGCCAAGGAAAGCGCCACAGTTTTTTTCTTGGATCGTGAGAACATTTGCCCGTAGCTCAAAAGGATGCGGATGGTATGACTTGAAAAATGCGGCTCATACTTTTTCTTTCCATTTGCCAAGTCCAGTTTGCCCTCTCTTTCTTGCGAAGCGCATTGCGCTTTCGACAAGGATCAAACCGAGTCCGGCAAACAGAATCAGACCGTTCCACCGTGAAAAAACGCCGAGGCGCGGCAAGAGCAACGACATCACTCCGAGCCATGCAAGAATAGCGATTGCGAAACTACCGTCATCGACGAAGAGGCCAAAGATTTCGCGGAAAATGGTCCTGAACCACTGCATATTTCCTCCTGTTTCTCATTGGCGGACTGTTGCAACACCGGAACTCGCCTGTCTGCGGCAAAGTGGGACGGTGAATAGCGCGACTGCCAGAAATGCGGCGATCAGGCCCGGAATGGCCCAGTCGGCTCCTGGCCAGGTGAGTCCGATTCCTTCGCCTACCCAGAATGTGCCGAAAGCGGAGAGCAGAACCCCCACGATAAATTTGAGCGTATTCTCGGGCACGGTGGCGAGAGGGCGATGGACCGCAAAGCCCAGGGCGGCCACGATAATCAGGGCCGCGAAAGCGCCAAGACTGGCAGGCAATAGCAGACCGGTTCCGCCTGCGCCGACCGCGATGACAATGAACACAACCTCAGTGCCTTCGAGCACTGTGATTTGAAAGCAAGCCGCGAACGCTACTTTGTCCCAGCCCCGCGCGCTGTCAAATCTCTGCATTGCCTCTGTGTTCTTGGAGAACGCCGCCTGCTCGTCGTGAAGGGGAATGAGGCCAGCCGAGCGCAGAATGGCTTTGCGGAGCCACCGCAGACCGAACAGCAGAAGGAGTGTGCCAACAGCGAGCTGAATAATATGTAGCGGAATATGCACCAAAGCTCTTCCGAGGGCCGCTATGATGGCCAGAAGTACAGCAAGTGCCACGGCACTACCGCTCAGCGCTCCACGCCAGCCACGCACGCTTCCCACTGCAAGAATGACGGTCAACGCCTCGACGCATTCGACCAGTGATGCCAAAAAAGACGCCAGGATGGAAGGTCCCGCATGTGTCCAACCGATGCTCAGGTTCATCGTGTTCTTCCTTT
>NFUO01000446.1 GCA_002197545.1 Acidobacteria subdivision 2 bacterium RH1 MAG20 | reverse complement strand
CAGACTCATACCATTGCGAGGTGCGGGCGTAGAGGTCCCAGCAGTAATAGTCGATGCGCTCGCTGCGTGTTGCAAGCTCGGTCAGCAATTGCTGCACGCTTGTGAGCGAGCGGCCTTCGAGATGCGTGAATCCGACGACAACGTCGGCAACCTGAACGCCGGTGTTGTCGATGTAGTTCTGCACGTCCGGCTGACAGCCTTCCGCGCGCAGAATGCGAACGAAGGAATCTCCGAGGATGGCGTTGCGCAGATGGCCGATGTGAGCGGCCTTGTTGGGGTTGATACTGGTGTGTTCGACGATGACACGCGTTGCGATTGCGTGACGCACTGCCGGAGCCCGCGCAACTTCATGGGCAGCGCGAGCACGATCCAGTTTGCAGTTGATGTAACCTGCACCGGCGATCTCAAAGGACGTAAAGCCGTCAATATGGCCCAGCTCTGCGACGAGTTCTTCTGCGATTTTGCGCGGGGCTTTTTTTAATCGCTTGGCCAGCTCGAAGGCGACAGGCAGGGCGAACTCGCCGAACTCCACCCTGGGCGGCTGCTCGACGGCGAGCGATGCGATCTCGATCTGATATTTTTGCGCCAGAATTTCCTGAATGCGCGCAAAGAGAAGTTGTCTGTAGCTGCGATACACGGGTGATTCCGGGAAGAGGATTATGTGGGTCCAGGTAAATTTTAGCAGCAGCTAGCGTTGTGCTCTGCTTAACTCAAATGGAATGCTGCGTTTGACGCTGCTTTCGCAGCGACCTAAGATGAAGATAGCCTCGCCGCAGATGGATGCGCGAGCGACGAGCGCCCCGCATGCCGACCAAGACAAGCAAGAAGCCTTTTTACCTGACCACTCCGATCTACTACGTGAACGCGCGCCCCCATCTGGGACACACGTATACCACGGTGGCTGCGGATACTATTGCGCGCTACCAGCGGATGCGCGGCTTCGATGTGCGCTTCCTGACCGGCACGGACGAACACGGGCAGAAGATTGAGCGCTCGGCGCAGAAATCCGGGGAGAGCCCAGAGGCGTTTGCCGGCGCGGTTTCTGCGGAGTTTCGTTCGCTTTGGGACCGCATGGGGCTGACGTATGACGATTACATCCGCACCACGGAAGAACGCCACAAGCGCGGCGTGCAGCGGCTGTTTACGGAGCTGAAGGACCGCGGATTTATTTACAAGGGCACGTATACCGGCCAGTATT
>NFUO01000445.1 GCA_002197545.1 Acidobacteria subdivision 2 bacterium RH1 MAG20 | reverse complement strand
GCGGAAAGTCCATACTCATCGTGTTATGTCTCAGTTTCGCGGTTTTCACCTTTCAATGCGGAGGGGGAGGCGGCAGTTCGTCTTCGGGCGGGGGCGGCGGCAACGGGGGCGGGAATGGCGGTGGCAGCGGCACGGTTTCGCTCGCCAACCTGAGCCCGCTGGTGGCCGTGCAGAACGGATCGGCATTCACGCTCACCGTGAACGGCAGCGGCTTTGCCTCGGGGGACCAGATTGTATTTAACAGCGCCGCCGAGCAAACAACCGTTGTCAATAGCAGCCAACTGACGGCTCAGATTCCGGGCAACGCGCTCGCGTCGGCCAGCCCTGCAAACGGGGTCCAGGTGACGGTCACGGGCGGCTCCGGTTCGCCTACTCCTTTGAGCTTTTATATCGTTCCCGCGATCAGCCCCACGCCAGTCACGGTTACAGCCGGGACAGCGGCTTCCGGCGTCGACATCCAAGTGGCTTCTCTCACGCCCACGCTGCAGCTGCAAGACATCGGCGGCTGCGTCTGTTCGACGGCAACGGCGGCAGGCGTCGCCGAAATCCCGGCGAGCCCGAGCCAAACGCTAAACCTCTTTGTGGTTGGGAACGGCATCGTTGCCGGAACGTACTATCTTGTTACCGGGGGCGGCGTCACGGTGACGCAGCCGCTGGCCTCGGACTTCACTACGACGACGGCGCCCGTCACGCCTGCGGTCAATTTCAACATCACGATTTCTTCCGGCGCCACGCCGGGGCCGCGCAACCTGATCGTCACTACCCCCGCCGGTGAAATTTCCATTTATCCCGGCGCGATCGTGATTTCTGGATCTTAAAATGAAAACACGCCATTTCTGTTTCATGTTGATTGTCTTGTGCGTGGCCGCGCTTCCGGCTTTGGCCACCAGCCTCGTGCGCTTGAGTCTCGACCAGTTAACGCAGGCCTCGAGCGCCGTTTTACAGGGCCGCGTGGTAAGTCAGGTGAGCCAGTGGAACGCTCAGCATACGGAGATTGTGACTCTCACCACGGTTACGGTCGATCAGAACGTCAAGGGCAACACGCCCTCGACGGTTGTGGTGGAGCAACTGGGCGGAACGGTGGGCCGCATGCACGTTGCCGTGCCGGGCACGATGCATTTTTTCCCACAAACCCGCTACGAGCTTTTCTTG
>NFUO01000444.1 GCA_002197545.1 Acidobacteria subdivision 2 bacterium RH1 MAG20 | reverse complement strand
TCGCGGAAGCCGCCGATGTCCATGAGGATGTCGAAGCTGAAGCTGTGACCTGCACTTAAGGCGCTGAGGAGCTCGTCGTGACGTCCGCGGTGTTTGGTGCCTAGTCCGATCAGCTCGGAGCGGCGTGCTTCGGTGAGCGCCGCAACGTGGCTGCGGAGCTGACGGTAGGAGTAGTGACAGTGAGGATAGAGGAGCGAGGTTGCCAGCTCGACTTCGAGCGACTCGGAGTCGTCGAGGAGATCGACAACTGGCGCAGGGTCGATCGGCTGATTGGACATCAGATCGTCTGCTGCTGCGGTCAGTTCGGTGCGGCTGGCAGCGAGGTACTCGTTTACGGTTGCGTACTTTACCAGCGTTGGGGCTGTCTTGACCGGGCGCATCAGTATTTCGGTGACACGGTCGCCGCAGGTTCCGTCGACGGAGCCGATCTCTTCGCAGAGCACCTTTGCCGCGCTGTGCTGGACGTTCCAGGCTGGTTCGGTCGCAGCGATGCGGAGCTTCTCGGCGATCTGGCGGACCTCGGCGAACTCGCTGGTGAGCAGACGCGAGACCTGCGTCTCCAGCGTGCGGGCGTTGACGATCTGGCCGAGCGAGGTGTTGGTCGCCAATGGCAGGAGATAGCGGGCTACGTCAAAGGCTCGGGCCTTCAGGGTTCGCTCGTAGGATTCGGGCTTCATCTCCTCGGGGCGAGCGATGGCGGACTTCAGGGCCTCGAGCATTCCCGCGCCGATGTGATCGTAGGCGGTGAAGAGGGCTTCGACTGCGGCGGTGAACTTTGGCGTTTCGGGGCCGAGATCGGGCGCGAACCAGCCGGAACGGCGGAAGTTCTGGTAGCGGGTGGAACGCTCCTGACCATCCCAGCGCTGCTCGTCGACCAGCGCGATGGCGGCGAGGAGGCTGAGGCGCTCGACGGCGAAGGGAATGTGCGCGAGGTCAGCGATAGAACGATGACCGTACTGGAAGTAGAAGGTGTTGAGGAACTGTTCGGCGCGCTGGGAACTGATCTCGGCGAGCGATTCCTTCATAGTGAGCGAGGAGCGCGAATATTTGGCCATCGCGTAGGCGAGGACTTCAGGGTCGGCTCCGTGAATGGCGTAGACGTCGGTTTCGGCTGGCTTGTTCGCGTTCTCTGACATGGTGGAACTCAGGATACGTCATGCGCGGGGAGAGATGTTTGCACCGGTTTGTATAATTCCGAGAGCATCGCAAACGGAGGTTCATGAGCACTCTCGCTGGTCGTATTGCATTGGTTACAGGCGCTTCTCAAGGGATTGGGCGCGCCTGCGCGCTGGAGTTGGCGAAAGCGGGAGCGTCGGTGGCGCTGGCTGCACGAAACGTCGAGAAGCTGGCCGAGGTTGCGGCTGAGATTGCTGCCGCTGGCGGAACAGCGCAGGCTTTTGCGCTGGATGTTTCGAGTGAAGACTCGATCAAAGAGTGCGCCAAGGCAGTGATTGCTCACTTTGGCAACGTGCATATTCTGGTGAACAATGCCGGGATAACGCGTGACATTCTTTCGATGCGGATGAAGCGGAAGGACTGGGACGATGTACTGAGCACCAACCTGACCGGCGCATTTTTGATGACGCAGGCGGTGATGTCCTCGATGGTGAAGGGACGGTGGGGCCGGATTATCAACGTCGCCTCAGTGGTTGGTGAGATGGGGCAGGCCGGGCAGGCTAATTATGCGGCCTCCAAGGCCGGGTTGATCGGGCTGACCAAGTCGCTGGCGCGGGAGTTGGCCAGCCGGACGATTACGGTGAACGCCGTCGCTCCGGGATACATCGAGACGGCGATGACGGCTGTTTTGACCGAGGAACAAAAAGCGGCTACTGCACAGTACATTCCGCTGGGGCGCGTCGGGACCGATGTCGAGGTCGCCTATGCGGTCGCGTTTCTGGCCTCGGAAGAGGCTGCCTACATCACCGGTCATACGCTGGACGTGAATGGCGGGATGCATATGGGGTAGTACCCCCTCCCCCCGGGTACTTTTCAGTAAAGTCTTGATTTCAAATAGTTTATAGGCAAAGTCTTCTTTCTAAAGGAGTTAGGCCCAGCGATGTTGCTGGGCCTTGTTTATTTTTCTACTAACTTTAGTGTAACCAATAGAGCGGAACTAAACGGCAATCTCTATCTTGTTTATTTTGTTTTAGCTAGGTGGATTCAGAGCTTGACAAATGATTTTGCGTGGGTTTTTGAAGTCTGAGAAAACAAATAACAGCAACAGCAATGAAATCAGTCGTTTCGCCCTTCGGGCTTCACTCCGGCCTTCGGCAGAGCGGAGGCCGCTTCGCGGCGGTGATGGTGATTTAGACGCGAGGCTGAAGCCTCGCTCTACCTAGCTGCAAAGGCAAAGACTACGGCAAGGGCAAACGACAGCAACGACAACTGCAACGACAACTGCAACTGCAACTGCAAAAATCAATACGGGGTCTCTCGACTGTGGGAGATGGCTACATCCCACCCTTCACGATGAAGCTGCGAAGGATAGGACCCGGCAAGGCTTTCATAATTATGTCGTACTCATGAAATTGCAGTGCGCACTTACGGATGTACTGGCTCAAAACTGTCCGCCCTATTGGGATCACCCGTGCCCTTGTATTTAGCTTGGATCGGATAGGGATAAACCGGGCGCGTGAATTTGGCGTTACGCGGATCATTGAGAAACAGTTCTAATTCTCTTGAGAAATTTGGGTCCTTCGAATCATGAGTACCTAGAAATCGATCAAGTCGATCAGTGTCGATATGCGCGCCGATGATTACGTCGGGGGCTTGTCCATTTTCAACCCATTTGTCCAGATAGCTTACATAGCCAATATGGTCGGCGGCTTCCCCTCCTCCACAGTGCCCCATGCCGGGAATCATGAATAGGCGGAAGAAATCTTGTGTCTCAGCGGGTCCGCCCATGGTTTTCTCGGCAGTCTCGTAGTAGTCAACTGTCTTCAATGGCGGAACTCCCCCAGCCCCTGCATCAGCCCAGCCTTGGTAAAGAATGAGCTTTCCGCCATTAGCTTTGAATGTTCTTAGATCAGGATTGTTAGCTGAGTAGAGAGACTCCATCATTCCAAATCGCTTGTAGTCGTGATCGAAATTCAAGTCGTTTAGTTGCCAATTCGGACCTGGGGCCGGCATGAAGGCCATATATCTTAGGAAATCAATATCGAAAGAGGAAAAATGACCGGATTGATAATATTCGCCAAAGGCAAGTTCCGACCCCGGCATCAATGCGCCATCGGAATAGATTTTCTTCCCTTTTGATGTCATCGGGCCGCCATATATTTTCTTCAGGGCGTTGACTTGCTGCCTCGACAAGCATCGTGTGTCTGAATCTCCTTTGCAAACCAACTTCTCCGTATCGAAGTTGCAAGCGCGAGGATTCCCAATGAGACCGTCTTCGACACCATCGTTCATGTCGCAAGCCGCGACAACCGCGTTATGCACAAGTTGGAGATCAGCATGACTTAGGATGGGCGTCCCATCACTCGCCCTCATCGCGAGAGCCGCCCAAAGCCGGGTCATAATAATGCCTGCCTGATCGGAAGCCGGGGCGCCTGCAATGATTCCATCGAAATCCCAGGGAAAACGCTGAGCCTCGATCATGCCCTCCCGACCTCCGGTGGAGCAACCCATGAAATAGGATTTATCGGGCGCTTTTTTGTAAAAGCGTTCGGTGATAGCTTTGCCGGCAAGCGCCGTCACATGTGCAGCACGATAACCGAAGTCGATGTTTGCTTGCAGATTGTTGTAAGCCCATAGTCCATTTTCAATTCGACCTTCATGCCCCATATCGGACGCAATGCATGCGTAGCCTTTGTGCAGAAGGCTGGGACACATCCAATCGATCATGACCGTACCGCACGCCGCGGCACATCCCGTTTCCATGAACTTTCCGTTCCAGTGATTCGCTGGTAACCGAATCTCAAATCTGACCTGTGGGCTAACATATCCCTGCACCTGGCAATAGACCGGATCGCGTTTTGGCTCGATCAACCTCGCTGCCGTGATCTGCGTTGGAGCATCCTGAATACCGGAAAAATCAACATGCTGAAGCGCTGTGCATTGTTCTGCTGCAGTGCCATCCACGTCATCGCCGCTCGTTGCGCTCACACTCGTCTGTGAAGCTGGATGCGCGTTTGCAGGAACAGCTTGCTGCGCATAGCCAATTGAAGAGAACACAAGAGATGTGGCTAGAAGGACAACTCCTGTCACTATGATCGAGAATAGGTCCGTGGGTCTATGACGGCGTGAATGTGTATTCATTAGGGGCTGTCCTAGATAACTATTGAGATGAGTTGTAGCCCATTGAATCAATTGGCTTGTTGTTGTTTGGGCTGAGGACCAATGCACAGGCACCAGCAAAGACAAATACCGGGGTTCTTTCCCTTTCTATAGCATCTACAAAATAGTTCTATCAGGTATGGGGCGGGCTTTCAGCCCTTAGGTTGGGGGGTCTCCTGAACCTGGGCCGATGGCCCAGGCTGGTATAGAGGCGCGCCGTTGGCGCTTGGGATCGAGATACCATCTCGGGGGAGAGAGTGCGTTGGGCGCTCTGTATCGAACACCGTTGGGAAGAGAGGCCGTTGGCGCTTCGTGTTGATAGGTGGTTTTGTGAGCGAGATTCGGATTTACTCAATACGCTTACTCTCGATCCTATCGATTACCGTTTGTCACTCAGCGCGCAGCACTACGGCGGGATCGACGCTGGCGGATTTGCGTGCCGGTAAAGCTACCGCCAGCACTGCCGCTACTAACAATCCTGCAGCCGCTATTGCCAGCGATGGCAGGACCCCTCCGCCTACGCCGGCAAACGCATGTGCCAGCAGGCGCTGCATCAGCACTACTGCGACAACGCCGACTCCCAGCCCGGCACCGACCATAGTCAACATCTCGTTCACAATCAGGCGGGCGATCTGCCAGCGCTGGGCGCCCAGAGCCATGCGGATGCCAATCTCCGCCGAACGCTGCGAGGTGGTGTAGCTCAGCAGACCGTAGATTCCGATGGCGGCCAGCAGCAACGCCAGTCCTCCAAAGAGCGAGAGCAGCCATACCAGCAACTGCCGCGCACCGAGCGACTGGCCCACCAGACTGCTCAGCGTCCGAACGTTGTAAATAGCCTCGGTCGCGTCTACAGATTGCACGGCTCTTACCAGGGAGTTTTGAAATGCCCGTGGGTCGCCCTTGGTGCGCACGACGAAGCCGACCGTCGAGACCGGTTCCTGATCGAGCGGCACGTAGATCACGCCCTTGTTCTCATCCACCTCGAGCGAGTCGCGGTGGACATGGCCGACCACGCCGATGACCTGTTTCCAGGGAGTGTCCCCGTCATACCGGACGAAGCTGCCAATTGGATTCTGTCCGGGCCAGTATGCCTTTGCCAGCACATCGTCGATCACGGCCACAGGCATGGTCTCGGCGCGGTCGCTGTCGGTGAACCAGCGGCCCTGCATCAATGGGATTTGCAGCGAGGAGAGATATCCGGCGGTCGCTGCCCGCATGTCGGCGTGAGGGCCAGGCTGCCCCTTTGCAACAGGTTTGTTCTGAATGTTAAAGGTTTCCGACCATCCACCATTGTTGGAGAACGGTACGGAGGATGTCGCCGCGGCAACGGCCACGCCGGGCTGCTGCTGGATGCGCGAGAGCACATCGTTGACGAAGGCTGCCTGCTTCGGCTTGTTATCGCGATATTGTTCTCCAGTGAGCGTGACCGCCCCGGTCAGGACGCCCTGAGAGCGGAAGCCGGGATCGACCTGCTGCAAATGCCGCAGGCTGACGAGAAACATTCCGGTTCCGGTGAGGAGGACAAAGGCGAGCGCAATCTCGGTGCTGACCAGTACGGTGCGCAGCCGCTGCCGCGATGCGCTGCCGGTCACGCTTCTGCCAAACTCACCGATGCGCTGCATCCGCGCTATCTGGATCGCAGGAACGATGCCGGCAAGAAGCGCGGCCAGCAAGCTGAAGCCGATGGTCACAGCCACCAATCGAGGATTGCTCTGGACGACGAAGCCGTCCGCCAGGTGATCTGGGATCACGAGCAGAAGAAGCCTGCCGATCAGTGGGCCGGTAAATACGGCGATGATCGCCGCTCCCACCGCCAGCAACAGGATTTCGACCAGAAATTGCGAGGTGATCTGCAACATGGACGCGCCCAGCGCGGTGCGGATCGCAAGCTCGCGCATCCTTCCCGCCGTGCGAGCGAGCAGCAGGCCCGCTACGTTGGCGCAGGCGATGAGAAGGATGGCGGCCACCACGATGAACAAGGCGAACAACGGCTTGCGCAGATCGCCTGCGGCGTCTTTGGTCCAGGGCTGAGCGAACATTCCCCAGCCGGAGGCTTGGGCAAAGTTATAACCACCGCCCTCGCGCCTGATCTCTTCTATGCGCTTCTGCGCGAGCGCCGCGTTGAACTGCTGGACGCTTATGCCGGGCTTGAGGAGGACGGCGCTGTCATAGATCTCGTTGAAGCGATGGCTCGGTGCATAGGCGTCGGGCGCGAGGCCGAGCGGGACCCAGAGGTCTCTGCCGCGCGGCCAGTCGAAGTCGCTGCGCATGACACCGACGACGCTATAGGTCTGACCATTCATTACCATCGACTTACCGATCACATCGGATTGGCCGCCGAAGATTCGCTGCCATGCCGCGTAACTCAGCACGGCAACGTAGTTTGCCCCTTTCCGGTCCTCCTCGGTCGAAAAGACGCGGCCCAGGATGGGTTGCGCCCCAAAGACGCGGAACCAGTCGCGGCTGACGGCTGCTGCCTGGATGTGCTCGCTTCCGCCATTGGTGGCGGTGTTGAAGCTGGTGTTCTGACTGATTGCCGCCGAATCGACGACGCGGGTCAGCGACTGAGCGTCCTTGAAATCGGGCACCGAGACGCCGATGCTGGGCAGATTCAACTGGGTGTAGCTGGCATGGAAGGATGCGACGCGGGCCGGCTCGGAGATGCCCGCCGGATGCAGCAATACCGCCTGGATCACGCTGAAGATTGCCGTATTCGCGCCTACTCCGAGAGCCAGCGTCAGCATGCCCACAGCGGTAAACGTGGGAGCGTTCTTGAGTTGGCGCAATCCGTAACGAATGTTCCCCAGCAGTGTCTGCATCTTGGCTCCTATGGCACGATCACCATGCCCCTGTCTAATGTCTAATGTCTAAAAGCACGTTATCTTCCAAAGTGATGATGAGCTATCTCCTTTTATTGCGATGTCATCTCATAAAATTGCGCTCCTCTCCTGTCCATCTCCGAACATCTCTGGCCGATTTCGGACACAGCCATATGCTTGATAGGTTTGTAGCCGATGAGTTCTGTGGAAACCCATGTCCCAGAATCGGGACATGGGGCACCCAGATTTGAGATACGTTTATCTCTCAGTTAGTAGCGGATTCGGTAATGTCGGCTGTGGTTCAAAGGCGCGATGGAGTTCAAGTAAGGGTTAAGGATTGGCGGGTAAATGTCTGTGGGTGAACCTGGGCAGGTACGGGAATCGACGGTTGGCCAAAGATAGGCATTGACCCGGAAGTTGCAGATATTTACTTTGTGGGTAATGGCTGACATGCAAACAATTCCCAGCGACATGGAGAGCGGGTCCGTTGAGGCCCTCTCAATTTCGATGAATATTGGAACAGCGATCCGGGGCTATCGGTTGCAGAGAGGAATGTCTCAGGGCGATATCGAGAAGCGCACCGGACTGTTGCGGTGCTACCTCTCTCGCGTGGAGAACGGGCATACGGTGCCGTCGCTGGAGACGCTGCAAAAGATCGCGCGGGCGCTGGACCTTCAGCTCTCGGAGTTCTTTGCCGAAGAGATCGTGGCCAAGGAGATGTCGTCGCTGAACCTGGGCGAAGACGAGATCCGGTTTCTTACGCAAGTGCAGCGATATTCGGCGCATTTGAGCGAGAGCGACCGGAGGTTGCTGCTGGCCATGGTAAGGAAGTTTGCCCAGACTACGTTGAGCTAAGGTCCAAGGAAGTTCCGAAAATTCCCTCAGCGGCTAAATGTGGTGTCTCAACAGGTTGTTGTCATCGAGGCCTGCTCGGCTGATGGGTGGAGCTTGGTTGAGGCTAGCATG
>NFUO01000443.1 GCA_002197545.1 Acidobacteria subdivision 2 bacterium RH1 MAG20 | reverse complement strand
GGCGGAGGGCGGAATGTCGGCAATCGAAATGTGGCAAGACAGCGCGCTGGTCTCGGAACCAATGCTCCACACGTGCAGGTCGTGAACGTCGTTTACGCCGTCAATTTCCGCAATGGCGGCGGCGACCCGGGCCAGCTTCATTCCGCGCGGCGTGCCTTCGAGCAGAATGTTCAGGGTCTCGCGCATGATGCCGAAGCTCGACCACAGAATGAGTGCGCCGATACCGAACGAGAGCGCGGGATCGATCCAGAGCTGCCCGGTGGAGAGAATGGCCCAACCGCCAACGATGACCGCGGCGGTCGAAACTGTGTCGCCGATTTCGTGCAGCAGCGCGCTCCGGATATTCACATCGCGGTGGGTGCGGAACAGCATGAAGGCAATCGCGCCATTCATGATTACGCCCGCGGCGGCAACCCACATCATGGTCCCGGCGTGAATGGCCCGCGGATGCTGAATGCGGTGCACCGCCTCATAAAAGATCAAAAACGAAACCGCAACCAGAGCAGCCGCATTAACCAGGGCGGCGAGCACGCCCGCGCGATGGTATCCGTAAGTATGGGTAGCGCTCGGCGGACGCGATTGAAAGTACACCGCAACCAGCGAAAGGAGCAGGGCTACAAAGTCGCTGAGATTGTGTCCGGCCTCAGAGAGCAGCGCCAGAGAATGGGAGCGCAAGCCGGCCACAACTAGCAGTCCGATGTAGGCGGCCGTGACAATAAGCGACACCCGAAGCACCTTCGAGGTACGCTCATCCGCGCCATGAGAGTGAACGTGCACGTACTTAGTCTAAGGATGACGGGAGCGGGATTCAAGGCGATGGCAGTCGTGCGTCGCGGGTCGTCGGTCGTGCGCCGGCGCTCCTCAGCCTTAGGTTGGTTCATCCATTGATGGTCGTAGCTCACAGCTCGCAGCGAAATGCGACGCACGACCCACGACGCACGACGTTTTTTCCAGCCCCCAAATTTGACATCAAATTTTCCCCAGTGCTACCGTCAGCGTGCGATTGCGCTACCGACTCGAATACGCCCTCGCCTGGGGACTGCTCAAATTTGTAGGTGCCTTGCCGCGGCCATTGGCCCGCGCGGCAGGGATATCCATTGCCTGGATGGTCTACGTGCTGCACGGAAAGCTGCGGCGCGTGGGCATGCGAAACCTGGAACTCGCTTTCCCTGAGAAGACCCGGCGCGAGCGCAAGCAGATTCTTCACGGAGTCTTTACTTCCCTCGGCCGCCAGGTCG
>NFUO01000442.1 GCA_002197545.1 Acidobacteria subdivision 2 bacterium RH1 MAG20 | reverse complement strand
TTGCGGAAAGCGCATCGCGATCTTCGCCATCAAGGACCCCGCCGGGATCGATTGGACAAGTGTGGGCGCCCAGATTGTGCTCGAGTCCACCGGAAAGTTCACCGACGCCAAGGAAGCTTCCAAGCACCTGCGCGGCACCGTTAAGAAGGTCATCATTTCGGCGCCAGCCAAGAATGAGGACGTTACCATCGTGCTCGGCGTCAACGACGATGCTTACGATCCAGCGCGGCACAACGTAATCTCAAACGCCTCCTGCACCACCAACTGTCTGGCGCCGGTGGTCAAAGTTCTGTACGACAAGTTCGGCATCGAGAAGGGATCGATGACCACCATTCACAGTTACACCAACGACCAGAACGTCCTCGATTTCCCGCACAAGGACTTGCGACGGGCTCGCGCCGCCGCGATCAACCTGATCCCCAGCACCACCGGAGCCGCCAAGGCCATCGGATTAGTGGTGCCGCAGCTCCAGGGAAAGCTCGACGGCTATGCCCTGCGCGTGCCCACTCCCAACGTTTCGGTGGTCGATCTGGTCGCGGTCACTTCCAAGTCCACAACCGCGGAGCAGGTTAACGCCGCGTTCAAAGAAGCCGCGGACGGGCCGCTGAAGGGAATACTCGCCTACACCGAAGACCCGGTGGTATCCACGGATATGATGCACAATCCCAACAGCTCCATCGTGGACGGGCAGTTGACCAAGGTAACGGATGGGAATCTGGTGAAGGTGGTCGCCTGGTATGACAACGAGTGGGGTTACTCGATGCGCGTCGTAGACCTGATCGAGTTCATGGCGAAAAAGGGATTGTAAGCCTCGCCACAGCGGTCCGGCCCGTTTGACATGTACTGTGTAACCGTACATACTGGAATAAAGGCTGACGTGCATCTAGTTCGCTTTCGCCACAAAGGGCTGAGGAGCCTCCATGACGACGGCAACGCCAAGGGGGTGCCGTCTTCAATGGCCGGCAAGCTGCGGAAGCTTCTGTTCGCCCTCGAAACTGCCGAGGCCCTCGACCAACTCGGCCGGTTTCCGGGATGGAAGCTGCACCCGCTCAAAGGAGACATGGAGGGATTCTGGAGCCTGACCGTCACCGGAAACTGGCGTCTGATTTTCCGCTACAGCGAAGAGGCGAACACGGCCAGCGAGATTGACTTGATCGACTATCATTAGGAGACCTACAATGCCCATGAAGGACCCGCCCCATCCGGGCGACCTGATCAGAACCGAGATCGTCGAAGCCCTCGGTCTTAACGTGTCGAAGGCAGCGGAAATTCTGAAAGTGCGCCGCGCCACGCTCTCCGACCTTCTCCACGCCAAGGCCGCGTTAACGCCGGAAATGGCCTTGCGCATCGAAAAGGCGTTCGGTCCCGACATGAACCACCTTCTCCGCATGCAACTCGCCTACGACGTGGCCAAAACGCGGAAGCACGCACGGAATATCGCTGTCAAGCGGTATGTTCCGGATTAAACCCAATACTCTTCACTTAACAACATAAATGCGCTATTCTGTTTTAGACAGGAGAGCGCCGAATGTCTCGAACCATCGCCGAACTGCCCGCTGGCTCCCGGATTACAGATCACATCAGTCTTGGG
>NFUO01000441.1 GCA_002197545.1 Acidobacteria subdivision 2 bacterium RH1 MAG20 | reverse complement strand
CGAAGCGAGTCCCCCGCCAATTACGACTATTCCGGGCGGAAGATCGTAGCGTGGGCCGTTGTAAGCCTTTTCCGGATAGTGATTAAACCAGTAGATGAGCGGGTTCTGGTAAACCAGGCCGCGATCGATAAACTCGTCCGCGCCCTCCACCGCTAACGGGCGATCGCGCCATGCGCCATGCGTGAGGACGACCGCGCTCAGGCCCCATCCGCGGCTCAGCTCTTCATAGCTGACATCGGCGCCCATCCGCGTGAGCGGCAGGAACTCGATATTGGGATGGTCGAGGCGCCGATCGATTTCCGCGTACTCGTCGCGGCGCTGCTTCACGTGCCATCGCGGCAGCCCGTCTTCGATTTTGCCGTATGGACGAGGATTCTGTTCGATGACGATGACTTGCGCACCGCGTCCGGCGAGAATACGGGCGATTTCGGCGCCGGCGGTCGCGCCGCCTACCACCGCGACTGCGTGCCGCGGCGCTTGTTTGCTTACAAATTCTGTCATGGGGCGTGAATCTTAGTCTTGAGATTGCTTCGGTAAAAGAGCGGAAAGGCGAACAATTTCGGAGATCGAGTCGAAATCTGAGAAGAATTTGTAGCACAGTGCGCCGCCGCATCTGAAATCACATCGCTCAGTCTTGCGCACGGGCAAGCCTCATGGTTCTCTGTTGAGTCAACTGAAACGCGCGGCGCTCGCCGTGGCTGTCAGGCTCTCAGGCCATGAGTAATCATCGTGCGGCTGCCGCGAAGTGGGCGATCTGGATCATGGTCGCCATGATGTCTCTGGTCGCGGGATGTTACATCGGGGAGTGGAGCAATACTCGGCACTGGGATAGGCGGGACTCCGCGCTGGGCGAGGAGCACGAGGTCAACTATTCGGCACATAGCGCCTATCTGCTGACGCAGGATGCTTTGCGCGGTGACGGTATCCTGTTCGAGGTCGGACCGGACGATACGCTTGAGACGCTTTGGCGCAACGCGGACAACCAGGTTGGCTTCATGCAGAACATGGTGGGCGTGCGGCCGCGTTATCGGTATGAAATCCAGGTCGTGCCCGAGGGGAGCCACAAAAGCAAAATCGTCGTGAATGTGCATACGCAGGGCATTCCCGATAATCAAAT
>NFUO01000440.1 GCA_002197545.1 Acidobacteria subdivision 2 bacterium RH1 MAG20 | reverse complement strand
AGTCCAGACTAGGAGTTCGTTCTGTCCAAGGGGTGGGCCAAAACAAACCGCCGAAGTGGGCCATTTCATAATGCCGGAATCATCAAGGTGGACAGGCGCATCCACCTACGAGATGCCTGGGCCGTCATCTTGGAAATCGCGTTTCGGATTCTGCTGGACATTGGCTCCTCCAACGACTGCGATGCAGTCGGGATAAGCGCAAAATTAGAGCAACTTGTGCATCCAAGTCCAATGAGTTTCCGGCACGCTCTTATGCGCTCCACGCATACAGGACTGCGAGCCAGCCGGGATGGGTTGGAGCGTTCTTGTTTGAATCGTCATTATGAAGACAGTCTCATCGAGAGAGCTGGCTAACCGGGGTAGCTGGTCTGTCTCCGGTTTGTTCGTGATACAGGCATAATTTTCGCACCGGCTTGCGGGTCAGTAGACCCTAGAGGGTTGAGCCGTTTTTTCAGCAAGAAGAGAGTGATCGTGGCTTCTATTCCATTTACGGAAACGACGATAGGCTTTGTGCAGCCTTTCTAAAGATAGAAGATCGAATTTGCTGGATTTCCCTGGGTGAAAAAGGTGTGTCTGGGTTTCAACGCTACGATTCTTGTATCAAGTAAGCGACAAACAAACTCCAGAAAGGACGAGGTGGCAACGTTCCCGTTCGCCTTCGTCTATTGCGGATAAAGCAGCGCGGCCAGCTACTCGCCCGAAGCCGGCTCGGACGATTCCTTTGCGCACCGCAGTGCGTGTTGCATGATCCGCTCCGTCGCATCTTCCCCAAGTAGCGCGTTAACGAACAAGCAGAATTGAGTCGCTCTCAATGTCAGCGGTTCCGCAACCCTCACGCGGTCCTCCTCAGACAGAGTGCGGAAATCGGCAATCGCGCTCTCCGTTTCAAGATCACAGAAAGCCCACTTCAAAGCGGAGATCACTCGCCACACGTATCGCTCTTCCAGCGGCAGCGCGGCCAGTGCAGCCAGATGCGGTTCGGTATCCTGCCCAGCTATCTGTGCCTTCAAGATAGCGAGATAGGGCTTCATCTTTTCAGAACGAACAAGTTCCTGAGCGCCGTCTTCAGAATGAATCTCGCTGATGGAGAGATTCCTGATCTTTTCTTCTGCCATACTTCCTCCTGATTGAAGATGCCTCTCCGGTTTCCTCCACTTTGACTCTAGTATTTCGCGCGGTTTCGTCGCGGAAGTGCTTGGCATTCCACTATGGTTTGTCTTCGATTGCAGACAATCTCTTCACCTGCTCTTGAATCTTTTTGCACTTGTCCATCAGGCGATCAAAGGATTCTGCGTCTTCAAGAAGGAGGCCGTCTTCGAGCATCCGCTGGTAGTCCCCTCGCAGTGCATCGCGCGCATTTCCTTCGGGTACGAGGTTGAGGCCGCTGCGCAGGTCCGCAAGATAATCAATCCGATTTCCAGCCGCGTCTTTCTCGGCGAAGAACGAATTCTTGTGGATCGCCACCGCTTCCGCAATGTTGCGGGCGGCCAGCGCGTTCGCGAGGTGTCCGGCTTCTTCAAGGCGGACGAGGTCATGAAAGTGCCGGGAAAACCGGTCGCTCAGTCCGGCTCCACCCTGGGCGCAATAGACGTGAGCGGCGGTTGCCTTCTCCCAAAAGATGCGCGAAATGTCCATCACCCGCGGGTTTGCAACAGGGAATGAAACCCCTGTGATGTACTCCTCAATATCGCAGCGGACCAAACGCACGCTGCTCGGCTCGCCGGTCGAACGTGCGCCGAATTCGAGCATGACCCTGGGAAGCGCGTAGCTGGACGCGACGACGACGGGTTTGTAATCAATGAATATGCATCCATCCGTGACGCGGCTTGTGGCTGCCGGAAGTCCGGCCAGTCCCGCTTGCACGATTGGGTGAGCGCTGTCGCGAAGCCATGCTGGGAGAAGTTCCTTGCGGATTTCATCCGACCATTTCTTCTCCTGGCTCCTGCTCGGAGGAATCGCGTCCAGTCCATCAGGAGCATTCCTGACAAGCTGTGGCGCGAGCGCCCGGATGTCGTAAGTAAGGTCCACATCCTCTGAAAACCTGCGTATCGCTTTGTATGCTTTTGAGAGAGCGGTGCCGCCCTTGAACACCAGATGGGAGCCAAGCGGAGACGTAAACAATGTTGAGAGCGCCCACACGACCCAGATGTCTTTCTCCAAGAGATGTGCAGGTCTGCCAGAGGCCGATGCCGCTACCTGGAGAGCCTCTTCCTGCTCTTTGGCGCTCAGATGGAAGAAGCTCTCAGGCATAGTTTCCTGTCCCACTCAGTGCGGTTGCTAACCAGAGCGGCAACCGTGAGCTTTGTTGGGATATGCGCTGAAATTCAGAACGCGGGACTCTGGTCTCGATCTCCTTCAACGCCTGGTGGACCTTCTCCGGGCCAGCCCATGCGAGAGCGCGAATGATCTCCCCAGCGGGATCTTTGGCAAGGGTGAGCTGCCACGCCGGTACGTGCTGTAGGTGGACGATCTGCTTGCCCAAAGTGAATTTCCGGCTCTTCCCGGAAGTTGAATAGACGGTTCGGGTTGGCACCTGCGTCGTCAATCCAAGAGCGTTGGCAGAGCTGGCACCTGAAGGGACGACCGTCTCTCCGCGCTGACGGGACAGCTCCTCAACCACCTTCTCCACGGAAGGCGCCCGGCTCCCAAAGCGACTTGCGACGGGGGACACGTACACTCCCCGCCCGGCTCTCAGGAGTTTGCCACGACGCACGAGCCGGGAGAGCGCCTGGTCAAGGGCCGCCCTGTTGCCGAGATGCAGCAGCATCTTGGCAGAGATCGGCATACCCTCGGGCAGCACGGTCGTTTTTTCGAGAATGGCTTCTGTGAGGCGTTCCATGCGTTACCTGTACTGTCAGAAGTATACATCGATTTCTGACACTTTGGAAGCGTCTCAGTGAGAGCGTGGGTTTGCTCGTTGCAGCGTTTGGAGAATTGGCCGCAACCATTGGGCAGCAAAACCAACTGTCGAAACAGACTCCCAATCGACTCCCAATAGGCTGTCCAGCCCGTACTTTTGCGTACTTTTAAGTCGCCATTCGTGCCTTAGAGTCAACAACATACGCGATTGCGCGGTCACTCATAACCCAAAGGTCGCTGGTTCAAATCCAGCCCCCGCAACCACTTAGCCGCAAGGCCAACCCCAGATAACCCCAAATAACAGCGCCTCTCCACACGCCGAGGGGTTTTCTGGCTATGTCTGCGGGTTTCTTTGCATGGTTATGCGCTCCTCAGTGCCATCCTGACCACCTTGCTGTTGGCCTCACGCTTGGCCGTCATCAAGGCGTTTCCGTACACGTTCATCGTGGTCGAGATCTGGGCGTGGCGCAGAAGCTGGGCGTACACCGCCGGATGGTGCGGGAAGCATTGGGCAGCGCCGTTCCGGCGCGGCGGAAGAAGAATCGGCGCCCGCATGTGAGGCTGGCTCCGGCAGCGGATTTCATCAACGCGATTCTGGAGGCGGATCGCAAGGCTCCGCGCAAGCAGCGCCACACGGCCCGACGCATTTATGAGCGCATTCGGCGCGAGGTTCCGGATTGCACGGCAGCCGAGCGAACGGTGCGGCAGTATGTGGAGCAGCGCTTTTTCCACTTGGCCACGGTCTTTGGGTTGATGCCATGCCGCCGAGCCAGCGCCCTCATGCTCTCTTGACTATGCTGTATCGCTCGACGGATCGCCTCTGTCGTCGTGGCGCTCCGGTGTAGAACCTGTCCCATAGTGCCTCCTTCTCACGCTCAGAAAAGTATGCACCATCAAATGCCGGGACTAAACAACTAATCGATTACTTACATAGACTCCCATAGAAGCAAGACCTTGCGCGTAACTACTTGTGGTAGCTGTTGCCGTGTAGTTGACATGTGAATTTACAGTGCTTCGATTAATTGGCTAAGTTACGAAAACTCCGGTGTTTTCGCTTACGGATATTATCTCAGGCTTATTAGGTAGCCCCTCCGCAATAATCCCACTCTTCGATGACGAACAAGGGAATGATTCCGGAGACCAAGCGCGTGGCTGCCTTGCCGCCCTGGTCGACCGATTCCTTCCAGCGCAGCGCTTCAAATGACGCGTTCATTATGGAACCGCTCTAGCCTTCAACTTTCTCGCCAATGCGGCCAAGACACGCATCTTGTGAAATAAGCCAATGGCCTTTCCGACGACTCCGGCGCAGACGCAGAGTCCCACACCCTGCCATAGACTCGGTGCCCACAACCGCGTTCTGCCCGCCAGCAGCGCTAAAATACAGCAGGCGAGGAGCGTTCCGGTAACGAACCAGGCGCCAAGCACACAGCCGCAATCGGATGTAAGCCTGTTGATTTGCTCCTCCCAACTTTTGGCCTCATCGCTTTCGACGCCGGGCAGCAAAATTACCACAGGTGATTGGGGGATCAGCGTCCAGAACCATGTGGTAAGGCGATCCAGGTCTTCGGGCTCTGTCAGCACGAGAGAGTCCGTGCCTGCAGGGCTTGTGGGGCGAGCGTACTTCGTCCGCAGTTCCCTTAGAACGCCAGATGTGAGATCTGCGATCGGCTGCGATATTCGTTGGAGCAGAGTAGCCATGCGAATCAGTCAGATCACTATTTATTGTTTGGACTGCAAAAGACCTGCACATTCGTGATGTTGGCGCCGGTCACCGTACCCGACGGGTTTGTGACGTTGCATCTGCAGGGAGGTATATCTAACGCCGTTACCTCATATTTCGTTCCATTTGGGACGGGCTGGGCAAATGTAAAGGAACCGCTGGGAAAAGTCTGGGTCTGACTGGGCTGACCCTGTGGATTGAGGGTCAACTCCACCTCGCCCTGGCAGAGAGTGTTCAAGCTGCCGCCGATCGTGAACATTGTGGGGGTAGTTGTGCCGCTGCCGGAAGGAGTCTTGTTGGAGCCAATACAGAAGCTCAGGCACTGGTTGTAGAGTTCGGACCATGTCAATTTGCTATGGCCCACCCACAACATGAAGAAAGCATTGGGTATACATATTAGTATGCCGCACAGTATTATCGTGATCATCACGCTAAAGCAGATCACGCCCCCAAGTACGATCAAAAAGAGGCTCGTCGGAACGAGGATGACGGTTGCGACGATGATCAGAACGACCCAACAGAACCATTTATTGCAGCATAGGCACCACCAGTTGCAGCTCTGCTGGGTGCATTGCTTCCAGGTGTTGACCCACCAGGTCCAAATGGGCACAAGGACGGAGGTCCAGATATTCGCGAAATACACAATGCAGATCGGTATCATGCAATAGACTCCTTTCGGAGAATCGGAGAGGGCCGACGATGCAGCTTGCCTGCTGGCGGGTTGCCTAGGTCCGGCAGCTTCAGGTAGTTTCTAACCTGTCGGCGGTTGCTAACAGGCCATTATGCTACGTTCTCCTCTTCAAAGTCAGCAGGTACGATGTGAACTTATATGAGATTCCTGCGAACATGTCAACTGCTATCTCCTTTTTCGGCGCCGGTTCCAGGAAAGTGGATCACTCCTGATGCAGATTGTAAGACCAAAGGAACGTTTATGCCGAAGAAGCCAGCCAGCGCAGCCACTCCCACCTGCACTATCTCGAAGCTCTGCTCCAGGCCGAGATGGAAGATCGCGAGCGCCGCTCCATCGAGATGCGCTTGAAGGACGCGCATCTGCCGCGCATCAAGACGCTCGATGCGTTTGACTTTGCGCAGTCGCCGCAGATTCAGGCCTCGCGCATCCGCGCTCTGGCCGAAGGCGGCTATGGACACATCCTCTTTTCGGTCGAGGCCGCCGGTCACAGACGGGTGGTCATTCTGTTGACCGCGGGAGAAAACCGAGGATGTTTGATTCGCTTGAGGAACTTGCCCGCAAGCTCGCGGCGACGGGCTACTTCATCGATCCCGTGATGGTGCAGGTCGTCTATCTGGCCGCGAAGCTCCAGAAGCCTCTCCTGCTTGAGGGGCCTGCGGGGAGTGGCAAGACACAATTGGCAGTCTCAGTTGCGCAGGCGGCCAGGACGCATGTCGAGCGGCTCCAGTGCTACCGCGGTGTGACAAAGGACAAAGGCCATTGGCCGCTTCGATGAGAGCCTTCAGCGGCTCTATATGGAGTTCTCGAAGGGGCAGGACACGAATGGAAAGCCGGGGAGCTGGCGCGAGGTGCAGGCGAACCTCAAGGGGCGGGATTTCTTTCGCCCCGGCCCGCTCATGCGGGCTCTCGAATGCGAACAGCCGTGCGTGCTGCTAATTGATGAGTTGGACAAGGTAGACGATGGTTTTGAAGCAATGCTGTTAGAAATCCTCTCCGCCTGGCAACTCTCGATTCCAGAGTTCGGCACCGTCGCGGCGAAGAGCATTCCCTTTGTTGTGCTGACCAGCAACGAGGAACGCCGGCTCGGTGACCCGATTCGTAGGCGCAGCCTCTACGTTCGCGTGGAGCACCCGACCCCGGAGCGCGAGGCGGAAATCATCGCTAGCCGCACACCAAAGGCCGATGAGGAGTTTCACCGGGAGATGGCGGGAATCGCGCTCTCGTTCCGCAACTATTCTCTCGAAAAGCCGCCCTCGGTCTCAGAGATGATCGACTTTGCCAGCGCACTTCAACTGCTCGGAACCGACCACGTAACTGAGGAGCACCGCGACGTGCTGCTGCCGTTCCTGGCCAAGACCGAGAAGGACAGGCGACACCTCCTGCTCCGCGAGGGATTCAAGAGCCTGCTCGACGATGGCGCACGGTTCGCGAGGTGTCTGACGCTCCCTGGAGGGTCAACTTCATGAAGCGATGCCTACTCCTTCTGCTCTTGCTTCCCCCATTTGCACTGGGTCAAATCGATCCGTCGCCGGCGAGGCAATTCGTTCGGCAATATGCTGCGCACTATCGAGTGTCTCCTGAGTTCGTCGCTGCGCTGATCGATGTGGAATCGCGGTGGAATCCGCTAGCACTTTCGAGCAAGGGAGCGATCGGGTTGATGCAGCTCATGCCGGCGACAGCGCGGCGTTACGGCGCCTTCAAACCCTTCGACGTGGAGCAGAACATCGCCGCGGGCACGCGCTACGTGACGGCATTGATGTGGGAGTTCCATGGGGATCTGCGCCTGGTCGCTGCGGCCTACTACGCGGGCGACCATGGTATCGCCAGGGAGCAATTGAACCATCACAACCCAGATGTTGTGGCTTATGTGCTGGCAGTCCGTCGGCAGTTCATGATTCGCAAATATGCGGCCATGAGGCCGCCGAGGAGGTCAATTCCATGAAGCTTCGCTGGCTCATTCCCATCGCACTCCTGATTCCACTGCGCCTCAGCGCGACGGACGCAACGGTTGGAGCGCGTGTCGCCACCATCACCATCAACCCAAGAGAAATCACCGTCCTGCATCTGCAGCCGGAGTTTGAGTCGACGATCCGGATGCCTGAGGAGGTAACGTCCGTCATTCTGGGCAGTCCGGGTGAGTTCAAGGCCGAGCACAACGAGGGTGAGCCGGAATACGTCTATGTCAAGCCCATCACCAAACAGGCTGCTCAGTCGAACCTCCTGATCGCGACGAAATCGGGCCAGCACGTGACGCTGGAGTTGGTAAGCGATGGCACTGGCATTCCGAATCAATCGCAGCCGGTGGACTTCCTGATCGAATATCGACTATCCTCAAGGAGAAGCAACGCCTTGAGAAGACAATCACACTAAACGGCGACTGTGTCTTCGGAAAACTGTCTCACTCAAGGGGTTCAGCCCAGGACATTGCGAAATTGGTCAGAGCATTTCGCGCGGACGGGCCTATTGCCTTTGGGGCGGGTGACCTGCGCAAACTGTGCCCGCGAGTTATACGGCATGATCGGTGTGACCTGCCCCCGTTTTCTCAACCACTGATAATTGGAGTTTCCCGGTTTTGGTTTGGCTCCGAGATTACCTCGCAGCCGCCGTCGAGGCTGTGTAAATGTGGGAAGCGTTCTTTGCTTTCCACATTTGCATAGCCTGCCTTCAGCCGGAACTCCTCCGGCGTCCTGTAGTTGAGCGAGCTGTGCGGTCGTTCGCAGTTATACTCCTGCCGCCAGTTTGCCAGGGTGCTTCGTACATCATTCAGCGTGCGGAACCAACTCGCGTTCAGGCATTCGTCGCGCAGCCTTCCGTGGAAGCTCTCGACATGTCCGTTCTGCATCGGCCTTCCCGGCTGGATATGCACCAGTCCAACCTTCCAGTCTT
>NFUO01000044.1 GCA_002197545.1 Acidobacteria subdivision 2 bacterium RH1 MAG20 | reverse complement strand
GTGTTGGCAACACGATTCACGTCTCCGGCACCGGCCCGGTCGGCGCAGATCAGACAAGCGCCGCCGACCAGACCCGCCACGTGCTGAACATCATTCAAAAGATCCTCGAGCAGGCGGGAGCCAGGATGGGAGATGTGGTGCGCACCCGCATGTTCCTGACCCATGTGGATGACTGGGAGGAAGTAGGCCGCGTCCATGGGGAGTTCTTCGGTACCATCCGCCCTGCTGCTACGATGGTTGTGGTTGCCAAGCTGCTGAACCCGGCGTGGCGCATTGAAATCGAAGCCGAAGCTGTGCTGTCCGGATAGAAATCATCGTCCCTACTCAGAATGGAGATCCAATGCGAGCCTTACTCCGCCCTCTGACCTGTATCTGCGTTTTCACTGCCGTGCTGATGGCTGCTGGATACGGGCGGTCCCAGTCCGCTCCTGCCAGTTCGACGCAGCCAGCGAACACCACCGCACTTTCTCCCAAATGGGAGGAACTCACCGGGCCCGACTTTATTCACGCCATCCAACAGGCCCAGGGAGTTTGCCTTCTGCCCTTTGGCATCATCGAGAAACACGGGACCCAGCTTCCGACTGGCACCGATCTCATAAATGTTCGCCATGCATCGCTCCAAGCGGCCAGGCAGGAATACGCGGTCGTTTTCCCCCCCTACTACTTCGGTCAGATTGCGGAGGCCCGTCATGAGCCCGGAACTGTATCCTACTCGGCCCATCTGCAGTTGGAACTGTTGCAGGCAACCGCCAATGAGATGGCCCGCAACGGCTGCAAGAAAATCGTCATTGTGAACGGCCATGGCGGAAATGAAAGCTTGCTGCCCTACTTCGCCCAGTCGCAGCTCGAGTCTCCGAAGGACTATATCGTCTACATCTACGGCCTGCACCATCAGGCCGCCGACGCGCCTCCGCTGAAAGACAAGGTGGACGAGCATGCCGGCGAAACTGAAACTTCGCTCATGATGGTCTCGCGCCCCGATCTAGTACACATGGACCGCGTCGGGCAGGAGTCGGGCGCGGATCAAAATCGGTTGCGTCTTCCGCGCGGCTTGTACACCGGTATCTGGTGGTACGCGAAATTCCCGGACCACTACGCCGGCTACGCTCAATATGCCAACGCCAAACTCGGTGAAATGGACATGAAAGCGTGGGTCGGCGGCATCTCCGAAGTCATCCGCGCCGTAAAGGCGGACCAGACCAGTCTGCAACTGC
>NFUO01000439.1 GCA_002197545.1 Acidobacteria subdivision 2 bacterium RH1 MAG20 | reverse complement strand
GGGATCAGGTGCAGCGGCTCCTCGTGCATCGGACACCAGTGGATCTGGTCGGCTTTTTCCAGATCGACCCAGCCCAGTGTGAACAGCGCGCCGCCGTCGGCGTGGGAATAGCGCTCCAGCCCCTTTTTCACCAGCCTGGCGATGGTGCTCTTGCTGCTGCCCACGGGACCGTGCAGCAATAGCACGCGTTTTTCGATGCCGTAGCCTTTGGCGGCGCTTTTGAAGGCGTTGACCAGGGCCGCCAGGGTATCATCGAGGCCGAACACCGCGTCCTGACCGCCTTGCTCCGGATCATCGAAGAAGCGGTAGCGGACGCGTTTCTCGCGGGCCTTTTCGTAGGTCTCCGCGCCGTACGACATAATCATGTCGTAAACCCGCTGAAAGGCGTTGCGGGTGACCTTCGGATCTTCTTTGACGACGTCGAGATATTCCTGAAAGGAGCCTTCCCAGTTCTTGCGGCGGAACTGCTCCAGGTCTTGGCGCTGGGCCACCAGCGAAATGATCGAGTGTCCTTCACTCATTGAGGGATCTCCTCCGATTTTAATAATTATGTTGAGTTGCCACCTGGGTGGCGGGTCGGTCGCGAGCGCCCTGACACAAGCTTTGCTTCGAGCCTGCCGGCCACCTTCGCGCAGGCAGACACGCCGGCCTAAAGGCGCCTATTGGCAGGAAGAGCCGCCCCGGAAGAGTGCCACCAAAGTCGGTAGCGATTTGGCGGCAACTGTCGCCTGAGCGACTCGAAAGAGAAACTTGCGAAAGAACACCCGGAACTGAGGCGAGGCGGGCTTTCTGGCGTAACTGGTGCTTCTTCGCGCTCGCCAGCGTGCGAGATTCCCTTACCCGCACCTCTGCCACCGTAACCTAATTCCAGTATCTACACAATTCTGCCATGCGGCAATATCGAATTGGCCAGAATCAGGAAATTTTCGCCAAGCCGTGCCACTGGCGGATCTGCTATAAACGCTTGTGGTAGTAGCAATTAACGTGCCGGCTGCCACCCACTCGATTGTTGCCTTTTCGCCACATGATTTTTCCTGGCCGATGACATCGTCTCGGACAAAGGGCACCCAGCTCTGCAAAGGGGCGCGGCCGGCGCGGCCCCAACGGCCCTCGTGAGCTTCGTCATCCGCCGAGGGAGTCGCGAAACCGCTCGAACTCCTCCCCCTGCCGGCGAAGCTCGTTGGCAAGTCCCTCGACTTCGCGACGCAGAGCGGCCACCTCGGCACGGAGGTCGGTTAGCTCGTTATCGGCGGCCGGCGCAGTTGGCGTAGCGAGGCCCGGTATTTGGTGCGAAACCGGGTCGGCGCCGCCCGCGAG
>NFUO01000438.1 GCA_002197545.1 Acidobacteria subdivision 2 bacterium RH1 MAG20 | reverse complement strand
CGATCGAATCTCTTCCGAGGTGGCCTGGTCGCGAGCTCTCGAGCGCATTTCTCCCGGCTGTTCCACGGCCGCCTGGCGGTGTCTTTACCATCGCTTGGCTGGTCGCGGCGGGGATCTTCTCCGCGAGAACAAACGGGGCCGAAGCAAATAGGGAGGAGGTCAGGGCGAGAATCATCAGAAGTTCGGCATCTGTTGAGGCCGCCGCGACTGCCGCGACGGTCGGTGCACAGCGAGAATATTTGTTCTAAAATGTCTTAAGGCTTGCATGAGCGTCAATTCAACGATCGAGTGGACACAGGCTAGTTGGAACCCAGTCACGGGTTGCGAGCAGGTAAGCCCTGGCTGTGCACATTGTTACGCCCAGCGGTTCGCGGAGCGCTTTCGCGGCGTCGCCGGCCATCCCTACGAGCAGGGCTTTGATGTGCGACTCTGGCCGGAGAGGCTCGACCTGCCGCTGCGCTGGAAGAAGCCACGAACGATCTTCGTGAACAGCATGAGCGACCTGTTTCAAGACGCGGTGCCCCTGGAACTCATCAAGGATGTGTTCGAGGTCATGCGGCAAGCAGAATGGCACACCTTCCAAGTCCTCACCAAGCGAGCTGAGCGGTTGCGGGAGGTGTCGGATTCTCTCGTCTGGCCCGCCAACGTGTGGATGGGGGTTTCCATCGAGAACCAGCGTTGGGCCTGTCGCGCGGATGCGCTGCGCGACGTACCGGCCGCGGTTCGCTTCCTTTCCTGCGAGCCCCTGCTCCGCCCGCTCCGGCTGAATCTGGACGGCATCCAGTGGGTGATCGTAGGCGGCGAGAGCGGCCCAGGGGCGCGCCCCATGAAGCCGGATTGGGTGCGTTCCCTGCAAGCGCAGTGTCAGGCGGCGGGTGTCTCCTTTTTCTTCAAGCAATGGGGCGGCGCCCGCAAAAAAAAGACCGGACGGCTGCTGGATGGCCGTTACTGGAATGAGATGCCGCCTATCGTGGCCGGGTCGACGCTGACCTCGGCGGGTTTGTCCACGCGTGTCTGACGCGCCGCGGGCTGATCTCGTCGGGGAGTG
>NFUO01000437.1 GCA_002197545.1 Acidobacteria subdivision 2 bacterium RH1 MAG20 | reverse complement strand
CGTTTATGTAGTGCACCACATAAACGCAAGTATTGGAAGGTCGTCTCCATGGAGAAACCTCGTCAGTGCTGTATGTGATGAGTTTTTCGAGGGGAGGACAGGCGGGTGTCAGATGATTCGCCGCCTTGGGGCAGGCCTCAGCGACTATGACGGCCTGGCGTGGGATGGGGCTCGATTACCTTCGCCTTCAACCGGTCCTGCGGGAAGTCCCTGGGGTTGAGTGTGAAGATGATGTCCGCCCGTCCCGCCTCGGCGCAAAGACAGAATGCATCGTCCTTGGGGTCGGGTGATATTTCGTCCGAGTAGCGGATCTCGACAGGCTCACCTAGCTCTCGGATGATATTGATAAGCGTCCCGATTGCGGCGGATCGAACGTGCAATCGCTTCAGGACTTCCTTGTACTCAGCAAGGACATCCTCCGAATACAGCCAAACAAAGTGTCCCTCACCGGCCCAGCGGTGGAGTAGGTCGGCGCTCGGAACCCGGCCTGGAACGTATTGTTCCCGGAAGCCGGAGATGCCCGCCACGACAACGTTCGTGTCCACCACGGCGCGTTGATTTCGCTTTTTAGACCTCGGCTGCAACGGTAATCTCCGGCTGGCGCCTTTCAGCGCGATAGCTGCGGATCGTGCGTTGGATTTCCTCTTCGGAAATCTCCCCTATGTCCTGTGCCGCGTCGGAAAGCGAATCGAGGAACTCCTTCTTCCATCCGGGCCGTTTCCGCCCGCGCGGCAGGTCGCGGTAGAGTTCTGCCCGGCTCATACCCTGCTCGATTTGCTCCCCGAGCGATCGAAAGGGAACGCCAAGCTTGATCGGCTCCTCGGCAGCCGAAAAGCGGCAGGTAAATACCACGTACTCCGGGTTTTCCTTACGAAGCCTCTTTTCGGAGGCGCGAAAAACAGCGATGAGCCTGGAGAGAACATTGGCGCGTGTTCCCAGGGACTCCTTCAGGCGCAACGCAACCTTCGCTGTGAGAAGCGTCTCTCTGTCAAAGAGATAGGCGCCATCCACCCACTTCGGCTTGACCACTTCAAATTGCACCAGGTTTTGCAACTCTTTCGGCTCAACCTTCAGAACCGCGCTGGCCTGCTTCAGTTTCAGTGCTGGCTGTGGCATAGGCCCTCCATTACCGTCTAAATATTAGACCATATTTGCGCCGTGGTCAACAACGCGCCTGGCCACTGCATCTTGTGCAGTTCCAACTGTGGAGTGAAACTCTCTGCCAACGGGTACCTATGGGCTTTCCAGCAAGAATTGAGGGCTCTGAGCATTTCAAATCGTTGCACACTGGCCCAACATCGTCGCAATCACGATTCGCGGCCAGACGATCAGCCCATCATTCTCCGGGAATGCGAGTCTCCCCGAACGCAGGCCATCCCCGATCCACTCAAGTACTTCGTCGGTCGTTGCAGAGATCAGCACCGGTTGGCAACCGATGCCGTCGATCTCCTCGATCCTCTTTTTCCCTTCGACGATTCCAAGAATGTGGTCTGCCCATGTTGGATCTGCAGGCAGTCCCAGGAAGCTCACCAGCGTGGCCCACGCCTCCTCGCGCTGGCATCGCAAAAGGATCGTACGCCCCGTGCTCCCATTGGTGTGGAGTTCCTGGGACACCGCAAGCAGATGACGCACAGGATGTTTTCGACCCGGCAGAGTCACGGCCCCTTTGTAGCAGGAAGCATGTTCGCCGAGCGACACATCCTTCGTCGTGCCGTCGGGAAAGGTCAAGTTGAAGGCGGCCTTCTCGTGAACGGCCGCCGTGATTGCGCCGACATCCGAGTCATTGCCGAAGACGCTCAGAAGATGCGCCTGCCGATCTTCTCCTATATAGCGATCGACCCGCAGGCGAATGCGGGTAGATGCCTTTTCCGTGAAGCGCACGTACTCAAGCAGCCCGAACCGCAGGTGTGCATTCTCCATCGGCTTCGTCCTCCTTCTTCGCCGGTGTCTCGGTGAGCTTCAGCGTCCTCCCATCGGCGTAGACCAGGTACAACTCATTGGCCCACCGCTCTCGGTGATGAATGATCTCCGCGTCTCCGTCCTGTTCCACGAATGTCGTCACATGTTTGACCGAGCGCCAGCGGGCTATGTGCCGGTCGTCTCCCTGGCCGAAGACGCCGTTCAGGAGCCCCGCGGTACACAGAAGCCCGACATGGCCGCCATGCAGTGGCGTGATGGGGCGGCCAGTTGCAACGTCCTCATGCGGCATCAATAGCGGCGCAGCCTGTTTCCATGCACCCGATTGCGGCAACAGGTCTTCCAACAAATCGTAGGGAAGGCCGCGATAGCTCAGCTCCGCCTCGTCAGACGGGGGGACGGAATAGGGCAGACACGCACCCGGCTGCAACTCAGGAAGTCCCAGGAAGCTGCCATACAGGCCAACGCTCAAAAGCTGCCGCTTATTGTTCTCAACGGCCGCTCCTCTGACATCGCGCCGCAGGCCAAGCACCGCGATTTGTCGGTACTCGACCGAATCCGGATCGGTCATACGCAGGACGTTCAGGCTAGCGAAGTGAGAACTCAAGATGCCGGCGCAGTCATGCAGTCGCTCGAACGGAATCACCAGGATGAGAACGCCTTCCATCGCCAGCCAGCGGTAGGTGTGTTCCAGGAAGACAGCCTCCATTCGGCGATTTGCGATGGAGCCTATCTCGGAGTCATAGGGCGGATTCAGAAACAGGAGCGAGAGAGACTCTGGCCGCGCGATAGCGTCAAAGGCATTGCCCTGGATGGTTTCGATGCCATTGCCGCTGGCGATCCGTGCCCGTTCGGCGTCGAGTTCAACACCATAGCGCCGAACTGGAGCTTCTTTGGTGACGAGATGCAGCGCCGTTCCTTGTCCTACGCAGGGGTCGATCACTGAAGCCGGCCCAGCAAAGGAGAGCAGGGAGCGAAGCTTCACTCCCTCGGGTTCCGGCAATGGGTAGTACCCCATTTTCAGGCGCGCCATGTTCCTCATGGATTCACCTCACATCGTTGAATGGACTTCTCAAGAAATGCGCTCATGAGCGAGCTTCAGGCTTCCGATCTGGATGAGCGCGTTGGCCTGTTAACCAGTCGAGATTCCCATAATGGGGGTTCTCGCATCGCAAATCTATGAGTGGGGCACGCGGGAAGGCTCAGGTGTTTTCGCCCGGTTGATGATTCGGGCGATCACTGCCGCCATCAGCAGCATGATCGCGGTGCCAGCGACCAAGACGGTTACGAAGGCGATGTCGAAGGCCGTTTTAGCCTGGGTGATCAATTTGGTCGTGGCGTCACCAGACAAGTGTCCGGCGAGCAGCAGGGCTTGATCGAGGCTGTCCTTGGCGAGCGCTGGGGCGGGAATTCCAGACGGCAGTACAAGAGCCTTCGTATAGGTAAAAGCCAGAATGCTACCGAGGATTGCAATGCCAAGTACACCGCCGAGTTCATAGGCGACGCTTTCGATGGCGCCGGCCATGCCGGCTTTATCTTCTGGCGCGTTGATCATGATGGCGGTTGAGGCCATGGCTGAACCTACACCTACGCCAAACCCCAAGATGACAAAGCTTGCCACTTGCTCGATAGCGCTGCTGTTACGGAAAAAAGCGTAGCCGATGAGGCCGATCGCAGACACGATGAGACTTGTCCAGAGTGCCCGACCGACGCCGACCTTGTGGAGTACGAACCCATTGAGGGAACCTGCGACAAATGCGGAGATCGAGATGGGCAGCATGAAGAGGGCAGCATGAAACGGCGAATACCCGATTACGAGCTGTAACCGCTGCGTGAGCGCAAGTTGTACGCCCGCGCCAGCCAGGGTTCCGGTCATCGCGGTTAATACACCGGCTGTGAAGCGTCCGTTACCGAATAGCGAGAAGTCAATCATCGGGCTTGGGGAACGGTTCTGCCGCCTCACGAAAATAACCATAACTGTCACGCCGATGACACCCGCAAAAGTGGCCTCTAGCAATCCGGCTTCTGGTCTTGCGGCCTCCATCAGCGCATAGACCAGGCTAACCATTGCGATCATGGCGAGTAGTGAGTTCAGGAGGTCGAGCCGCCGCTCTGGGTTCCCCTTTCCAGCGGGCACTACCAATGGAGTAAAGATCAGCGCCATTACGACCACGGGCACGTTAATCAGGAAGACTGAACCCCACCAGAAATGACTGAGTAAAGCTCCACCGATTAAGGGACCGATCGCAACGCCGCCTGAAAAGACAGCAGCCCAGATGCCGATCGCTTGGCCGCGTTCTTTGTCAGTCGTAAAGGTCAGCCGCAAAAGCGAAAGAGTCGCGGGCATCATCATGGATGCGCCCACGGCAAGCAAGGCCCGAGCCGCGATCAGGACGTTCGCTGAGGGGGCAAAAGCCGCGATCAGAGAAGCAAGGGCAAAAGCAAGCAGACCCCAAAGAAATGTTCGGCGATGCCCGATCCGATCGCCAAGCACGCCCATGGTCGGAAGCAGACCTGCCATGACAAGCGGAAATGTGTCGACGATCCAAAGTTTTTGGCTGTTGTCGGCGGCAAGATCGTGAGTCAGCCGCGGCAAAGCGGTATACAGCACAGTCATGTCAATGCTGATGAGAAAGAGAGCGGTCGAAACGACGACCAACACGAGCCATTTATTG
>NFUO01000436.1 GCA_002197545.1 Acidobacteria subdivision 2 bacterium RH1 MAG20 | reverse complement strand
GAATCATCTTGAAATTATCAGCGATTCCCTGCTCGCGAGCGTAGTTCCATAGCTCGCTCACATACGGATCGGTGACATCACTGGCATCGAGTCCAGTGGGGAAAGAGACGTGAGCCACAAACACCCTTCCTTCCCGGAAAAGGTCGGCGCGCACTTGCCCGCCCCTGCTGGTGAATGTCGTGATATACTCGCCGAACGCCTTGCGGACATCCGTCGCGAGCCTGTCATCGGTCTGAAAGGGCATCTTGCTACTCCCCAGGTTTCTGGCACATCTTCGCCCGACTTCGGCGAAGCACCCAACACTATTTTACCACACACCGGCCCAGCTTTTCCAGCAGCCCGCGAACCGTGCGAACCGTGCTCTCCTTCCAGATCGGCACCTGAGTTTCCTGAACTACATACAATGGTGAGCTTTTTACTTGGAATCATGCCGTTCGCCGTTCAAACGCGGCTCGCTGGTGGTATTGCGAAAGCGCTCTGCTAAAATCACTCCATTCCCGCAATCGTCGCGATGACCATGAAAACCTGCCCGGCCTGCTGCGCCGAAAACAACGCTGACGGCAAGTTCTGCTCGGCCTGCGGCGGCGCGCTCGTGCCGGGGCCGGAGGCGACGGTCGATCACAACCCTGCGAAGAACGCCGATGCTTCCCCGTCGAGGTCCGACCCCGATTCGTCCGCTCATGGCCGGTTCCTGCCGGGAACCAAAATCGCCGGCCGCTATCGCATCGTGTCGCTCGCCGGTCGGGGCGGCATGGGAGAGGTCTATCGCGCCGATTGCCTTGAAGCTCGGTCATCCGGTGGCGCTTAAATTCCTGCCGCGCGGCGTCGCCGAGAGTTCGAGGCGCTTTCAGTTATTTGTGAGCGAGGTGCGCTTGATCTGGTATAGTGCTTATTAAGCGAAAAGTAGGAGCATTTCATAGCATAACGCTGCAAGTCCTCGAATAACGGCAAACAGCTCTGGAGTTAGGAGTATGTCCAGCAATCTGAAGACGACCAGCAGTTGGGTCCAGAAAACGCCTGACTTGTGCGGGGGCAGAGCCTGCATTCGCAACACGCGGATTACGGTTTGGGGCCTGGTGAATTCCCGCCGGCTCGGTGCGGCAGACGAGAAGATCCTGGAGAACATCGTGGGGCTCACGCCCGAAGACCTCCAGGCCGCTTGGGATTATTACCGGGAGCATCCCACCGAGATCGACGACGACATTCGTGCCAACGAGGCAGACTGACCATTCATGGCCAGGCTCTATGCCGACGAGGATTTTCCGCTGCCGGTTGTCGAGGAGCTGCGCCGCCTCGGCCACGACGTGCGCACGG
>NFUO01000435.1 GCA_002197545.1 Acidobacteria subdivision 2 bacterium RH1 MAG20 | reverse complement strand
GGCTTTACCATCACCGTCGTCTTGACGCTAGCGTTGGGCGTCGGCGCGAATGTGGTGGTGTTTAGCGTGCTGAACGCGCTGATTTTGAAGCCGCTGAATGTGCCGCATCCGCAGAGCCTTTATAACGTGGAGCATAAGGAGCATGGCTCGTACGACCAATCCTATCCGGATTACCTCGACTACCGCGATCGCAACCGCACCTTCAGGGGAATGGCCGCCTACGACATGGCCAGTACTGCCGTCAGCACGGGAAAGTCCGCCATAAAAAGCTTCGGCTATCTTGCCTCCGGCAATTACTTCGACATGCTGGGCGTGCAACCTGCGCTGGGGCGGCTTTTTCATGCCGGCGATGAGCATGGGCCGAACTCGGCTCCATACATTGTCCTGAGCTACAACTTCTGGCATGGGCACTTCAACGGAAATCCGCATGTGATTGGCACAACGGTCGACCTGAACCAGCACCCCTTTACGGTGATCGGAGTTGCGCCGGAGCAGTTCCACGGAACAGAGATTTTTTATTGGCCCGACTTTTGGGTACCGATGGTCGATATGGAACAGGTCGAGGGATTTAGCTCGCTGGACAGCCGCGGTGTCCACAATCTCTGGTTGCTGGGACGGCTGCGACCCGGTGTTACACCCCAGCAAGCAACCGACAACCTGAACGCCATCTCCGGCCGATTGGCCAAGCAATACCCGGCTCATGACGATGGACTGAATGCCCGCCTGGTGAAACCTGGATTGATGGGCGATGTATGGGGCGATTCGATCCGGGCCTTTCTCACCGGGATCATGCTGCTGGCGCTCCTGGTTCTGCTGGCCGCGTGCGCCAACCTGGGCAGCATCTTTGCCGCGCGCGCGGCGGACCGCAGGCACGAGCTTACTATTCGTCTAGCTATCGGGTCCTCACGCTGGCATATTCTGCGGCAGCTGCTGATGGAATCCGTCCTGGTTTCTCTGCTGGGCGGCATCGCCGGAACCTTCTTTGCCACAGCACTGTTGCAGGCATTGAGCCGCTGGCAGCCGTTCGTGGCCTTTCCGATCCATGTGACCGTCTTTCCCGATGCGAGGGTCTACGCGGTCGCGCTGCTATTGTCCTTGGGCAGCGGCATCTTGTTTGGCCTGCTGCCGGCGCGACAAATCTGGCGCACCGATGCGGCGCAGGCGATGAAAAGTGGCGCATCCTCAGCGGCCACGTTCCGTCGTTTTACCTTGCGCGACGTGCTGGTGGCTATCCAGATTGCACTCTGTACGTTGCTGGTGACGGCCTCGCTCGTGGCTCTGCGCGGCATGCAACGTTCCCTGCACGCTCCTCTGGGCTTTCAACCAAAGGGAGTGATGCTCGCGGAGACCGACTTGAATATGGCAGGGTATCGGGAAG
>NFUO01000434.1 GCA_002197545.1 Acidobacteria subdivision 2 bacterium RH1 MAG20 | reverse complement strand
GAGGTGATCCTGGTGGGGGGACAGACCCGCATGCCCGCCGTGATTGAGTTGGTGAAGAAGATTTTTGGCAAGGAGCCGCACAAGGGAGTCAACCCTGACGAAGTGGTGGCCATCGGCGCGGCTATCCAGGCAGGTGTCCTGCAGGGCGAGGTGAAGAATGTCCTTCTGCTCGACGTCACGCCGCTCTCGCTCGGATTGGAGACGCTGGGCGGCGTGATGACCAGGCTGATCGAGCGCAACACGACCATCCCAACCCGCAAGAGCGAGATCTTCAGCACGGCAGACGACAACCAGCCAGCAGTCGAAGTTCACGTGCTGCAGGGCGAACGCGAACTGGCCCGCGACAATAAGAGTCTGGGGCGCTTTCGGTTGGAAGGGATTGCGCCAGCTCCGCGCGGCATCCCGCAGATTGAGGTGACCTTCGATATCGACGCCAATGGCATTCTTCATGTGACCGCCCGCGATAAGGCCACGGGTAAGGAACAGAAGGTGACGATCACCGCCTCCAGCGGCCTCTCCAAGATCGAGGTCGAGCGCATGGTGAACGAAGCCGAACAGCACGCGCAGGAGGACCGCCAGCGCCGTGAGGAGATCGAATTACGCAACCGCGCCGATAGCGCTGCGTACCAGGCCGAACGCACCCTGACCGACAGGGGAGAAAAAATCTCCTCGAACCTGCGATCCGACGCTGAAGACCGTATCAGGAGCGTACGCCAGGCACTCTCAGGCAACGATCTGACGCAAATACGCGATGCCCTGACCGCGCTCGAAGATACCATCCAGCGCGTTGGCAAGGAGATCTACAGTCAGGCCGGAGCTACCACCGACCCCGGCGCCCCAACAAACCAGGGATCAGGTGGCGATAGCGGCCCCATCGAAGGCGAATACCGGGAAGTGTAGCTCTTCCAGCTGGCCCCAGGTGAAGGAACCTTTCGTAGCAGTTTGTTGCCTGGGGGATTCATCTCAAGTTGTGGAGGTGCAAGGTGGCTTTCGGCCATGATCGCACCTCCGCAACTTGAGTGCGAAGCGTGAGGGCGTTGAGCAGTTACACAAATATGGATAAACGAGATATGTAAGGGAAAGCACGTATGGCTGTTGATTACAAGGACTATTACCAGATACTGGGAGTGGACAAGCACGCAAGCCAGAAAGATATTCAGAAAGCGTATCGCAAGCTGGCCCGCACATATCACCCGGATGTCAACCCGGGTGATACGACGTCCGAAGAAAAATTCAAGGAGATCAACGAAGCGAATGAAGTGCTCTCCGACCCGGAGAAGCGCAAGGAATACGATGAGTTGAGCAGATACTATCAGCAGTATGGACAGTGGCCCGAAGCCGGTGCAGCGCGACGGGATGGGAGGAGAGCGGGCCAGCGCACTCACTATCAGTCTCGCACCATGAGCGAGGAAGATCTGCAAGATCTCTTTGGGGGCGCATCCCCATTCTCCGATTTCTTCGAGGCCTACTTCGGCTCAGGTGTCTCGGGGGCAACGAGAAGTCGCACCCGCACAGCAGGACGAGGGCCGGGAGAAGCATATGCCCCAGCGAGACAGGACAGCGAAGCTGACGTGGACGTCACTCTTGCCGAGGCGTATCGAGGAGGAACGCGTGTTCTCTCGCTCACCGAGCCCGATGGCAGCACTCGTCGCCTGGAAGTGAAGATTCCGCCGGGCGTGGAGGACAGCGCTCGCATTCGCATCGCTGGCCAGGGTCTTCAAGGGGCATCAGGGAGGGGAGACCTCTACCTGCGCGTGCATGTTGTGCCTGATTCCCATTTCACACGGGAGGGCACCACACTCCACACGCACGTGGATGTTCCCCTGGCCACGGCCATGCTCGGCGGAGAAGTACAGGTCCCGACCCCCGATGGGCGACGGCTGATGTTGCGGATTCCCGAGGGAACCGCGAATGGAAGATCGTTCCGATTACGGGGGCAGGGAATGCCACTTCTGAGGCAAACGGAGAAGCGCGGCGATCTGTACGCCGACGTGAATATCGTCATTCCGACGCACTTGAATACTGAACAACGCCGCCTCTTCGAAGCCTTTGCTCGCACATTAGACGACGCTTCCCAGGCGGCCAACGTAGGAGGAAGCAGCCATGGATAAGCCGCAGATGACCCACATTGTGCTCCAGCAATGCCGCCACTTTTCTTCATTGTATAGCGAACAGGAGGCGGTTGCAGCAAGCCACCTGGGTCCTGGCGCTCTTCGTCACCTCTATGCCATAGGGTTGGTCGGAGGAGAAAAAATGGGTGAGGAGCTGCGATATAGCGAGGAAGAGGTCATGCAGCTTCGGCGAATCCGCCGCTTGCAGGAGAATCTGGGCGTCAATCTGGCGGGGGTCGAGGTGATTCTGCATTTGCTCAAACACCTGGAGGCCCTTCGCCAGGAACTGGAACGGGAGAGAGTTCGAACACTAGGGGGAGGAGAGAAAGAGCCATGAACAGCCCGCGCCTGGCCAAGCGCCATATCACCCTGAAACTCACCGACGACGCGCGAGACCTGCTGGCAGAGATGGGCTACGATCCGCCGTTCGGGGCCCGTCCGCTGAAGCGCGTCATTCAGAAGGAGGTGGAGAACCGGATCGCCCATGGCATTCTCGACGGCACCAGCCATCAGATTCATTCGTCGTCTGGCTTCGCAAACTGGCGCAGTGCCTCGACCGAGGGGACGAAATAATACGCCCCGCTGACCGCGGTCGTATACCTGGTCAGGGCATCACGGATGCCATCTTCGGCTCCGGCCATGCGATTGAGCATGCGGGCCAGGCGATGCTGATCGCGGCTGAAGCCGATGAACATCGTCCCATGCTCGGTGGCCGTCCCGAACGGCGAATTGCGGCGGAAGATATGCTGCTCGACTCCACCCTCTTCGACCGTCGTGCGCGGGACATGCGCTGTTGGGCCACTTACCTTTTCAGACAGTTCAACGCTTGCTTGCTTGGT
>NFUO01000433.1 GCA_002197545.1 Acidobacteria subdivision 2 bacterium RH1 MAG20 | reverse complement strand
TGCGAAATGAGAGTCATACGGAGCTTGCGGTTATGGGTTCGTTGGCTGTTCCGGCGCTCGGAGGTCGAGGCGGATTTGAATGACGAGCTACAAGACTATATCGAGCGCCAGAAGGAGCGGCATCTCGCCGGCGGACTTTCGCTGGAGGGCGCGCACCGTGCGGCGCTACGGGATGCGGGAGGGTTAGAACGGGTGAAGGAAGAATGCCGGGAGGCGCGAGGGACGGCCTGGCTCGAGAAGACACTGCGGGACATCCTCTTCGGGTCCCGGATGTTGCGCAAGAATCCCGGCTTCACGATCGTAGCCGTATCGACGCTGGCGCTCGGGATTGGCGCGAATACCGCGATTTTCTCTGTCGTGAAGGCGGTATTGTTGGCTCCGCTGCCGTACCAAGATCCGAATCGTATTGTGGCGGTTTGGACGTCAAATCCCACACTGGGCGGCGAACCGGTGTCCAGCAGTCCCGGCGACTTCGCGATATGGAAACAAAAGAGCGGCGTCTTCGAGGATCTGGCTCCCTCCTACGACGACGAGAAGACGCTAACGGGCGAGGGCGCTCCGCAACTGCTGATCGGTTATGCGGTATCGGCGAATTATCTCCGGATTCTTGGCGTGGAACCGCGGATCGGGCGGCTTTATACGGAGCGGGAGGACAGACCGGGAGGCGCCAGAGTGGCGCTGTTGAGCGACCGCCTGTGGCGAACGACATTTCGTTCCGATCCCAACATCGCCGGCCGGACGATCACGCTGAATGGGGTCGCCCACACTGTGCTGGGAGTGATGCCACTCGGTTTTAACTATCCGGCCGAAGTCGAGATCTGGACTCCGGCGGCGATGGCACCCGCATCGTTCGACGACTTCAGCCACAAATACGTGCGCATTCTCGGACGGCTCAAGCAAGGAGTAACTCTCGCCGCGGCGCGGCGGGCGGTCAATACCTTGGAAGCGCAGGTGGCCGCCGCTCGCCCGCATACGGACACAGGCAATCGCGTCGTTCTCGTTCCTC
>NFUO01000432.1 GCA_002197545.1 Acidobacteria subdivision 2 bacterium RH1 MAG20 | reverse complement strand
GGGCGGGCTACTCCATTGGAGGTAAACGTGGTGGCATCTTCGGACCAAGAAAATGGCACTTTCGTACCATCCTGTTGGTACGAAAGTGCCAAAGTGCCTACGGGATAAGACCGAGCCGGGTCGCTTTCATCGCCAAAACGAACAGGGTCGGCGCGTCCAGCTTCTCCTTTAGGGTCGAGATTGTCCGCTTCACGGTCTGGAGACTCATGCCTTCCAGCGAAACGATCTGGTCTTCGCTGTACCCTTCGGCCAGCCGATTGAGGATCGTCCGCTCGCGCTCGGTCAGCCGCGGCATAGCAGTGGGCGGCGCCGGGATCATCGATGCCGAGGTTGGGGAACACCAAACCTGCTCGGCGATCACGGGGTCGATGAGGATGCCTGGAAAGCGCCCGATGACCGCAAGGATGTCCAGAAGCAGAGACCCGTCAGCCCCGGAGCTCGCGAGCAGGTAGGCGTTGACGCGCTGGGGTATGGCCGCATTGAAGGAATCCGCGTCGAAGTCCGCCGTCAGAATAACGACGCTCGCCCGCGGGACAGCCGATCGAAGTTCAGCCACGGCGCCATCAATGTTCCCGCCACCGGCCGGATCGACAATAATCAGATCGGGTTGGAGCGTTTGAGCTGCCGTCAGGACATCGTCGGGCGCCTCTCCAACAACCGTGAAGCGTGGATCTCGCTCCAAGAGCCCTCGCAAGCCTGAACGGATGATAACCTTGGGGTCCGCCAAAAGGACCGTAATCCGTGATCCATGATCTGCCGCCATTGCCGCCTCCTCCTGTCCTATCCCGACGCAGCCGAAAAACCGCCAGGATAGTGTAGGAGGCGGATTCTCGCCAAGTTCTCGCCACGTTTTGCACCGCACGTCGAATACGCCTGCGATCAGCGCCGCGCTTGGAATTCGAGAGCATGAAGCTCGCCAATTTCCAGGGCCGTGACGAGAATGGCACGATAACGGAGGATGGCAACGGGCGTTTTCGGGAATGTGCTGGGGTCGTGCCGTGCCGGCTGGAAGCCGGCGCTCCCGGCAGCGGCAGGCGCTCATTTTTCGAGCCAGGTGTCCGTGGCTTGGAACCGCCCTCCGGTCTGATTGAGGTTGTAATTTTTGACGTACGGCTGCCAGAACTGGTAGCCCCTGCCGTAGAAGAAG
>NFUO01000431.1 GCA_002197545.1 Acidobacteria subdivision 2 bacterium RH1 MAG20 | reverse complement strand
TCCTTTCTGATCGGTTTTGCCAGCATCATCTTCTCGCTCGCCATCGCGATCATTCCGTTTATCGCAAAGAGGATCGTGAGTGGAGATGTCGGAGCAACTGCGGCAGCGCTGATCGGCGCGGCTGCCACGGCCATCACCGCCGGCACAGCTGCGGTCGAGGGAATTGCGGCTGGCGCGGCCGCTGGGGGCGCAGGTGCAGGGCCGGGCGCGGGAGCTGGAGCCAGTGGAGGGACTGGCCCAGCGAGCGCCGCCTCAAAATCGACCGTTAGCACAGGAAGTGGCAATCAGCCCGCTCCAGTTCAGAAGGGGCCGGGTAGCTCTACAGCGATGCTCGCAAACAGCAGGGGGGATCACCAGACACCGGAGGCCAGCAAAGCCTCCAACGCTGGCGAAACATTCAGTAGCGATTCCGCCGAAAAATCGAGTGCCGCCACGACTGGATCCCGCAGCTCAGTTGCGGGGAGCGCAGGAGACAACAATGATTTACAACCGACGGCTGAGGCACATGCGGAGCAGATCCGAAGTGGAGTGATGAAAGCCTCGAGCCAAGGTGCGAATAAAAACACGAATCCAGACGCAAAGACGGCAGCAGGCTTGAATGCTTCAAGCTCAATAATGCCGAACACGAGTAATAAAACTCCCGCAAGCGGTTCCGGCAGATATGCACATGGTCCGAATGCCCGCCGCGAGGGCCTTGCCACTTGGGGAGCCTACCATGCGGCGCGACTTGCCTCCTACGGCGCTGTTGCCGGCGGAAACGCCGCAACCGCTGCAGCCGGGAAAGTGGCGGAAGTTGCCAGAAATCCAGTAGACTCCGCCGGCAAGGTTGGAGGCAGCGCAGGAAGGCTCGCAGGCTCGATTGCCAATGCGGCGGTGAACACGAGTCGATCTGCTCAAGCCGCAGTTCACGCCTTGTCCCACCCATCTCAAACAGCGGAGAGAGGTGCGCAGGCGATCACCAGAGTCGTCACAGGCACTGCCGAGCGAGCGACTGCGACTGCGCAAGGATCAGTGACCGAAGCGAAGACACAGTTCTCGGATGCCTATGGAAAGAAGCGTCGCGAGAACGAACGAGAACAATAAGCGGAATTCAGAGAGTAAAGGAGAGCCAGCACTATGGCAAACACAACGATGATTCCGGCAGAAGCCGTGCGACCCAAATACTACGAAGTGGATGGCGCACTCAAGGCCAATGCCAACAGGGCGTGGCTGCTGGCATTCCTCACCGTGCCCGTGGCCCTCCTTGCATTGGGGCTAGCGGTGTTCGTACGCCTGCAACCACCGACCGTGATCCGCATCGGTTCAAATGGCGAAGCCTCCGTGCTTGGTCACGAAACGAAGGGAGCGGCAGTGTCCGGGGCAACTGCCGGGACGGATGAATTGCTGAATGAGGCGTTCGCCAAGCGCTTCCTCGCAGAGTACCTCAACTACATGCCTTCCGATGTCGATGAGCGTTGGGCCAACAGCCTCAATATGATGACGCGCAATCTGCGCGGCTACACCTTGAAAGCCATGGCCGATGACAACACGCGTGGAAAGGTCGACGACGATCAGGTCCAATCGGTCTTTCATCTGCGCGCGGTCGACACTATCCCTGGCGAGCCCCTTACATTTCTCGCTTACGGTGTGAAGGACGTCCACCACCTGACCAAAGGCACGGAGACGACCGACCACTTCGTCAGTGAATATCGAATCCGTTTGCTGGCCGATCACAGGACCGACATGAACCCGGACGGACTGTGGGTCGCCGAGTATTCCGAACGTCCGATCGATGACGAGCGGCGTGGCCGCATTCTCGCCATGCCAGACACAACTCAGCCACAGGAATAGCGAGGAAACCAATGGAAGCCACCGCCAAAGAAGCAGCCACGCAAAAGCCGCAAACGATGGAGCGGCTACCAGCAAAGCGGCCCCGAAAATCACGTTCGATCGAAGAGGCACGATACTTCCTCGCCAAAGAAGGATCGTCCCCGACGAAGCCCGAGTTGGGTGAGGAAGCGCAGAACGAGAGCGACGCTTTGATCAAAGCATTCCAGTCAAAGGAGCGCGTGATCTACGTGGTCATGCCCTACCAGGCAGAAGCAGAAGTACAAGGAGGTACTCCGGTTTTAGTGAAGCGTCCGTTACAGAAGTAGCGTCCGCTGAGGTCAGCCAATGGTTTCAAAGAGGAGACACACCTGAGATACGGTCCCTGTTGGCCTCTCTTGAGTCCTTATCGCATGAGCGATGAGGAATTCCGCTGACCCGGTTTCGACACCTGAAACCTGGCTCGGTTCACACCCCCCTAACAAGGGCGCCAGGAGAGAAGGGAGACAAACTGGGACAGCCAGTTCTCCCGGTCGTCTCGAGCGCCAGACAAGCGAGGAGAAAACAATGACAGCGAACAGGACACAAGATGCGGCAGAGGATTGGAGACTCATTCTCGAGTTGAAGATCGACGAAGCTGGAAAAGTGACCCGCAAGGCCACCAGAATCACCCGGAAAGACACGCTCGATGACAAGTTGATCGGGCGGTTGTATCCAGGCATACGAGTAGCGCGAGTCAGTGTACC
>NFUO01000430.1 GCA_002197545.1 Acidobacteria subdivision 2 bacterium RH1 MAG20 | reverse complement strand
TCGACTACGATTTTGCAGCCGTGTTCTTTGGCCAGGCGGAGGTTGAGATCGTTGAGGTCGGAGCGGGCGGGTGAGGCGTTGTGCTCGACGGCTATGCCTAGTTCGGCGGCCCGTTTCAAGATCTGGTCGATGTGGACGGCGTAGGCGTCGCGCTTGAGGACTTTACGGCCGGTGGGGTGGCCGAGGATGCGGGTGTGCGGGTTCTCGATGGCGCGGAGGATGCGGTCGGTCATCTGCTCGATGGGTTGGTCGAAGCGGCTGTGGACGCTGGCGACGACGATGTCCATCTGCGCGAGGGTGCTGTCGTCGAGGTCGAGCTGGCCTTCGGCGAGGATGTCGACCTCGATGCCGGGGAGGATGCGGAAGGCAAACGCAGGTCCCTCCACTCCGGCGGCAAAGTGCGCCGCCTCCGGTCGGGATGACAATTGTTTCCAAAGGCCTGAAAGACGTGAATTAGCGGGTAGAGCGTTTTTTGCGAGAGCTTCGGTGAGTTCTGCGAGGTCTTGCTGGAGTTCGGCGTCGACTTCGCGGATGCGTTGGATGTGGGCGAGAGCGCGGGCGTCGTCGAGGCCGTTGGTCATGGCTAGATTTTTGCTGTGGTCGGTGATGGCGATGTAGGTGAGGCCGCGGGCGATGGCGGCTTCGGCCATCTGGCGGGTGGTGTCGCGTCCGTCGGTGGCGTTGGTGTGCATGTGAAGGTCGCCGCGGATGTCGGCGAGGGTGATGAGTGTGGGGAGGGTGTGTGCGGCGGCGGCTTCGAGTTCGCCGCAGTTTTCGCGGAGTTCGGGTGGGATGTAGTCGAGGTCGAGGGCATTGTAGATCTCTTCTTCGCTGGCTGCGGCGACGATTTTGTTGTCTTCGAGACGCAAGAGGGCATATTCACTGAGGGTGAGGCCACGTTTGATGGCGCGCTGGCGCAGGGCTACGTTGTGCATCTTCGAGCCGGTGAAGTATTGCAGCGCGGCACCGTAGCTGGCGCGGGGGAGGAGGCGGACGTCGACCTGGAGGTTATTGCGGAGGGTGAAGGAGACTTTGTTCTGGCCTTTGGCGAGGAGCTTGTCGATGAGAGGGAGGGTGGCGACGTGCTCGACTGCGGCGGCGACTACATCAGGTTCGCAGGCGGGGCCGGTGACGAGGAGGTCGAGGTCGCCTACGGTCTCGCGGCCTCGGCGGAGGGAGCCGGCGGGGGTGATGGTCTCGATGCCGGGGAAGGCGCGGATGAGCGCGGAGATGCGCTCGGCGTGATCGTGGGCCTGATCAATGCGGAAGCGGCTGGAGTTTTTGCGGTGGTCTTCGATGCCCTTGAGGAGCTTGGTGGTGAACTTTTCGCCCATGCGCGGAAGGTTGTTGAGGTGTCCGGCTTTGGCGGCTTCTTCGAGGGCGTCGATGTCGGCGACCTGGAGTGCGGACCAGATGAGGGCTACGGTCTTGGGGCCCATGCCGGGGAGGCGGAGGAGTTCGAGCATGGTGGGTTTGTATTTAAGGAGGAGCTCTTCGCGGAGGGGCATGGTTCCGGTATTGACCAGCTCGACGATGTTGGCGGCCATGCCTTTGCCGATGCCGGGGATGGCGAGGAGCTGTTTGGGTTCGGCGATGAGGGTGGAGAGCTGGGTGGTTTGCTGCTCGACGGCCTCGGCGGCGCGGCGGTAGGAGCGGATGCGGAAGGGGTCGGCTGCGTCGATCTCGAGCAGGGCAGCGGTTTCGTCGAGCAGGCGTGCGATGGTGATGTTGTCCATGAAAGAGGCGAGCCGGTCTTTCTATGTCTGAATCTTCTTCGCCCGGCTGCTCAGTCAGTATGCAACGGCGGGAGATGCGGATGCACGTCGCAATGGGCGGGCCGGGCGAAGATCTCGTTTAGACGGCCTCTTTGAGACGGCTGACCTGGTCGGCCTGCGGGCCTTTGCTGCCTTCGATGATGTCGAATTCTACTTCGTCGCCTTCTTTGAGGCTCTTGTAGCCTTCGCGCTGGATGGAGCTGTAGTGGACGAAGACGTCTGCCCCGCCATCCCGGCCGAGGAACCCGTAGCCTTTTGCGTTGTTGAACCACTTTACGGTGCCTTTATATTGACTCACGTGAACGAACTCCCTTTGTGGAACGATGCGCGTTGCCGCGACTTATCTGAGTCTGACGCAGGAGTTGGGTGTGGAGTTTTCCGGTAAAGTTTTCCCGGAAGTGGGGAGTTTTTTCGGAGTGGGAGAAGGGGCTTTTTGTTCAATGATTTCGCGGGCTTTGACGTTCGCGTTCGACTTTTAAGGCTGCACAGGTTGTAACGAAAGCGAAATACAGGGATCTCTCCACCGCGGCGGCAAAAGCGCCGCCTTCGGTCGAGATGACGTTTGATGGTGAAGGCTGCCTGGTTAGAGGCGGCCTTCGCGGTGTGCGGCGGCGTAGAGGGAGACGCCGATGAGGGTTTTGCCGTCGTGGATCTTGTTGGCGGCGATGAGGGCGAGGGCTTGAGAGAGAGGAGTGCGGACGATTTCGATGTGCTCGTCGTCTTCGGGATTGGCGGCGCCTTGCTTGATGTCGCGGGCGAGATAGATCTGCATGGATTCGCCGAGGAAGCCGGGGCTGGCGAAGTATTTGGTGAGTGGGGTCCAGCGTTTGGCACGAAAGCCAGTCTCCTCGATCATCTCGCGCTTGGCGGCTGCGAGGGGGGCTTCTTTGGGTTCGATGCGTCCGGCAGGAAGCTCGAGGAGGAACTGGCCGGCAGCGTGGCGGTACTGGCGGATGAGGATGATGTCGGGGTCCTGGGGATTTTTCGACTCGTCTACGGCGAGGACGACGATGGAGCCGTTGTGGCGGATGACGTCGCGGGTGTGGGGAGTGAGGGAGCCGGGCTCGATGACCTTGTCGGTATAGACGGAGAAGACGGTGCCCTTGTAGGAGAGCTTTGAGGAGATGAGGGTCGCTTTGGTAGCGGAGGGTTTCTTTTTAACAGGGGTCTTTGGTTTGTTGGGGACAGCTTTGGGCTGGACTTTTGCGGTGGCGGCGGGTCTTTTTATCGAGGTAGCCATAAAGCTACGTTATCATCCTGCATCGAGAGTTGGGCGTCGGGCATCCAACCGTTACATGAAGATAGTAAGGTGGATAGTGGCTGCTGGGTTTGGGCCGGATCGTAGTGTATTGCCGGTACGAGGATTTTGGCCGCGATGAGCGCTGAGTGTTACCCGATTACGATTTTGCCGCATGTGTCGCAGCTCTATCGCGGCTATCTGAGCATGGGCGATAGTCCAGCGGATGCGCCGGTGCGCCGATGGTATGGGGCGGAGCCGTTTGCGAGGCAGTGGATGCGGGCGGAGCGTCCGGCGGTGGATGCTGGGCATCTGGCGGATGCGCTGGCGCGGCAGAGTGTGGAGTTTGGCGCGGGCGCGGCGGCAATGGCGAATATTGAGAAGCTGCGCGGTGGGGCGCGGGCGGTGGTAACGGGACAGCAGGTTGGCTTGTTTGGCGGCCCGTTGATGACCTTGTTAAAAGCTGCGACGGCGGTAGCGCGAGCGAAAGAAGCTACGCGGATTTCGGGTGTGGAGCATGTGCCGGTGTTCTGGCTGGCCACGGAAGACCATGATCTGGCCGAGGTCGATCAGGTTTCGATGCTGACGAAGACGACGGTGGAGACGCTGCGGGCGGGATTGAAGACGAAGGCTGCGGTCGAGGTTGGCGGGATTGCGCTGAATAACGAGATCGAGCAGGTGCTGGAGCAGGCGGGAGAGTTGCTGGGGTTTGCTCCGGTGTGGGAGGCGCTGCAGGAGTGTTATACGTCAGGGCAGACTCTGGGGGGTGCGTTTGCGCGGTTAATGGCGCGGTTGTTCGCTGAGCAGGGATTGGTTGTGATGGATGCGGCTTCGCGGGAGTTTCATTCGCTGGGTGCAATCACGCTGCGATATGCGATTGAACATGCGGAGGAGTTGCAGGCGGCATTGATTGCGCGGAGCGAAGAGCTGGTGTCTGCGGGATATCATGCGCAGGTGCTGGTGGCGGCGGGGGGAAGTTTGCTGTTTTTGGTGGATGAAGCGACGAGTGAGCGGATGGCTCTGCGCCGGACGCCGGAGGGCGAGTGGCGGGCTGGTGGGCGCTCGTATACGACGGCGGAGTTGATTGCGATTCTGGAGAGCGAGCCGGAGCGGCTGAGTCCGAATGCGTTGCTGCGACCGGTGTTTCAGGACACGATACTGCCGACGGCGGCCTATATCGGCGGTCCTTCGGAGATTGCGTATTTTGCGCAGAGCGCGGTGTTGTATGAGGCCATTCTGGGGAGAATTACTCCTGTGCTGACGCGATTGAGTGCGACGCTGCTGGAGCCTGCGATTGCGACGGTGATGGAGATGCATGAGGTGCAGTTGCCGGATGCGATGGCGACGGCGGAGGAGTTGGCATTGCGGCTGGGCGCTCGGGCGATGCCGATTGAAGCGAAGCGGCGACTGGCGGCAGCGGGCAATGCTCTGGATGAGGCGCTGTCGGCGGCGGTGGAGTATATGGGTGGGATGGATGAGTCGCTGGGGCGGACAGCGGAGGTTTCGGGCTCGAAGATGCAATACCAGATGAACCGGCTGCGGCGAATGGCGGCGGCGTTTGAGGTGCAGAAGGAGGCCAGCCTGGGGAAACATGCGGCGGCGATTACGCTGAGTGTGTTTCCGGATGGGCATCCGCAGGAACGGGTGGTGGCGGGAGTGTGGTTTGTGGCTCGGTATGGAGAGGCGTTGGTGGAGCGGCTGGTGGCGGAGGCGACCAATCTTTGTCCGGGGCATGTGGTGATTCGGCTTTAGGGTGGCGGGTGGCTAGAGGCTTAACACCGATTTGCACCGATTTGGAACCCTCTTTAAAAACTAGAGGCTTCTATGCAGAGTGCCAATTTCAAAGGATGAAACGACGTAAAAACAGGCAACGACGAATACAGGGGTCTCTCCGATCCGCAACGGACGATGAAGCTGTCCGTTGCTCCGGTCGAGATGACGTGAATCTGGGGGGCAGGATACATTCCATGTCCGAGAATCCGGACCATGGAGCACACTGCTTGCGTCACTGCACTTTGCGAGACTGTAATGAGAAGGAATGTCTTGCGGGTGCGGTATGACGGGGTTATGGACTGGTGAGTTGCGGGAGTGGATTCGTATGCAGGCCGTTGAGGCTGGGTTCGATACGGCTGGAGTGGCGGCTGTGTGTGGGGTGGAGAGCGAGGTGGGCAGGGTGGATGCTGAGCGGTTTGCCGATTGGGTGGATGCGGGCCGAGCGGGGGAGATGGAGTATCTGAAGCGCAGGAATGAGCAGGGCGTTTTGCTGCGGAGTGGAGTTGAGGTGGCGATGCCGTGGGCGCGGTCGGTTGTCGTTTGCGCGGTGAACTACAACGGAGATGGACCGCTTTCGATTGAGCCGGCAGGGAAGGGGACGGGATGGATTGCGCGGTATGCGTGGAGCGGGCGCGCTGTTGAGGGTGAAGTTCGTGAGGAGCAAAGGAACAAGCAACAGCAAAGACAAGAGCAAAATACGGGGGTTCTTCCCCTTCGCTTTGCTCAGGGTCAGAATGACAAACCTTTAATACCTTCGGATTATCACGATGAGATGTTGGGCAGGTTGCGGCGGGTAGAGGCGGCTTTGCAGGAGCGCTATGCGTGCGAGACGCAGTGCTATGTCGACACGGGGCCGCTGGTGGAACGGGCTGCGGCTGCTAAAGCTGGGGTGGGTTGGATTGGCAAGAATGCGTGTGTGCTGAATCAGAGGCTGGGGTCGTGGCTTTTGCTGGGTGTGATGATTACTTCGCTGGAGCTGGCGGAGGGTGAGGTGTTGGAGGTTGCGGCGGACCGCTGCGGGAGTTGTACACGGTGCATCGATGCTTGTCCCACCGATGCATTGGTGGGGCCGCGGGAGATGGATGCTTCGCGGTGCATTGCTTATCTGACGATTGAGAAGAAGGGTTCGATTGCAGAGGAGTTTCGCGAGGCAATGGGGCGGCAGGTGTTCGGGTGCGATATCTGCCAGGATGTCTGTCCGTGGAACAGAAAGGCCCCGGTGGCGGCGAAGGAAGGGATGATGACGCGGCGGGAGATGGTGAATCCGGCGCTGGAGTGGTTGGCGGGGATGGATGCAGCGGAGTTTCGACGGTGGTTCAAGGGGTCTCCCGTGGAGCGGACGCGGAAGAAGCGGCTGCACAGGAATGTGGCGATTGCGATGGGGAACAGTGGGGAGGAGAGGTTTGTGCCGCAACTGGAGGCGTGGAGCATGGGTGAAGATGAGGTGCTGGCGGAGAGTGCGCGGTGGGCGCTGGGGCGGATTCGCAGGCTAGCGGAGGAAAGGGAAGAGATGGTTCGGCTCTGCTAGCATCGGAGGCAGCGGCGGTGAATCTTCGGCGCTGCTGCAACTTTGCTATGACCCCTAGCGTACCCGATAAGACCGTTACCCCTGAGCCGCCTGCTTCGAAAGAGACGACAAAGCCGGAGTTGCTGCCGAAGCCTATTGAGGAAGTGCGGCCGGTCGTAGCGAAGAGCGGTTTCTGGGCGCAGATGGTCGCGCTGTTTCGCTATCTGGCGCGGACAGAGGTGCATACGTATGCGTTCAGCGTAGCGGCGAATGCGATTCTGTCGCTGTTTCCGTTTATTGTGCTGCTGCTGACGATTTGCCGGAGGGTTTTTCATTCGCGGTCCATGGAGACGGTGGTCGCTGAGATGATGAAGGGCTTTTTGCCCACGGGCCAGGATTTTGTGATGCGCAATATGCAGCTGCTGGCGCATCCGCACAAGCGGACGGAGGTGTTCTCGCTGGTGATGCTGCTGATTACATCGACCGGAGTGTTTCTGCCGCTGGAGGTGGCGCTGAATAATGTCTGGGGAGTGAAGCAGAACCGGAGCTATCTGCGGAATCAGGCGGTGTCGGCCGGGCTGGCGCTTGGGGTGGGCGTGCTGGCGATGGTGTCGGTGATGTTTACCACAGCGCAGCAAACGGTATTGACGTGGATGTTCTTTGGGCATACACAGAACAGGGCGTTCGACTTTTTTGCGTATGGCTTTATGAAGATTTGCGCAGGGATTGCCAGCGTGCTGCTGTTCTTTCTAATTTATTGGATGCTGCCGAATCGGAAGATTCCGGCGCGCGCGGTGCTGCCGACGGCTCTTGTGACTGGATTGTTATGGGAGGGCGCGAAGCACTTGTACATGCAGGCGCTGCCGTGGCTGGATTTTCAGTCGGTGTACGGGCCGTTTTATATTTCGGTTGGGTTGATGATGTGGGCGTTTCTCTCCGGACTGCTGCTGCTGGCGGGAGCGCATTTTTCGGCTACAAGATATACGCTGCGGCTGGCCCGGCAACAAGAAGCGGAGAGTAAGAGATGATGTGGGATGCAGTGAAATCGCAGATAGGAGACTGGGCGAAGCGGCCGCCAACGGGACTGGCAGGGGCTGCGTTCTGGCTGGCGTTGTGGTTCTGCGTGCTGCTGTTACTGCGGTTGCTGCCGGGTGCGCTGGGGACGTTCTGCAGCGTGGTGGAGATTTTTGTTGGGATTGCGCTGGTGATAGTGGCGATTCCGCTGGCCTTGCAACTGGTGCGGCGGCGGATGCTATGGAGTCTGCGGAACAAGCTGGTGCTGACGTATCTGCTGATTGGACTGGCTCCGGTGGTGTTGTTTGTGACGCTGGTGTCGATCTCGGCGTATGTGGCGGCGGGACAGTTTGCGATCCATCTGGTGGACTCGCGCTTGCAGGCGGAGCTAAATCAGATGAGAGGCATGAATGCGCATCGCGCGGACCTGATTGCTCAGGTTTTGCAAGGGAGACCGTCGGCGGAGGAGATGCAGGAGAGGGCTGGGGCGACTGGACTCGACGTGGCACAGGTAGGACCGCACCCGAAGACGAAGGCATTTGTCGATGGAGTGTCCATGGCGTTGGAGCCGATTGGGGGGAAGACTCCGTTGGGCTTGCCACCGTGGGCGGCGCAGTTAAAGGGAAGAGAGTTTCACGGCCTTGTGCTCGATGGTAGCGACCTGTATCTCGTGGTGGAGCACCAGAGGCGGTTGGCGGACGGGCGGATGCTCAGCCTGGTAAGCAGCAGGGCCATCGATGGCGAGCTCATGGATTCGATTGCGGACGGACTGGGGCGTGCCGTTCTGTTTCCGGAGAAGCTGGGAAGTATTGCCGATGGGCGCGGGGACGTAACTATTGTTAGCAAAGGATCAAAGCCAGTGCGTGCCGGTGGCATTGAAGCGGCGGGTGAATCCAAAGGCGTTGTGGGTGGAAGTGAACTGCAGGGCGCAAATTTTGTGGACGTCCGGGTGAGATTCTTATCGACGACGTCGATGACCGACTGGGGTTCAGGGGACCACGACAATATTCTGATTGAGGTGGATTCGCGGCCGTCACTGCTTTACAAGCAGCTCTTTGGCGCATCGCTGGGCGGAGTGCTGACGAGCGGATACCGGGATGGTCTGATTGCATTATGCGTAGTTTTTGCGCTGATTGAACTGCTGGCGTTGATCATGGCGATTCGCGTGAGCCGGACGATCACGGCTTCGGTTGCGGACCTTTATGAAGCGACGAAGGAGATTGATCGAGGCGCGCTGAGTCACAGGATTGGTGTGAGCCGTGATGATCAGCTTGCGGAGTTGAGCCGGTCGTTCAACAAGATGACTGGATCGCTGCAGCGGCTGCTGGAAGAGCAGAAAGAGAAGGAGCGTTTGCAGAGCGAAATTTCCATCGCGCAGGAGGTGCAGGCGAACCTGTTTCCACACCATGTCTCCAGTCTGGCGAGTCTGGAGTTGCATGGAGTCTGCCGTCCGGCGCGGTCGGTGAGTGGAGATTATTACGACTTCCTGATCTTCCATGAAGAGGCCCATGAAGGAGTGCCTGGCCGACGAGAGACTGGGGTTGGGATTGCGATTGGCGACATTAGCGGGAAGGGAATTTCTGCGGCGTTGCTGATGGCGACACTGCACTCGGCTGTACGGGCTTACCGGTTTGCGAGTGAGGAGCTGGTGTACAGCGAGTCAACGCTGGCGGGATTGTTGGCTAGTCGAGATGAGCGTGGGGGAGACTGCGATGAATTGTTTCAGTCGCCGGGGCGCATTCTTTCGCTGCTGAACCGGCATCTCTATCGGAGTACACAGCCGGAGAAGTATGCGACGTTGTTTCTGGCACACTATGACACCGCTTCGGCCATGCTGACGTATTCGAATGCAGGACAGTTGCCGCCGCTGGTGCTGGGACGAGATGGAGCGATTCGCAGGCTGGACCAGGGAGGGACCGTCGTAGGACTGATCGACGGGATGCACTATGACGAGGACCGTTTTCAGATGCGGTCGGGCGATATCATGGTGGCTTACTCGGATGGAGTGACTGAGCCGGAGAATGACTTTGGGGAATTTGGAGAAGCGCGGCTGATGGAGGTGGTGCGCCGGTATCGCGATCAGCCGCTGCATGTGATTTCGACCCAGGTGATGCAGGCGCTTGATGCGTGGATCGGCGCGGAAGAGCAGCCGGACGATATTACGCTGGTGCTGGCCCGGCAAGCATAAGGAAGAGGCTGGAGATCAGCTTTCGTCTTGCGACTGAAGGAAGTAGCTATGACATTGCAAGAGATGGCCTTCGCCGGTAGACTGGTAATGCTGGCGATGCGGAGAGGTGGCAGAGCCCGGTTGAATGCACCTGACTCGAAATCAGACATAGTCGCAAGACTATCGGGGGTTCGAATCCCTCCCTCTCCGCCATATATATATTCCCTAAAAACAAGCGGATGTTCAAAGATTTACGGCGATTGTTTTATCCATCGATTGCGTGATCAGCTTTCACATCTTCTCCGCTCCAAACTTTTTTGGAGGTCCAGGGCTTGGCCTCGCCGGCCCAGAACGGATCGGTCGCAGGCAGTCCCAGTGGAAGCCACGCAGCCGAACAGAGATACAAACTTCCCGTGGAGATGTAGCTTTCGGCAATCGCCGGTTGATGGCCATAAAATCCGACCTTCAACCAGCCATGGGCGTCGAAGGTGCCCGGCGCGTCGATCATGCGGCGCATGACCGCAGTGAGAGCGCAACGAACTTGCTCCGGCGCAATGCCCTCCGGAAGCTGTCGTCGAAGCGATATTTCTGAAAGCAGATGAAATGCCCCAAAACGATAGCATAGCGATCTGCCAATCGGAGGAAATGTGCCATCGGGGCTGATCAGCCGCTCCTGAATGGCAGCATAGCGCTGCGCACGAGCCAGCATCATCGGTTGGAAATGGTTCCATTGAGGGGAGGATTTGGAGATTACGTCAAGGATGGTCAGTAACATCGGTTGTATAACAAAGCTGTTGTAATAGTCCCAATGAAAGTGTGGCCCGTCTCCGTAAATTCCGTCCCCTTTGTACCAGCTATCAAGTGATCGAATGGCATAGTCCACCCGCATCGGGTCCCACCATACTCCCATAAACGACAGTGCGGTTTCGACCATCGCAGAGAAGAGCAGCCAGTTGTTATATCCGGGGAGAATCACGCGGGACGACTGGAGCGCTTCGATAACATGATGCTGAGCGCTCTTATCCAGCTTCTGCCACAATTCCGTTGGTGCGCGAAGAATCGCCAACGCCAAAAAAGCCGCGTCCACTACTGGTTGCTGCCCTTTATTGAAGTTCATAAAATCGGGGGAACCTGGATCGGTGCCTGCTTGAATTGCCTTACGCGCTAACTCGGCATATTGCAGCCGCAACTTTCCTTCTGCTCCACTGTCAGCGCCTGACTCGAGCCAAGGAGCGAGTCCGGTTAGCAGACGCCCAAGCGCTTCCAGATAGGTATATTGTTTGCGATCCTCCACATTGCTCTGTGGAGCTTCCACCGGCATGGTGGCTTTCAACCTTCTTTCACTCAGGGCGCGCAGAACTGGGCCGGAGATCCGCGTGGCCACTTCGATCCAGTATTCGCGGTCATTCCCAGTGGCCACTATGGCGGAAGCTTGCGCGAAGGAACCGATGGAAGATGAAGCGCCTAAAGCCAGGCCATTTCTTAAAAACTCGCGGCGGCCAATCCCACCAGAAATGCTGTTCATTCGCAAGTCTCCTTTATCAGTAGCTGCGGTTTGCAAGATCGACTTTAGGTTCACGCAAATTTGACTCGGTAGGCTTCTCCTGCACGCGCGCTGACGGGAGACATCATTATCAAAGAATATTCATACTGCCGTACTTGCAGGAAGCAATAAGGAAAATTGTCCATCTTTCGTTTCGAGTATCTGCTGTTTTTAAGGAGACCAATGAGGGGGTTGCGCTGATGGCAGAACCAGCTAAAGTAATGCCGTGTCTTGCTATGCGATCGCATGCTCCAGGAACTCGTCTTCAAGAAACTTTCTGCCAGTCAAGGATGACCTTCCCTGAATTACCGGAACGCATCACCTCAAAGCCTTCTTCAAACTGATTCCAGGGCATCCGGTGAGTGATCACCTTGCTAATATCCAAGCCGGATTGCAGCATGACCGTCATCTTGTACCAGGTTTCGTACATTTCGCGTCCATAGATGCCGCGAATGGTGAACTGATTGAAGATCACCTTGCTCCAATCAATCGACATCTCGGACGGCGACGGGATGCCAAGCATGGCGACTTTGGCTCCATGGCTTAGGTTCGCCAGCATATCCCGAAATGCATGGGAGTTGCCTGACATCTCAAGACCGATATCAAAGCCTTCCTGCATTCCGAGCCGCGTCTGGATGTGCTCTAAGGAGGTCTGTTGAGGATTGATAGCCTCGGTCACCTTCGCAGCCGATCTCGCCAGCTCCAGACGATACGGATTAAGATCTGTAATGACTACGTTACGTGCACCGGCATGCCTTGCAACTGCGGCTGCCATGATGCCAATAGGACCGGCTCCCGTTACAAGAACATCTTCACCCAGAACGGGGAAGGCCAATGCTGTGTGCACCGCGTTTCCAAATGGGTCGAAGATGGCTGCTACTTCGAGTGGAATATCCGCGGCATGTCGCCAGATGTTCGTCATCGGCAGAACAATATACTCTGCAAATGCACCTGCACGATTGACGCCTACCCCTTGCGTATGCGCGCACAGGTGACGCCTTCCTGCCAGACAATTCCGGCATCTACCACACACGACATGTCCCTCCCCACTGACGCGATCGCCAATCTGGAAGTCAGTAACATTCGAACCGGTTTCAACGATCTCACCTACAAACTCATGTCCGATGACCAAGGGAACAGGAATTGTTTTTTGAGCCCAGCTATCCCACTCGTAAATATGCAGATCGGTTCCGCAAATTCCCGTAGCGAGTATGCGAATCTTGACATCGTTGATGCCTATCTGCGGTTCGGGTACTTCTTCGATCCATAGACCACGCTGCGCGCGAGCCTTAACCAGAGCTTTCATCGTTATTACTCCTTCAAATGCCTCGTTCAAGTCCGGTCTTACAATACGCGACCAGTTTAGAAAGCGCGCTTTGCAATGCATAGCCCTTCATATTGTCTGAGTAATGTCTAACATATTATTCAGAAGAAAAGTTAATGTAACGAAATCATGGCTTCAGGATGCCGATCATTGGAATGGAAGCGAAAAGCCCGTTTAAATTTAATAGAACATCTTGAGACTTTTTATTTAGCAGGACGTCTTAGTTACTAAATATAGGGCTTCGCGGATCATATGGCGGCCCGATTTCGTCAAGATAAGGCGATTGGATTTGCTTGCGATAAACGGCGCAGTGCAGCCACGATATCGACTTTAGCGTGCGCCGACCGGCACATAACGCAATTATCCACGGCCAGTAGAACGTTTGCCCTTGGACGATTTGAGACATTTATCCAATAAAACACAGACTGCTTTGCACCTTCAATTGATTGAGAAACGAGCAAGACCTGCGTCGTCGATTATTTGCCGCAGGATGCTACGAACTAACTCAATGTACGGCTCGATGGAAGAGGAGGTTATTGGTCCTCAATTTCGTAGTTGTCAGGGAGCACTGTGAGTGACAAGTTAATTTTTCGGTATTTTCCCCCTTTTACTATGCTGGTTTGGGTATTCGCTCTCACTGCGTTTGCGCAAACGAAAAACGGTGTTATCCGTGGCACGATCGCTGATCCCACCGGCGCAGTCATCACGAATGCAACTGTCCAAATAACCACGCCCGACGGGCATGCTGTCACAACGGCTACTTCAAACGGTGGGGGTTCCTATCAGGCGAGTAATCTTGCTGCCGGGACTTACATTGTGATCGCGGGCGCGAACGGCTTCGCTACTTCCTCACCCAAGGCCGTCACTCTTACTGTCGGCCAGAGCAAGCAGTTCGATGTCAAACTCCAAATCGAGGTCGAAAAGCAGCAGGTGCAGGTGGATTCGGAGACCACCACGGTGGATACCAGTCCGGAAAATAATGCGAATGCCATCGTCATTAAGGGCAAGGATCTTGATGCTCTCTCCGACGATCCCGACGAACTGCAAAATGAGTTGCAGGCGTTAGCCGGACCGGCGGCGGGCCCGAACGGCGGGGAGATTTATATTGACGGCTTCACCGGCGGACAGCTTCCTCCGAAGTCCTCAATCCGTGAGATCCGCATTAATCAAAACCCATTTTCTGCGGAATTCGATCGGCTGGGATATGGGCGCATCGAGATCTTCACCAAACCTGGTACTGACAAACTACACGGGCGGGTGGAGGCACGTGGCAATGAGTCGTCGTTCAACTCTCAGGACCCTATCCTGAATTCGAACCTCAAACCCGGCGAACCGCCGATCCAACAGCCAAGTTACTACTCCTACAACCTCAATGGCAGTGTTGGCGGCCCGATCAATAAAAGCAGCTCTTACTTCGTGAGCGTCTTTGCCCGCAACAACCAAAACCAGAGCATAGTAGATGCCATCAATCCAGCGGATACAACTGAGACGCTGAACGAAGCGATTGCCAATCCCAGTTCGCGAATTGATGTCAGTCCGCGTTTAGATCTGCAGCTTGGCAAATCAAATACGCTTACGCTTCGTGATGAATTCTATCGAGCAGTGCAGTCGAACGCGGGCCTTAGCGCGTTGAGTTTGCCTGAACAGGCGTACAACACACACGGTTTCGAAAATACGATCCAGGTGAGCGATAGTTTGGTGTTAGGCAAGAATCTCGTTGACGACATCCGCTTCCAGTACCGTCGCATTCGCAATCAGCAAATGCCGCAATCTAACTTGCCAAGGGTGTCGGTGCAGGGCGCCTTCACCACTGGAGGAAGTGGCTCGGGCACGGTTGAGGACCATCAGGATGACTACGAATTCCAGAATTATTTTGCAGCAGCCAAAGGTAGGCATTCGTTTAACTTCGGGACACGCCTGCGCGCCTATCGCGATACGAACTACACAAACGGAGGCTCGAACAGTGCGTATGTCTTCAATACGACAGCAGATTACCTGGCGGGTAAGCCACAGCAATATACTGTCACCCTCATCAACAAGTCCGTAGCACGTGCCATTCTTTTTGATGCGGCACTTTTTTATCAGGATGATTGGAAGGTGAACGATCGCTTTACCTTCAGCTACGGAGTGCGCTGGGAGACGCAGAACCGCATCAACGATAAGAGTGACTGGGCGCCGCGCATGACACTGGCCTACGCGCTTGGCAAGCGAAGCAAAAATCAACAGCCAAAGACGGTGCTGCGCGCTGGCTACGGCTGGTTCTACCAGCGGTTTACAGTGCCCAACAGTTTTGGATCGACACAAGGTACGCCTTACATCATCCAGGCAATTCACAATAACTTTGTGCCGCTTGGATCGTCAGAGACGCCCAATCAACAGGGATTTACTATCGTCAATCCAAATTTCTATAATCCAAACCAACCTGTGACCGACTTCTCCGGCTCTCCCAGCGCCGTGGCTCCCACCGGCTACTCGCTCGATCCTCATTTCCATGCGGCGAATGATATGCAGGGTGCAATAGGCATCGATCAGCAGTTGAGCAAGGTGATGACCGGCAACATCACGTATCTCTATAGCCGTGGCGTCCACATGTATCTCACCAATAATGTCAGCGCAGCAGGCAATTTCCCCAGTGAAAATATTCAGTCCAAGACCTATCCAACGACACCCATCTCCATCCCCACTGAAAATAACATGCAATATCAATCAGGCGGTGTCTACCGTCAGAATCAGATCATTGCTTCGATCACGGCCCGCTACCCGCGGTTTAGCATCTTCAGTTTTTATACCTACAACGATGCTAAGGGAAATACGAGTGGGGTCACTTACACCCCATCCGTCGCGGGCGATCCTGGATTTGATTACGGACGCACCAGCTTCGACATCCGTCATCGTTTTGTCATTCTGGGAAATATCACAGCGCCGTGGCAGCTATCGTTTGCGCCGTTTCTTTCTGCCAACTCCGGAACCCCGTACAACATTACAACGGGGGAGGACCTGACGGGTAACAATCAATACAACGCGCGCGCAACTTACGCGGCCAGTTGCAGTCAACAAAATGCCGTGTCGACGCGCTATGGGTGTCTCGATCCTAATCCGCTCACCAGCCCCAATGGCGCGAGCGAGACGATCGTCCCGTACAACCTCGGCACGGGGCCGTCCAATCTGAGCCTCAACCTGCGCATCAGCAAGGTCATCGGATTTGGCCCCCGTGTTGGCGGTGGCGGTGGCGGCGGGCCTCGTGGTGGCGGGCATGGTGGTGGACTTGGAGGTCGCGGACTAAGCGGCAATCAAGGCCCTGGACGCATAGATGCCACAACACCGCGCAAATACAATCTCACGTTCATCGCGTTTGGGCAAAACATTTTCAACCATGAGAACCTTGGCGCACCCAATGGCACCCTGACCTCTCCCTTCTTTGGCAAGTCGCAATCGCTCGCAGGGGGCTTCTTTGGGCCTTCGACGGCCGGCAACCGAAGCATCTTTCTGGAAATGAACTTTAATTTTTAGAAGTGGTGTGAGGTTTATCAAGGGTCGCTCTGGCGAATCAGAAACAAAGTCGCGCACCGCCGCACAGTGTCAGTGAGTTATTCGAGCGTCAAATCCATAGCTGCGATTGCGGGCGGTTTCGGGACAGTTGCGATCCAGGCGTTGCCGACTTGTTTCAAGGAGAGTTTTCCGGTTGGAAAGGTCAGCTCTTTCGATATAGGAGTCCAACCTAAAGCCTCGATGCGTAGCTGGTTCCACCAGGGAGTGAAGCTGCCTTGTGCCGCTCCGATGTGGATGACGAGGTTATGGTTGGCAGTGACTTCGCAAGTGAAATGTCGACGGAAAAACTGGCCGAACCGGTAGGCAAAGGTTTTGCCGTCATCCTGATAGATGTCACCATGACAGTTCGCCCCCGTGTAGACCCGCAGGATAGTGCCGTGACTTGAGACTCGAATGCCGTTGGGAAGAGGCTTGAGCTGGATGACCTGCGTCGTGATAGTTGGACTTTGAGCTGAGACTCGCAGGCCGGAGAAACCGGAAACGATCAGAATGCAGCACAACAGAATGCGCAGGCGAAGGAAGCTCATGGTGTAAAGGAACCGCATTCGCATTAATCGCCGCAATGCAAGGGTTTCCCTCTCTCCACCATTTCTCAATCAACTTATAAGTGATTAGGAATGTGTGATATAGCAGAAATTTTGAATCGCTGCGGAGACAGTACGAGTTATTTCGCGTCCAGATCGAGGGAATAAAGGTTGCCGGTTGAGGAACGTGCGCGGACCAGAGGCACGTTGTCCGGGGTGATGCCGCAGAAGAAATAGTCGGCTGCTTCGCCGCTGCGGAAGCTGGCCAGATCGGCTATCTGTTCAAGATGGCCGCTGGGAATGTCGACACGATAGATCGGTTGGGTAGGAGCCATGAAGGCATGTATATAGATGGCTGTACTGTCATCACTCCAGACCGGATCAGCAACGCTGGTCTCGGCAAGCAGCCGCCAGGTCCGGGTAGCAACGTCGAAGAGCATCAGCTTGCGTTGATCGAAGGAGATGGCGGCGATGTAACGCCCGTCGGGAGACCAGCGTGGACTGAAGAGGCCCTCCGAGCCAGGTAGTGTGGTGATGGCGTGGGTGCGGAGATCGAGGACCTGAATGGCGCGGGGACCACTTTCTTTGCCCATCAGATCGGGGACGCGACCGAAGACCAGCGAGTTGCCGTCGGGCGACCAGCCGGGGTCGGCGGCATTGCGATCTTCCTGAAGAAGTAGTTGCGGGCTGCCGCCGTCCGCCGGAATGGAGTAGATGTGCCAGGCTTTACCTGGTTCGCGCGCCATGAGCGCGAGCTGTCTGCCGTCCGGCGACCAATGCGCAAGGAAGACTTGCATGGCATCGGGAGTGAGTTGCAGTTCTTCCGAACCGTCAATACGGGCTCGCCAGAGACGACCTTGCGCATCGGTCCAGGCGACCCACTGTCGGTCTCGGGAGAAATCGACGCGATTGGCCAGCGAGAGAAAGTTATTTTCAGGGGCGAACTCTCTCCTGTCAGCGGCGTAGTGGAGCAGCTCCGATTGGGTATCGAGACCGAGGAAGAAGATGCGATGTCCGTTGCGAGCTGCGAGGGGAGCTTCGTAGCGAAGCGGGCCGTTGGTGACCTTGATGGGGTCGGAGGTAGATTTGCCGCGCAGGCGCCAGAGGTCATCGCTACCGTCATGCGCGGACTGGAAGACGAAATACTTACCATCAGCGGTCCAGGTGCCGCAGCAGTCAGAGGCTGGGTTGCTCCACTTTGGCAGGACAGGCTGTGCGGAGCGACTGCCGGCGGCTAGTTCCCACAGGGACACGGTATGGGCGATGGGATCGATGATGGTGAAGCGGAGGAGCTTGCCATCGGGGGACCAGCGTAGCCAGAAGGCGCGGCCGGGTAAGGTGGCGATGGTAGTGGAGGCATCATCTTTAAGATGGGTCACGAAGAGTTGATTGCCAGCGGCGTAGAGAATGCCGTCGCCGTCGGGCATCCATGTGGCGTCGTGGGCGAGGATATTGGCGACGCGGAGAGCGCTGCCGCCATCGACGGGAATAACCCAGAGCGCCTGTTCAGATTCCGGGGACAAATGGTTGCGTAGAAGGAGTTTTGCGCCGTCGGGCGAGAGATCGCCCAGCGAGGGCGCGGCGATCTCGCTGGGCACGGAGAGTGGAAGAACATCACCATTGGCAATGGAGACCTGCGACAGGACGGCGCGGCCATTTTCGATGACGGAAGTGAAGATGCGAACGCCGTCGGTTGCGGTAGCGGGCAGGCTTTCCATCGAGGGTGCGCCGGGTGCGATGCGCCCGTTGTGGGTGATTTGTGTGATGCGCGCTGGCGTGGTGGATACGCGAGAGTTGCCGATGACGATACCGATGCCGAGCGCCGCAACGAGTGCGATAGCGCCGGCAATTGCGTAGAAAAAAATACGGAGCGGAGTGCGCTCCTTGTGGGGATGTAGGTTGGCGGAGGCAACTTGCGGCTGGATGTTGGACTCAGATAGGGCAGCGCTGGCCAGAGCAGTGATCGGAGTTGATATCGCGGGATAACTGACCGGAGCGATGAAGCGATAGCCCCGACGGGACAGCGTCTCAATGAAGCGAGGGTTTTCAGCGGAGTCCCCGAGCGCTTCCCTGATCTTATTGATAGCGGTGCCGAGAGAGTGTTCGAAATCGACGATGGTGTCTTTGCCCCAGAGACGTAGTTGCAGATCTTCTCTGGAGACGACCTCGCCGGGATGTTCGAGCAACATCGTTAGGACTTTGAAGGGCTGACTCTGGATCTTGATCCGCTTGCCAGCCTTCCAAAGCTCGCCACTCTGCAGGTCAGCCTCGAAGAGTCCAAAGGTCACTCTGGACGGACTCTCGATTGACGGGGCCATCGAACCAATACCTCTCGGGACGAATTTATCACGTTGTCATGAGTGTCGTCAGGGGGAAACGCGAGTTGATAAACGAAGTTATGTTTATGAAATGAAATAGCTTGTCTGAGGATGAAGAATTGAACGAAAAAGGTGAACGCAAGCATTGCAGTGATCTATCGATAGAGGCAATGGTTCTCCACGCAGCTCAGACTGCGGCCTGATTTCAATGAAAACAGGATGGTGGATGAATGCACTTGGAGGCTGTATGAGTATGAAAGGAAATCTTCAGATGAAGTTTATGTCCGGATACCTCAGCAAAGCGCTTCTGATAATCGGCATAGTGTTTGGATTGAGCGGAGTGATGCATGCGCAGACGGATACTGGCCGCATACAGGGGTCGGTTGCGGATCTGACTGGTGCGGTTGTCCCAGGTGCAACCGTTACGATCACGAACACCGATACGGGCGCGGCACACACTGTTACCGCTGATTCCGGTGGCAATTTCACTGTAGCCGCCCTGCCGAGAGGCAATTACAAGGCGGTAGTGACGGACCCGGGCTTCGCAAGCCAAGTACAAAACTTTGTACTCGATGTCTCCCAGGTCCAGGCGCTCAATTTCAAACTTCAGCCGGGCGCGGCAAATACTGAGGTGACGGTCACAACCGCCGCTCCGCTGGTTGAATCGGCGACATCCTCCATCGGCGAAGTGGTCCAGGGACGGCAGGTGACGGAACTTCCGTTGAATGGCCGTAACTTTACCCAACTGGCGCTGTTGGTCCCGGGCGTGACCCGCGGCCAGTATGGCAGTTCGGCCTCGGGTGTCAATGGAGATGCCGAGACGTTTCGCAATCAGGAGAGCGGCGGCGGAGCAGTCTCCGCCAACGGACTTCGCCAGCAGGCGAACAACTACATTCTGGATGGCCTCGACAACAATGAGGCGCTGGTAAACACGCTGGTATTCTTCCCTAACATCGAGGGCACCCAGGAGTTCCGGGTAAACACGTCGGTAGCTCCCGCGGAGTTTGGGCGAGCGGGCGGCGCTATTGTTCAGACATCGATTAAGTCCGGCACCAACAACATCCACGGGTCAGCTTTTTGGTTTGCTCGCTCCAGCCTGTTCGATGCCAACCCTAACTACCGATTTTTTGGAGCTTCTAAAGCGGCGGCACAGCCTTTCAAACGGAATGAGTTCGGCGGCTCGATCGGCGGCCCTGTGATTCACGACAAACTATTCCTGTTCGGCGATTATCAGGGTTACCGCGAGAATACGCCGCTGAATGCACAGATCCTGACGGTCCCTACGGCCCTGATGCGGACAGGTAACTTCTCCGAACTGCTCGGCCAGGGCAGCACCAACCCACCTACAGTCTGCAAGCCCGCGACGGTCGTCAATGGAGCTATCTATGATCCACTGACCTGCGCGCCATTTGCAGGCAACATCATTCCCACTAACCGCCTGAACTCCGCAGCGGTGAACTACTTCAATGCTTATCCTCTGCCCAATGTTTCGGGCACAGCCAACGGCACCCAGAACAACTACCGCACGATCCGGCGGCAGGTCACCCACTACAACACGTTCGATGTGCGGTTGGATTGGAACGCGAGCGCACACGATACGGCGTTTGCGCGCTTCGCTTACGACCAGAGCGAATTTACCCGTACCTCAGAGTTTGCCACGCTGCCCGCAGGTTTCGCTTCGGGTGCCAATACCACCCATGCCCGTGGCATTGCTATCGGCGAGACCCACACCTTTACCCCGAACTTATTGAATGAGTTTCGCGCGGGTTACAACCGTTACACCTTCACTAACGCTCCTGTGTTCTCGGGCATTCCCATCTCCGCGAATCTGGGGATCGTGAATGCGAACCGCAATGCCAACCTGGGTGGAGGAGCCCTGATCGGCGGTAATAGCAATCTCGAATACACGGGCGACTATGGCCTGTATGCTGTTCCCGAAAATTCCTATCAGTTACTCGATTCGGTGAGCTACATCCACGGCCATCATTCCTTCAAGTTTGGCGGAAATGCTATCCGGCGCGATGTCTCTTTCTTCCGGCCCATCTCGGGCAAAGGATACTTCAACATCGGCCAGGGAGACTTTACCGGCTACGAGCCCTCAGAGTTGTTGGTCGGCTTTATCGACAACTACAGCATTGGAGCGCAGAGTTGATTTTTTGGAACTCGTAACTATGAGGTCGGCATGTTTGCCCAAGACGACTGGAAGGTCAACCAACGGCTGACCCTCAATCTGGGCGTGCGCTACGACATCATTACGTATCCAACGGAGGAGCATAATCGCCAGTCGGCTCTCAACATGACTACAGGAGTGATTGATCTGGCGGGCGTCAACGGCGTGCCGCGCTCTCTGGTCAACACGGACTACAACAACTTTGCTCCGCGTGTGGGTTTTGCGTACGACGTCTACGGATCAGGCCGGACGGTGCTTCGCGGCGGATACGGGATGTTCTACTTTCTTGATCGTGGTGGCATTGATAATCAGTTTGGCCAACAGGCGCCGTTTGGGGGCAGCGTAGCTTACACCGCTGCCCAGGGCTATCGCATTACTTTCACCGGACAGGCTCCGATGAACAATAACGACAACCGTCTGGCAACCAACCCACTTCCATTGCCTGGATATCCTAACTTCAACCCGAACTCGCCGCCTGCTGGCGTCAATATCTTCACCACGAACCGCAATAATCAGATTCCTACGGTGCAGCAGTACAACCTGCAGCTCCAGCAACAGTTTGGGACCGCAACCGTGTTTACTCTCGCCTTTGTCGGCAACAAGAGCGACCATCTGGCGACCGGCTATAACTACAACACTGTGCACATGGGCGGCGCGCCTGTGCTGTTCCCGAATCTTGGGCAGGTGATCGCACAGTTCAACAATGGAACCTCGCACTACAATTCGCTTCAGACCCAACTAAACCATCGCATGAGCAACAATCTGACGCTGACGACCTCGTATACCTGGTCGCACAACATTGATGACTCCGACGGGTATCTCGGCTACTACGCAGTGAGTCCGCTGTATGCCTTCAATGCCAGCATCAATAAAGGGAATTCGTCACTGGATCAGCGGCACGTGTTTGTGGCAAGCGCGCTCTACAATCTGCCCTTTGGACACGGTCAGATGTTCGGCAAGAACTGGAACCGTGCTCTGGAACTCGTTGCTGGAGGATGGCAGTTGAATGCCATCGTGCAGGCAGAGACGGGAACTCCGGTGTCGATTGTGACGCCGCAGTATGGCGGAAGCTATAGCCCGCGGGCTACTGTAACCGGTCCTATAGGTCTACCGCACAGCATCTCTGGGCTATGGTTCAATACGTCCAACATCAAGGCAACTCCACTGGGTTCCGAGGGCAATATCGGACGCAACTCGGTCTTCGGTCCGGGATTCGCTCAGGGAGACGTTTCCATGTTCAAAACGTTGCATTTCACGGAGCGGTTTGCAACGGAGTTGCGTGCTGAGAGCTTCAACATCACCAATACGCCACAGTTCCAGAATCCGGACAGCTATACCACGGACGGGAACTTTGGCCACATCACCGCAACCCGGCAGTACAGCGAGCGCCAGCTACAGATGGCGATTCGTCTCCTCTTCTAACTTGCCTGTAGGGTGAGCGTCGTATGGTCAACTATCTCCATACGGCGCTTCGCATTTCTGAAGCAGGCTACAGTCGAGTTTCAAGGAAAGGATCGTTGTGCCTATAAAGCGTCTCGCAAGCCCCCTGCGATGGATTGAGAGGAGCGTCACAATTGCAGTTCTGCTGATGGTGTCCCTGATTGCAAACGCGCAAGAACCTCCGCGAATGACGAAGGTTGATCCGCCAAACTGGTGGGTGGCAATGCCTAAGCCTATGCTGCTGGTGCAGGGCGAGCATCTGCAAGATGCGCAGTTCTATTTGAGCGATAAGGCATTACATCTGCAGCGGGTGCATGTTTCGGAGAACGGACATTGGGCGGAGTTATGGTTGAGTACCTCGCCCGCGAAACCGGAGACGATCTCCATTGTGGCGCGGAACGCCAGTGGAAGAGCGGCGTTGCCGTTTACCTTTGCAACACGTAGCAAAGGTCGCGATGGCTTCGCAGGCTTTTCTTCAAAGGACGTGATGTATCTGATCATGACCGACCGCTTTGCCGACGGCGATCCTTCAAACGATGGCGGAGTTGATCGATCGAAGCCGCGCGGGTGGCATGGCGGAGACCTGCGCGGCATAATGCAGCATCTCGATTATTTGCAGCAACTAGGTGTGACAACCGTATGGATCACGCCGGTTTATCAGAACCACGAAGATGAAAGCTATCACGGCTATGGCGCGACGGACATGTATGCCGTGGATGAGCACTACGGTTCGCTTGCAGACCTGAAGATGCTGGCGGATGCACTGCACAAACGCGGAATGAAGCTGGTGCTGGACACGGTTCCGAATCACGTAGGGCCCGCGCATGTCTGGGTGAATGATCCACCGGAGCCAGACTGGTTTCATGGAACAAAGGAGCATCATCGTGTCGCACAGGGCGACTTCCAGCCGCTGACCGATCCGCACGCGCCGTGGCGCACGCAGCGCGATGTAACCGAAGGCTGGTTCGCAAATATTCTTCCTGACTTGAATCAGGAAAACGCCGCAGTCGCGCAGTACCTAACGCAGAATGCCGTGTGGTGGATTGAAGAGGCTGGGCTGGATGGTCTTCGCCTCGACACGTTTCCTTATGTGGGCAGAGAGTTCTGGCACCAATATCTTGGTCAGATTCATGCGCTCTATCCTCATCTGGCGGCAGTGGGTGAGGTGTTCAACAAGGATGCGACGATTACCTCCTCCTTTGCCGGCGGGGTCACGCGAAATGGAGTGGATACAGACCTGGATACGCCGTTCGACTTTCCCAGTTACTTCGCATTGCGCGATGTCTTTCTGCGCGATGCGCCCATGTCGAAACTGTCTGATGTATGGGGGCTGGATGCGTTGTATCCCCATCCTGAACGGCTAGTTCCGTTTCTGGGAAACCATGACACGACGCGGTTCATGAGCGAGCCGGGAGCTACACTGGCCAAGTTTAAGTTAGCTTTTGTCGTACTTTTAACCATGCGGGGAATGCCCCAGATTTATGCCGGTGATGAGATTGCCATGACAGGAGGAGTGGACCCGGATAATCGTCGTGACTTTCCTGGCGGCTTTCCCAAGGACATTAGCGGCAAGCCGAAGACAGCTCAACCGAACGCATTTGTTGTTGCCTCGCGAACGCCTGCCGAAGAGGATATGCATCGCTGGGTCAAGGGGCTACTCGATCTCCGGAGTTCACATGCTGCTTTGCAAACTGGAGAGGAACAGCTTCTACGAGCAGACAGGAACCTGCTGGTTTATGTTCGCGGCAGTGTACTGCAGCATGGCTGCTCAGTGGGACCCTCCGGTGAGCGAGTTCTTATAGTGACTAATAAGGGAAATCAAGCACAAACGTTCACTGTTCCCATAGACGATACCGGTCTGGAGGGCTGTGTCATGAAAGAGCGTTTATGGGGAACAGGCGCTTCGTTCGAGGTTGAAGGGAATGCGGTTCGCATCGTCATTCACGCTGATACTTCCGCTATAGCTGCATTCGATTAGCAAATGTCTTTTGGGCATATGTACCATCCTGCATGTGTGTGGAATATTTGCGACTCTGTACTTATGACTCTGTTTGATACCACCGATATCCATGCTTCTGTTCCTGATCGGCCTCTATTAGCCGCTCCACCACCTGTTTGCGTCTGAGAGTCCCGACTGCTGTTGTGATCAGGTCTATCAACGCAAGAGGAGCAACGTAACTGGCTGCAAACGACATACTGTTGATCGGCACGATGAATAGTTCATTAGAGAAGCGAGCCAGTGGGGACAGCGTCGAGTCCGTGATACCAACGCAATAGGCGCCGTTTTTTTGCGCTCTTTCTATACCTTCAATCGTCATACGAAGCCCGCGGCGGAAACTGATGCCGATCACGACATCTCCCTCGCCTGTAGATCGAGCCAGATGTGTAGCCCGCCCGGGAGCCACCGCTGCCATCACGGGCAGGCCAGCGATGGTCAGGTGATAGTCCATGTAATTGACCAGCGAAGATGCCATATCACCTCCCAGCAACAAGATTCGATTCGCCTTATGGATACGATTAGCAATCTTTAGAACCTGTTGCAGATCGACATGTTCGGTGACGAACGTTAGATTTTCTTGAATTTGCTTCCTGGAGTCTCTCAGGAACCGAGGGTTCTGTGCTGCGCTGCCGGCAGCGTTCATGCTATCGAGAATCGTCGCGCTGGTGACAGATAGGTCATGCAGATAATGCTGGAAGTCCTTGTAACTTTTGAATCCCAGAGCCTGCACAATGCGAACGATGGTGGTTGGCCCCGTTGCCAGTCGGCGGGCCATCTCCCGCACGTTCAACAGAACAAACTCCCGCGGACTTTCCAGAACAGGCCGGATGATGTCCTGCCGTTTGTTGCTCAACGGATCGAGCGATAAGGGTGGGGCGGGTTGAAATACTGAATGCCTAGTCTCTTTCCTGCTCGACATACGACCACCTTCCGCGCTGGATGCGATGCTATCAATCATTCTCAATGGGTGATATTCCCAGTTCAGGCTATCAGCGAGGATTAATCGGCGACGTATTTTGCCGCGGCACTGAAAATCTTCTTGACACCCGTATGGGATCGGGTTAAGGTTACATGAATTTCAGGAACATCTGTACCATCAGAACCAAACGATCCATCTCTATTTGGTGCGTGCGCTAATGAACGTCAGGTCCACGATCCTCGCTGATCGACATGCTGTAACTCCAGGATGAGTTGCTGTTCACGATTTGAAGTTGTTGGATAGATGGTCTCTCGCCTTCGTGGTGGGACGATGACACTTTTCTCTACCTAGCAGTGATATGTATGTCCCTTGTTTCCAGGAGCAATGACATGAAGCGAATTCTCTGTTTGTCCCTACTCTTTTTTATGTCCATTGCGGGCTTGGCCCAAGGTACTACCAGCCGTATCTCCGGCGTCGCTACGGACGCCTCCGGCGCTGTCGTTGCCAATGCCACAATCACGGCCACAAATGATGGCACCGGCATCAGCTACACCACCAAAACCTCCGCCGCCGGAACCTACGCCTTCGACTCTTTGCAGATCGGGCGTTACACGCTCCACGCAGAGGCTGCAGGTTTCAAACAGTTCATCTCCACTGGGAATGTCCTCGCCATCGGCGTTCCCACCAGCATCAACCCCAAATTTGAGATTGGAGGCGCGACTGACTCCGTCCAGGTGCAGGGCGGATACGACCTCGTTCAGACCGAGTCCTCCGGCAACTTTGGCGCCGTCATCGACAACGTTACCCTCACGCAACTTCCTATCGTCGGCACCCGAGGGCGAAATCCGCTGGCCCTTACCCAGTTTATCCCCGGCGTCGTGGCCAATGGTGGAAACGCTCCCGGCGGCGACATCGTTGTGAACGGGTCTCGTGATCGCGCCTGGAATTACGTTCTCGACGGCATTGACGACAACGAAACCTCCTCCGGCGGCTCAAATACCTCGCCCTCACACCAGAACCCCGACATGCTCTCCGAGTTTCGCGTCATCACCTCGAACCCCACCGCGGAGTTCGGCCGCAACTCCGGCGCGCAGGTGCTCATGGTTACCCGCTCGGGAACCAACCAGTTCCATGGCAATCTGTTCGAGTTTTACCAGTCCCCCTTCCTGCGGGCGAACAGCGCCTCGTCCAAGGCAGCCGGTCTGCCGCCCACACAGTTCGTGCAGAACGTTCCCGGAGGCTCACTCGGCGGCCCTATCTGGAGAGATAAGGCGTTCTTTTTCGTCAATGTCGAGCTTCTCCACGCCCTCACCAGCTCCGTTGTCACCCGCTACGTGTATACCTCACTTGCCAAGCAGGGCCAGTTCCGTTACGTCAAAAGTGGCCGCAACACGCCCTACGGAGCGAACGGCTCCTCGGTCGACGCGAGCGGTAACGCCACCGCCCCATACAGCACCTACGACATCGCTGCCAATGACCCCTTCCACGTCGGCCTCGATCCTTCCGTGCAGAAGTATCTGGGGCTGGCTCCGTTGCCGAACACCTACAAGGTAGGCGATGGATTGAACGTCGCAGGCTACACCTTTACCGCGCCCGCCACCGACAAACAGGTGGACACCACCTACAAGATCGACTACGTCTTCAATGAGAAGAACGCCCTCTTCGGCCGCTGGTCCTCCGGTCACCAAAATACCTACGCCGATGCCGTCAACGGCGGTCTGCAGACCTTTCCCGGCGCTCCAGCCGTTGTCAATACCTTCCGCCAGCCTCGCAACCTCGCCATCAACTATCGTTTCAGCCCGACCAAAAACACCACCAACGAGCTCGTGGTCGGTTTCAACCGCTTCGGCTATGCCTTCGTGAACCCCGGCTTTGCAGATGCCGTCAGCACTCCGTACAACTTCAACACACTCGATGGCGACACCATCACCTCTCCGCGTAACAGCTACATCGGTAACAACCGCTATCTCACCACGTTACAGTTAGTCGATAACTTTACCTGGGTCAAGGCGGCGCACATTTTCAAATTCGGCACCAACCTCCGCTATGGACGGGAGATAGATCACCGTGGTTCAATCGGCGTGCTCAACGCCGTCCCGCAGGTCAGCTTCTCCACCTCGTCCAATCCGCTTAACTTCGGTGCATACAACATTCCCACCACAGGGATTAACACCACCTTTGACCAACCGGACCTGGAGAGTGCGACAAATGACCTTCTCGGCCGCATCGGCAGTGTCGCCGCCGGTTACGTCTCCAACTCCTCGCTGAGCGCTTTCAAACCTCCCGCTTCGACGAACATCATGGACTCCCGCTGGCCTGAGTACGACTTCTATGCGCAAGACACGTGGCACGCTCTGTCCAACCTTGTCATCGATTATGGTGTCCGCCTCGACGCTCGTCTGGCCCCGCAGTTCAAGGGCTTTCCCTCGCTCGTTCCCAATCAGGACGTCCGCTACGGCACCCCGCTTACCAAGACACTGCAGTTTGTTCCAGGAAAGTTTATGAACGACCGTTGGAACAACTTCGGGCCATCCATTGGCTTCGCGTGGGATCCGTTCAAGAACGGCAAAACCTCGATCCGTGGGAATTATCGTATCGCCTTCGACCGCATCAACTCCTTCTCTTTCTCGTCATCGGTCTTCCAGGGATTGCCGGGTTTGACCTATCAGGATACGAACTCGACCGTCGGCCAGGACAACTTCACGACCGGAACCCAAGGTGTGCGCGCCGTCAACTGGGCACCTCCCACTCCTACGGCAACCCCGTCCCAACTCACTACGCCTCCCGCCTACAGCGCCAACTCTCTTACTGTCTCCGATCCCAACATGCAAACCCCGACGGTTGCTCAGTGGGGCCTCAGCATTCAGCATGAGCTTGTGCACAACACTGTGCTGACCGTCAGCTATATCGGCAACCATGGAACTCACCTCTACGGTGGTTACGACTCCAACCAAACTGAGTTTCGCTCCAACGGCTTCCTCGCCGCCTTCCAGCAGGCACAGGTCGGACAGGATAGCCCGCTCCTGACGCAAATCATCTCCAGCGACTCCCGCCGCACCGCAGGCGAGACCGGCACCCATTTCGTCCAGCGTCTCTATGCCTCCACCCTCTCAACCAATAACGTCGCAGGTCTTGCCAACACCTTGGCCACTCGCCTCCAGAACGCCACCTCGACGAATCCAAACGGCGTCCCTCTCGTCGTAAGCTCAGGCTTGTCGCCAACCTTCTTTAAGCCATATCAGCAATACCTCGGCGGCCTCTTCGTTCTCCAAAGCCGAGATTACTCCAACTACAACGGCCTGCAAATGCAGCTTGAGCGCCGCTTCACCAACGGCTTTCTCATCACTGCCAACTACACTTACTCGAAGACGCTCGACGTTCGCTCCTACGATCCTACCTTCACCACCGTCGCCACGGGCGGTACTCAATCCGCAGCCGGCACGCCCTTCGACTACCACAATCCTCGCCTGAACTACGCGGCCTCCGACCTCGACAACACCCACGTTATCAACGGCTACTTTGTCTACGACCTGCCATTCGGCCACGACCGGATGTTCGGCGCCCACTGGAACAGAATCACCGATACTTTGATCGGCGGCTGGCAGATTGCCGGCGACGGCTTCTGGCAATCCGGTCGTCCTATCACTCTCTACTCCGGCTCCAACACCTTCTCCGGATCAGTGCAGACGCCTGCGAACTGCACCGGTTGCAGCGCGCACATGGGCAAGATCCAGGTCGATCCGAGTACCGGGCAGACATTCTTCCTTAGTGCCTCGCAGCGGACTCTCGGCAACATCTTCACCATCCCCGCCGCCGGCGCGTTCTCGAACACAGGCCGCAACTGGTTCCGCCAATCTTCTGTCTGGAACACCGATGCAACCCTGTCCAAGTCCTTCCGCACCTATCGTGAGCAATACCTCCAGTTCCGACTCGAGGCGCAGAATGTCATGAACAACGTCTCGTACGATACTTTCGGCTCGCAGAGCATTCAGTCTTCGGTCTTCATGAGACTTAATGAAGCGTTCGATGGCGTACTCAACAACTCACCCCGCCGGATGCAGCTCTCCGCCAAGTATGTCTTTTAGTCTCTGATCTGAAATTAGCCAATGAGATGGTGCGCTGGGGAATCAAAGCTATTTGACTAGGAGGTAACTTGCGGGAGAAGTAGAGAGCATAATATTTCTCTCGCTATTTCTCACTACAAACGCGTCCCAACTATTTTTGGGGAGCCGCATGAGAGGTGTTATCAAGTTCGAGATTGAGTTCGAGCACGTTGACGCGTGGCTCACCGAGAAAACCGAACTGGCGGCCAAGTGTGTGCTTCGCTACAAGCCGCCGGACCGTTTCCACTTCAATATGGCGTTCACGAGCGACGCGAGCGACCTGAAACTCGGCGGCTGCAGGCGTGATATGAGGATCCAGGCCTGAGGCGGAGGCTGTAACCAGGTCGACCGGAATTTCAACATGAGAATGGTCGGCTTGTGCGACTGCTGCGTCTTCAGCGATGCGGGCGATCAGTTTTTTGCTTGTGGGTGAATAGTTCGATCCGCTAGAGCTTGCTGCATCGTAGCCATTGCCGGCAGCTGAAGGACGGGAATGGAAATAGGCGGGAGAAGAGAATGGTTGCCCGATGATACGGGAGCCAATGAGCTGACCGTTCTGGTATATCAGTTGACCGTTCGCTTTGTACTTGAAGAGTACCTGCGCGAAGCCCGTGACGGCATAAGGATAAATCACGCCGAAGATGATGGTGGTGACGATGGTGTAGAGGATGGCGGTGATGAGATTGCGGCGCATAGTGATCCTTTAAGCGAGATGAATGGCAGTGATGATTACATCGATGAGCTTAATGCCCAGAAATGGCGCCAGGATGCCGCCGACTCCGTAGATAAGCAAGTTGCGGCGCAGAAGTGATTCGGCTGACATGGCCTTGTATCCAACACCACGTAGCGCCAGCGGAATGAGACCAATGATGATGAGAGCGTTGAAGATAACCGCCGAGAGAATGGCTGACTGCGGTGTCTTGAGATGCATGATGTTGAGCACGCTGAGCACGGGAAATGTTGCGGCAAACATGGCTGGAATAATGGCGAAGTATTTGGCGACGTCATTGGCAATAGAAAAGGTGGTGAGTGCTCCGCGTGTCATTAAAAGCTGCTTGCCAATCTCGACAATCTCGATGAGCTTGGTTGGGTTGGAATCAAGATCGACCATGTTGCCGGCTTCTTTGGCTGCCTGAGTGCCAGTGTTCATGGCGACGCCTACATCTGCCTGCGCGAGTGCTGGAGCATCGTTTGTACCGTCACCGGTCATCGCGACCAGCTTGCCTTCAGCCTGCTCACGGCGGATGAGGTCCATCTTGTCTTTTGGCTTTGCCTCGGCGAGGAAGTCGTCGACACCCGCCTCCCGTGCAATAGCGGCGGCGGTAAGCGGATTATCGCCGGTAATCATGACGGTGCGGATGCCCATGGCGCGGAGTTGGGTGAAGCGCTCCTTCATTCCGCCTTTGACAATATCTTTGAGATGTATGACGCCGAGAGCCTGACGGTTCTCTGCGACGACGAGCGGTGTGCCTCCAGAGCGGGCAACAATCTCGACAGTGGCGCGGACTTCATCGGGGAGGCTACCGCCGTTCTCCTTTAGGAAGGCAGCAATGGCATCTGTAGAGCCTTTGCGGATGATGCGTGTGTCAAGATTGACGCCTGACATACGAGTAACAGCGGAGAAGGGAACAAACTCAGCCTGCAATTCATTTAACTCGCGGCCACGAAGACCATAGAGTTCTTTGGCAAGTATGACGATGCTGCGGCCTTCGGGTGTTTCGTCAGGGAGCGAAGAAAGCTGCGCAGCATCAGCGAGCTGGTCTTTGCTTACACCGGGTGCCGGAATAAACTCGGATGCCTGGCGATTGCCGAGAGTGATAGTGCCAGTCTTATCGAGCAGCAGTGTATTAACGTCGCCGGCGGCTTCGACAGCGCGACCGGACATGGCGAGAACATTGTGCTGGACGAGACGGTCCATCCCGGCTATGCCTATTGCCGAGAGCAGACCGCCAATGGTTGTAGGAATGAGGCAGACCAGCAGTGAGATAAGAACGAAGACGGTTTGCGGCGCATCGGAATAAATAGCAATGGGTTGTAGAGTGACGACCGCGAGCAGGAAAATAATTGTAAGGCCGGCGAGAAGAATGTTGAGTGCGATTTCGTTGGGGGTCTTCTGACGCTCGACGCCTTCGACAAGAGCGATCATCCGGTCGAGGAAGGTCTCTCCGGGATTGGAGGTGATATGCACCTTGATCTGATCGGAGAGGACGCGTGTGCCGCCTGTGACGGCAGAGCGGTCGCCTCCTGCCTCACGGATGACGGGTGCGGATTCACCGGTAATGGCAGATTCGTCCACGGAAGCTACGCCTTCGATGACTTCACCATCCCCGGGAATCATGCCGCCAGCGATAACGAAGACCAGATCTCCGGAGCGAAGCTGCGAGCTGGCGACCTCTTCGGTCTTGCCATTTGCGAGAATACGTACGGCGGTGGTCTCGGATTTGGCGCGGCGCAGGGCGTCGGCCTGGGCTTTGCCGCGGCCTTCGGCCATGGCTTCGGCAAAATTGGCGAAGAGAACCGTGAACCACAGCCAGAGAGTGATCTGCAGATCGAAGCCGAACGAGTGGTGATGGGCGGCAATGTCGCGGAAGAGATAGATGGACGTGATGATGCTGCCAATCTCGACTACAAACATGACGGGATTTTTCATCATGGTTCGTGGGTTGAGTTTGGTGAGCGCATCCACCAAAGCGCGGCGGACAATTGTTGTGTCCCAGAGAGAGCGTTTGCGTGTATTTACCATGGCGATCTTTTTCTTTCTGACTTAGAAGGTTTTGCCGGCATGCATGAGTAAGTGCTCAAGGATCGGACCGAGCGAGAGAGCGGGGAAGAAGGTGAGCGAACCCACAATCAGGATGACCCCGACTAGTAGCACGGTGAAGAGCGGCGTATGTACAGGAAAAGTCCCGGATGATGGCGGCACAAGCTTCTTCTTCGCGAGATTGCCCGCGATAGCGAGCATGGGAACAATCATCAGGAAACGGCCGACCAGCATGGCAGTGGCGAGTGATAGGTTGTACCAGTGCGTATTAGCGCTGAGGCCTGCGAATGCAGAGCCATTATTACCAGTGGCCGAAGTATAGGCATAGAGAATCTCAGAGAGACCATGCGGACCGGTGTTGGCAAGTGAGGAGAGACCGAGGTTCGCCATCATGAGCGAGATGGCAGTGAGGGTGAGAATGGAGAGCGGAAAGATGAGCACGTAGAGCATGGCCATCTTGACGTCGTAGGCTTCGATCTTTTTGCCGAGATATTCCGGTGTGCGCCCGACCATGAGGCCGGCAATGAAGACGGTGAGAATGACAAAAATCAACATGCCGTAGAGTCCGGCACCCACTCCGCCGAAGATAACCTCGCCCAGCATGATGTTTACGAGAGGGACGAGGCCCCCGAGCGGCATATAGGAGTCGTGCATGGAGTTGACAGCGCCACAGCTAGCATCCGTGGTGACGGTGGCGAAGAGGGCAGAGTTCGCAATGCCGAAACGGACTTCCTTGCCCTCCATGTTCCCACCGGGCTGCATCGCTGTTGAATGTTGGTCGATGTGCATCGTGATGGTGTGCAGTAGAGGGTTCGGTTGTGCCTCAGCGTAGTACGCAACAGATACTCCCACGAAGAAGAGCACCGACATGGCGGCAAATACGGCCCAACCATGGGCTGGTGAACGGGTCATCCTGCCCAGTGTCACAGTGAGCCCAGCAGGGATGAGGAAGATGGAGAACATCTCCAATAGATTCGACAGCGGTGTCGGATTCTCAAATGGATGAGCGCTGTTGGCGTTAAAGAAGCCGCCGCCGTTGGTGCCGAGCATTTTAATCGCTTCCTGTGAAGCGACCGGGCCCTGAGCTATGCTCTGGGTTGTGATGGTCTGCGTTACCGGCTTTCCATCTGTGCCTGTTGTGGTTATAGTCTGCGGCTGAACGAGTTTTGCCTGGTCATAGGGGCGGAGGTTCTGGACAACTCCCTGCGAGACGAGAAGAAGTGCATAGATGAAGCAGGTGGGTAGGAGAACCCAGAGCGAGGCTCGCGTAGTGTCGACCCAAAAGTTGCCAAGCGTCTTCGATTCGCGGCGTGAGATGCCACGAACAAAAGCAATCGCGAGCGCCATTCCTACGGCCGC
>NFUO01000043.1 GCA_002197545.1 Acidobacteria subdivision 2 bacterium RH1 MAG20 | reverse complement strand
TCGTGAGTTTTCGGCAAGCCTGCGCAAGAGTGCAAAAGGGGGCCTATTTCCCGGAGGAATATACTTCAACTCTTGCCAGCGGCGGCCTTTCTTCGGCGTCGCTGCAGCGGCGCCAGCTGTTGGGTTAACGTCGTCGACCGAGAAAACCTCTGGATCGAAGTCGTCGCCCAGTCACTCAATGACTTCGTCGTGCTGTTCATGCTCGGAATCGCCGATGGCCTCCAGCAGATTGTGGAAGCCGGGTAGGCCGCCACAGTCCTCGGGCGGTCCGTGTCTTTCGCCCGGCATATATCAGGCCCTCTGTGATTTTAAAATGCGGCGCACCGAGGTTCGTCCGATGCCGAGCCGCCGCGCGATTTCGGCTTTGCTGACCCCGGCACGGTGAAGTTTTCCGATCTGGCCAGCCTTCTTCCCTGCCGTCACGGGCCGACCCAGATGTTTTCCAGCCAGCCTTGCTTCAGCAATGCCCGCGCGGATCCTCTCGCGGAGAATCTCATGTTCGAACTCGGCGAACACCGAGAGCAACCCGGTCATCGCGCGACCAGTTGGCGTGGTCAGATCGAGCGCTTCGGTGAGCGACACGAAACTGACCCCCAGTTCGGCCAGTTCCTTCAACGTCACGACCAGATCGACGAGCGACCGGCCCCATCGGTCCAGCCGCCAGACCAGCACTACATCGATCTCCCGGCGGCGAGCGGCCGCCAGCAGGTTTTCGCGCAGTTCACGCTCGGATGCACCGGAACCGATCTCTTTGATCTGGGCCGCGATCGTCCAGCCGCGCCTGGCGGCGTACTCCCGCATCGCGCGCATCTGCAGCGACAGAGTCTGCTGGTCGTGCGTGGACACCCGCGCATACAGCCCGACGCGGAACATTTTCGCCGGTTCCTGACGCTGGCCGAAACCCCTCTTCGGTTTTGCGGTTTTGGATGCCCGTTTGGCGCGCATTTCGTGAGGTTCGGCGCGCACGGCTATTTTCTAATGCTTTCGGCCATACGACCGGACCATCGTACTACGCGGCAACGGCGTCGCCCCTGTAGTTCCACGGCATCCACACTGCCGGACGCACGGCAACTTCCGCGGGATGCCGGAGCAGTTCTGTCAGGTAGTCGAACGGGTTAACCTTGTTCAGTTCGCAGGTGTGGATCAGGCTCATGAAGAGATCGCCCACGCGCGCACCGTTCATCGTTCTATAGAACAATGCGTTCTTGCGGTGCAGGATCGCTTTCTTCAATGCCCTCTCGACGATGTTGTTATCGAGAGGCGCGCCCTGCTGCCGCAAAAACAACGTGAGCTTCGTCCAGTGCCGCAGCAGATAAGAGATTGCCTTGCCCAGCCCCGAGTTCGGTTCTGTCTTGTGTTCCGCAAACTGATTCTCCATCCACTGACGCAGAGTTTCCATCACCGGAGCGCTGTGTGTCTGGTGAAACGTCAGCCTTTCCTCCGGGGTGAGACCGAGATCCTTCGCTTCGGCGTCGAATCCGTATACGGCGCCCAGCGATTCCAGCCCATACCGGCATTCATCTGGAAAGCTCTCCACGACTTCCGTAAACTGGCGCCTTCCATGCGCCAGGCAGTTGGCCAGCAGGGTTTCTATCAGCTTCGGCGAGTTCCGTGACAACGCATCGCACATTTGGATCGGCGCTTCCAACTCCGCCGCCCGCTGCTTCAGAACATCGGCAAGATTTTCTCCCGCATGCTTCCAGCCTGTAAAGTACAGCGCGATCTTCCACCCGCCCGAGATCGATACGATGCCGCTGGTGAATGTCCCCGTGCGCCCATCGTCCGTGTTGCGCGGCAACTTCAGAACGCGCATGCTGGTGTCGTCGTTATGCACCACACTGCCCTGCGCAGCCTGGCGGATCAACATATCCAGCACGCGTTTGATCAGCTTCGCGGCTGTTTCCATCAACTCCCACTGCGTAGCCGCCGGGAGCGGCATTCCCAGTTGTCCTTCCAGCCGCTCCATACGGTTGAAAGGCATTCCGCTTCCATACTTCAGCAGTGCGATCATCGCCACGGCGGTGGCGTCGAACTTTTCCGCGCCCGCCGATGGCGGAGGAGTGGCGGTGAACACCTCGCCGCAGGCATTGCATCTCAGCCGTTCCATCTCGAACACAGTCGCCGTCAGTGGCGCCTGCCCGATAATGCGGATTAGTGTCGCCGGTTCCTTCTGGCGGTAGACTCTTCCTTCTCTGCATCCGGGACAGGAGTCGCCGGACTGCAGTGTGGAATGCCCGACGGCTATTCTGTTCGCTCCCGTAAACGCATCTGCGCCGTTACGCCCATGTCCCGCCGGTGTTGGTTTCTCCGGCTCCGGTGGCGCTGCGACGGCAGGCGCTTTCGGTTCCAGCACCGCGCTGGTCTTCTCTGTGTTCCGCCGTCGCACCAGTCTTTCCGCCATCGCATGCACCGCGGTTTTGAGCGTCCGGCCATCTGCCTCATTCAGCGGCGCCTGCATGGCGGCGTCGATGATCCTGTCGAGTTCATCGACATTTACATCGATCCGCCGTCGGGATGATTTCTTTTTCATAACTCACTCAGCAGCTCACGAAAGCGCCGTGTCAGAGCCAATCCAAGGACCTCTTTAATGGAGCGGTTCGGGATGTAACTGTTGGAGGCTTTGCCACGGCCTGCGCCGGCTTGCCGTGGGATGGTCAGTGATTAATCCGCGGATGAAATCGATCTCTTCCGTAGTAACAGTGCGGCCCCGGTATCTCCATTCCGGCATTCTTTTCGCAGTGTGCCAGAGTCGAAATTGGAACGCAAGGGGTTGGCTGCTTTTTTTTACGCGCTCACCTGCCGCCATACCGGCGGCGCTTCGGCATCCGGATTCGCGGCTGCCAGCAGCAACTGCGCCTGGTGTGCGCGCAGGGTGCGCCCCGCTTCCGAACCGCTGGGCCACCATTTAAAACGGCCCTTGGACAGCCGCTTCGTCGCCAGCCAAAACCCCTGGCCATCATAGGCCAACAGTTTTATGGCTGTACCCCGGCGGCTGCGAAAGATGAACAGAGATCCGGAGAATGGATCCGCATCCAGTTTTTCCCGGCATAGCTGCGCCAGAGAATCGATACCCTTCCTGCCGTCGATGGCATCTATCGCAACCAGTATGCGCAGTTGCGGTGTGATCTGGATCAGGACGCCGACTCCCACAACTCCCGGCTGAGTGTTGCCAGATATGAAGCCGAAGCACCCTTCAACTGGATTCGCAGCTTGCGTCGGTGGCCCTCCACTTCGATGACGCACTCGTGAAGCGCTTCCTCACGCGGTGCGACCAGTTCCACAAACCTCGGTGGACTCGGTTTCGACGATGTTCCTGCAACTGC
>NFUO01000429.1 GCA_002197545.1 Acidobacteria subdivision 2 bacterium RH1 MAG20 | reverse complement strand
TGAGTGCTGATGGCTGAGTGCTGACGGCTGAGTGCTGATGGCCGAGTGCTGACGGCTGAGTGCTGATGGCCGAGTGCTGATGGCTGAGTGCTGATGGCTGAGTGCTGACGGCTGACAGCCGCGGCCGAAACACAGCCAGGGCAGACGCGCCCGGAAAGATCCGGCGACCGGAGTCGGCGTGGCGAGGCGGTGCGGATTTCCTCGCTGGATCTTCTCGCGCGTCTGCCCTGAAGCCGCCGGGTGCAGGGACCGGCGGACACCTTTGCGTCCTTAGTTGCCGCCGCCGGTTCCGGACGCCACGGTCTTGTTGGCCTCGGTTTCCGGCACCCACAGCCGCACTTCGACGCGTCGATTCATCTTGCGCCCATCGCGCGTTTTATCGTCCGCCACCGGCTGGGCATAACCCGAGCCGAGCATCGAAATATCGCGCACGGGAATCATGTACTTGTTGGCCAGATAGCGAGCCACTGTCTCGGCGCGGCGCTCACTCAAGGTTTCGTTGTAGCCCGGCGAGCCGGTCTTGTCGGTGAATCCTTGCACTTCGATCACATAGCGATCCATACCACCCGCCTGTTTGGCTAGATCGTCAAGCTGAGTTTTGCCTTCGTCGGTGAGTTTGGCTTGGTTCAATCCGAACAAGACGGTTTCAGACTTCAGCATCTGAAACTTGTTCATAGCGTCCACTCTCTGGTCGAGCCTGGTTAGGCCCTGCTCGGCAAAGCTGCGGGCGCCATTCGCCGCCTGATTCGCGCTGTCAGCCGACTGCTGAGCATTGCCCGCCTTCTGGTCCGCTGCCTTCGCCGCCGCGCCGGCTTGGGTAGCCTTTGCGTCGGTATCGCTCAGCTTTTCTTTGGTCCGCGAGAGGTCCTTATCGGTATCCTCAATTTTCGTACCCTGAGTGGCGATCTCCTTATCCTGGTCGACGTTCTTGGTTTCAGTGCCGGTCACGCGCTGTTCGACAGGAGCGACCGTCTTGGCTACGTACTTCTTGGTAGCGCACCCCGTCCCGA
>NFUO01000428.1 GCA_002197545.1 Acidobacteria subdivision 2 bacterium RH1 MAG20 | reverse complement strand
GGCGCGATTGGCCTCCAACATTTCGATCGCGCGAGGATATAGATGGCGCATCAGCACGCGGTCGCAATACTCCTCCCCGAGTTCCCGCAGGCGGTCGCGCGAGACGCCCTTGTAGGCCTCGAAAAGCATCATGTTGAGCAGCCGGCGATCATGGCGCTCGGCCATGTAGAGCCGCGGGAGGTTGAGCGCGAGACGGGCGAGATAGCCGGCGCGCCCGCTCCATTCGCCCATGTTGGCCATGAAGAAGACCGTGGCGTGGAGCAGGTTGAGGCCGGCCAGGGTGCCGTCGAGGTCGTAAAAGGCACAGACCTTGGCCTTGCTGCGGGAGCTGCGCCCGGCTCTAGTTACGTAAGCTGACATGTCATTCTAGTTTGGGCCCAAAAACAGCGCGCTCGGGCGCCTGCAATTCCCCGCGCCGGCGGGCTTCTTCGAGCAGCTCGGGGCGCGCCACGCCGCCCAGTCCGAAGGCCAGAATTTCCTCGACCAACGAGTCGATCTCACGCGGTCGCCGCCGCGCGATCTGGCCCACCACCTCCTTGATTCCGCCCAGGATGCAATAGGCGGCGACCCGCGTATCGCAGGGACGCACCAGGTTCATCTGCACGCCCAAGTCGAGCGAGCGCTGGATGGCGTCGGCGATGCGCTGGTAGAACTCCTGGATTCGCAAATCGAGGTCCCGATCGAAACCCACCGAGTGGTTGAGCAGGATGTCGGTCAATTCCCGCTCCGCCAGCACGAAATTCATCACGCGCTTGAGGTTGTCGCGCAGTTGATTGATCGGGTCGGGCTCATCCGCGCGCAGGCGCTGGATGCGTCGTGAAAGCTCGGTTAGCACTTGGGCGAGCAGTTCCTCGAAGAGGTCCTTCTTGTTTTGAAAATAGAGGTAGAAGGTACCTCTTGCGATGCGAGCGCGGGCGATAATATCAGCGACATTGGTCCGATGATAGCCTTTGCGCGCGAATATCCGCTTGGCATGGCGCAACACCTGGGCGCGCCGGGCCTGTCGTTCCATTACCGCAAAATCCTCAGGAGAATTAGACCCT
>NFUO01000427.1 GCA_002197545.1 Acidobacteria subdivision 2 bacterium RH1 MAG20 | reverse complement strand
GTGGGCCGCCGAACAGTTTGTCTCCACTGAAGCAGACGAGATCCACTCCATTCCGCAAAACCTCCGCAGGAGTGGGCTCATGTTCCAGGCTGGGGACAGTTTCTGTGTGAATCATGGCGCCACTACCCAAGTCTTCGACAAACGGGACTCGCTTGTCGCGCGCCAGCTTCGCGATCGCCTCGGTTGACGGAGAGTCAACAAATCCTTCCATAAAGAAGTTACTGCGATGAACTTTCAAGATCAGCGCGGTTTCACGCGTGATCGCGCGAGTGAAGTCAGTGAGAGAAGTCTTGTTGGTTGTTCCAACTTCGCGCAATCGCGCTCCGCTGGCCTCGAGTATTTCCGGAATCCGGAAGCCACCGCCGATCTGAATCAGTTCGCCGCGTGAAATCACGACTTGATTTTTGCGCAGCGAATTTCGGTGATGCCTGCTCATACCAGTAGCATCGTCAGTTTCCTCTCCACAGAAATGTCGAAGAATCAGAACTAGCGCGCTCGCATTATTGTTCACCACTGTCGCGGCTTCCGCGCCACAGAGCAGGGCGAGATTGTGTTCCAGATACGCGGCCCGCCCGCCCCGTCCTCCCTCGGCGAGTCCGTACTCAAGATTGTTGTATTGAGATCCGATCCGGGACACCGCTTCCATGACGGCGGGCCCTAGTGGCGCACGTCCGAAATTCGTGTGAACGAGAATGCCGGTGCAATTGATCACAGGTTGGATACGGGAAGCGCGTAACATTCCCAACGCGGAATGTAGGCTTGACACGATGTCCTCGAACGCAGGTATCGCTTCGTGCTTGCGCAGCGCCGCCACTTCGCGCCGAATCGTTGCTACGACGGTAGGATGAGGCAGTCCCGTGTCGCCCAGCGCTTGCGCGAGTTTGTCGACTGACGGGATGCCGCGCAGTCTGGACCGTTTCATGCCGTCACTCTAATCCTCGGCTTGCTCGAGCGTACAATCTGTCCGATGACGGCGGCGCATGGTGCGCGATCGCGCTTCAGACGCTTCAATACCGCATCCAGATTTCGCTGCGGCACGCTTAGCAAAAGACCGCCGCTCGTCTGCGCATCCGTCAACAGAATTTTTTGAGCCGGTGTGGCGCCGTCCCATTCCGTGAAATTGGTCGCGAAGGCAAGATTGTCGCGGCTGCCGCCAGGGATGCAGCCGTTCGCGATGAGCTGGTAGACTTCCGCGCTGATCCCCGGCACCGCGTCGGCAGCGATCTCGGCGCCAACACCGCTGGCGCGACACATCGCGCCCAGATGCCCGAGCAACCCAAACCCGGTTACGTCGACCGCAGCTTTGAGAAGCCCTCTCTCGGCTAGTTCCGGTCCAATGCTGTTGAGCTTTGTCATAGCGGCGATAACTCTTCGTTCCAGCAAACGGTTGGTCAGGCCACGCTTAATCCCCGTGGTAATGATACCTGTGCCGAGCGGTTTCGTCAGGACCAGTACTTCGCCGGCACGAGCCTTCGCGTTGGTCAGCATGCGGCGCGGCGACACGAGTCCTGTGACGGCGAGCCCGTAGATTGGCTCCGGGTTTCGAATTGTATGGCCACCGATCAGAACACACTTCGCTTCTTTGATCTTCGCAGCGCCT
>NFUO01000426.1 GCA_002197545.1 Acidobacteria subdivision 2 bacterium RH1 MAG20 | reverse complement strand
GATCCTGAAGGAATCCGAAGCGCAATTTGGTCCGCTTTTTCCCGGCGTGATTCCGGTCGAAGGCTGGAGAGTGGCACAGGCCTACAAACGCGCGATCCTGGGGGTGCAAACCGGTCGCGTCTACAAAGTTGATTGATGTTGCCACCTGTTTTGATTTTCTTAACTCAGGTCACCGGCCTTTCAGGGCAGAACGGAGCGACAGTATGACAATCATACTCGATAAAGAGAGGTTCGGTCCCTGGGCACTCGTCACGGGCGCCTCGTCCGGAATCGGCAAGGAATTTGCGCGGCATATCGCAGCTTCAGGAATCAACATTGTCCTCGTCGCGCGGCGGGCGGCCTTGCTCAGGGAAGTCGGCGTTGAATTCGGCAGGCGTTACGGCGTCGAGCATCGAGCCGTCGCGCTCGATGTCTCCCGGGATGATTTTATCGGGCAGCTCGCCTCCGCCACTGACGATCTCGACATCGGCCTCGTCGTCTCCAACGCCGGCACCGGAAATCCCGGCTCCTTCTTGAAGCTTGATCGACAGCTGCTCGAAGAGACCTTGCGACTCAACACCATGTCGCATTTGGGCATCGCCCACCATTTCGGCGCTGGACTCACCCAGCGGAGGCGGGGCGGCTTGATCCTCGTGGGCGCAATGGGTGCGGAAGACGGCATTCCCTGTATGGCGAATGACGGAGGCGCGAAGGCGTATGTCCACAGCCTTGGCGAGGCGCTTCACTATGAGTTCAAGCCTCTAGGCGTCTACGTCACTGTACTGGCAGCCGGGGTTACGAACACAGCGGTGATCGGCAAGTTTGGCCTCGATCCGGAAACCATGCCGATGAAACCGATGAGCGTCGAGCAGTGCGTTTCTGAAGCGCTCGACGGTCTGAGCAAAAACCATTCAATGGTCGTTCCAGGCCGGGTGAACCGCATCATGAACGCCCTTGTGCCCGCTTCTCTCACGCGGAAGATGTTGGCGGATTTGCTTGGTAAAGGGCTTGCCAGTAAGTCCGCATCTGCCGGTCCGTCATCATCCCTGGCCGGGTCAACCAGATCATGAACGCAGTCATTCCGGCAGCTACGGCGCGACGGCTGGTGGGCGAGATGCTCGCGGTCTCCGCGAGGCCATATCAGCTGTCAGTTAGCGCTAATAGGGATGCTCGTGATGTGCGGGCGCGCGGTGTTTAGTCATAGACGTCAGCACTGCTTGGCCCCGATCCCGCGCCATGAACGCTGGGCGACAGCAGGCTACCTTGCCCGGCGACGGCTACGAGATGACGCACGTGGATCAACTCCTTGGTCATTCCATGCCTGAGACGCATGCCCACCAGCCTACAAGGTCTTTTTAACGCGGAGCGCGGGCGTCTAAGCTGACCACGACGGAAGGAGACTGGTCGTTGAACATGTCCCGATCCTTCAATAGCGTATTGGCGTAAATCTCACATCAGGAGCGCTGCAATGAAGAAGCCAGTGGTGGTGATCACAGGAGGCCTTACAGGCATTGGGCGTGCCACCGCCGTTGCCTTCGCCAAGAAGGGCGCAAAGGTGGTCGTTGGCGGTCGGCGCGATGAGGCCGGCAAGGCGCTCGTTGAGGAACTGCGTTCTCTC
>NFUO01000425.1 GCA_002197545.1 Acidobacteria subdivision 2 bacterium RH1 MAG20 | reverse complement strand
GGCGGCCTTGCTTAGGGAAGTCGGCGGTGAATTCAGCGGGCGTTACGGTGTCGAGCATCGAGCCCTCGCTCTTGATGTCTCCCGAGATGATTTCATCGGGCAACTCGCCTCCGCCACTGACGATCTCGACATCGGCCTCGTCGTCTCCAACGCCGGCACCGGAAATCCCGGCGCCTTCTTGAAGCTTGATCGACAGTTGCTCGAAGAGACCTTGCGACTCAACACCATGTCTCATTTAGACGTCGCCCACCATTTCGGCGCCGGACTCACCCAGCGGAGGCGGGGCGGCTTGATCCTCGTGGGGGCAATGGGTGCGGAAAACGGCATTCCCGGTATGGCGAATGATGGAGGCGCGAAGGCGTATGTCCACAGCCTTGGCGAGGCGCTTCACTATGAGTTCAAACCTCTGGGCGTCTACGTCACTGTACTGGCAGCCGGGGTTACGAACACAGCGGTGATCGGCAAGTTTGGCCTCGATCCGAAAACCATGCCGATGAAGCCGATGAGCGTCGAGCGGTGCGTATCTGAGGCCCTCGACGGTCTGAGCAAGAACCGCTCAATGGTCGTTCCGGGCCGGGTGAACCGCTTCATGAACGCCCTTGTGCCCGCTTCTCTCGCGCGGAAGATGTTGGCGGACTTGCTTGGTAAAGGGCTTGCCAGTAAGTCCGCATCTGTGAACGCTGAGCGACAGCAGGCTACCTTCACCGACGACGGCTACGAGATGGCGCAGGTGCCTCAACTCCACGGTCATTCCATGCCTGAAACGCATGCCCACCAGCCTACAAGGTCTTTTTAGCGCGCGGTGCGGGCGTCTAAAGTGACCACCACGGAAAGAGGCCAGTCGTTGGACATGTCCCGATCCTTCAATAGCTTATTGGCGTAAATCTCACATCAGGAGCGCTGCAATGAACAAGCCAGTGGTGTTGATCACAGGAGGCCTTACAGGCATAGGGCGCGCCACCGCCGTCGCCTTCGCCAAGAAGGGCGCAAAGGTGGTCGTTGGCGGTCGGCGCGATGAGGCCGGCAAGGCGCTCGTTGAGGAACTGCGTTCTCTC
>NFUO01000424.1 GCA_002197545.1 Acidobacteria subdivision 2 bacterium RH1 MAG20 | reverse complement strand
TGCTTGTCCATGGCTCCATCCTCTCAAGAGTTGGAGCCTCCGGCAAACCCGGCGCGGTTCAGTCTGTATCGTCAATCTTTTCCTGAAGGCGGGCGGTCGCCAACAATTTATGATTCTGTTCTGAATAAGTTCAAGAGTTTGTCGAAGAGTCTTTATACAAGTAAAGCTATGAGCGTTTCCTGGCGTGCCGGCCGGCTGGACGCCGGACCAGATCAAGCAGTTCCAGGATTATTGGGACACCGAGTTTGCCGGCGACCTGGCGCGCCGCCGCAAAGCCAAATTCGTGCCCGGCGACACGGCCGTCAAGATCCAGCAGACCAAGGAGCCCGAGCAGAAGAACGATTTCGACGAATGGCTCGCCCGCATCATCTGCTACGCCTTTTCGGTGCCGCCGCAATGGGCGGTGAAACTGATGAACCGCGCCACCGCCGACAACCAGTCGGCGCAGGCGGAGGAAGAAGGGCTTGAGCCGACCAAAGAGTGGGTCAAGGACCTCATCGATGAGATCATCGCCGAGGAATTCGCTTCGCCCGATCTGGAGCTGGTCTGGCTGTCAGAGGAGAACAACGATCTCGGCAAGAACGAAGCGGCGCTTGAATCTCGCCTAAAAATAGGCGCCCTTACGCTCAACGAGCTGCGCGACGCGCTCGGGCTCGACCCTTACGCCAACCCCGCCGCCGACCGCCCGATGGTGCTCACCGCCACCGGCTATGTGCCGATCGAGGCGATTGCGGGCGGGATAGGGGCGAGTGCAAGCGATCAAGTCGCACCAGTCATCCAAAAATACAGCCCCGACCAACCACGCGTGTCGGCGGGCAATCCCGATGGCGGGCAGTGGACGAGCGACGGTGGAAGCGGGGCGTTGGGAGATCCAAAAGATGATTCTGGCGTCGCAGCTGATGGCGGCTCCAACCCAGGCACCCAATATGCTGCGCTGGACACCGGCAGGCGCCCGGACGCGGGCAACTCTGGCGGGCCAGCTGGTTCCGCAGGAGTCCAATATGCTGCCGCGCCCATCGTTGTGAGAGCGGGCGCTGTGACTGGCGTTCCTATCATCGAC
>NFUO01000423.1 GCA_002197545.1 Acidobacteria subdivision 2 bacterium RH1 MAG20 | reverse complement strand
GGGCGCTGCGGCTAGGCGCCAAGGACGAGGCGGCGCGCCGGTTCAGTGTCGCGGTCCGCGACTGCCCGAAAACCCTGATCGAAGCCGACGCGGCCGCGACGGAGCTCAAGGCCCTCGGCGTGGCGCCATAGGCTTTGTGGGGTCCACCGCCGTTTCCACATCGCCACAATGCCGATGGTGGCAGAATAGTCCCGGTCAATTCGCGCATTCCAAGATGCGTGGCTCGATCAAATAATTTAATCTTGCAAGGGTGAAGTGATGGCGAAGGAACTGTTCGTTCCGACCGAGGACGCCGGGTTCCAGCTCTCGCGCGGCATGGTTTTTCCGCTGGTAGGCAGCCGCCGCACCTGGTCGCAAGAACACCTTTTTCCGATAATCGCAACAATACTCGTTTCCCTTGGAATGATGGTGGTGCTGCACCCTAACGCCCAGCCCACCGGCGCCGACCAAATCCAGCAAGCCTGGGCCGTTTACTGGATCATCGCCCTCTATATCGCACTGATGATCAATACCTACATCTACCACATGTGCGACCGCGCGGCAGCTTGGTGGCTGTACTCGGTTTCGCTGGTCATGAGCTATTCCTCGGCCTCGCGGCACACATCGGGTGAAATAGATACCAAAATGTCGAGTTGCGCTGCCGCAAATCCGTAACGGTCTTGCCAAGCGCGAGTCATGGATTCGGTAATGCCAAACACATACGTCGCACGGGCCAGCAGACGCATCACGCGGCTCACAACGACGGCGTCGCGTAGGAGGATGACGCTGCCGTTGCTGGGTATTGGCATCGCTCTCGGCGCTTGCGGTACTCCCCCGCCGCTCGACCAGGCTATCAAATGCGCCCAGTTCAAGCGGTTGCCTGACGGAAGCTGGACCACCACCATCGACGTTTCACTCGACTACGCGGAGAACGGGACTCATTGGCAGGAGAATTTCAGCAAGGGCGTAACCATCTCGGGAGGCCGCGGCGGCCAGGATACTGCGATTGTTGCGGCAATCGAGAAGAAATGTAGCGCGACCAAATAGAACGCCAGCGAACAGGGAGTGCGGCCGTTCGATTGCGCAGACGTGTCCCGTCAAGGGCGTAGCAAGGCCAACCACAACGCGTTGGCGAAGCGATGGCGCAAGGGC
>NFUO01000422.1 GCA_002197545.1 Acidobacteria subdivision 2 bacterium RH1 MAG20 | reverse complement strand
GTTATGCACAAATTCGGGGCTGGCCGGCCCAGACCCGTAAAACAGCCGAAACTGCCCCGCAACGGGGCGCCGGACGGCGATTCGATCGGCCGCCGCGAGCTTGGGCCCGCCCTTCGTGCAGAAAACATTGCACGTATTCGGAATTCTGCATCTAACTTAGCTTGGAGGAGTTGCAATGAATCGCTTCCTGTCAACCCTGTGCTGCCTGGCTCTCTGTTCGGCCCCTGCGCTCGCGCAGAAAAAGGCCGCCGGAGCTGCCCCGATGACGGACCAGCAGTTCGTCGATTTCGCCGCCCAAACCGACATGGTGGAGGCTAACCTGGGACAATTGGCGCAAAACGTCGCCGCGTCTCAGCCGCTAAAGGACTATGGCCAGATGCTGGTCACGGACCATACCGCGGATTACAAGAAGCTGCAGAACCTTGCTTCGCAAGCCAACGTCAATGTGCCCACCGCTATCGATGCCCAACATAACAAGACCATGATCGCGCCGTTCCAGAAGCTGAAGGGCAAGCAGTTCGACACCAGGTACATTCACGAGATGGTCGCAGGCCACACCAAGGCCATCGCGGTCTACAAGAAAGAAGCAAACGACGCCACCGATCCCACTGTCAAGTCGTATGCGCAGGACACAATTCCTGTCCTCCAGAAGCACCTCGATGACGCCAAGGACATCGCGCATGGCAAGGCTCCATCGAACATGCAATGACGGCTGCCGGCCCGGCAGGTGGCGCCCGGTTCCATGAACCTTGCACTCCCCGGCCCATAGCTCTGATCCCCCTGCTGCGCATCCTCCACCAACCCTGCCGCCTGGGCGCTTCCCAGGCTGCAGGGCAACCGTCTGCCTTTTGCAAGCTGCCTCGCCCTGCCCAGCCGGCGGAGGTTTACCCAAAGCACTGCAACGCTCTTCTGGGACGGCAAGAACATCGGCTCGCTCTTGTCTCATACTTTGCACGCCCCAGCCCTCTGCTGTATCGTCTACGTGGATTCGTTCCGCTGTGATAACGCTGATCGTAAGGACTGGATTGTGGACCGGCGATCTTTCTGTAGTCTCAGCGCAGGCGCGCTCCTGGGCGGCGGCTGGCCGTCCGCCGCATCCGAGCCCGCGCAGG
>NFUO01000421.1 GCA_002197545.1 Acidobacteria subdivision 2 bacterium RH1 MAG20 | reverse complement strand
TGCGCGCATCGCCTGGATTGTGCGGCGCTCGTAATCAACCATCTCTCGGGTGGTGAATTCCCGGCCTGGTGCGCCCGCTTTCTTTTCCAGTTCGATGAATTCGCCAGCGTTGATACGTTTCTCGAACTCGGACCTAACGCCAGTCAGTGTCCCGTCTCCCATCGAACGCCTCAGAGCATCCCGCAGCAGCGCGCGCTCCTCGACTACGGCCTCACGCTCCAGATTCCTCTCTTTCGAGAACGTCACCGCAGACTGTGCCGTTGTGTGTGGAACATCTTGCTCAATCTCTTGCGCTTTCTCCGTGGCTGCTCGCACTACGCGCTCCGGCTGGTTCCCGAACGCTTCCGCCATCTTCCGGTGGCGCTGCTGCACCTCTTCCTGCGAGAGGTCGAGCTTTGCCCCTCGTGTTTTGTGCGCGGCAATTTGCGCGGCGTCGGCTCCTCGCTGATTTTCCTTTGCGAGATGTTCTTCGATCTGCTGGCGGCGCGGACTCGAGGCTGCGAGATATTCTTCGGTATAGCCCTTAATCTCCGGCTGACCGCTCTTGCCGCGCTCGGTTTCATAACCGAGTGTTTTCAGCCGTGTGGCTAACTCCGAGCGGTACACCGCCGTGGCATACTGCTGCGTCTTGTAGAGTTCCCGTGGCTGTAGCGCGTAGGTTTCTCGATCCTCGGTTTCCGTGAGATTGAAGAAAACCACATGCGTATGCAGTTGCGGTGCCGCGTAGCCGTTCACGGGCCTCGCGCTGTCATGCTCGAATTTTGCCGCTACCCATTTGCCGGTTGTCTCTGCCGGAAGGTTTCCGCCGATTCGGGCCTGGACGTATCGCTCCAGTTCGTCCAGTGCCACGGCCACACTTTCTTGATGCGCCGTGCGAACTCGTTCGTCTCCGCCAACGAGCGCGGTCAGCGATACGCTCTTCGGAGCAGAGAACGTCGCATCCCAACCCGCGCGGTGCTCCATCGTTTTTATTTTTTCTCCGCGCTCATTCACGTATTCCCGTGCCGCTTTGTGGCGTACGAGCTGCGCGTCCGTGATCGGGTGCTGGCCTTCCGAGAGGCGCTGGAAGTGCTCCTCGCGCACCTCACCCTTGAGGCCCCACTGCTCGGCAAGCCTTCCGTGCCACTCGCCGCGTATCTGGTCGCCTTGCGTGTAATAGTTCTCGCGGGCGTTGCCGAACTCTTCCGCGTGATACGCCTGAGCTTGGCTCGCGCTCAACGGATTGGAGATGGTCAGCATGTGTTTACTTATTCGAAAAAGTGCTCTTGTTGTGGTTCGGATCGTGTCAACTGATGTTGGCGGTCGTGCTTTACTTCACGCGGAGTGAGTTTCTGCTCGGGCATCTCGGTCGTTCCAACTGCGGCCGCCGCTGCTTTCGGTGGTTCATCAGATCGCATCTTTGCTGGCCGTTCAATGTACTTCGGCTGCTTGCTTGGCAGTTCGAGGAAGGGGAAACTGATTCGCACTACGAGATTCTCGTTCTTGAGGTACCCGCGCAGG
>NFUO01000420.1 GCA_002197545.1 Acidobacteria subdivision 2 bacterium RH1 MAG20 | reverse complement strand
GTGGAGCGCGACCGGCTGCGGCTGCAGCAGAAAGTGAACAGTTTGAGTGGGCAGCTAAACGACCTCACTACGGTCGAGCTGCTAGGGGCGGAGAAGACCTTCCGGCTTGTCCGGCGTCTCGTCAACTTCCGCCCCTCCAAGACTGAGGACGCACCGCTGTGCTCTGCGCGTCATCTGGACTGGCAGCTATGCGGCTCGGAGTTGGAAGCGCACCGCGGCTATCTGCGAATGGATGATGACTACCTGCGTGTGCTCACGCTGAAAGAGCTTCCCGGCGAGACCCGGCCATTGATCCTCAATGGCCTCCTCGACATCCCAGCCAACTTCCACGTCGTCACTGAATGGCACCCGGTAGACAACGCCAAGGCCCGGAAAGAGATCGCTTCACGTCGCCGGCACCACCACAACTCCAAGACCAGCTTCGTGTCGAATCTCCAGGACCGGCAGAACACCGGCAATCAGGACAACCTGGTCGATGACTCCAAAGCTGCCGCCGTTGCTGAGTTGGGCAATGCGCTCACCGTGATGGGCATGGAGGGCAAGAACTTTGGCGAGTTCACCCTCTCCGTGGTGGCCTACGACGAAGACCGCCTGAAAGTGGAGCACGCCGTAGCGGAGTTCCAGAAGTTGTTTACGCAGCACGATGGGCTGCTATACGAAGAACGCTACAACCTGCTCAATGCTTTCTTTGCCACTGTGCCCGGCAACAAGCAGTTCAATCTCCGCAAGCAGTGGGCGCTCAACTCCAACTATGCCGACCTGTCGTTCCTCTTCACCGTCGATAGCGGGTCGCAGTGGAACCCGCATCTGGAGCGGGAATATCTCGCCATTCTCGAATCGACCCACGGCACGCCGTACTACCTCAATATCCATAGCGGCGACGTAGCCCACACGCTGCTGCTTGGCGCTACAGGCTCGGGTAAATCCTTCACGTTGTCCACCACCCTTCAGGCCGTGCAGAAGTATGACCCACTGACCTTCATCTTCGACCTCGGCGGCAGCTACGAGACGCTGACGCGAGCCTTCGGCGGGACGTATCTGAATGTCGGCCTGAAAAATCCCGGCCTCACGATCAATCCCTTTTCGCTTGAGGCGACCCACGAGAACATGAACTTTCTGTACTTGTTCCTCAGGGTGCTCATAGAGGCGGGTGGACGAGACGAGCTGAAGCCAGAGGATGAAAAGGCGCTCTTCGCTGCGATCGAGCGGGCCTATAAGCTGCCCGCCGAGATACGGACGCTCACCAACTTCGCGTCCATCCTCGGCCCGCTTGGAGAACGGCTGCACCGCTGGACGCAAGCGGGTCAGTTCGGCCATCTCTTCGACAATCCCCAGGACACCCTGACCTTCTCACGCTTCCAGACCTTCAACTTCGATGGCTGGTCTGACTACCCCGACATATTGGAGCCGCTGCTGTTTTATGTACTGCAGCGTGCGTCGCAAGAGATCGAAAAACCCGCAAATACGGCCACATTCAAGGTGTTCGTCATCGACGAGGCATGGATCTTCCTCAAAAACAAAACCATTCGCGATTGGATTACCCGTGCTGAGAAAACTTGGCGTAAGAAAAACGCCGCCATGATCCTGGCGACGCAATCGGTCGTGGAGCTGGCCGCGTCCGACATGCTGCACATCGTCAATGAGTCCTGCCCGACCAAAATCTTCCTGTCGAATCCCAATATCGACCGCCGGATGTACGCCGAAATCTTCCAGTTGAACGATACCCAGCTTGAGTTGCTGGAGTCGCTGGTGCCGAAGCGCGAGCTGCTGTTGATACAGCCGCGCGGCACGAAAAAGCTGGTGCTCGAAGTTGACGCGCTGGGGTATTGGATGGCGACCAACAACGCCCGCGACAACCTCCGCAAACAGGATTACTTCGCCCGCTTCGGGCCGGAACAGGGATTGATCCGGCTCGCCCACGATTACCCCAACGCAGCCAATTCTTGATTGAATTTGCTGACTTTCATAAGGAGATTTCATGCGCCCATCACCCATCGTCTCGCTCTTGCTCGGCCTCGCTGCGACCGTGGCCCACGGCCAGCAGACCGCACGCCTCGTCAAGTACCACACCAACGACATAGTGAGTGTCCGTGCAAAGATGCGCTACACCACGCTGATCGAATTGCCCGCGACCGAGAAGATCATGGAAGTCGCCACCGGAGATAAAGACTTCTGGATCATCGATACGGTTGGTAACTATTGCTTCCTGCACCCGGCCAAAGAAGGCATTCACTCCAATCTCAACCTGATCACCGACAAGGGAACGGTCTACTCGTTCACGCTCGATGATGTCGAGTCCGGCGATCCCGACCTGAAGGTCGTCATCGAGCCGTCCGACCCCTCGTCGTTAGCTGCCGCCAACGGCACCGACAAGCTGGTGTCGGCCAGTGAAGTCGCCTATGCGCAAGCACAGGCGCAACTTGCGCAGACTAGCGCCGCCACTGCTGTCGAACAGTTCCGCGCCGACTACCCCACCCAGGCGCTGCAGTTCGATTACACCTTCCGCAACAAACGCCCCTTTGACGTCTCCGCCATCTATCACGACGACAAGTTCACGTACTTCAATCCGCCTGCTCCGGGAAT
>NFUO01000042.1 GCA_002197545.1 Acidobacteria subdivision 2 bacterium RH1 MAG20 | reverse complement strand
GCGCCCGTAGCTCAGCTGGATAGAGCATCTGCCTTCGAAGCAGAGGGTCGGGAGTTCGAATCTCTCCGGGCGCGCCACTTTTCCCAACAATTAAATTTGTGCCAGCGCATTCGGGAGGAGCCCATGAAGATCGCACGTCTCGTGTCTTTCATCCTGGTTGCCGCTGCTATGGTCCTGCATGCCGGCGCGGCGCAGGCTGCCATGAAAAGCCAGTGGATTGACTACACGCAGGGCAACACGGCGCTATCCGGATATCTTGTCTATGACGATGCTGCCCAAGGGCGTCGCCCCGGTGTGTTGATGATCCATGACCGGTCCGGCTTTTCGGCGGGCACGCTCGCGGATGCCGAGACGATCGCCAAGCTTGGCTATGTGGTGTTCGCCGAGGACATTTTCGGCAAGGGAGTGGTGCCCAAGACCGTTCCCGAGATGATGGATACGATCGCGATCTATGACAAAGATCGTCCGCTGATGCGTGCGCGTGCACTGGCGGGGTTCGATGTCCTCAAGGCGCAGCCGATGGTCGATCCGGCGAAGCTTGCCGCGGTCGGCTACTGCTTGGGAGGCACTACCGGGATTGAACTCATCGAAACCGGCGCGCCGCTCATGGGTTTCGTCTCGGTGCACGGCGCGTTCCGCGACTTCGCGCCGGAAGCCGCCAAGAATATCAAGGGGCGCGTCCTCATCCTGCACGGCGCCGAAGATCCGGTTGCGCCAATGGACGAGCTCAATGCCGTGATCTCGCAGTTCCGCGCCGCCAAAGTGGACTTTGAGGTCAACCTTTATAGCGGCGCCGCGCACGCGTTTACGAAGCCGCAGAATCCCTCGGAAGTGCGCGCGGATGAAGAGTACAAGGTGGCAATGGCGCGCTTTCTCAAGGATCTTTTGGCGCATTGACGGGTGTGAGTAGCACAGACTTCAGTCTGTGGGGTTTAGTCCTTGCAAGGACTGAAATCCACAGAATGAAGTCTGTGCTATTTAATTCTCACTTGGAATTTGCCGGCTCCAAACCGCTCTTCTTGATGGCTGCGTAGGCTGC
>NFUO01000419.1 GCA_002197545.1 Acidobacteria subdivision 2 bacterium RH1 MAG20 | reverse complement strand
CCGGGTTCGGCTAGAGCGAGGCCCTTCGCACGGCCAGATTCGCCGGCCTCCGCCGCTGAACCTTCCTTCGATTTGATGAAGCCAAGAAGTGAGGCCATGAAGCGACAATTAGGCAGCCATTATCCAACCGAAACACCGAACTGTCAACCTTGCGTTGCCTCACCAGCCGCGATAGGGTCTTAACTCTTCATTGTTGAACAAAAGGACTGCAACAATGGGCCGAGTGTATCAGGCTGCCTGTAGCAAGTGCACGATGTTCTCGATGGCCTGGTCCGCTTTGTGATACGCGGATTCGAGTTTGCTGTTGGGCCGGTTGTGCGGATCGGGTTTGTGATGGAATCGGCTGTTGGCGAGCGGACCGCAGAGGCGTTTGTGGAAGAACAGGAACAGGAGAGCGACGTCAACGCCTTTGGCCGTGAGGCGGTAAGAGTAACGGCGGCCATCGCGCTGCAGTAGCCCGTGCCCTTTGAGTTTGCGTAGATCGTAGCGGAGCTGGTTGAGGCTGTATTGTTTCGGGGCAAGCTGGAACGTGGTGACGACTGACTGGTGAATCTGTTTGGCCGTCCAGCCGCCGACGGTACTGCCGTTATGCAGGAGAACCTCCAGCAGCCGGATGATCCGGGTGTCATGGATTTTGATGCCGGGGTAGCGGACCGAACCGATGGTGAGGGGCAAGGCGATCCTCTGCAGCAGGGGAAAGTCCACATGGACATTCAGGCATTGCGCCTGGAAGCCGGCACTCCCGTTCTCCCTTGCTCAGCCTTCGTTCCCGGGAACTATCACCCGGGACCTGTCGGGTGGTGGGCCGGCGAAACGGTCCGTAATGGTCTGGAACTTTGTGCGGACGGCATCGAGATGATCGAGTCCTTTCTTTAGGCCGAAGTCGCGCAGGTTGTTGGAACACAGTTCGTTGCGCAGGAAACGGGAGAACTTCTCGTACTGCTTGAGGAACGCATGTTTCCAGTACGCCCGGAAGACGTGATGCCCGTGCTCGATCTGGTCGATCACGGTGGCGAGTTTCCCGCGCAGCCGCTTGTTCAGACGAACGCCGAAGATCTCGCCGATGCGGTTTGCCGTCAGTCGCCACAGGCCGATCTCGCAACTGCGCTCGAAGATCTTGTGGATCGGGAAGTGGCGTTTGAAAGTGAAGTTCCGGCAGTACTCGATCTGCGCGATGGAGTAGAGGCGCGACAAACTCATCTTGCCGCGTTCCTTCTTTGAGAACTTCGGCCCGAGGATGAGGGTCCAGTAATCGAGTTGTTTGCGGATGATCCGCGGGCTGAGCCGGTCGGCGGCGACTTGCAACGCCGCGACATCGTCCACGGCGAGGAAGGCGTTGTCGTTCTTGCGAAAGCCGATGTTGTTCCGCTTCAGTTCCTGCTCCATGAAGGAGTGACCGTTCAGCCAATAGGTGGCGTGGAGGGGGAAGAACGATGCCACGCGGACGAT
>NFUO01000418.1 GCA_002197545.1 Acidobacteria subdivision 2 bacterium RH1 MAG20 | reverse complement strand
CAGCGCGTCATGCTCAACGGCTTCTACTCGGCGGAGAACTACCCGGATCATCTGCGCCGCATTCGCTTCAATGATCCCGAAACCGGCAAGGCGCTTGTATTTCTGACCAACAACACCGCACTGCCAGCTCTGACCATTGCTGCGCTCTACAAAAGCCGCTGGCAGGTCGAGTTGTTCTTCGAGAATACGACATGATGCACTCCTTCGTATGTCATTGAATCTCAAAGAGCAGCTTCGTTAAATTCGCCGTTGGTGGGGGTGTTGCCCTGCGCCTTTCCTCCGCGTATCGCTGGACGTCCTTTTTCAGCAGTATCCATGGTGCGTTGCCACAGATTTGCGTGGCCGCCAATTGCTTCAACTGAATCAGCCGGAAGATGGTCGTTGGCGTAACTCCAAGAGCATTGGCAGCTTCACGGACGGAGATTTCACCCCGGCCTTGCCGTTCTCCCTCTCGGTAAACGGGAATCGCATGATGGTTGCGCACCGCGCAGACATGCTTTGCAGTCCAACTTTGCCCGTGTGCTGTGCGGTGCTCATTCTTATTCAAGATTGACGCGATGCGCGTGTCCGGTTCGATACGTGCCAGTTTGCCAATCGTCTCTATAAGGTCGTGGCCGGTCGCATAGCGATGTTGCCCAGTGTGGATTTTGGGAAACTCCACTTGGGTATGATCCCCGCCTTGCCAGTGCAACACAAGCCGTATCGTCTCGGCCTCGCAGGTGGCCGTGATCTCCTTCAGCGCGATGCGAAGCAGGCGCTTCTTGTACTCTGGCGAACTGAGCGGGTCCTCCCATAGTCGCGGTATATCCCGTGCGAAGTCCAGCAACTCTTGCGTTTGTGCCTCGGTAATGGGATGTTCGCGGCCATCTTCAAGCGCGGCGAGCTCTGCTTCAAGATCGGCTTCAACAGTCAGCGCCCGATTCCAGCGGCGTTCGAGTTCTGCAGCCACAAGCCGATTGGAGGGGTCCACTGCGTCATATTGGCGACGCGCATGCGCCACTTCATAACGCGCTTGTTGGAGAGCCAGCGTCTTTTGATGAATACGCTCATCGTTGGCATCCTCAAGCGCGGCGATTGCAGATGTAGCCGCATCGATGCCAAGCGGCGACAGGCAGCGCAACAATTGCTCCGACACCAGGCGGTCAGCGCGAAGTCCGCCAAACATCACGCAACTGGATTGATCACGATTGAGCATGTACCCTGAGCACTGGTAACGAATCACACGCTGCCGAGGATATTGCGCCAGCATCTTCGCTCCGCAGTGGCCACAGCGCAACAGACCGGCGAGCAATGCCTCTCCGTGCCGAACTGCTCCTCGCACGGCGCGACTGTTCGCGTTTTCGTTGTGGGCAATCATCGCTTGATTGCTTTGATATACGTCCCAGTCAATGTAGCTCTCGTGATGATCCAAAATCAATACCGCCCAGTCTTCGCGGCGGCGTTTTACCTGGCGCTGAACCTTTTGACCAGCCTCCAGGCGCGTTATTGTCTTCTTGCGTCCGTACGCGTATGCGCCCGCATAGACCGGATTCTTCAGAATGCTGAGAACCGCATGATAGCGGGCGGGCTGCCATCCTTTTTCGCGGGCATCTTTCGTGCCCAAAACAACAGGCAGTTCGATCTGCTCGCGATCCAGCCAAAAATAGACCTGGCGCACGCTGCCCAACTCCGCAAACTTACGAAAGACCAGCTCTATGCTGGACTGAACCCGAACGTCTGGATCCTTCTCGATTCGGTCCTCTGCTCCTCGGAGATAGCCCACTGCAACCCGCTGTACCAACGCGCCACGTTGCGCTTTTTGCCGCAACGCCGCTTGACCTCGTTCGCGAAAATTGGCAACTTCCATCTCGCTGATCGTGCCCTTCATGCCCAACAGCAGGCGATCATTCGTGAGCCTTGGATCGTAGACGGACTCGGCATCGATCAGCAGCGCGCCGACCACACTGCAGAACTCCAGAAGAGTATGCCAGTCCCGCCCATTACGCGCCAGACGGGACGCCTCGATGCTGAAGACTGCTCCAACTTGCCCATCGCAGAGCGCACGCAACAAGCGTTCAAAGCCTGGACGGCGAGTTCCAGACCCTGATATGCCGAGGTCTTCATCGATTACCTCGACGTTCTCCCAGCCCAGAGAGCGGGCATGATCGACCAAGGCATATTGGCGGCGCTGGCTCTCAAGGTTCTGCCGCACCTGTCCCGGCGTTGATTGACGAATGTAGACACAGGCTTGCCGAGACAAATGCTCAGCGGTGATCTTGTTCATCGCCGGCCTCCTTGCGAATTCCCCTGACCTGCGCTTGCATCCACTGCGTCAATGTCTGGTGAAGCTGGTCTATTACCTCCTGCGGAAGTTGTACGCCGACTACGGGGAGAGGTTCCTCGAAAAGATGGCGTTGCTGTTTTGTTTTGGCCGTTGGCATCCTGATTCTCCTCGCGCACATTGTGCACAGCGGAGGTAGGGATGGTCACAGCCGCATTGCATAATTTCAGAAGCACTTTGCCGGGCAAGCGGGCCGTCGATACAAACATTACGTTCGCCGCTTCTGGATTCGTCATCCAGTCTGGCACTGCCAAAGGACGCCCGTCGGCGCGGCGCACCACGTAAAATGTCTCGCTGTAACGTTCGTACCGCCGGATCACTGGAAGCTTCTGTGTGCACAACGGATGAAATCGATAGTGGATCGTGACTTCATCGGGACGATGTTGATGGGCAGTATGTCGCCCTGTTGTTCAAATGGATCAAGCAACACCTCCGCATCAAGCGATTTCTCGCCACCAGCGAGAATGCCGTGAGGAGCCAGATATGGTGCGCCGTCGCCACCTATGTGCTGATCGCCATCGTCAAGAAGGAACTGAAACTCGATGCCTCCCTCTACACCTGTCTACAGATTCTGTCGGTCTCCATCTTTGAGAAAACCGAGATTTCATGCGCCCTTCAGCCCTATCTCCGCACAAATGACCAACTAGCTTCTGCTAACCAACTGAATCTATTCGACATCTAACCGGACAGCAATGCCGATAGGCTTCAACTGAGAGAGTGGCACAGCGAGATTCCGATTGTTCCAGCGGATCATAACGAACATATCGGCTGAGCAGCTTTCTTCAGGCGCCATCTTCCAGATCTCGACAGACTCCCCTTTTCGCAGCGGCGAGGTTGGTACCGAAGCGATGCATTGCGCTAGGAACGGGAACCGGAGCTTTTCCTCGAGATAGTAGTACCATCCCGTAGCCTGTTCCTCCGGTCCGTAGGCATCCACGATGATTTCCTCGTGGATGCGGTTTTCCCGGTCGTGAT
>NFUO01000417.1 GCA_002197545.1 Acidobacteria subdivision 2 bacterium RH1 MAG20 | reverse complement strand
TTATGTTGAACCTTCCCCCGTATCTGTAAGCAGGGGATGGGGTCTGGGGAAGGGGACGGCAATCGAGTCCCCTTTCCCGGTCAGCACTTCAGAAATCCTCTTCTCGTTCCCATCGTTCTCAAAAAATCGCATGGTTGCACTCTGGAAGTCTGGCACCGCGCTACGAGACTCGCTTTGCTGTTCGAACTCCTCCGGAGACCGGTAGCCCAGCGCCGAGTGCAATCGCTGCCGATTGTAATATTCCTCGATGAATTCTTCGAGGTTCGCCCGCAGATGCTCCAGGTTGTCGTATCGGCGGGCGTAGATTTCCTCCCGCTTCAAGGTTTTGATAAAGCTTTCGCAACTGGCGTTGTCGTAAGGGTTCGCGGGCCGGCTCATGCTCGGAACCATTCCATGCTGCTTGAGGGCGGCCACGTATTCTGCGCACGCGTATTGCACTCCCCGGTCCGAGTGATGGACCAGGCCAGGAGACGGCTGCCGTTTCGCAATCGCCGGCTCGAGCGCAGCGACCGCCAACCGGCTCGCCAGCGTCCGCTCCAGCGCCCAGCCCACTACCTTTCGCGAGTGTCCATCCAGGACCACGGCCAAGTAGACGAATTCCGCTTTCAGTCGAATGTAGGTAATGTCGGCGACCCAGAGCTGATCGATCCCGGTCAGCTTCATGCGCCCGGCAAGGTTCAGATAGACCTCCAGCCCGTGGCCGGAATCCGTGGTCACCACGAAGGCCCGCGGCTGCACGGCCAGCAGGTTGTCTTCTCGCATGATTCGCAGAACTCGTTTGTGGTTCACTGCCATTCCCCGCCGCCGTAGCTCCGCCGTGATCCGCCGATATCCGTAGCGCTGGCGATGTCCTAGAGCGATCTGCTGAATGACGGACCGCACTTCCATCTCTTCCTCGACCGGTCGTTGCTCCCGCAAGGATCGGTAGAAACTGGCCCGGCTGACTCCGACCAGCTCACACATGCGCTCGATACTCAGACTGCCTTGCAACGACATCATTTCCCGGATTTGGTCGTAGATGCCGTCTCGCCAGAACCGCCGCGACTCTGGCGTCGAGCCTCGACTTTTTGCAAGGCACCTTTGAAAAAATCCACTTCCAGAACCTTTTCCGCTAACAGCCGCTTCAACTGTTGGGTCTGCTTACGGAAGGACGCCTCGTGCGTGCTCGGCCGTGCGGACTCTTCTCCAGGTCCGACCAGATCGAGCTTCCTGCGCCACTTGTAAAGGCACCTCGGCGTGACCCCCAATTCCTGCGCCAATTGGCCTACATGGTCGCAGCTCCTCATGCGCTCGACAGCCATCCGCTGGAACTTCCGTGAGTATCGCTTCCGTTTCACTCTGCACCTCTTTCCCTGTGCAAAGTGTGCCCATCCGGACTGTCTCATTTCAAGGGTTCAGTCCACCTCTTGAGGATCGACTCATAACGTTACCCGTGTCCATAATGGGTAACATTTTAGCTTGCGCGATACGGCCCCTTGACTTTGCCGCGCGAAACAAGTATTCTAGCCTATCGATCCTGTCTGGCCCCTTCTTCCGGCGGCCAGCATGGCCCCTCGCCTTTCCCCCTCGCAGGCAGCGAATAAAACCTCATGGATTTGACGCCGTTGAGCGTTACACAGAGCGTCATAAGTCGGCGACGGCCATTTGCTGTAGC
>NFUO01000416.1 GCA_002197545.1 Acidobacteria subdivision 2 bacterium RH1 MAG20 | reverse complement strand
GCCGAACTTCGACGCCATCTGCCCTCCATCCACGAGAAGCGCCGCGCCTGTAATGTAGGACGCCAGGTCCGAGGCCAGAAACGCGATCGCCGCGGCGACCTCGCCGGCCTCGCCGCCTCGCCCCAAAGGAATCTGGCGGAAGTAAGTGGCCAGCGTATCCGGATTTGAAAAATGGGACTCCGTCAGCCGCGTTCGAATCAGGCCCGGGCACACGGCATTAACGCGAATGCCATAAGGACCTAATTCGTTGGCGGCCGTATGAAGAAGTCCGAGCAATCCGGCCTTCGTGGCATTGTAGGCGGCCAGAAGCGGCTCTCCGTCGTAGGAGTTCGTCGAAGCCACCAGCACGATAGCGCCGCCTCGCGGCTTCATTCGCTGGGCGGCAATTTGCAAACTATAAAACGCGCCTGTCAAATTTACGGCAAGCGTGCGATTCCAAGTCTCGTCGGAGGTCGCGAGGAGGCTGCTCTGCGACCCAATTCCGGCGCTGATCACGGCAACATCAGGAGCCGCACATCGATCGAAGGCGGCTTCGAGCGACTTTCGGTCGGTCACATCCGCAGCATATCCTTCGCCGCCAAACGTCGACGCGACCGCTGCGGGATTCTCCGAAGGAAGATCCAGAATCGAGACAGCCGCTCCGGCGGCAGCGAGAGATCTTGCCACCGCAAGGCCGATTCCATTCGCTCCTCCCGTGACCAGGGCCGTCTTTGAAGTAAAGTCGATGCGCATGGCAATCCCTTATCATGCCCGAAGCGGCTCCCTCTCCGCTGCCAGGTGCGGCCATCTGCCGGAATCCCGGTTAATATTGTTGCGGTAGGCAATGAGAACGAAACTTTCACTCCTCTGTACGGTCGCGGCGCTGTTCCATGCGCCGGCGCTTTCGGCGCAGGCCAGCGGCGCCTTGCCGGCATACCTCGACTCGAAGCGAACGGTCGAGGAACGAATCGACGACTTGATGAGCCGCATGACTCTGAAGGAGAAAGTCGGGCAGCTCAATTTGCCGTGTGTGTATGTGAATGAGCTGGGGAAGGATACCCCATCGAAGCT
>NFUO01000415.1 GCA_002197545.1 Acidobacteria subdivision 2 bacterium RH1 MAG20 | reverse complement strand
GGAGTTCAGATTCTAATGGTTGGTGAACGAATCAAGCGCTTGGTATGCGGAGATCAGAAGCAGTACCCTTGGGCCACCCAGTAATGCCAGTCTTTGATGGCTTCGCGGGTTGCTTCGTCCGGGTCGATGGCGCTTAGTTGAGAGAGCGGGACAGCCATGGTGCGCCTCTGCCACCGGATCAGCACCAGCATATCGCCGGAACATTTATCTTCGGGTGCCATTTCCCGGACTTCGACAGATTCGCCTCTCTGCAGCGGCGAGATCATTTTGGAAGCGATGCATTTTGCCTGGAACGGGAAGCGGATCTTATCTTCCAGATAGTAGTACCAGCCAATGGCCTGTTCCGCGGGGCCATAGGCATCCACGATGACTTCCTCGTGGATGCGTTCCTCCCGAACTGGATCGCGTTTGGGCTTTGCCATGGCTGTCTATGCTTCGAGGAGTTGACGGACACGGGAGAAGCGCAGCAACTCTTCCGCTCCCATCACTGGGTTTTCTAGCCGGGGCTCGTCGTCTGGGTCGTCGAGTTCGTCCATTTCGAGATCCGGGTCCGGAGGTGCGAGATATTTTGTATTTTCCAGGCGATCAAGATAGTCGCGGATCTCTTCGGATGTAAAAAGCCGCCGGATCTCCCTGATAAAGTCCGGCACTTCCGCCGCGAACAGGGGATCACGCTCGGCCGCGTGCAGGAAGGAAAACAGTTTCTCGCCGATCAGATAGTTCAGTGCGTCATCCAGGCCGAACCTCTCGCGGATACCTTCGGTTGCCAAGCATTGGTCGATCCAGATTTTGTGGAACTCTATGGGGGCGCTGTTCATGCTTGGGTTCTCCTGTCCAGGATACGGCGCACGGAAGTGCGACCGATGTTGAGGCGGCGGGATATTTCAGACTTGCTGAGGCCGGAGCGGTGTAGTTTACGGATCTGGCCGGCATGGAGTCCAGCAGTTAAGGGTCGGCCCAACCGCTTGCCGTTCTGGCGGGCATGAGCGAGACCGGCTCGAACGCGCTCCCCAAGGATTTCGCGCTCGAAGGCGGCGAACACGGCCAGCAGTGCGGCCATTGCGCGACCCGCCGGTGTGGTCAGGTCCAGCGCCTCGGTCAGTGATACGAAGCCGACACCGAGATGCGCGAGTTCCTGCAGTGTGGCGAGCAAATCGGTGACCGATCTTCCCCAGCGGTCCAGGCGCCACACTACAACCACGTCGATCTCCCTGCGCCGTGCCGCTTCCATCAGTTCCTCGCGGCGTTGCCGTTGTGCTGCACCGGAGCCGACCTCTTTCACCTGCATGGCGATGGTCCAGCCACGCCGGGCGACATATTCGCGCATGGCGCGGCTTTGCATGGGCAGCGTCTGCTGATCCTGCGTGGAGACGCGGGCATAGAGGCCGGCGCGGACTGTTTTGGCGGTCTTTTTCCCCTGGCCAAAAACCTTCCCGGATTTCCTGATGTCGGACCCTTGTTTTATGGGCATTTCATGATGCTCCCCGTGCCTGGCCGCAGACTATTCTTTCCGGCCATGCGGGATTCATCATAACTCTATGCGGGATCGTGAAGATTCACAGTCCGTGCCAGAGTCTCGCGATAGTTCCACGGCATCCATTCCGTGGGGCAGGCGGCCAGTTCCTGGGCGTGGCGTTGCAACTCGATCAGATAGTCGAAGGAGTTAGAGCCACATAACTGGCAGGTGTGAATCAGGCTCATGAAAAGATCACCCACCTGCGCCCCGTTCAGGGTGCGGTAAAACAAGGCGTTCTTGCGATGGAGAACCGCACGCTTCAGTGATCTCTCGACGATGTTGTTGTCCAAAGGGGTCCCGGCTTTGCGGAGGAACAACGTTAAGGGATGCCAGTGCCGAAGCAGATACATGATCGCCTGACCCAGTCCGGAGTTAGGTTCCGTTCTGCGCTCGGCTAACTGTGCCTCCACCCATCCGTGCAGTTGGTCCATTACGGGTCCGCTGCGATCCTGATGAAGCCGCAGCCTCTCGTCCGGCGTCAGGCCGCGTTCCCTCGCCTCTGCATCGTGACCATACACCTGCCCGAGCATCTCCAGCACATAGCGGCATTCGTTGGGGAAGTTCTCCGCAACCTCTACAAACTGCCGGCGTCCGTGCGCGAGACAGTTAGCCAGCAGGATCTCTACGCCCGAAGACAAGCGCGGAACATTGCGCGACAACGCATCGCACATTTGAATCGGACTCGGCAACTCCGCTCTCCGCTGTTTCAACACGTCGGCGATGTTCTCACCCGCATGCTGGCCACCAGTGAAGTACAACGCGACCTTCCAGTCCTGGCCGACCGACACGATCCCGCTGGTGAATACGCCCGTACGCTCGTCGGACGGATCGCGCTTCAGCCGCAACACGCGCATGCTGGTGTCATCGTTGTGGACCACCGTGCCCTGCGCTGCTTGCCGGATCAACTCATCACGCGCCGGCTTGATCAGCTGTGCGGCTTCCTCGACGATCTCCCATTGCGTAGCCGCCGGTAACGGTATGCCCATTTGCTTCTCGAGTTGTTCCAGCCGGTAGAACGGCGTTCCGGCGCCGTACTTGAGTTGGGCGATCATCGCCGCCGCCGTTTCGTCGTATTTCTGCGGTCCCACTCCTTCCGGCTCTTGTGCCGTGAACATCTGCCCGCAGGCGCCGCAGCGCAACCGCTCAAGTGAATACACGGTGGCCGCCAGCGGCGCCTGGCCGATAATTCGCACCAGCACCTTCGGCTCTTTCTGCTCGTACACGTTGCCTTTGCCGCACTCCGGGCAGCGATCGCCATGCGTCAGCTTCTGGTGCTTGACATCCACCTTCCGGGCGCCACTAAATGCTTCCGCCCCTTTGCGGCCGTGTCCAGGAGGCGGAGGCGTGTTGTTATCTGGCTGTGTTCCAGTTTGAGAGCCTTCCGGCTTCTCCAGCACAGAACTGGTCTTCTCCGT
>NFUO01000414.1 GCA_002197545.1 Acidobacteria subdivision 2 bacterium RH1 MAG20 | reverse complement strand
CTGATATGGGCTGCTGACAGCGGTCTGGCCCGAATCTCACATCAGCTCACAAGGGGAAGCATGAGTCTTTCATCCACGTCCGCCAGCATCTCGCTGCCAGATATCGAACAGGCCCGGAGTCGCGTCTCCGGGTCGATCTATCTGACACCGTGCCCGCACTCACAAACTCTGTCGGAGCTCACCGGCCAGAAAATCTTTCTGAAGCTCGAAAACCTACAGATGACGGGCGCCTTCAAAGAGCGTGGCGCCCTGAACAAGATCCTGACGCTTGGTGAGGACGAAGTGAGCCGGGGCGTGATCGCCGCCAGCGCTGGAAATCACGCCCAGGCCGTCGCTTATCATGCCGCCAAACGGGGCATCGCGGCGCACATTGTCATGCCGCTGGCCACGCCGCTGGTCAAGGTGGTGGCAACGCGGAACTATGGAGGCCATGTCGTGCTTCATGGCGCGAATTATGACGAGGCCTGTGACCAGGCGCTTCGCCTACGCGAAAAGCATGGTTACACCTTTATTCATCCATTTGACGACCCGGCGGTGATTGCCGGGCAAGGAACCATCGGCCTGGAACTGCTGGAGCAGGTTCCAGGACTGGAAGCCGTTGTGGTGCCGGTGGGTGGGGGCGGCTTGATCGGAGGAGTCGCCTGTGCCATTAAGGAACGAAGGCCGGAGGTGCGCGTGATCGGCGTGCAGACGGCCCGCCTGCCTTCGATGGCCGCGGCGCTCGCCCAGCACAAGCCCGTGACCATTGATCCCGCCATCACCGTGGCCGATGGCATTGCCGTCCGCCGCGCCGGAGACCTGACGCTGCCGCTGGTTGAGCATTACGTGGATGAGATGGTGACCGTGGAAGAGGAGGACATTGCCAGCGCCATCCTGGTGCTGCTGGAACGCGAAAAGACATTGGCGGAAGGCGCGGGCGCAACGGCGCTGGCGGCGCTGCTGCAGCACAAGACGCAGTTTCGCGGCCAACGCACGGCCGTTCTGGTGGGCGGCGGCAATATTGACGTGACGCTGCTGGCCAGGAT
>NFUO01000413.1 GCA_002197545.1 Acidobacteria subdivision 2 bacterium RH1 MAG20 | reverse complement strand
TAGCCACCAGCCCCATCAGGATGTCGTGGTTCACCCGATCGAAGAACTTCTCGATGTCGAGGTCCACCACGACGCGATGGCCCGACGCGATGAACGCCTGCGCCGCCGCGACCGCCTGATGCGCCGAGCGTCCGGGCCGGAACCCGTGACTGTGTTCGGAAAACTCCGCGTCCCACCTGCCCTGCAAGACCTGCATTACCGCCTGCTGAACCATGCGGTCCAACACCGTCGGCACGGTCAGTGCGAACTGCACTTGATCGCAATTTGAATTTGGGATGGGCGGAAATCCGTCACCCGTTTCACCCCTTTCGAGGCCAACGCTTCGAAGTACTCAAGAAGCGCCGTGTTGCCGGCGTTGACACGTTGGTCCTCCGTGAGAGCAAGCACGGCAGTTTCAGCGTTGCGCGAGAGTGGACAGATCGGGCTGATCCGTGCCCATACGATTCGTTGGGCTTGCCGCCCAGGCGGCTTGAGGCCGAGTTTCTGATCGAGTTAGTTACTCTTCTGGAACATCTTGGGAAAAGGGAGGGAAAATGTTGACAAGCAGAGCTTTGAGTGGTCTAGTATCGGACCAGTTGCATACGTGGTCCGATGAATATACAAAAAAAATCCGCTGCTGCCCTGCGAAAGCGTCGCAACATTCTTGTGCGCCAATTACCGCCACTCAAATCGATTTTGCGAGGGTCCATCATCGAGCGGTACAAGCGATGCGGCAAGCCGGGATGCAAATGCGTCGACGGTCCCGGCCATGGCCCGAAGTACTATCTGTCAGTGAGCTATCCAGGCCAGCGGCCACGCATGGACTACGTGCCGCAGGAGGCCTTTGGGCAGACGGCGGAGTTTCTCGCCAACTATCACCGGAGCCGCGAGATTCTGGAGACGATCTGCGAGATCAACCGCGAATTGCTGCGCCGGCGCGAGGCGCTCTAAAGAGGCAGCATGAGAGAGTCACCGCCTGCTCTTCACGCTCTGAGCGATGTGAAATCGGGCGGCGTGCTTCTCGCCAATATGCTCGCAGACTGGCTCGACGACAACGAGCACATCTCGTCCTCTGTGGAGGCAGCCTATGAATCCCACGATCAGCGAGCGGCACCTGAGCAAGACCGCGTTTGTTTACGTGCGCCAGTCGACGCTGGCGCAAGTCCGTCACAATCAGGAGAGCACGGAGCGCCAATATGCCCTGCGGGAGAAGGCCTTGGAACTGGGCTGGAGCGAGCCGACAGTGCAGATTCTGGACGGGGATCTGGGCAAGTCAGGAGCACAGATAGCGGGCCGGGAGGATTTCAAGACACTGGTAGCGGAAGTCTCGATGGGGCAAGTGGGCGCGGTCTTTGCGTTGGAGGTATCGCGACTGGCGCGCTCGAATCTGGACTGGCATCGCTTGTTGGAGTTGTGTGCACTCACCGATACGTTGGTAATCGACGAAGATGGCTGCTACAACCCGGCCGATTTCAACGACGGCCTTCTGTTGGGATTGAAAGGGACAATGGCTCAGGCCGAACTTCATCTGTTGCGCGGGCGCCTCCTTGGCGGCAAGCTCAATAAAGCACGGAAAGGCGAGTTGCGTTTCCCTCTTCCAGTAGGGCTCAGTTATGACGACGAAAACCGGATAGTCCTGGACCCGGATGAGGAAGTACAGGGAGCTGTGGCCGTGGTGTTTCGGCTTTTTCGCGAGACAGGCTCCGCCTTCGCCGTGGTGCAACAATTTGCGAAAGCCGGGTTGCGATTTCCCAGGCGATCCTATGGCGGGGCTTGGAATGGCAAGCTAATATGGGGTAGCCTCACACACGGACGCGTACTGTACCTTCTTAAGAACCCATCCTATGCAGGTGTGTACGTCTTTGGCCGGTATCAGTATCGCCGTCAGATCGATCCTTCTGGCGAGGTGCGTGCAAAGATGCACCGGGTTCCTATGGCTGAGTGGCGCGTCAGCCTGCGCGAGCACCATGAAGGGTACATCAGTTGGGAAGAGTATCTGAAAAACCAGGAGCGCCTGGAGAAGAACCGCACCAATGGCGGAGAAATGATACTGAGCGGTCCAGCACGCGAAGGCCTGGCCTTATTGCAGGGGCTGCTGCTGTGCGGTCACTGTGGCCACGCACTCACCGTCCGCTACACCGGCAACGGCGGCATCTATCCCTGCTATCAGTGCAACTGGTTGCACCGCGACGCTCTGGCCAGCAAAAGCTGCATGAACTTCCGTTGTGACTTGCTCGATGCCGCCATCGGCAAGGAAGTCCTGCAGGCCCTGCAGCCGGCCGAACTCGGACTGGCACTGGCAGCGCTTGAGGAGTTAGAGGCGCGGGATCATACCCTCGGACGCCAGTGGCAGATGCGGCTCGAACGCGCTGAATATGAAGCCGCACTTGCCGAAAGACGGTACCAGGAAGTCGACCCCTCGCAACGCCTGGTCGCAGCCACTTTAGAACGGCGCTGGAATGCGGCACTGCTTCACTGCGAGGAACTGAAACAACAAGCCGAGGAATTTCAGCGCCAATATGCGCGTGTCGCAACCCCGGAGCAGAAGGCCAAAGTCCTCGCCCTGGCCAAAGATCTACCACGGCTATGGCATGCTTCCACCACGCGAGCCAAAGACCGAAAGCGAATGTTGCGCCTGCTCATCAAGGACATTACTGTCGAGAAGTCCTCTGTCCCCAAGCAGCTTCTGGTCCACATCCGCTGGCAAGGGAACGCCTGTACCAACCTTACTCTGCAGCTACCGCCCAACGTAGCGGATCGGGTGCGCTATCCTGCCGTAGTCGTCGACCGCATCAGAGATATGGCTCATCATTTGCCAGATGCCGAGATCGCTAACCAACTCCGCCAGGAAGGGCATGCCAGTGCCAAAGGCAAGACTTACACCACGAAGATCATCCAGTGGGTACGCTGGCGCTATCGGATCCCGCCTCCCGCGCTCAAAGGGCCCGAGGAGCTGACCGTCCATCAAGTGGCAAAACACTTTCAGGTTAGCGTATATGTAGTCTACTACTGGATCGAACGCGCCTATCTGCAGGCGCGTAAGCTCAGTGCAGGGTCTCCATACTGGATCACGCTCAACGAAACTGACGAACAGAAACTTCGAGAGTGGGTGTGCAACTCCAGCAGGATCCACACCGCATCCCAAACCCGCATGGAAGAAGGTGCATTATGAAACCACCGTCGGAATCGAAAGCGGCCTCAACTTGCCGTTGGATTTGGGAATATACACCCGCCGTAATGGCAGCGGACGATATCCCCGGCGCTGTAGCGATGCGATCGCTTTGAGTTTGGACTGCGGCGTAGACCAGAGAACATGATCCACGCCCGAGGTTCGCTTGCCCTTGTTTTCTGTCACTCGCTTTACGGCCAGGGCCTTGCCGCTAAACGAGCAGGTGAGCAGTCGTTGCAAGGCTTTGACCTTGCCCCAGCGGCCCATCCGGGATGCCTTGACGATACGCGCTTGCAGCCGAACTACCTGCCGTTCGCATCGTTTCCAGTCGATCTGGTCCCAATGTTCTACGGTGGCTGAGGATGCACACGCGTTATCCGCGTTCATTTGCGATTTCCTCATATGATGTTTCTGCCCGCTTTCTCGTCCTTCATGACCTGCTGGAAGTCTGCCTGCTTACCGCAGAGAAGTTGCCGCTTCCTATCCGCCCCATTAAAGGACGGCCTTTGCTTTTTCCAGCATCCTCTCCCCACCAACCTGTCGGCGACTCTTGCGAGACGCTTTCCCAATTCCTTGGGAGGCCAGCGGGATTT
>NFUO01000412.1 GCA_002197545.1 Acidobacteria subdivision 2 bacterium RH1 MAG20 | reverse complement strand
CCTTGCGGCGAGGCGCGAATTGCCGTCCGCACAGTTCGCCAAGGATGCGTCAGCGGGGAAGCTGCCCGCAGTCTCCTGGGTGTATGCGCCCGGCGGGCTGAGTGAGCATCCGCGTGACAACGTGACTCAGGGCATGCAGTGGACCGCCGCTCAGGTCAATGCGATCGTCCAGGGCGGGCTGTGGCCGCAGACGGCAATCTTTATTACCTGGGATGATTGGGGCGGCTATTACGATCACGTCAATCCGGCCGAAGTTGAGAAATGGACCGACGGGACGCAATTTCGCTACGGCTCGCGGGTCGGATGCCTCGTGCTCGGCCCCTACGCCAAGGGTGGATACATTTCGAGCGTCCTCCACTCCCACGTCAGCCTGCTGAAGTTCTGCGAGGACACGTTTAAGCTGCCGTCTATCAATGCCCGCGACGCCGGGGCTGACGGCATGACGGACTGCTTCGACTTCACACAAAAGCCCGCACCGCCCCCGGCCGCCGCAGTGCCTGCTGCGCCAACTGCCGTTCGACCCAAGCCCGAGCGCAGGACGCGGCCCAAGACGAGGTCCAAACCAGAAGGGAAGCCGAAAGGCCGCAGACGCCCGGAAAGTAAGACCAAAAAACGGAGATAGCCACCTGTAGCGCAGAGTTTTGCTGTTAAAACTCTGCGGCTTTTGATTGGCCCGGACAAGAAACTACACTCCGGGCCACCATCTGGCGATGGAAGGCAAGCAGGAAAAACTAAGGGCACACTCTAACGGCACGGTTGAAACCGTGCCCCCCTGACTGCCAAACCGAACTTCGTGAATAATCCAGGCTAAGGACCTGCGCCTTTCCGCGAACGAACGTGCGTTTACAGGCTCAAGAGGTACTCGGAAGCTGTCATGTTGCCAAACCGGATCTTGCTGACGCGCTCGCCCAGCACGTTGCCGAAGTACTGGAGGATGGAGGCGAGGCGCAGCATGACTGACTTCTCGCCGATTCCAGCCAGGTGGAAAACGGAGAGGAGGGAAAAGAGAGCGTGCGTGTAAAGCACCAGGATCTTCTCATCGCGCGACAGGCGTTGCGTCGAGTTGAGGGCATTCCTCATCAAGTAGGCGAGCGCGAGATAGTCGCATTTCAGTTGCATCCGGAATCGCCGGTAGTCCAGCGGAGCGTCGTAGTCTTGGATCGCGCTACGGACGTACGGGAACTCCAGGCGATTGGCATTCACGATGGCGTGGTAATACTCCTCGTGAGCGCGCCGCCGCAGGATCTTCTGGCAGACCGCCTGCAAGTAGAACAGGAGCAAAGCAGCCGAAATGATCAAAATCAAGACAGCTTCAAACATACAATGCCTCCTTGGCCTCTGCGGAGCCTTCCGCAAGGGCAGGAACCTTCTTGTATTCTCGCCGTGGCGAGCTGGGGGAGTTAGCCTCCGGCTTGCGCGCTACGGCATAGATCCACACACAAAACATACCGATATTGCACAATTGGTCTATAACAGGATTCATTTCTCCGGCGATGCGGCCACCTGGAGTCAAATACATCAACGCCATGCCCGCCGCGGGTCCGGCGAATTCGATGCCCAAGCCGCAAACCAGAAGACTTAGTACCCCGTCTTCCGAATCCTTGTTCTGCAGGATGAGGTAGAGGACTGTGTTCAAAACCAGGCAGGCAAAGTACAAGTTCTGCTGCAAATCAACGATGAACCGCCCGAAAAGATGGTTGTAATGCTCGGAGAGAGAAAGGTAGGAAATAATAACAATGATGGCAAAAACCGCGCTCAGGGTGGTGCGGAGCAGTGACCAGAGTTCTTTTCGCTCAGAGCAGGCTCGCCTGAAGAAGACACAAATCAGGAGGAATGCCGCGAGCGTGAGGACAATATCGGTGAACCAATAGCATTGCCTATACTGCCATGACGCCCCGCCATAGAGACTGAAGATGACTGGGCGGAGAACCACATCAGCAAGCACGAAAGACACTACATAGAGGGAGAAGGCACTGAGATCCTTCCACCGCCCGCGTCCAACGATGACGGCAACCAGCGCCACTTCGAGCGCATAGCCCAAATACTGGAGCCCATGGGCGGCCAACAGGTCAAACATGGGCGCCTCCATCCTGGCCGCTCAGGTGACCTGTTCCACATAGGCCCACAACACGTCCATCGAGAGACGTAACGAGCCGTGATGTTCCGGCAAACTCTACGCCAAGCCGATGGCGGCTAGCGTGTGATAGTTCGGGACCGGCATGGGCGAAGAGCCGATGGCCGCTAGCGTGTGATAGTTCGGGACCGGCATGGGCGAAGAGCCGATGGCGGCCAGCGTGTGATAATTCGGGACCGGCATGGGCGAAGAACCGATGGCGGCCAGCGTGTGATAAT
>NFUO01000411.1 GCA_002197545.1 Acidobacteria subdivision 2 bacterium RH1 MAG20 | reverse complement strand
GTCAGAAGCAGGCTCGCAAAATGATCGAACTGGAAGGAAGGTCTGCCGCTGGCGGAGGCGAGAGCGGACTTGATTCCAAACCAGGCCACGAGAATCGTGGCGAACGACCGGAAAAGGTTTTGGCCCATAGCGTCGAAGAAGCCGAGGTTCTGGGTGAGCAAGGTGTTGATGGCTTGGAAGATGTACTGCAGATAGTTGGTTTGCACTGCCGTCAACTCCTTCGACGCTCGGGCGTCTTTCTCCGCACGCCTACGGCATGCGGAAGTTCTGAAGTGAATCGGTAAGGGTGCCGGTCACCTGGGCCATGTTGGCGGCGAAGCTCGCTTGGCGCTGGATGTCGGCATTGATGGTGTTGGTCGTGGCCTCGCGCTGCTGCTTGGCGAGGATGGTTTGCTCTTCGAGAAGCGAGGCAAGGAGTTTGTTCGAGTCTTGGAGCGTGCGGATGGTCAGCACGCCAGAGGCATTGATCTTGTTGAGGACCGCGACTTCGGTGTTGAGATCGGAATCGTTCGACAACGAATCCTGTTCGAGGTTGCCGATCTGCGTCTGAATGGTTTGGGCGTTACCGCGGATGGCGCCGATCGTGGCGATGGCGGTAGTGTTCGCGCCGTCCGCCAGTTGCACGGTGGCGTACTGCGACTGGACACGAGCGAGCTCATCGGCGTTCATCCCGGAGAGTTGCGCCTGGTCGTACGGAAGAAGCTGCGTCGTTGCCTGCTGGTAGCCGGTGGAAACGAAGCCGGTCTGGCCGGAATTGATGCCGTTGATCCACGTTGCCGTGTTTCCGTAAGTGTTGAGCGCAGACGTGTTGCGCCACTGCGAGAACTGAGCGCGATAGCGCGCGGGCATGTTCGGGATGTTCTTGGCCATCTGCACGGCGAAGTTGTATTGAGCGACGAGCTGCGCGTAACTGGCCCTGAGTTGAAGAAGATGCTGCTGGAGTTGGTAGTACCGGAGAAGCGCGTTTGAGTAATTTGTCGGATCGTAAACGATCCCGAAACCAAACTGCGCCGACGCGGTGCCAACGCACAACGCCATTACGAGTGCAAAGAGTAGAGCTTTTCTTTTCATCGAGCTTTCATCCTTTCTTTCTTGCCTTCAGAGATCGGAAGGCATCTTGTGGTTGATGTAATCGGACAATGCGAGATCGCCCGAGAGATAGACTTTGACGCGGTGGCCTTCCCGGATGGTCACCGTGGGCATGATGTTGAGGAACTTGTCGAGAATCTGCGCCGAAGACTGCGCGGTGCTTTGCGCAAATCCCTGGCGCATGAGGTCGGCGCTGGACGCGTTGAGGGAACCAGCGGTTCCCGTTTCCGCAACGGCTCCGAGAGCGCCAACCGCCAGCGATACTCCGAAGATGCGGAGATAGTGGTTGTTGACCTGATCCCGCAACCCGGTGTCGCCAATTTGGTTGAGGCCCTTGAATTGATCGAGGCTGACGGAATACCCGTCGGGCATGAGCACGCGATGGACCACGACGGCCAGACGTGTCTGGCCAAAAGTGTCGACCTTCTTGGTTTCGCCCAGCAACTTCGAGCCTGC
>NFUO01000410.1 GCA_002197545.1 Acidobacteria subdivision 2 bacterium RH1 MAG20 | reverse complement strand
ACTGCGGACGTCTCAGGCCCCGCGGCCCGGCGGACCGGTCTTCGTCCGTGGGATGGAGGTTCCGGCTCGGCTACCTGGCATGGCACGAACCTCAATTCTGACTCTTGCATTTAACGAGTGAAGGAGCCAAGTTGGGACGTAAAGAGATATAAGGAATTGTTCCGTTTTTACTCTTCAACCCGTTGACTCGTTCAGATCAAGCCGAGAGGGTAGGTTCATGGCGTCTTTGCCTGTATTGGTTTTGAACAGCGGTTCTTCTTCCATCAAGTTCTCAATGTATGGAACCGGCGGCGGCGAACCTCAGAAACTCCACGAGGGCGCGGCCGACGGCATCGGCACCGATAAGGGCGAGTTCTGGATCAAGGATGCCAAAGGCAAGAAAGTGGTCGCTGAGACTCCGGCCCTGCCTACCCGTACCGTTGCCTTCAAACTGGTGGCAGATGCCCTGCACTCGAAGCTCTTCCCCGCCCCGGGGGCCATCGGGCACCGCATGGTTTCCGGCGGTCCGACGGTGCAGGAGAACCAGCGTATCACCCCTGCACTCATCGAAGAGATGGAACGCTACGCATCCTTCGCGCCACTGCACACACTCAACGCCATCAACATCATGCGCGAGATCTTTCGCCTGTTCCCCGGCATTCCCAACTTTGTCTGCCTGGACACCTACTTTCACCGCCACATGCCCGAAGTCGTCACCCGTTTGCCGATTCCGGAGCAATATGCCGCGATGGGCGTACGCCGCTATGGCGCGCATGGCTTGTCTTACGAATCGATCATCTATCAACTGGAACCCACCGTGCCGCAAAGGCTCATCGTCGCCCATCTTGGCAATGGAGCATCGATCGCGGCGATCCGGAACGGACAGAGTCTTGATACTTCGATGGGCCTCACGCCGCTCGGCGGAATCATCAGCAGCACTCGCACCGGCGACATCGATCCCGGCGTCGTGTTGTTCATCCTGCGCAAGATTGCTGAGACGGAAATGAGCGCCACCAACGCTGCCGATAAGCTGGAAGCGGTGGTCAGCAAGAACGCTGGCCTCCTGGGCGTCAGCGAACTCTCCCCAGACATGCGTGACCTGCGCGACGCCATCGCGCACGGCAACGCGAAGGCGCGGCTTGCCGTAGAGAAGTTTACTTGGACGATTGCCAAATGGATCGGCGGTTATGTGGAAGAGTTAGGCGGTCTGGACATGCTGGTCTTCACCGGCGGCATCGGAGAACACGACATCGCCTCCCGTGCCGAGATCTGTGCGGGATTGGGCACCCTGGGCATCGTACTTGACCCTGCGCGCAACAACGTACACGGCGCGGGGATGATTTCGGCAGAAAACTCGCCGGTCACTGTGCGCGTCATTCCTCCCAAAGAGGACCTGATGATTGCTCGCCATGTGGTGCGGCTGCTGGAGGGGTGAGCCGCAGCCGGCTTCGCGTGAAGGAACCAGCCCTGCGACGCAACGATGCGGAATGCCGCGCGCAGATCCATGGGTTGAATGGTCTCCCAGGCTCGGCGAACCGTTGGCCGGCGGTCATGAGTGCGGTTTCTAAAGGCATTGCATAACGCAGCCACGCACTGGATCAGTTTCTGCGGCTGTGCCAGGCCTTGCGCATTGAAATTGAAGGATGCGCAGTGAGCCATGCCGTCGCGTGCAGATGCGATTCCGGGACCTATTCGAGCCACTGCATGGCTTCGCAACCTCCTTTGCGTTCAGGACCAGTAGTCACTTGGGTCTCCAGAACATCTCTGGCCTCGGCGTTAGGAATCCCGTTATCGGATGTAGGTTTCAAGTTCACAGTCACGATTCGTTCATCTGGATGTCCCGCGTGAAATGTACCTCAACACGAGAAATCTTACGGTCATCCTCACACGAGTCGTTCGGCTTGATGACGTTGAGGACGATCAACAGGAGGCCGGGAATCGCCTGATCGAACTTCCCGTCATCAACATGTGTCAAATTGCACAGTCTCACCTCTTCGGATTGAAGAAGATAAAACCCTCAGGCAATTTTGCGGTTCTGCAAGGAGTTCCTAATGCCAAAAGCGCAGGTCTTTAGTTCCATCCCCACAAAGATTCTTTTGCCAATCGACTTCAGCCCCTCCTCTCAGGCGGCTCTGGAGATGGCAGCCGACCTCGCGAAGCACTTTCACGCCGAACTCCACCTTGTAAACGTCATCCCTTTTTTCCCTACAGCGACTCTCCCCGACTCGATTCCCGAAGGTGAATATATCCGGGAGGCCAGAGCTTTTGCAGAGCAGCATCTGGCAAAATGTCATTCCGTCCTGCTGGCAGGCGAAGTCAAGTCAACTTCCAGCGTCGAGGTTGGAAATGACATAGCGGGGAGCATCATGGAAGTGGTGGACCGCGAACATATCGACATGGTCGTGATCTCCACGCATGGCATCTCCGGGTGGCATCCGCTCGTGTTCGGCTCGATTGCCGAGAAGGT
>NFUO01000041.1 GCA_002197545.1 Acidobacteria subdivision 2 bacterium RH1 MAG20 | reverse complement strand
GGGCACGATGTATCGTGCCCCTACAACGGCAAAGCGCACCGCGAAGGCGGCCTGTGGCAGAATGAAGCCGGATGATGAGGATCGTACTGGCATCGGCGTCGCCGCGGCGGGCTGCAATTCTGCGCGATGCTGGGATTCCGTTTGAGGTGCTGGCTGCGCAAGTGGACGAAACGCGGCGCGACGGCGAGTTGCGCGAGGATTATGTGCGGCGGCTTGCGCTCGAGAAGGCCCGCGCCGCTGCTGCCGACGCTAATGCGGATTCGGGCGAGTGTCTATTTGTGGGAGCGGATACGGTGGTGGTTGCCGGAGGCGAAATTCTCGGCAAGCCCGGGTCGGAAGAGGACGCGCGACGGATGTTGCGGATGCTCAGCGGCGGCGTCCATGAAGTGCACACGGGGCTCGCCGTGGTGGAGCGGCCGCGGAGGGCTGAACGCGCGGCGGACGAAATCACGCAGGTCACTTTCGCGGCGCTTTCCGATGACGAAATTGAGAATTACATCGCGACGGGCGAGCCATTCGACAAGGCCGGGGCTTACGGAATACAAGGGATCGCGGGACGCTACGTTACGCGAATCGAGGGATGCTACTTCAACGTGATGGGCTTGCCACTTGCGCGGCTACGGTCGCTCTTGCAGGAATTCGGCTGGAAGGAGACTGCGTCGCGTGAATCGGCCGCGAAAAAATGATGGCGGCATTGATCGCCAGATGTAAGGGGCTGCCAAAAAAAGACTGCCAATCCATCGACGTGCGTGGAAATTGCGGTTACTTCTTTTCCTCAACCGGTGCTGCGGGAGGAGGAGCGGCAACCGGAGGATTTGCCGGTTGGCTCGCCTGAGTTGGCTGCTGCGTTTGGTCGCCGCGCATGCCGTCCTTGAACTCACGCACTCCCTGTCCCAAGCCCTTCATCACTTCGGGAATCTTGCGTCCGCCAAAAAGGACGAGGACGACGATCGCAATAATTAACAAATGCATGGGGCTGTCCCACATAGGGTACCTGCCTTTCGCACCCAAGCTGAAGAAGCTCGGGTCCCCCGTGTAACGGTCTGTCTCACTCAGTATAGCATGGTCAATGGGCGCCAAGGGTTCGCCGAATCGCCGTTATCGGCGCGGGCGAGCCGAGGCGATTTCTTTGGCGATGGCCAAGGCTGCGTCGCGCGGACTCGCAGCCTGTGTAATGGGCCGGCCGACCACGAGATAATCGGCTCCGGCTTGGATTGCCTCGGAGGGCGTGGCAACGCGCGCTTGGTCGTTTAGAGAGGCGCTGGCGGGGCGCACACCGGGAACGACGATGAGGAAGTCCGGGCCGCAGGCGCGACGGATGGCCTGCGCCTCATGAGATGAGGCGACCACTCCATCGAGCTCCGCTTGCTTCGCGAGGCGAGCGAGGGAAAGCGCGCGCGAGGCCGGCGAGCCTGAGATTCCGACGCGGCGGAGGGAGGCGCTCTCCATGCTGGTCAATATAGTGACACCCAATAGCAAGGGAGGACGCCTTTTGGCGGCGACTGCGTCCCTGGCGGCCCGCATCATGGCCATATCGCCCAGAGTGTGCAGAGTGAGCATGCGAACCTTGGCGAGGTCGGCGGCTGCAGCGACCGCGCTCCCGACTGTATTCGGAATATCGTGGAATTTCAGATCAAGGAATATTCCAGGGGCGAGGGCCGCGAGTCTCTCGACAGCCCGCGGACCTTCGGCGGTGAATAACTGGCTGCCTATTTTAAACAGGCCAACTGTGCCGCGAAGCCGACGCGCCAAAAGCAGAGCCGGCCCCAGGCGCTCCACATCCAGGGCGACGATTAATTGCGATGATCCGAAGGCCGGCGTGAGGGCACCTCGAGCAGCTCCAGGCGGACCTTGGCGAGACCGCGTCCATCAAAGCCCAAGCGCCGAGCTACTGCGTAGGATACGTCAAGTTCGCGGCCTTCGACATAGGGTCCGCGGTCATTAATCCTGACCACCTGACTGCGATGATTTTGGGTATTTACAACGCGAACGATAGAGCCTAGGGGGAGGGTAGGATGAGCGGCGGTATCCGCGTACATATCGTAGGTCTCGCCGTCGGCCGTCTGCTGACCGTCGAAGTCTTCTCCATACCAACTGGTAGTGCACTCCCAGATCGCCAGAGGCTTTCTGTGACCCGGATAGGCCTTGGAAGAGGTTGCAGGCGCGGTTTGGGAGGCGCTGCTCACCTTTTCCGCCGGTTTCGGATTTGCCGACGGGGTAAGGATAAGGGCACCCAAACCTAAGAACACCGATTCGAGAACTACAAAAATCTTCGCTCTCATATCGTGTAACCTCCTTAGAATCAATTGTACACTAGCAGCTGGCTATTACCGAACGATCAGGATCATTCCTCCAATGACCCGCGTAAGTCGCTGATTTTTAGAACTTTCTCCTTAGAACACCACGTTTCCAGAGCTCCTACCAACTGTTCGCAGGCCCTGGGATCAGCAAAATTGGCCGTTCCAACCTCGACTGCTACCGCTCCCGCGACCATATACTCAATCACATCAGCGGGTTGGTCTATACCGCCAAGCCCTAAGATCGGGATATTTATCACCCGATGGGCCTCATAAACTAACTTCATAGTTATCGGTTTTATGGCTGCCCCGGACAACCCACCAGTCGTACTACCCAGGTGTGACCTCCGGGTATGAGCATTTATTGACATTGCCGGGTACGTGTTGGCGATGACCACTGCATCCGCACCCGAAGATTCGGCTGCCTT
>NFUO01000409.1 GCA_002197545.1 Acidobacteria subdivision 2 bacterium RH1 MAG20 | reverse complement strand
GTGGCCAATCACGCAGACGTTGGCGGCCATATCCACATCACGCTGAGAGAACATGCTGCCGGAGACGACGGGCCAGTTGCGTATAGAGGTGACGTCCTGAGAAGCCCCATTGGCGCGAGTGAACCAATTCTGGTTGCCGTGAACGACCTGTACTGAGGCCCCGACCATCGGAGAGACAGCGACGACATTGGGAACGTGCTGCAGAATGGCTTGCGCATCGTCGGCGGTGAGCGTCTTATTGGCGCCGTTGCCCATGCGGACGCCGCCGGTATTCACGCTGCCGGAGAAAATCATAATCATGTTGTTGCCGAGGGACTGAATCTGCTGCTGGACCTGCTGGCCGGCTCCCTGGCCTATCGCGACCGTGCAGATAACGGCGCCGACACCAATAATGATGCCGAGCATGGTGAGGATAGTCCTCATCTTGTTGCGAGCCAGCGCCCTCAGAGCGACGCGTATCACTTCTTTGGGATCCATGATGTTACCTCGATGCTGCAAAAATAAGATGCGCGCTATCTAGCGCGGCCCGCGGCCGCCGGGTCCGCCGAAGCCGGGGGGACGCGTACCGGCTGGAGTGCCTTGTGCTTGCTGCGCGACCACCAGGACGTCACCTTCGTGGAGGTCGCCCTGAATCAATTGCGTGTTGCTGTAGTCCGTAATGCCGCATTGAACGGCTACGGGAATTAAATCTTTGTTGGGCCCCATTTTCCAGACTACTTGCCAGCCGCCCAAGTGGCTCGTGGACGCTTCTTTGGAAATATTGTGCTGCTTGTAGAGCCGCTGAAGCTGAGGCTTCGGCATGTTCGGCTTGAACGTGAGCGCGGGATTGGGAATCAAAAGGGTGTTGGTTGCCTGGCCCGTGGGAATGGTGACGTAGGCAGTTTCCCCCGGCAAAAGCTTTTCATCGGGATTGCTGAAGTCGATCACGGTGTTGTAGGTGACCACGTTCTGCACCGTGGTGGGATTCAGGCGGACGGCGCTGACACGGCCGTGGAACTGGTCGGTGGGAAAGGCATCCACCTGAAAAGTAACGGGCGCGCCAACGCGGATATTGCCTGTATCGGATTCGTCCGTGGCGGCGTAGACCTGCATCCTGGTGAGATCTTGCGCCACGGTGAAAGTGTTGGGAGCTTGCAAAGTGGCGGCCACGGATTGGCCGACGTCGATATTGCGCGCGACCACGGTGCCGTCGATTGGGGAAATCAGCGTGGTGTATTTCAGGCTGGTTTCCGCTGCATTGAGGCCACCTTGCATGGCTGTCACTTGAGAGCGGGCCTGCGTTAGCTGCGCTTTGGCCTGCTCCAACGCGGCCTGCGCGGCCTGGACATCCGCATCGGATTGGCCGAGAGTCGATTGGGTCAGGTCATTCGAGTCAGCGGAAACGACGCCGGCCGTGTAAAGATCCTGGGAACGCTTTGCCGTAGCCCTCTCGTATGCCACGTTGGCCTGGGCCTTTGCCAGACTGGCTTGCGCGGCCTGCACGTTGGCGGCGAGCGTGACGAGATTGGCTTGCGCGTTCTGGAGGTTTCCGCGCGCCTGGGTCACCTGGGCCTCGTAGATTGCCGGATCGAGTTGCGCCAGCACCTGGCCGCTCTTCACGCGCGTGTTGAAGTCCGCGAAAATATACTGCACGGTGCCGGATACATAGGAACCGACGGGCACGGTGGTAAGCGCATTGATTGTTCCTGTGGCTTGGACAGCGGCCGTCAGGTCCCCGCGGCGAACGGCAGCCGTCGTGTATTTCGGGTCGGAAGCGTTACGTCTGGCGTAG
>NFUO01000408.1 GCA_002197545.1 Acidobacteria subdivision 2 bacterium RH1 MAG20 | reverse complement strand
GGCCGTAAACAAAATCAATGTATAGACGGCAGGCAGGTTTGACCAATACCAAGAGGAGCCCCCTTGAACCAGATCCAGTCCACAAGAAACTAGAGAAGCGCCTCCGCGACCTAAGAAGACTCTGCACAAGTCCCCGATCCACAGCCAGCCTGGATAAAATCGAAGTATGAAGCGGAAGGCGTATTTTCAGCGGACGTTTGCGGCACAGACGAGTTTTGAGAAGTATGGACGGAAGAGTCGTCGTGAAGAGTTTTTGAACGGGATGGAAGTGGTTGTTCCGTGGCGTGAACTGGAAGCACTGATCGAGCCGTTCTATCCCAAGGCCGGTAATGGCCGCCAGCCGGTTGGGTTGTCGATTATGCTGCGCGTCTACTTTCTGCAGCAGTGGTTCAATCTCTCCGATCCCGGCGCAGAGGATGCCCTCTACGAGTCGCCTGTGCTGCGCCGTTTTGCGGGTGTCGATCTGGGCCGTGCCGCAGCGCCTGACGAGACCACGATTCTTCGCTTCCGTCGCCTGCTGGAGCAGCATGAACTGTGCGGCCGGATTCTGGACACAGTGAACCATTACCTGGCCGGCAAAGGCCTGCGCATCGCGACCGGCACCATCGTCGATGCCACGATCATCGCGGCGCCATCCTCCACCAAGAACAGCAAGAAAGAGCGCGATCCGGAGATGCATCAGACGCGCAAAGGCAAGCAGTGGTATTTCGGCGCCAAGGCGCATATCGGCGTCGATAGCAAGGAAGGCATTGTGCACTCGGTATGCACCTCGGCTGCCTCGGTAGCGGACGTGCATATGCTGCCCGATCTGCTGCACGGCGCAGAGAAGAAGGTCTGGGGCGATGCCGGCTACCAAGGCCAAACGGAAGCCATCCATGCCGCTGCTCCAGAAGCGCAGGACATGACTTCGCGGCGTGCAAAACGCAAGGGCGGCGTCGATGAGGTGGAGCGGCGCAAGAACCGCACCAAGGCAAGGGTGCGCTCGAAAGTGGAGTGGCCCTTCCGCATCTTGAAGCGTGTCTTTGGATATACCAAAGTACGCTATCGCGGCCTGAAGAAGAATCACGAGTGGTTGCTGGCTGCCTTTGCGTTGGTCAACCTCTACCAACACCGCAAGCGGATAGTCCTGCTGGAGGCGTAGTGTCTCTGGAGGCCGGAAAACGGCCTCCGCACACACAAAGCAACCCTTTAAAGCACGCGCTTGGCTGAAATCTTGCCTGCAATTTCGACAGTAACCGCTTCAGAACTTCATCGCACCGCAAAATGCTCAGCTGTGCAGAGGCTCCCTAAGTCTGCCGTCCTCCATCTTCAGAGTCCGATCGGCGAATTCGTAGATTCTGGCGTCGTGCGTGACAATCACGACACAGCGTTTCTCGTTGAGAATGCTTCGGCGCACGAAGCCTACAATGTCCCGTCCGGTGTCGCCATCGAG
>NFUO01000407.1 GCA_002197545.1 Acidobacteria subdivision 2 bacterium RH1 MAG20 | reverse complement strand
GAGGTCGGCTCGGACATCTATCAGCTCACCAAGTTCAAGCGTTCCAACCAGAACACCTGCATCAACCAGAAGCCGATCGTCCGCAAGGGCGACCGCGTGATCAAGGGTCAGGTCATCGCCGACGGCCCTTGCACGGAGCAGGGCGAACTCGGCCTTGGACGCAACGTGCTGGTGGCCTTCATGCCGTGGCGCGGCTACAACTTCGAGGACGCGATCCTCATCTCGGAGAAGCTGGTCCGCGAGGACTACTACACCTCGATCCACATCGAGGAGTTCGAGATCGAAGCCCGCGACACCAAGCTCGGGCCGGAAGAGATCACGCGCGATATTCCCAACGTCAGCGAGCACGCTCTGCGTGACCTCGATGAGTCGGGCATCATCCGCATCGGCGCGAAGATCAGCCACAACGACATCCTCGTCGGCAAGGTAACGCCGAAGGGCGAGACCCAGTTGACGCCGGAAGAGAAGCTGCTCCGCGCCATCTTCGGCGAGAAGGCCGGCGACGTTCGCGACGCCTCGCTCACATGCCCTCCGGGCATCGAGGGCACGGTCGTTGACGTTCGCATCTTCAGCCGCAAGGGCCAGGAGAAGGACGAGCGCGCCAAGCAGATCGAGCAGGAGATGATCGAGAAGCTGGAACGCAACCTCGCCGATGAGATTCGTATTCTCACTGACGAGCGCCTCAAGCGTCTCGAAGCGATTCTCGGCGCGAAGGAAGTTCTCGCCGACCTGCACGACGAGCGCACCAACAAGAAGCTGCTCAACAAGGGCGACGTTCTCGATCGCGACACCATCGAACTCATCAGCACTCGTAACCTCAAGCGCATCCGTTACGCCGACAAGGACCCACGCGTCAACGAGCAGATCGATGAGATCGAGGAGATGACCTCGCGCCAGATCGATGTTCTCCGCAAGATCACCAACGAGAAGATCGGCAAGATGCAGAAGGGCGACGAACTTTCGCCCGGCGTCATCAAGATGGTCAAGGTCTACATCGCCATGAAGCGCAAGCTGTCGGTTGGCGACAAGATGGCCGGACGCCACGGCAACAAGGGCGTCATTGCCCGCATTCTGCCGGAAGAGGACATGCCGTACCTCCCCGACGGTACTCCGGTCGAGATCGTCCTCAACCCGCTCGGCGTTCCTTCTCGTATGAACGTCGGTCAGATCCTCGAGACACATCTCGGATGGGCAGCACACGAACTTGGCAAGCAGGTTGCCGAGCTTGCCGCCACCTACGAGAAGGCCAGCGAGATTCGCGAGCTATTCAAGGCACGCTTTGCCAACACTGCCGCTCTCAACCAGCTTCTTGATCTCGACGACGAGCAGACGATGCGCGTCGCCGCCGGCATGAAGCGCGGCATCTGGTTCGGCACAGCGGTCTTCGACGGCGCGCGCGAGACCGAGATCAAGGCTCTGCTGAAGGCGGCAGGTCTGCCCAGCTCGGGTAAGTCGATGCTGCACGATGGCATGACGGGCGAAGAGTTCGAACAGCCCGCTACCGTCGGCTACATCTATATGTTGAAGCTGTCGCACCTTGTCGACGACAAGATCCACGCTCGCTCGATCGGGCCGTACTCGCTCATCACCCAGCAGCCGCTGGGCGGTAAGGCGCAGTTCGGCGGACAGCGCTTCGGCGAGATGGAAGTCTGGGCGCTCGAAGCTTACGGCGCAGCTTACATCCTGCAAGAGTTGCTCACCGCCAAATCCGACGACGTCTTCGGCCGCACGAAGATCTACGAGGCCATCGTCAAGGGCGAAGCAGCCATCGAGCCGGGTGTGCCCGAGTCGTTCAACGTGCTTATCCGCGAACTCCAGTCGCTCTGCCTCGATGTGGAACTCATCAAGCAGGCCGATCAGAAGAAAGTACCGCTGCCTTCCATTGCAGCAGCCGACTAGCGTAGCAAAGCCTGGGGAGGCTGGCTCCATCACCTCCTCAGGCGCCACTTCGAGTGGCAAGACAATCGAAAGACGAGCAACAGCTTTAGAACTACCGGCAACGTGATGCGCCCCAAGTCATCGCAAACAGATTGAGTAACCGCAGCCACATGCTGCAACCTGCAAGCGCAGGAAATAAGGGAGACGCCTAATATGTTCCGCTCCAGCCCCTTCGAACTGACCGGTCCCATCGCCGATTTCGACGCCATCAAGATCCAGCTCGCCAGCCCCGAGAAGATCCGCAGTTGGTCGCACGGCGAGGTCACTAAGCCCGAGACCATCAACTACCGCACCTTCAAGCCCGAGCGCGACGGCCTTTTCTGCGCCCGCATCTTCGGGCCCATCACCGACTGGGAGTGCCTCTGCGGCAAGTACAAGCGCATGAAGCACCGCGGCGTCATCTGCGACAAGTGCGGCGTCGAAGTCACGCTAAGCAAAGTTCGCCGTGAGCGCCTCGGTCACATCGAGCTCGCCAGCCCCTGCTCGCACGTCTGGTTCTTCAAGGGCCTGCCCTCGCGTATCGGCCACCTGCTCGACATCAGCCTGCGCGAGCTTGAGGCTGTCCTCTACTTTGAGTCCTACGTCGTCGTCGACGCCGGCGACGCGCCCGTCAAGGAGCGCGAGGTCATCAAGGACGAGACCAAATTCCGCGAACTTGATGCCCAGTACCGGCCTTCAGGCTTTAAGGCGATGATGGGTGCCGAGGCCATCAAGGAACTGCTCAAGCGCGTCGAAGTCACCGAGCTTGCCATCGAACTCCGCGAGCGCATGAAGACCGAGACCTCGCTGCAGAAGAAGCTCAAGTACTCCAAGCGCCTCAAGATCGTCGAGGCCTTCCGCAAGTCCGACAACCTGCCACAGTGGATGATCCTCGATGTGATCCCTGTGATCCCGCCTGAGCTTCGCCCGCTGGTACCGCTCGACGGCGGACGCTTCGCCACGTCCGACCTCAACGATCTCTATCGCCGCGTCATCAACCGCAACAACCGCCTCAAGAAGCTGATGGACCTTCACGCGCCCGAAGTCATCGTGCGTAATGAAAAGCGCATGTTGCAGGAGGCCGTCGACGCTCTGTTCGACAACGGCCGCCGTGGCCGCGTGCTGCGCGGTGCGAACAACCGTCCGCTGAAGTCGCTCTCCGACACCCTCAAGGGCAAGCAGGGCCGCTTCCGTCAGAACCTGCTCGGCAAGCGCGTAGACTATTCCGGCCGTTCGGTCATCGTCGTTGGGCCGGAGCTGAAGCTGCACCAGTGCGGTCTTCCCAAGAAGATGGCGCTCGAGCTCTTCAAGCCCTTCATCTATCACCGCCTCGAGCAGACCGGCCATTGCACCACCATCAAGCAGGCCAAAGAGATGGTTGAGTTACAGGACCCCATCGTCTGGGACATCCTCGAAGAGGTCATCAAGGACCACCCCGTCCTGCTGAACCGCGCTCCGACCCTTCACCGTCTCGGTATCCAGGCGTTTGAGCCGGTGCTCGTCGAAGGCAAGGCGATCAAGATCCATCCGCTCGTCTGCACCGCCTTCAACGCGGACTTCGACGGCGACCAGATGGCCGTTCACATCCCGCTCTCGCCCGAGGCCCAGATCGAAGCCAGCGTGCTCATGCTCGCTTCGCACAACATCCTCTCGCCCGCCAGCGGTCAGCCCATCACCGTCCCAACGCAGGACCTCGTGCTCGGCATCTACTACCTCACCAAGGCAAAGGTCAACGCCAAGGGGGAAGGCCGCGTCTTCGCCAACATCGAAGAGGTCTTCATGGCCCTCGAAGCCAAGCAGGTCGAGACGCTCACCCCGATCCGTCTGCGCTACACCGGTCCTGTCCTCGACATGACCACGGCGTACGACGATCAGGACCTCACCCACACCGAACCGGTCGAGTTCAACCGCCAGTTCATCTCGACCACCGTCGGCCGCGCCATCCTCAACGACGCCCTGCCGGAGAAGATGCCTTACGTCAACGGCCTGCTCAAGAAGAAGGGCATGGGGCAACTGATCAACTATTGCTACCTGAACCTGGGCCTTGAAGTCACCGTCAAGACGCTCGACAAGATCAAGGACCTTGGCTTCAAGTACGCCACACAGTCCGGCCTCTCCGTCGGCCTCGACGACATGGTTATCCCTGCCTCCAAGTACACCGTCGTCCACGAGGCGGAGAAGCAGGTCATCAACGTTCAGCAGCAGTATCTCGACGGTGCCATCACCAACGGTGAGCGCAACAACAAGGTCATCCAGATGTGGTCCACCGTCACCGAGCGCGTCGCCGACGACATGTTCAACAACATGAAGCAGGCCGACAAAGACGGTGCCATGAACCCGATCTACATCATGGCCGACTCCGGTGCTCGTGGTTCCAAACAGCAGATCCGTCAGCTCTCCGGTATGCGCGGTCTGATGGCCAAGCCCTCCGGCGAAATCATCGAGACCCCCATCACGGCGAACTTCCGCGAAGGCCTCACCGTTCTCCAGTACTTCATCTCGACCCACGGAGCGCGTAAGGGCCTCGCCGATACCGCACTCAAGACCGCGGACTCCGGTTACCTCACCCGCCGTCTCGTCGACGTTGCGCAGGATGTCATCATCTCGCACAACGACTGCGGCACGGTCGAGGGCATCTACGTGACGCCAATCATAGAGGCGGGCGAAACCATCGAGCCTCTCCGCGACCGCATCATCGGCCGCGTCTCGCTCGAGAAGCTGAAGGACTTTGAAGGCAAGACCATCGTCGAAGTCAATCAGGAGATCGACGAAGATCTCGCCTCCGCCATTCAGGCAGCCGGTATCGAGAAGGTCAAGATCCGCTCTGTGCTTACCTGCGAGTCCAAGCGCGGCGTCTGCATCCTCTGCTATGGCCGTAATCTCGGCTCCGGCAAGATGGTGGAGATGGGCGAAGCCGTCGGCGTCATCGCGGCGCAGTCCATCGGCGAGCCCGGCACCCAGCTCACCATGCGTACCTTCCACATCGGCGGAACGGCATCGCGCGTCTCCGACGCCTCGCACCTCGAGGCCAAGAACGCCGGCACCGTGCGCTTCATCAACCTGGTCACGGTCCGCTCCAAGTCGGGCGATCTGGTCGCCATGAACCGCAACGGTTCCGTCGCCATCATCGACGACAAGGGCCGCGAAAAAGAGCGTTACGCCATCGTCTACGGCGCCAAGCTCAAGGTCGAAGAAGGCGCGAAGGTTGCCGTCGGCGCCAAGCTCGGCGAGTGGGACCCGTACACCTTCTCGCTGCTTACCGAGATCGCCGGAACCGTCCAGTTCAAGGACCTCCAGGAAGGCGTCACCCTCAACGAAGAAGTCGACGAAGTCACCGGTCTCAGCCGTCTGGTCGTCGCCGACTCTCCCGACGAGAAGCGCCAGCCCGCGATCATCATCAAGTCGGCGCAGGGTAACAAGCGTTACCTCATGCCATCGCGTGCTCACCTTATGGTGGCCGACGGCGACGAGCTCTTCCCCGGCGACATCCTTGCCAAGATCCCGCGCGAAACCACGCGCACCAAGGACATCACCGGCGGTCTGCCCCGCGTCGTCGAACTCTTCGAGGCCCGCAAACCGCGCGACCCGGCGATCATCAGCAAGATCGATGGTGTCGTCCGCTTCGGCGAAGTCTCCAAGGGACAGCGCAAAGTCTACGTCACCGCCGACAACGGTCAGGAAGAGGAGTACAGCGTTCCCCGCGGTGTCTACGTCAACGTGCAGGAAGGCGAACGCCTCCGTGCCGGTGACGCTCTCATCGACGGTCCCCGCAATCCGCACGACATTCTGGAAGTCCTCGGCGAGCGCGCACTGCAGCAGTACCTCGTCAACGAAATTCAGGAAGTCTACCGGCTGCAGGGCGTGGCCATCTCCGACAAGCACATCGAAACCATCGTTCGTCAGATGCTTCGCTGGGTCAAGATCGAAGAGGTCGGCGATACCAGCTTCCTCGTCGATCAGCAGACGGACCGCTTCCGCTTCAACGCCGAAAACCAGCGCGTCCTTATGGAAGGTGGCCGTCCCGCCATCGGCCGCTCGCTGCTGCTCGGCATCACCAAAGCCTCACTATCTACAGATAGCTTCATCTCGGCTGCCAGCTTCCAGGAGACCACTCGCGTTCTGACTGAAGCCAGCATCAACGGCTCCATCGACACGCTGCGCGGCCTCAAGGAAAACGTCATCGTAGGCCGCCTCATCCCCGCCGGCACCGGCATGGAGTACTACCGCAACGTCCAGCTCTCACCCGAGCTCGAAGAAGCGGCAGCCCAGGTCCAGGCCGAAGTACAGGAAGCCCACGACGCCGAAGAGCGCGAACTCGAACAGATGCGCATGGAAGGCGAACAGGAAGAAATGGCCGCCGAATAAGCATCGCATGCAGCAGACGCGCTTCGCGCAAAAACACAAAGGGCGGACTCGAAAGAGTCCGCCCTTTGTGATTGCTATGATTCGAATATGAACGGACAGATTTGGACAGCAATAATTGCAGCTATTTCTGCATTACTAGTTGCATCATTCACCTATTGGTCTTCTAAAAAGAGTGATAGAGAAGCTGAATGGCGCAAGCTAAAACTTCAGAAGTATGAGGAGTTTGCTACTTCCTTGGGTAGAATGGCGGAGGGGGATGCAACAGATGCGATCAAAACACGTTTTAACGTAGCTTCAAACTCATTGCATCTCATCGCTTCAAAAAGGGTTGTCGATGCTCTTGAAGACTTCCGAAAGGAGATTAGCGCTGGCAATACTAATAAGACAATAGCTAAACATGACGAGCTTCTTTCGCGATTATTTTGGGAGATTAGACTTGATCTTGGCGATCCCCCAACTTCTGATCCGAGTGATTTCAGGATGAAATTATGGACGTCGGGCACAAAAGAAACTTCCAGGGCAGACTACACGCCAATTAAGTAGTTGAAGGATTGGGTGCCCCACGTCCGCTTATGGGACGTGGGTTTCTGCAGCAGCACGATCTCTCCGGTTATTCGCGCACGTGCAGTACACGAGCTATCGGGCAAGATTCGAAATTGAAATTTCTCCGCTGACCATCATCCCTGGTTCTCGGCTATGATTGCCTTTCGGCCGTAATAGCTGATCAGGTAGAAGGCAACTCCGAAAGAGATAATGTCCTTGAAGAGAAACAGGCCGAGGTTGTTCATGTAATGGATGCCGTGGACCACGATGGTGTCATTCGGAGTCGTGATCAACATGGTGCTTGTGGTGAAGAACATGACGACTAGAATCATCCCGCCTAGAATGCCCGCTTTAGGTTTAAAGTAGCCAATGATCAAGAGGATTGCCGCTGTCCATTCCGTGGCTCCGATCATATCCGACCCAACATAGGGTCCAAAGACCTTGAATTGCCAACTGATCAGTGGGCTGTGACTGACGAGCGGGATGATGCCCTCTGCCCCGGGTGCTGTCATCTTGAATTTGCCTGCCCACAGCAACATCACGATCATTCCAATGCTGCAAACAAGGAAAGGGATATTTCGATCTGCGACAAAAGTCGCGATCTTCGTTAGAACACTCTTCGCCTGCAGTCCATTCCCCGTGTTCGCGTGAGAGGAGCGCCCCCCATCGCCCGATGCCCCAGCGGATGTAGTTTCAATCATAAAGGACTCCTTCATGCGATCATCTCACTTCATTCGCTAAATATTGAAGGCCGATTTGAAACACTGTCAATACTGTATTGGCGGGCAAGAGCACGTTAAATCATGCTATATTTCATTACTATTATTTTCTTTTTATAAGCTAAATATATAAATTTTAGATGCGTTCACCAGAATGGGGAGAAACTCACAGTGGAAATTTCCAGGCGCTCTTTTGTGGTCAACTCAGCGCTGTCGCTCGGCGCAGTCTCTCTTCATGCAGAAAATGTATCGTCACCCGCGCCTTACGGAGCTCTGCCATCGGAGCGTCAACTGGCATGGCATCAGATGGAGACCTACAGCTTTCTCCATTTCACGGTGAACACATTCACGGACAAAGAGTGGGGTTACGGCGATGAAGATCCGAATGTCTTCAACCCGACAGCATTCGATCCCGACGCAATTGTCGCAGCATTGAAAGCTGGCGGCATGAAGGGCGTCATCCTGACCTGTAAACACCACGATGGATTTTGTTTGTGGCCTACGAAAACCACAGAACACTGTATTCGTAACAGCTCATGGAGAGGGGGAAAGGGAGATGTGGTTCGCGATATATCGGACGCGGCGCGCAGGCATGGCCTGAAGTTCGGCGTCTATGTATCCCCGTGGGACAGAAATAATCCAAACTATGGCAAGCCGGAATATCTTCCCATCTATCGCCAACAGATCACTGAGCTGCTCACAAACTATGGCCCGGTATTTGAAATCTGGTTCGACGGCGCCAATGGTGGCGACGGATATTACGGCGGCGCAAGAGAGAAGCGCACCATCGACAAACACACGTACTACGACTGGCCGCGCACCCGGGAGATCGTTCGCCGACTGCAGCCGCAAGCTGTAATCTTCGGCGACGCCGGGCCGGATATCCGATGGGTAGGCAATGAAAAAGGCTATGCCGGGGAAACCTGCTGGGCCACGTATGATCCGGTCGGCGAAAACGGTGGGGCCGCCGCGCCTGGCGATGTTCGTGCAAGTGAATCGATGGTGGGTACGCGAAATGGCTCGCACTGGATGCCCGCTGAGTGTGATGTGTCCATTCGCCCAGGCTGGTTCTGGCATCAGAACCAGAACTCTCAGGTCAAAACTCCGCAGCAGTTAATGGACTTGTATTTTAAATCCGTGGGCCGGGGTGCCAGTCTTCTGTTGAATGTCCCGCCAGATCGGCGCGGTCTTTTAGGTGAAGAAGATGTGGCGTCGCTTAAGGGCTTCAACCAACGATGGCATGAGACCTTTGACAGGAATCTGGCGGCAAAGGCACGCCTGCACGCCTCCAATGTGCGAGCGAACAGCCACACTTATCGGCCAGAGAACCTGTTGGACGGAGACCGCAACACCTATTGGGCGACGGATGATTCGGTGAAGACCCCTGAATTGATCGTGGATATGCGCGATCCACAAAAGTTCAACGTGGTTCGACTTCGTGAAGCCATACAGCTAGGGCAACGTATCGGAGCTTTTGCACTGGATGCATGGAAGAATGCCGCCTGGACGCAGATTGCGCAGGGAACGAGTATCGGGTCATGCAGGCTCGTTCCTTTGCAGCAAACCGTGGAGACAAATCGCCTGCGTCTCCGCATCACCGATTCGCCAGTCTGTATCGCGCTCGCAGAGTTTGGTGTCTTCGCAGAAGTTCAGCGCCTTAGTTGGTGACGTGAGGGGCTGCTCTGAGCGCTTCTTCATTGTGCTTAACCAACGAATCTGCGACTTCAGACGGATGTAGTGCGCACCAGTAGTTGATCAATTTTGACACGCCGATCCAGAGATTAAACACTTCTTGGTAGCTATCGCTGCGCCAGTCTTCCTTGCTAAACAAGTCGCCTACTTGTTTTTGTAAACCTTCTAACATCTTCAGGTTCAAAGGGAACTCACCTTGGCAAAAATGGGTTTCCGCTGCCTCGAAAACACTGAGGCGTTGCTGGAGTCGCCTGTTTTTGCTCCAAAGGAGCCAAAGTAAGAACAGCAAAACGGCAATGACCAAATCTGTCATCGTTTACCTCTCGCAGTCACGCATAGTGTGAAGGTAGCTATAGTCTCGCAGCATATTGAGCTTACTGCCTGCGCAATCCCCGCGGCTAGACCTCATTGCATTTGTCACACGTGGCACCATTGAAGTGAGCGTTTCTCCAACCCTTCGCCGTTGATAACAACTTAAGGTGACGAAGTGAAGATCACCCCCTTGTTGTCTCCGAACCAGCCCTCGCGTCATGCCCCAGCATAAACCCACGTCCGAAGATCCGGACGTGGGGCACTCAGATTCTCTCTTGCAAGAGAAGCGCATAGTAACCCAACCGCTTAGGAATATGCTATTCTCCTCCTGTGCCGACCGTTCTCCGAATCGATGGACTGCTGGTCATTATCTACCGAAACGACCATCGTCCAGCGCACGTTCACGTCGTCGGCGCGGGAAAGGAAGCGTTGTTTTATTTGCACTGTCCCGGCGGACCGCCGACACTTCGCAAGAACTTCAGATTCAATCGCAGTGAACTGAACCGTATTCAAGAGAAACTCGCGCTACATGGAATCGCACTCTGCGCAGCATGGAAGGAGATTCATGGCAATCACTCATAAGGAATTCAAGGAAGCGAACGCCAGGATGAAGGAGCTCCAGGCCAGCACACTCGCCGCAAAGTCGGCGCGCTACGACCGCAAATCCGGAAATATCATCGTCAAGCTCTCGACTGGCATCGGGATCTTCTTTTCTCCGCAAGACGCACAAGGACTGGAAGACGCCAGCCCCGCGCAATTGAGCGAGATTGCGATTACTCCATCAGGGCTAGGCCTCCACTTCCCGAAGCTCGATGCAGATCTCTATGTCCCCGCGCTCCTCGAAGGGGTTCTCGGCTCCCGCAAGTGGATGGCTGTCCGCCTCGGAGCTGCCGGTGGCTCAGCCCGAAGCAAATCTAAAGCCGCAGCCGCTCGCGCTAACGGAACTCTCGGTGGTCGCCCCCGAAAAACAGCAACTCACTAGCCGTCATCCGCGTCCGAAAATCCAGACGTGGGGCACCCAGACCTGATACTCGCAGATAACACTTCCGCAACCGCACGATTTCGTCCGCGTATCATGTTGGAGCTACTCAGTGAGGAAGTCATTCCATGGGAACAACCATCCTGGCGTTGCTACTGCTCTTTTTGCCTGTCTCAGCTGTGTGCGCTGCTGCGGGTGGACAGGGCGCGGACTCTACGGCGCAACTCGACCGAATTCTTGCAAATTTGACTGACAATCATTCGCCGGGCCTGGCAGTCTTGGTAAGGCAAAATAGCCGAACAATCTTTGAGCGCGAATACGGCGTGCGAGACTTGAAAACGCAAACGGCGATCGATGCGCAGACCGATTTCCGTCTGGCATCATGCACAAAACAATTCACCGCAATGGCCGTGATGCTGCTGGTACACGATGGCAAACTCCGCTATGACGAGCCGTTGACTGAGGTATTCCCTGATTTTCCAGCTTATGGAAGATCCATCACTATCCGAAATCTGCTGAATCACACCTCCGGTCTTCCCGAATATGAAGACCTGATGGATCAGGTTTCGGCAGGCCAACCTTCACGGTGGACAGCGGACCATCAGATTCAAGATGCAGAAGTGTTAACGCTGCTGGAGACACAGAATCACGGCAAATTCGCGCCCGGAACCAAGTGGTCCTATAGCAATTCGGGCTATGTGGTCCTGGGCCTGATCGTGGGAAAAGTCTCCGGCGAGCCCTTCGGAGATTTTCTCAACCAGCGCATCTTCAAGCCGTTGAAGATGGACCACACGATGGCATTTGTAAAAGGAAAGAACGAAGTCTCAAACCGCGCCTACGGTTATTCCAAAAAGGGTGACGTGTTAGAAGAAACAGATCAAAGCTCAACATCGGCAACACTCGGCGACGGTGGAGTGTATTCAAACCTTGAAGACCTTGCCAGGTGGGACAACGCTCTCGCGCATCACACGCTCCTCAGCGAAACAGAGATGCAGCCGGCACTCACACCATTCAAATTGACAGATGGATTGGAACCCCTGTGGACGAGTGGTCCAGATGACACCGATCCGCAGGCTGGCAAGCCTGTTTCTTATGGCTTTGGCTGGTTCCTGGACTCCTACAAAGGCCATGCGCGCATGTGGCACTATGGCGATACGGTTGGCTTCAAGACAGCGATCGAGCGCTTCACCAGGGACAAGCTGACCATCATCGTGCTGTGCAATCGCTCTGACCTGGACGCTGCCTTGATCGCGTCAAAGGTGGTTAATGTGTATTTGAATGAAGCAAAATAATGGCTGCCTGTTGCAGAGCCTCCGTCGGCTCCATCCGAAGCAAGCCCAAAGGTTGTTAACCTCCGGCACCCCCCGGCCTTGAGACCAACGGCAACCATGGCCGAGTCTTCACGGCGGCTGAAGCTCCCGCCGGTGTAGCCCCTCCCCCAGTAGCCGTTATCAACTACCAACGTCGAAGAGATCGCCTCCGTTATGCGGCAGTTCCTTGTCGAAAACACCGTCTGAGTCTCAAAAAGGTGCAGTTTTAAAAGCCACGCTTACCACGCATATCATCACGTCATGCACCCAAAAAACACGCATTTCCTCAAAATCTCCTACATCGGAGGTAGGAAATTTGTCCATTCTACCCTCCAGCTTGTATACCTAAGTCCACGCCCATATTGCTGCTCACTACGAAGGTGCAGTCACAAGAAACACTGATCCATCAACACAGGAGACCAAACGATGAAGAAGAAATTTTTGCGAACAGCAATGCGCTGCTGCCTCACCCTTGCCGCGCTGACGGCATTCGTTACTCTGGGCAGCGCTTCTGCCCAGAACCGCGCTATCGGTTTTACCGCCGGCAATCCGTTCAGTGATGGCTTCGTGGCTGGCAACACCCTTTACGTCGCAGGCCAGCAGGGCCCGGATGCGAAAGGCGATGTGACGAGCACGGACATCACCGTACAAACGACAAATGCTATCGCCGCAGTGAAAAAGGTTGTTGAGCAGGCGGGCTTTAAGATGTCGGATCTCGTCTCCGTAACCGTTTATGTCACCGACCTGAACGACGTGCCGAAGATGAACGACGTCTATAAGAAGCTCATGCCGGATCCAAAGCCGGCGCGTGCCACGGTAAAGGTAGCTGGCTTGATCGGCGGCGCGAAGATTGAAATTTCCGCAATTGCAGTGAAGAAGAAATAGAAATTATCTCCCATACCGATAGCATGCGAGCGATGCAAGATCATGCTCGCATGCTACGACGGTACATGCCGTCTGGGAACGGCGGCAGTCGTGGCCTCTCGTGGTTAAATTGCAAAACTTGTTGATGCCGTTAGAAATGTGGCGCATTTCTGACCACATTTACCATGCAATTCACCGCGCCGTGTCCACCAAAAACCACGCATTTCCTCCAAAATCCCCATAAAACCGTCACCGGTCCCCCTCAAAAAACTAGAACTAATTTCCTCCACATCTCTCCAAAGCTGGAGTATGCTTTCCGCACCATCTGTAACTCAACCGGCGATCCCGGTAAAAATCACGGAGGAGCATCTATGTTTCATCTGTTGTGGACGGCAATCATTGGTCTTGTTGTTGGCGCACTGGCCAAGCTCATCATTCCCGGCAAGGAGCCAGGCGGCATCTTTATCACCATGCTCATCGGTATAGCCGGTGCTTTTCTTGGAACATGGATCGGCCGCGCCATCGGCCACTACCAGCCTGGCCAGTCCGCCGGCTTTCTCATGTCACTGGTCGGTGCGCTCATCCTACTCGGCATCTACCATCTCATCAAACGCAGCAGCACAGCTTGATAAGCGCCAGTCCTTCCGCCGCCGACGCCCCATCTTCACCCGAAGCATGGGGCGTCGTTCTCTGCTTACAGGGTTTGTAGAACACCTATATTGCAGCTAAATGACCGTACAGCATCGGCAAAATCCTTGGCCGCCATAGGCGCTCCAAAGAAATATCCCTGCACTTCGTCGCATTTTTTGCGAAGCAGAAAGCGCAACTGCTCGTCCGTCTCCACGCCTTCAGCCACTACCTTGATGTTCAACCCATGCGACATCGCAATGATCGTTCTGACCACAGCCGCAGCGTTCATGTCCGTCTCGGCCTGCTTGACAAAGCTCTGATCGATCTTCAGCCGGTCCACCTGATATTGCAGCAGATACGAGAAACTGCAAAATCCCGTGCCAAAGTCGTCAATCGAGATCTTCGCGCCCAGCTCCCTTATCTTCTGCAACTTGTCGAGGTTGTCATGGGAGTTGACCATCAGCATGCCCTCTGTGATCTCAATCTCCAGGTGGTGGGCGGCCAGTCCGCTCTTTGCCAGCGAGTGTTCGATGAGCTGCACCAGATTCTTCTGCTGAAACTGGCGTGGCGACAGGTTCACGGAGACGGTTAACTCCATCCCCAACTCGTCCTGCAGCGCTTTGCCCTCGCAGCACGAGGTCATAAATGCCCATTCGCCGATCGGCACAATCAATCCCGTCTCTTCCGCCAGCGGGATGAACTGCGCCGGAGAGATCTTCCCCATGCGCGGATGGGTCCATCGCAGCAGCGCTTCCATTCCGGTGACGGTTCCGGTTCCCAGGGAGACCTGGGGCTGGTAGTACAGTTCCATCTCTCCATTCGCAACCGCATGACGCAGCGCATGCTCCATCATCAGGCGGTCCGCGGTCTCCTTCAGCATGTCTTCGCTGAAGATCTGGTGCTGATTGCGGCCGCCGTCCTTCGCTGCATACATCGCAGCATCCGCCCGCTTGAACAGGTGCTTTACATCGGAAGCGAAGTCGGGATAGATGCATACTCCCACGCTCGCCGTCACCTTCACCAGGTGCTCATCGACGGAGATCTCCGGTGCAAGTTTCAATACCAGATTCGCGGCGCACTGGTCCACGTCCGCAACGCTTGTAATATCCGGCATCACCACCACAAACTCGTCGCCGCCCGCCCGAGCCACGATGTCCGTGCTGCGCACCGAGCGGCGAAGACGGTTGGCGGCCTCAATCAGAATCTGGTCTCCCGACGTATGCCCCAGCGAATCGTTGATCCGCTTAAAGTGGTCGAGATCGAGCATAAAGACGGCAACCTTGGTTCCATAGCGGCGCGCCCGTTCGACGGCTTCCACTGTCTTGTCCCGAAGCAGCGCGCGGCCCATCAGGCCTGTCAATTGATCGTGTGTCGCCAGATGGGTCACATAGTCCAGCATCTGTTTGCGTTCTGTGATGTCGAACGCTATGCCAACGAACCCAGTCACTTCGCCTGTATCGGACCTCACTGCTCGGACTGCCAGATTGGTCGGAGTTCGTGCTCCATCGCGTCGAATCAGCGTCCATTCCTGCTCTTCGGTCTCACCTGTGGCTGCTCCTGCGGTCAGGACCTGGAAGCCATCCCATTCGGCCTCTGCCAGCTCGTTGTCACTGAGCTTCGTCAGCAACTCCGCCTCGTCATACAGCATCGTCAGCGGAGCCTTGCCCACCAGCTCCTCGCGGCTATATCCCGATAGCTTCTCCGCCGCGACATTCATCGCTGTAATCATGCCCGCTGGGTCAGTTGCGATGATGCTAAAGGGAGCATTTTGAAAGACTGAATCAGTGAACTCGAGCAGATGTTTGTACCGCTCCTGCGCCGCTTTGATCTCGCTGATGTCGCAGCACGTCATTGCCACGCCATCTCCGAGCCTGGTGACCTGAAGCCGAATCCATGTAGCCTTGATCTCGGGATCTGTAATCAGGAACTCTTCCCGCAGCGGATCGCCTGTATTCGCAACGACACAAAGTCGCTCGAACAACTCGCTTCTTGTGGGGACTGACGTTATCGAGGACCGTAGCTGACCCAGCAGCTTCGATCTCGGCTTGCCCATCATCTGTTCAAAGTTCGCGTTTACATATTGGAACCGGAAATCGACGATTTTGTCGGATTCATCACGGACACATTCGAAGATCACGAACGCATCCATGCTGGTCTCTGCCGCGGCAAGAAATTTAGATTGCGCTTCGTCGACCGCCTTCCGTCTGGTTCCGCGATCATATTCCAGCCACAGCGCCCATATTCCAGCTAGGGTGCCAGCCAATATTAAACCAACGACAACAATCGCAGAGAAGCGAACATGCTGGTTCAACCGCCAGAATTCAGCGAGAACCAGGAACGCTGACACCGCAGCCAAGCCGATCTTCCAGGTCCGCGGTTGCGGGCGGCCCAGCATCCAAACCTTCAAGGGAAAAACCTCATAGAAAAGCGTGACAAGATAGGAGTGTTACCTCCAGTTACGAGGGTAATCTTTAATGCACGTTTATTGAACTCTATATCCGGCTATTCGATTTTGAAAGCGATTTTTCGCAAAAATGCTTCAAATAATCGGGGTTGATAGTCCTGACTTCCACCCCGTTGCCCATGCATCGGGCCATGTTTCTTCAGTGGATTAAATTGGGGGATGAGTTGAAAGACTTTGTTCTTCAATGCGGGCAACGTGTGTTCTACAGGCTAACCGTCCTCATTCCTGACTCGTTACAGCGTTCCAGACGCAGTCCCTCTTCTCTTGAAACCTCCCTCTGGCCTCCTCGTCTAACACCGCATGGATGCTCACCATTCTTTCTCGATTCTGCTGTCTTCTGCACTTTTCGTCTCTCTGCCTCTTTTCGCGCAACAGAAGCCCTCCGCGCCCAATTCAGCCCCCGCCTCTCCCGCTGCTACCATCTCCGTCGATGCCCGGCTGGTCAACCTTCCTGTCGTCGTCCGCGACAAGAAGGGAGCTTTGGTGCAAAATCTGACCAAAGCCGACTTCACGCTCCAGGTCGACGGCCACCCCCAGACGATTCGCTACTTCGATCTCGACTCCAACCTGCCGCTTACGCTTGGCCTGCTCGTCGATACCAGCCTCTCCCAGCGCAAAGTCCTCGACGAGGAACGCACCGCCAGCGGAACCTTCCTCGACCAGATGCTCACCGCGCCACCCAACCGTCCGCCCGATCAGGCCTTCGTCATTCAATTCGCCCGCGGAACCGAGCTCCTGCAGGACCTCACTCCCTCCCGTCCCAAACTTCAAGCGGCCCTCAAAGAGATAGATACAGGCTCTATTGCCGATACCGGCTCCGATGACTCCGATAACAGCAGCGGGCATCGTTCCCACTCCGGCGGCACCACCCTCTACGACGCCGCCTTCCTCGCTTCCGATGAGCTGATGCACAAACAGAAGGGACGCAAGGCCCTCGTTATCCTCTCCGACGGAGTGGACAGAGGCAGCAAGGAAAACCTCGTCGAAGCCATCGAAGCAGCCCAGCGCGCAGATACGATCATCTACGCTATCTACTACAAAGGCGAGGAGATCCACTCCGACAATAGCCAGTCTCGCGGAGGCTTTCCCGGCGGACGGGGAGGCGGGTTCCCGGGTGGCGGACGTTACCCCGGCGGCGGTGGCTACCCCGGTGGAGGAGGTTACCCCGGCGGTGGCAACAACCCAGGCGGCGGACGCGGCGGCGACACAAACCATGTCGACGGCAAAAAGATTCTCGAGCGCATGACCCAGGAGACAGGAGGGCGGCTCTTCGAGGTCAGCAAAAAGCAGACAGTAGCCCAGATCTACGATCAGATAGCAGAAGAGTTGCGCGCCCAGTATCGGCTTGGCTATACGCCGGACAAGGACACTGCATCGGATGGATACCACCAGATCGATCTTGCCGTGAACCGCAAAGGACTCACCGCCCAGACCCGTGACGGCTACTACACCGGCAATGCAGACGCGGCTCCCCGCAAGATGGATTGAACGGTCTTTTGCGTCCGTTAGCCCTCTTCATGCATCATCATCCATAACGACTCTGCCAACCGCAAGCCGTCGCACGCAGTTCTGTCTCGACAGATCGAACAAGGGCCAATCTATGATCCTGACCTTCCGTAACATGCTTCTTGCCGCCCTCCTTCTTACATTTTTCGCAGCCGCGCCTCTGCGTCAGGCCTCCGCGCAAACCAGCTTTCGCGTCAACAAAGACCTCTACTCCGAGACCTCGAACGCCACCGCGGACATCGCCGCTGCACTCGTCCGCGCCCGCCGCGAGCACAAGCATGTGCTGCTCGACTTCGGCGGCAACTGGTGCGGCGACTGTCAGGTCCTCGACATCTACTACCATCAGAGCCCCAACGCCGAACTCCTCGCCAAAAACTTCATCCTCGTCCACATCAATATCGGCCACATGGACAGGAACATCGATGTCGCGAAGAAGTACAACGTACCGATCACAAAAGGCGTTCCCGCGCTCGCCATCATCGACGCTCATGGCCGTCTGCTCTACTCTGAGCGGGAAAAAGAGTTCGAACATGCCAGCCCCGAGGCCATCACGGAGTTCCTCAATCGCTGGAAGCCCGTCAATAAGCCTGCTCCACTCAAGAAATCGTAAGGAGGGTTATCCTGCATGATCGTGAGCACGCCACCTGGCCGCAGCACTCCACTTTTCTCAGCCATGGCGCTGCTCACTCTGGCTGCCTCCGTATCGGTCATTGGGGTTGGAATCCCAATCGGAATCATCGGCTGCAAGAGCAACCAGCCCGCCTCGTCTCCACAGTCCTCTCCCGTCGCCTCCGTTCCATCCACCGCGACGCCTAGCCAGCCTGCTCTACCCGTACCCTTCGTCAAGCAGCACATCTACTCCGAAACGGCGGACCCCACCGCCGATATTGCAGCCGCCCTTAAAAAGGTCCGCGTCGAACACAAGCGCGTCCTTCTCGACTTCGGTGGCGACTGGTGCGGCGACTGCCAGGTCCTCGACATCTATTTCCATCAGAGTCCCAACGCGGCCCTCCTCGCCAAACACTTCGTCCTCGTCCACGTCTACATCGGACGCATGGACCGCAACCTCGACGTCCCGGAGAAATATAAGGTCCCTATCCACAAAGGCGTCCCCGCCCTTGCCGTTCTCGATACCCATGGCAAACTGCTCTTCTCCCAGCAGACTGGCGAGTTTGAGAACATGCGTAACATGAGTGCAAGCTCGGTCACTGCCTTCCTCGACAAATGGAAGGCCTGATTCAGCGCACAATGTCCTTGCGGGCGCGAACCTTGAATAGACTTCTTCGTATCCATACCGTCTTCCACCGCACGCTGCTCAGCGTGATGGAGCACGACTGCTTCAACGTCGCCCAATCCGCGGCCTATTCCGCGATGATCTCGCTCTTTCCTGCGCTCATCATCGCGGCGTTCTTTATCGGTGTCCTTCCCGATACCGCCCCTCTCCGTTTCCAACTGGCCCTGTTTTTCAGCAGCATCCTCCCGTCCGACGTTACCCCGGTTCTTCAGGGTTACTTCGCTACGACGCATCACAATCCCAAATCAACCCGGGCCATCATCATAGGCATCCTGGTCAGCGTCACCGGAGCCTCCAGCGTGATCGCCACCTTCATGGAAGGCTTTCGCCGCGCCCACGGTCTGTCGCCCGATTGCTGGACCTTCTGGCAACGCCGCGCTCGAGCCTATCTGCTCGTCCCGCTTTCGCTCGTTCCGCTTGCCATCGCCAGCCTCCTCGTCGTCTTCGGCCACATCATCATCGCCGCGTGGCTATCACTGCATCTGCCGTTCGCCCGCACCCCGGTCTACGTCGCCGCCGTCATCGTCCGCTGGATCATCGCTTTCACCAGCAGCATCGGCATCATTGCGCTCATCTATCACATGGGGACCCCCATGCGGCAGTCCTGGAAACGGACGATCCCTGGAGCCGTCCTTGCCACTGCCATGTGGTTCCTCACCACGCTGGCCTTCGGCTGGTATCTCACCCGTTTCGCCAACTATTCGCAGGTCTACGGCTCCCTTGGCGCCGGCATCGCTCTGCTCTTCTGGCTCTACATCATCTCCCTCAGTGTCCTCTGCGGAGCCGAGTTCAACGCGCAGTGCAATGCCCATTTTTTTAACCATTCTGAAACCGATTTGGCCGTTTCCAGCGCACAGACTCCGTCCTCCGCGTAAAATTGCCACGGCAGCAAAAACTCACTGGTCATACCTGCGCGGTCACATCTGCCAGGTTTAGAAAGATTGCGGCAAACGATTTCATGAATACTTCCCCGAATGTCCCGAACGCCTCCCCTTTTGCTGGAACTGAACGTATCCGCCGCGCCAAGATCGTCGCTACCCTCGGGCCCGCATCAAGCACTCCCGAAGTCTTCCGCCAGCTCGTCCGGGCTGGTCTCGACGTCGCTCGCCTCAACTTCTCTCATGGCAGTCACGCCCAGAAGGCCGAACTGATTCGCATGGTCCGCACTGTCTCCAAAGAAGAGGGCAAGCCCATCTGCATCCTGGCCGACCTGCAGGGGCCAAAAATCCGCACCGGCAAGCTCAAGGGCCACAAGCCTGTCCAGCTCATCACGGGCAAGCGCCTCACCATCACCCCGCGCGAGATCGAAGGCACGGCGGCCCTGGTTGGTACAACCTTTAAAACCCTGGCCGAGAACCTCGAGCCCGGCTCCCGCATCCTCCTCTCCGACGGCCTCATCGAACTCCGCGTCGAGCAGGTCAAGGGCGGCGACGTTACCTGCATCATCGTCAACGGCGGAATTTTAGGCGAGAACAAAGGCATTAACCTCCCCGGTATCCCAGTCAAAGTGCCCTCGCTCACTGAAAAGGACGAGGAAGACCTCGTCTTCGCCATCGGCCAGGGCGTCGACACCGTGGCCGTCTCCTTCGTCCGCACTGCCGACGACATCCGCCACGTCAAGAACCGCCTCGCCACCCTCAAATCCGACGCCTGGATCATCGCCAAGCTCGAAAAGCCCCAGGCCATCGAGCACCTCGACAGCATCCTCGAAATCACCGACGCCATCATGGTTGCTCGCGGCGATCTGGGCGTGGAGGTCCCGCCAGAGAAGGTTCCCGCCATCCAGAAGCACATCATCCGCCGCGCCGCCGAGTACCGCAAGCCAGTCATCACGGCCACGCAGATGCTCGAGTCCATGATCGACAACCCGCGCCCCACCCGCGCCGAGGCCTCCGACGTCGCCAACGCCATCTACGACGGCACCGACTCCGTCATGCTCTCCGCCGAGTCCGCCGCAGGCAAGTATCCCGTCGAGGCCGTCGCCATGATGGCCAAGATTATCACCGAAACCGAACATCAGATTCGCATCGACCCCCGCCCCGCGCTGACCCACTCCGTCAGTGTCCGGCTCTCCATCGCCGAGACCATCTGCGAATGCATGTCGCACGCCGCCGATGATCTCGACGTTGCCGCCATCGCCATCTTCACTGAGACCGGCATGACCGCCCGTCTGCTCTCGAAGTACCACCCCGAGCCGCCCATCTTCGCCCTCTCGCCCTTCGAGCGGGTCATCAACCGCTCCATGCTGCTCTGGGGCACCTACCCCATCCTCTGCGACCGCTTTCGCGATACCGACAAGCTCGTCAACATGGCCGAAGAGGTCCTCGAAAGCGGTGGCCACATTCAGCCCCGTCAGATTTTAGGCATCGTCGCCGGAACTCGCACCAAATCCGGCGCCACCAACTTTATGCGTCTCCATATGGTGGGCGACCGCGATCCTGAAATCTCCAGGACCAAAAAGAAGAAAAAGAAGTAGAGCCTTACCCATTGGAGGTCATCGGCTTAGCCGAGACCCGCTTGGGTGGGCATCGTTTTGCCAAAAGTGGCAAAAAAATGCACACATAGGTAAATGAAGGGATACTTATGGGGACTCCATCCCTTAGAAAAGGGGGTTCTTCCCCTTTTTCCTGAAATTTCCTGCATATTCTTATTTGGCAGTATAAATGCTTATAGGTATTGCATATAGACCTTTCAGTACCAATCTTATTGAAGGATTACCTTATGCATTCGCTGCCTGGAACTCAGAATCGCAAGAAGACACTCATCAAAGCTGCACTCATCGCTGCCTGCGCCACCGTCCTCACCGTGCTGGTTCCCGCTACCTTGCATGCCACTCCGGTCACCTACGACCTTACTCTCACTCCCAATGCTGGCAATCCTTATGGTGGGACCGGAACCATCACTCTCGACAGCGCTGTCCCCGCATCCGGGCAGGTCGACTACACCCATGCCAACGGCGGTTTGCTCGATGTAACCTTCTCGATCGACGGCCAGAATTTTTCTCTTGCCGGAGCGACTGGAACTACCCTGGGGCGCTTCCTTAATGGCAATCTGAACGACATCACCTTCGCGGAGACCATTGGAACCACTCCCCATCGCTTCACACTGGATTCGACCGGGGGTTATGCCTTCTACTACAACAATGGACAGTCCGCTTCCTATGGCACCTTCTCGGTGGATCCGGGTAGCAACTCTCCCGTTCCCGAACCAGCATCGCTTCTTCTTCTTACCACAGGACTTCTCGGCGGAGCAGCTACACTCTATCGCCGGATGGCGCCGCAAGCCATCAGCTAACACGCAACAAATCTCCGCCATGGCCGCCTCTTCGTGAGGCGGCCATTTTTTATGACCTTGCCGCATTCCCCAGACCGCAACAGGCAGGTATTCACACTCTGCTCCCGTACAATCGCTTTCTATGGGCCGTATCCGCATCCTCTCTGACCTGGTAGCGAACCAGATAGCCGCCGGAGAAGTCGTCGAGCGCCCCGCCTCTGTTGTTAAAGAGTTGCTCGAAAACTCCATCGACGCTGGAGCCACCCGCATTCGCATCGAGGTTGAAGCCGGGGGCCGCAAGCTCATCCGCATCGCCGACAACGGTCACGGCATGGTCAAAGATGACGCTCTGCTCGCCTTCGAGCGCCATGCCACCAGCAAACTCCGCACCTCCGACGACCTCCTCTCGATCGCTACCCTCGGCTTCCGCGGCGAGGCCCTCCCCAGCATCGCCAGTGTCTCCCGACTTACCCTTGAGACCCGTGCGCCTGAAGAAGCAGCAGGAACTCTGGTCGAGATCGCCGGAGGCAACATCCTCCGCGTCGAAGAGACCGGCCTCCCCGCCGGAACCACCATCACCATCCGCGACCTCTTCTTCAACACTCCGGCCCGCCGTAAATTCCTCAAGTCCGAGCAAACCGAACTTTCCCACATCGCCGCTCTTGTCACCCACTACGCCCTCGCCCATCCGGCAAAGCATTTCGAACTGCACAACACAACCCAGGCCCTGCTGATCGCGACGGCGGTCAGCAACAGCTCCGACCGCCTCTTCCAGATCTTTGGCCGCGACACCTCGAACCTCATGCTGCCCACCACCGCCGAACTCGACTTTACCCGCGCCGGCCTCCCCGAGCCGCCCCCGTGGAAGCGCGAGCAGGACTACACCCCGCCCGACCCCGGCTATCTCCGTATCACCGGCTTCGTCTCCAAGCCCGAGCTGCAAAAGCTCAACCGCAACTCTGTCTATGTCTTCGTCAACCATCGCCTCGTCCGCGACAAGCTCGTCATCCACGCGCTCAACGAGGCCTATCGCAACATCATCCCGCCAACCTCGTTCCCCGTCGTCCTCCTCTTTTTGGAGATGCCGCCGCAGGAGGTCGACGTCAACGTCCACCCTGCAAAGACCGAAGTCCGATTCCGCCAGCCCAGCTTCGTCCACGACTTCATCCGAGACACCATCCGCACTACGCTGATGCAGAGCCGTCCCGTGGCCAGCTTCGCCGCCGCGCTACACAATACCCCCCACGCAAGTGCCTCGCTGCTGCTCGATGTAAGCCCAATGAGCGATGGCCCAGCCCAGCCCGTCTTTGATCCAAATGGGGAGCCAAACGCACCGCAGTCGGACGCCGATCCCTCTGCAGCCGACACTGTTCCCTTTGATCTGGCTGCTCCGCAAGTCCCCGAATCTCCCGGCCATCTTAGCTTCCCCGACGCCCAAATCCCCGTAGGTTATGAAGCTGAGGTATCTCCGAACGAAAACGAAACCCTCAACGCCCTGGCCACACTGAAACCCCTCGGCCAGCTCCGCGACTCGTTCATCCTCGCCGTCAACGACGAAGGCCTCTGGATCGTCGATCAGCACGTCGCCCACGAGCGCGTCCTCTTTGAGAAAATCCTCCGCGAGCGCGAGGTGGAAAAGGTGCAGCGCCAGCGTCTGCTCATGCCCGTTCTCATAGATCTCCTTCCCGCCCAAATGGTCACCTTCGCCCGCCTCGCCGACGAGCTCGACCGCAACGGCTTCGAAGCTGAGCCCTTCGGTCCCCACACCATCGCGATTAAAGCCGCTCCGGTAGGACTCGAAGGCCGTGAACTCGAGCGAATGCTGGAAGAAGTCCTCGCCGTTCCCGACCGTGAGCAGCAGGCAGAGAACTCCGAGACCCGCCGCCGCCGCATCGCCGCCAGCATCGCCTGTCACGCCGCCATCAAGATCAATATGCCGCTCGATCCGGCAAAGATCGACTGGCTCCTCGCCGAACTTGGAAAAACCGAGCATCCGACGAGTTGCCCGCATGGCCGCCCCATCGCATTGCGGTATTCTCACAAAGACATAGCCAAAGCCTTCCAGCGTATTTGAGTCTTTCGGCGGGAGTTCGGAAGCGGAAACGGCGTTCAATAGATGGCAGTGTTTCCCGAATAACCAGCACCGCGACTTTGCGGTATCCTTGTTAGAGTGTGCGGTGGGTCTTTTAGCGAATGAATCGCACGCCGCTCCCATGGAACCAAAGATCGTCCTTCTTCAGCCCAGGCTGAAGGATTGCTGTCGCGCGGTAGCTTCGCCCCAGCAGGAAGGCAACACCTTGAGTAACCTAAGCAACTCCACGGCCGATCAACTGGCCGCTGCCCGTCTCGCGCACTGGCACCAGAACGCGGAGCCCATCCTCACCATCAACATGCTCCGCGATTGGGTGAATGCCTCCGGCCTGGTCCTCTACACCTCCCGCGCCCAGCAGATTCCATCCCCAGCGCCGTCCTTTGTAGAGGCCCTTCTCGGCTCCGCCAATGCGGCGCCCACTCTGGCCGAAACCGATGAGCCTCGCGGTCTTCTCGCCCGCCTTATCGCCGACGGCGGAGCCATCCCGCTCAACCTCCTCGGCACTCCCAGCGGCACCGGCACCGAAACTCCCGACTTCATCGTCTCTACCCTGGCCTTCCCCTACATCTTCACCCTCCGCGGCGACAAGGCCTGGAAGCAGCCCCCCCCCACCAGCGGAGCCGCCAAGGTTTCCCCGCTTGCCCTAGCAACCTACAACCTGCTGACCGAGCGCATCACCCTCTCTGCCTATGATCTGGCCACCCAACTAGGTAAAGAAGTCACCGAGGCTGCCGTCCTCCGCGCGCTCACCGAACTCTGGCAGCACCTCCGCGTCGTCCCCATCCCCCAGCCCGACGGGGCCGCTACGCTCTGGGAGCTGACCACCACCCGCTTCACTAAGCAAATCAAGGCCGGAGCCAATGCAGGCCAGCCAACGGCCCTCTCGGCGCTCATCTCCCTCTATCTTGGCCAGTCCATCGTAGCCACCGAAGACGACGTTGAAACCTTCCTCTCCCCCGTAGCCGCGCGCTCACGCATCCGCGATGTTGTCCACGCACTGATGTCGGCGCGCCAGCTCGAAACCATCGCCATCGACGGCAGAACCGTCCTGCATGTCAACGGAGAGCTTCCCGAGTTCCTCGCCATCGCAGCCCCAGCTCCCGACGGCGCGAACGCAGTCGCCATTGCCGCTGAAGAAGCTGAAGGCGAAACCGAATCTACCGAACGCATCAAAAAGTTCGTTCCCAAGCCCCGCAAGGTTGGTACAGGATATGTAACCAAACCAGGCGCAAAACCATATTCATCCGAATCCTCCAACCGCGAACGCCGTCCTTTCACCCGCGAGTCCAACCGTCCTGACCGGCCCAGCTTCACCAAACCCTGGGAAGAAGAGAAGGCGGACCGCCTGGCTGCATCGCGCGCCCCCTCGACCGTACACGGCGAAGACGAAACAGGAGACAGTGCGAATCGTCAGGACACACCGCGCACCTACACTCGCAAGCCCAGCTTCGATCGGGAAGGGAAGCGCCCTTACGGCTCGAAGCCAGCCTTCGGCAGTAAGCCACGATTCAGTAGCGACCGTCCCAGCAGGCCGCCGTTCCCTCGCGATAGCGAATCAGGCGACGCCCGTCCGCGGCGCAAGACCTTCTCCAAACCCGGAACCTTCGACCGCAAGCGTGAAGGCTTTGCTGGAAAGTCCTTTGATCGTAGCGACAGCCGTCCGCCCCGTCGCGACTTTGGCGATTCCCGTCCACCTCGCCGTGAGTTCACTCCTCGTCCCGATGGCGACAGCCGTCCCCCGCGCCGCACCTTTGGCGACAAACCTTCCTTCGGCGGTCCTCGCAAGCCCGGCAGTTTCAGTCCGCGTCCTCCCCGCGAAGGTGCAGCAGGCCCCTCCCGTTTCGGCGGCAAGCCAAACTTCTCGCGTGACCGCGATGACCGGGGCGGCGGACGAGGCGAGCGTCCCAGCGGGCCACCTTTCCGTAAATTCGACGCACCCCGGGGCGACCGGCCTTCGCGCCCCTTCTCAGACCGTCCCGCTCGTCCCTCCTCCGCCGATCGTTCCGACCGGCCAGCCAGTCCTTTCTCTTCTGACCGTGGCGAACGCCCCAGCCGCCCAGCCCATCCTGAAGGTTCTGGTGGCTACGCCGGCAAGCCATCCGGCGGATTTGGAGCGAAGAAACCTTACAGCAAATCCGGTGGTAAATCCTCTGGCGGATATGCCGGAAAATCCAGCGGCAGCAGCTTCGCCGGCAAAAAGCCCTACGGAAGATCCGCCGCGGACAAATCCGGAAAACCCGCCAGCACCTTCGATAAGTTTAAGGGCAACAAAAAACCCTTCGGCAAACGGGCTCCTGCGCGTAAATTCAAACCTGAAAAAGGTAAATCCGCCGAATGACGCAGCCCCACACCACGCCGCAGCCTGAGCGCAGCAAACGCCAGCGGCCTGTCATCGCCATTGATGGCCCCGCTGGCGCGGGCAAAAGCACCCTCGCCGCCCACCTCGCGCGCCGCTTCGGCTTCCTCAATCTCGAAACCGGGGCCATGTACCGCGCCCTCGCGCTCAAGGCCATCGAAAACGACTTCGCCTTCGACGAGGAGACGCCCCTGCTCGACCTGGCCGACCACACTCGCATTACCCTCGAGCCGCAGATCGAAGGCAACCGCGTCCTGCTCGACGGCGTCGACGTCTCCCGCCGCATCCGCGAACAGGATGTCACCTCCGCCGCTTCGCAGATCTCCATCCACCACAATCTCCGTGCCTGGATGGTTCTCCAGCAGCGTGCTCTGGGAGCGGCAGGCGGAGTCGTCATGGAGGGCCGCGATATCGGCACCGCCGTCTTCCCCGACGCCGAAGTTAAGATCTTTCTCGACGCTGCACCCGAGGTCCGCGGCAACCGTCGCTACCGTCAGGTCGCCCCTGTCGAACACCGTACCGCCAGGCAAAACTCAGCCCGCCAAAGTCCCGATCCTCAAACCGTCGAACAACAGCGTGCAACAGAAGAAGCCATCCTCCGCGAACTCAAGGAGCGCGATTACCGAGACCGCCACCGCGCCGAATCCCCCCTCCAGCCAGCCGCCGATGCCGTCATCCTCGACTCCACCGCCATGACTCTCGAAGAAGTCCTGACCCGGGCCGAGCAAATCGTCCGTTCCCACCTTCCCGTCGAATAAATAACTTTGTTTGCTTCATCAAAATGATTGCACCTAAAATAGTGCAACGAAAGTATTTATCTCTTTTCTCCTTAAAAACTTGCCAAGTGTGCTAACCTTCTCACATCGTTTGAAACAGATTGGTTTTCTGCAGCGCTAGCCAATGTAAGAACCCCGATTTGGATCTACGGAAATTCATTAGCTGTACAAGGAAAGAATTAAAATGGAACAGGGAACAGTAAAGTGGTTTAACGATGCCAAGGGGTTTGGCTTTATTAGCCGTCAGAACGGCGAGGATGTATTCGTGCATTACTCGGCGATCAATTCAAACGGTTTCAAAAGCCTTCAGGAAGGCCAGGCCGTACAATTCAACGTGGTCAAAGGACCCAAGGGGTGGCAGGCGTCTGACGTCCAGCCTCTCTAGTCTTTAGAGACACCACAGCAGCAAACAGGTTTTGCGAAAGGGACGGCTCAGGCTGTCCCTTTTCGCGTTTAAATGCCTTTGTAAGGGTATTTGTTGTTGCTTGTTTCTGATCCATCTCATCGGTGCCAATCCGTGTTAAGCCTTCCCTTGGGCCGCCGGAAAACTCACTGCGGATTATGTGGATTAATTGAAGGATCGACCGTACTCATCCCAGGCAGAATCGTAGACGTAGCTTTGAACTTCCGGTAATCCGAATCGATCTCCCCAAAATTTCCTCTAAAACTGAAAAGCAGAAACGCCCGCGCAGCCCCATGTCCATCCAATCGCGTCGGCAACCAGACCTCGCCATTCACCTTCCGCTGCTCCATCGAAAAGTTCGTGCCTTTCTGGATGTTCACCACCAGTCCAGCCCCAATCTTAAAAGTGTTCAGAAAATGCCCTTCAATCTTCGCAATGGCACGGTCGTCTTCATCCACCCACACCGTCCCTGCCATATCGCGAATCACATCTTCCATCCGGTTCCGGGTTTTGGCCTTCGGATCGCCGGTAAAGTCCACTGCAATTGTGTCGTGTCCATTCAGGTTCACTCGTCGGGCATTGCTGAAGCTCCCCAGCTCAAGCAGCCGCGATACGGTCACCTCCTCGTTGCCATAAGGATCTGTCTCCTTCCCCTTTGCATCGGCCTTCGCCCGCTTATCCTGGGCCTTCGTTACTTGTTTGTCAACCTGTTCGCTCTGCTTCTTCTGCTCGTCCGCGCTCAAATCCTTTCCATCTTTCCTGGTCAACTTGTGAACTGGAACGCCCTCTATCCAGAAGACGTCATACTCCCGCGTCTCCGTCTTCTTTACGCTGCCATGCCCATCCAACTCCTGTGCGGTGTCGAATGTGTGGTAGAGATAGTCCTTTTGGATGGCCTCCGCTGCCTTCTGATGTGCCTCAACCTCATGCATCAGCGTAGGAATATCAGGCAGTGGTTTATCCACTTCATCAGCCTTCGAACTCCGCTCAACCATCGGTGTAGTGGCTTCCCCACTTTGCACCGGTAGAGATCCAATGCGTATGTCGGGAGCGCCGTTTGTCTGCGCCTGTCCGGCGAGCCCCATCCAGCCCGCAAACGTCATCAAAACCAGAGCCCTGCAAACGGCGACCATCATGTCTCAACTATATTCTTTCCTTTGAAGACTTTAAGTCTAGGGAAGGGATACTCCAATGTCTTCAGATATCGCGTTGCTCGCGGCAGGGCATGACCACCAATCATGTCCGAGTGGTGCAACTTTATAGTCGGCTATCGCACAACTTTGATGAAGAACGTGCGGCGCGTCGCCGAAAGGTCTAGCATAAAAGAAGTACGTGAATTTCGCTTTCGCGAATAGATCTGAAGTGAGGACGCAATGGCCACCAAGGCAGGGGCATTTACCCCACCGGCTCCAGCAGTAGAGCAGCATGACCGTGAAACAGTGTTTGATATCTTTCGCCGCTGGGGATACCTCCAGGCTTCCCTCGATCCGCTCGGCCAATACCTTCCTCCCGAACCCTTTCCAACCCCCGCACCTGAAGGCGAAGCTGCCGCGGAAGCTCGCAGCTTCTACTGCGGCACCATCGCCGCCGAGTTCATGCACATTGCCAGCCCCGAACAGCGGCAATGGCTGCGGGAACGCCTGGAACAGGCTCCTCCCACCGCCGATCAAAAACTTGTCCTCACCCAGCTCATTCGCGCCGACATCTTCGAGCAGGTCATTCAGTCGCGCTACCTGGGCACGAAGCGTTTCTCGCTCGAAGGTCTCACCGTTCTCATCCCCTTCCTCGATCGCGTCCTCGCAGTCAGCGCGGAATATGGCGTCACAAAAGCCGTTATCGGCATGAGTCACCGTGGACGCCTGAACGTGATGACCAACACGATTGGACGCAAGGCCTCTGAGATATTCACCAAGTTCGAGGACGTCGACCCCCGCAGCACGATGGGCGGAGGCGACGTGAAGTATCACGTAGGTGCCACCGGTGAATACCGCTCCCCCGATGGCAAAGTGATTTCACTGCACCTTGCATCGAACCCCAGCCATCTTGAGGCAGTCGACCCTGTCGTGCTGGGACGCGTTCGCGCGAAGCAGGAACGTATCGGCAAAGGCGGAAAGGATGAGGTACTACCGCTCGTCATTCATGGCGATGCTGCATTTGCCGGCCAGGGCATTCTTGCCGAGACGTTGAACATGGCGACGCTGCATGGATACAACGTAGGCGGTACTGTGCATGTCATCGTCAATAATCTGCTCGGCTTTACGGCGATTCCTGAAGAGTCGAACTCCTCGCGGTTCTCATCGGACATTGCCAAGCGTCTGCCGATTCCGATCTTCCATGTGAATGCCGAGGACCCGGATGCCGTGGTCAGAGTTGCCGCGATTGCAGCTGAGTTTCGGCACCGCTTTCACTCTGACATTGTGGTCGATCTGGTTGGATACCGGCGGCATGGTCATAGCGAGGTTGACGATCCGACGGTCACGCAACCGCGTCGGTATGCCATCATCAAGGACCATCCGCCGCTGTATCGGCTCTATGCCGAGCAGATCGGTGTCGATCCGGCGAATGAAGTTCACCAGATTCAGCAGGAGCTCCTCGATGACCAGAAGGCAGCGACGAAGGCGGAACAAAAGCCTCATCTGGCGCAACTGCCGGACTACTGGAGTCCATATAAAGGTGGCGAGTTGCAGCCGGAGGACGATGTTCCGACTGGGTTGTCCAGTGAGCGCGTGAATGAACTGGTGCTCACTCTGACGAAATATCCGAGCGATTTCCATATTCACCCGAAGGTGAAGAAGCTGTTTGAACAGCGTGTAGAGATGGGAACCGGAACGCGGCCTTTCGATTATGGAATGGCGGAGTTGGTGGCGTATGCCTCCTTGCTCGAAGCGGGTACTCCGGTCCGGTTGAGTGGGCAGGACTCGCAGCGAGGTACATTCAACCAGCGCCATTCGGTGATGGTTGATACGGAGACCGAGGTGAAGTATATTCCGCTGGCCCATCTGAGCGGGGGGCAGGCGCGGTTTGAGGTCTATAACTCGCTGTTGTCCGAGGCGGCAGTGCTTGGCTTCGAGTATGGGTTCGCGCGGGATTATCCCGAGGCTCTGGTGCTTTGGGAGGCGCAGTTTGGAGACTTTGCCAACGGGGCGCAGATCATCATCGACCAGTTCATCGCTTCGAGCGAGGCTAAATGGGGCCTGCTCTCGGGGATTGTGATGCTGCTGCCTCATGGCTATGAGGGACAAGGCCCGGAGCACTCAAGCGCGAGGATAGAGCGTTATCTGCAATTGGCGGCGGGTGACAACATCCAGATCTGTCAGCCTTCGACTGCGGCGCAGTACTTCCACCTGCTGCGGCGGCAGGCTTTGCGCCTGTGGCGCAAGCCGCTGATCGTGTTTACGCCGAAGAGCATGTTGCGGCATCCCGATGCCTCGTCTTCCCTGGCTGACTTTGCGCGAGAGCGTTATCAAAATGTTCTACCTGACAACGAGGTAGTCAATCCGCGGCGGCTGCTGGTTTGCAGCGGCAAGATCGGTCACAATCTGCGGGTGGAACGGGCGAAACGTAAGGACATGAGCGTCGGCATTATCTTTGTCGAGCAGCTCTATCCGTGGCCTGAAGAGGAGTTGCAGGCTGCGCTTGACCAGCATCCGGGGGCCGAGGAGATCGTCTGGGTCCAGGAAGAGCCGGCGAACATGGGTGCGTTCTCCTATGTAATGCCTCTGCTGCGGCGTCTCGCCGGCGATCGCGCGGTGCTCAGCGTGAAGCGGAGTGCGGGTGCGACTCCCGCAACCGGATCGGCGAAGGCCCACGAGATGGAAGAGAAGACTTTGATCGATCTTGCCTTTGGAGCTTAGCTTTCTTCTTTCTGATTACCTACCCCACCTCTTGCGAGGTGGGGTTTTTGTTTGTCTGCGTGCTTTGGCAGTTGCCTGCTTCCCTGAGTATGTTGGTGCATGTTGGTCCAATCATTTAAGTATTGAACTGGAAGTTAAAAACAAACGGCAGAGAGTTCAAGGAGGAGGTTGTTCCTACCTGACTTCTCTGCCGTTTAGTTCAACTGTGATGCGAAGTTCTTTCCAGATGCCTGGAACTAGACGCCCATGCGGCGACGGACTAGACCGGCGACGCCGAGAAGGCCGCTGCCGAGCAGAACGAAGCTGCTGGGTTCAGGAGTTGTAGCAAAGGGCGCATCGAGAACACCGGGTGACTCATTGACTTCAGTGTATTGAAGGTCATAGGTATAGGTGCCGGCGGTCGATATGGTAAAGTACGAATCTTCCGCAGAGGTAGGTGTGCCCGAATTGAAGGGTGTGAGTACATTGGAACTTCCACCGTCGAGGAAGAGGTAGGCACCGTCGTCGTGGGTGACGGTATAGGTGCCGGCGGTCAGGAACGTTGTTCCCTGGAAGTCAAAGATAGTGTTGTTGAGAGTACCACCGGCGACGCCTGCATAACCGGCCGACTCATTGGAGACGATATTGCCACCTGAGGTGAGGAAACTGCCGATCGTATAGGACGTCGCTCCATTGGAGTTGAAATTAATGCCGTCTATGTCGAAGGTAGCTGCCGGAGACCCTGAGGGTGGCCCAAGAGGAGCGCCAGTATAGGGAGCTTGATTGGTCCAAACGGTACCGCTGATGGTGGTGGCGTGGGCGCTGCCTGTGACAGCGATGAAAGCTGCCAGGCAAGGGATGGCGAACAGGATGCGAGTTTTGAGTTTCATCGATGCCTCTTATAGGTAAAAGAAACTTGTGAATTTAGTGGGGTTTTTTAGGTCCCTGATGCACTCAGGATGAAGCATGTTCGTAGCCATTTCCGCAATGGAGACTTGAACTGAATAAACATATTATTTTCAGTTGTTTAGAGGGATGATCTTCGAGGCTTCCGATTTTGTGGGATGAGAACCATGCAAAATTTTGCAGGGTATTTGAGAATTGCTCTTCGCATTGTGTTACGCGACGGAGAAAAAAGGTATCTATCTTTGGGCAAGAAGAAAGATAGGTCAAAAGGGGTGGGTGATCTCTTTGGCGTAGATCTGGTGGGAGGTTTTGGGTGGTTCAGCTCCAGAGTGAAGGGCGCGAACGCGTTCGTTGATCTGTTGATCGGCGGCAGTGACCCGCTCACGTGAGCGTAGGTAATCAAGCCAGGATTCCATGACGAAGGTCTCGTTGAGGTGTTCGGGATCAATGGCATCGCGGTAGATGCCCCAGCGAATGGCGCCGTCGCGGAAGCGGACGCCGCGCAGTTCGTGGATGACCTGGGTGAATTCGGCATAGTTTTCGGCTGGAATGCGGTAGTCAACAGAGATGCGGACGGGACCGGCGTAGTTGAGATCGTCGGCAGGTTCGGAGTCCATAGTGGGAAAGGGAATGGGCTGAGGAGCGGGACGCTTCCACTGGTAGGGAGTGTGGTCGGGGACGGGGCCTTGCAGGATATGGAAGCGGTGGACGATGGGGAGAGTGAGGACGAGTCCGGCGGCGGCCGTAGCGAGGGAGATTGGGGTGGAGGTGTGCTCGGCGAGTGCGCCCCAGAGGACGGAGCCGAGTGCCATGCCTCCCTGAAAGGTCATGAGGTAAGTGCCGAGGGCGCGGGCCTGGACCCAGGCGGGGACGGCGAGTTGGACGGAGGTGTTGAGGGTGGACAGGGTGCTGGTCCAGGCGAAGCCGGAGAGGATGAGGGCGACGATGATGAGTGCCGGGATGTGTGCGAAGGCGAGGATAAGCAGGGTGACAACGTTGTAGAGGGTGGCGGCGGCGATAATCTGGTCGGCGGAGAAACGGCGGCGGATGCGAGGGAGGGCGGTGGCTCCGGCAAGCGCTCCCAGGCCGAGAGAACCGTTGAGGATGCCATAGCCGAGGGCTCCCTGATGAAGAACATGGCTGGCGACGACGGCGAGCAAGGCCCATATGGCAGAGAGAAAAAAGGCGAAGGTGAAGGTGCGGACGAGAGAGGAGCGGAGGTCGGGAGAGTAGCGGACGTAGCGAAGGCCGGAGCGAATAGAGGCGGCGATGCGTTCGGAAGGCAGAGTGGATTTGAAGAGGGGGATGCGCTTCCAGTTGACGAGAACCCAGATGACGGCGGCGTAGGAGACTGCATTGAGCAGGAAGACGGAACCGGCGCCGGTATCGATGCGTTTGAAGGCTGCGACCATAAGGCCACCAAGCGCGGGGCCGACGGCGCGGGCGAGATTGTTGCCGGCGGAGTTGATGGAGACGGTGTCGGGGATCAGTTCGCGAGGAACGAGTTCGGGAATGATGGCCTGCCACGCGGGGTTGTTCATGGCAGAGCCGATGTTGAGCATGAAGGTGAGCGCGAGCAGCGTCCAGGGAGAGACGTAGCCGAGGAAGGTGAGGATAGCGAGCAGGCTGACAGAGCCGAGCATCCAGGCCTGCCAGAAGATGAGGAGCTTGCGGCGGTCGAAGATGTCGGCTGTAGCCCCGGCTAGGAGGCCGAGGAGGAGAACAGGGAGGCTGGCCGCGGTCTGCATCAGGGCGATGAGCAGAGGGGAGGCGGTGAGCGAGGTCATGAACCAGGTGCCCGCGGTGTCCTGCATCCAGGTGCCGATAGAGGAAATGGTGCTGGCGATCCAGCGGTCGCGGAAGAGCGGAATGCGGAGAGGGGCGAAGCCGCTGGGGTTTTCCGATGGGGGAGTCGCCGGGCCGGTATTGGGGGTTTCAAAGGGCATGGAGCGCTTGAGTTAGTTTACGGGTTTGTGGTTTGTGAAAAGTTTTGGAGGAGGAAAGACATGCGGTGGTGGCGATGATACCCGCGGGGAACGAAATCTACCTGGGACCTTCGAGGCTACCCCCGGTGCCTCGGCTAGTTCGTAAGTGATAGGTTTTAAGCTATGAGAAAACTATTTTTGCTGGCTTTTTTCTTTTCCGCCATATCGCTCCATGCCGATTGTCCGTTTTCAGTCTCTTGTCCATATGACGGGAGCCAGATGCAACCTACCGGGCAATGCAAAGACTCGGGTGATAAGCGGACTTGCGAGTTCCAGCACATCAAAACCGTGAGTGAAAATGGTAAGTCGAACAAAATTACGCACATCATCTGGGTTAAATGCCCACAGTAGATATGACCTTCCCATAAGGCCTTTCAGCCGCCACTTCCAAAGAATCTATCAAGCTCTTCAATGTGACCATTGACAGCGAACCGTTCGGCAACCAAAGCGGCAAACCTAAGTGCAATAAGAGCTTGGGAGGGACTGTGCCGGGCGAGGGTTTACATCCCGTCCCGTGCGATGAAGCTGCGATCGATGGGGCACCCGGAGTTGCGTCCATGAACGGTGAAGTGCATGTAGTTGCGGGTATGCTGGTTGGTTGTCATCTACCGGCTCCGTGGTTGAAGCTCCAATAAACGAGACCGAGGGTAACGAGGGCGATGAAGATTTCGCCAAGGATGCCGACGATGAGAGGACGCCAGCCCTGGCCGACCAGGTCTCTCAGGTTGGTGCGGACGCCTACCCCGGCGAAGGCAGGCAGAAAGGCCCAGCGCGAGAGATTGGAGAGGCTATCGAGCTGGCCGTGAGTGAAGAATCCGGCGGTCGCGAGGACAGAGATGGCGATGAAGCCAAGGACGAACTTGGGGAACTTCTGCCAGAGGAAGAGGGCCTTGTTCTCGACTGCGGCGGCCTGCCCTTTGGACGCCCAGTAGACGGCGTAGCCGAGGACGACGAAGCCGAGGAAGGATGAGCGCGCCGTTTTGGAGAGGACGGCGAAGCGCCCGGCGGCATCGCCGTAGATGGCCCCGGTGACGGTGGCTTCGGCGGTGTTGTCTACTGCGAGGCCGGCCCAGATGCCGTAGGACTGCTGGCTCATGTGAAGAGCGTGGCCGATGGCGGGAAAGGTGAAGAGAGCGATGGCGCCGAGAGTGAGGATGGCGGCCATGGCGGTGGAGGTGTCCTCTTCGCTGGAGTCGATGGCTCCCTGCGTGGCCATGATAGCGGTCACTCCGCAGATGCTGCTGCCGATGGCGAGCAGGCTGGTGAGTTTGGGTGGGAGCTTGAAGATGCGCCCGAGCAGCGTCATGACGGAGAGCGAGAGGACAAGCTCGATGGCGACGAGAACGAGCGTCATGCCGCCGATATGGAAAAGGTCCTGCATGAGGAAGCGGGCGCCGATGAGGACGATACCGAGCTTGAGCCAAAGCTCGTAGGTGGCTACGCCGGGCTGGAAGATGCGGGCGACGCCGAAGGTGTTGCCGATGACGAGGCCGAGGATGATGGCCCAGAGAACGTACTCGATGTGCGGAAGAGGCCATGCAGGATGTTGGGCATGGAGAATGGCGATGGTGTGTTCGAAGACTTTGCCCAGAAGGCCAACACCGAAGAGCAGCGCCATGCCGGGGATCGTTCTGACGAAACGCGTGGCAAGGGAAGAGGCCGGACTGGCAGTCGGGTTGGGTAGAGTGTGGGTGTGGGCTGACATTTTCGGGCTGCGAGCTTGGAGGTTCAGAGGCTTGGGAACAGAAATTTAGAAAGGAATGGAGGGAAGGAGATTGAAGCGAATGAGAGCGGCGAGGGCGAGGGCAATGGTGACGGCGATGAGATCGACATTGATAGACAGCCGGCTTGCGGCGTGGGGCTTGACTGAAGTGCGGTCTTGAGAGATTGCCATGATAAAGCCTCCTGCATTTTGTTCGGAAAAAGAAAAACCCACGTATCGCGATCTACGCTGATACGTGGGTTCCTGAAGTGTCTAAGCTGAAATTTGTACTATTCGCTCAGGGTAGGGGAAGATCCAACGCAGCAGCCGTCGCCCATACAACAGAGGCAACAGGTACAAGCTGCGATGTGCATCAATCCCATGAAGTGAGGTTAGATGGTTTGGGGGTTTGAGTCAAGTTTCGCTGAAGAGAATGTGTGGCTTAGCGAAGGTTAAAAAGGAAACCCACGCAGCGCGGTGGGGGCTGTTGCGTGGGTATTCCGGTAAAGCAACGAAGTGGGTGGACTTCGTTATGACTGACTCAACCCGAAGGGAGTCTTGCCACTTCTTTAAAGTAAAGCGAAAGAGAGGTGGAGTCAAGGGCGGATTTGACTGGAGCGGAAATAATTGATTTTACTGAAGATATTTACGGTAAAGAAGGACAAACAAAAGAAAATGCTCAGGCCTGAACAGTGCACCCCTCACGATGGAAACTGTGACTAGTTTTGGTTGTGACGACGAGTTTTGCTGAAGAATAAAAGTCTATTTTCAGAGTTGTTTCTTCGCGGCTGATTGGCATTGGCTTCTGCTCCGTGGGCGAGTGGAGGATCAGATTCAAGGGGTGGTGACTACGCCGACGGCGGAGTCTGCGCAGCCGTAGTAGAGGAACCATCTGTTGTGGAAGCGGACGAGGCCTTCGGCGAAGGTGGTTCCAGCAATGTATTGGCCCGTTTTTTCATAGGCTTTCTCAGGTTTGAGTACAGGGGCTTCGGTGCGAGCTATGAGGTGGCCTGGGTCGTGGGCGTCGAAGAGGGCCTCGCCAGCGGCGTAGGCGTTGGCGCCGAGGGTGGGATCGCCCTGGACGGGGTCATTTTTACCGTTGTAGAGGACGATGATGCCCGCCTGGGTGAGGACGGGGGGCGGACCTGTTTCGGGAAAGGCGCTGTCGAAGTGGCCGGGGCGCTTGGTGAGGACTTCGATAAGCCTGCCGGTGGCATCTTCTACAGGGGCCCAGTGGATGAGGTCGGAGGAGGTGGCCAGGTGGATGGCGCCTTCTCCCCAGTACATCCAGTATTTGCCGTTGATCGTTGCGGCGATGAGGCGACCGCCTTCCAATTGAGTGACGATGCCTCCGGACTTGTATTTGAGGGTGTCATGTTTACCGTTGGCTGCGCCGAAGAAGGCAGGACCGCATTTCGTCCAGTGCTGGAGGTCCTTTGAGGTGGCTATGCCGATGGAGTAAGTAACGCGGTTCCATTGAGTGTAGGTGAGAACATAGGTGTGGTCTGGAGCTTCGACTACGCGGGGATCTTCTACCCCTCCGGGCCATTCGCGGGATTTCTGCGTGTCTTCGGCTGGGTAGAAGACTGGTTCAGGGAGGCGAGTGAAGGTCACGCCGTCGTCGCTGGCGGCGAGGCCGAGGCGGGACGTGTGCCGGCCGATCTGCATGGCGCCGGTGTCGTCTTCGGCGCGGTAGAGGACAACGATTTTTCCGTCGCGAACGATGGCTGCGGGGTTGAAGGTGTGGAGCGCCTCCCAGTGGACAGCAGACTTCTGGATTGGGTCGTTGAAGACGGCGGCTTTATCAGGCGCGATGACGGGAGCGCCGGTTGGGCGGGTGAAGGGGCCTATCTGCCAGTGGGATGGTTTGGCTGCGCCTAATAGAGCGAGAAGGACGAGAGTGCCGCTGATTTTGAGAAGCCGGTGGCTATGGGTCATCGTTCAGTCAATTTATCTCAATTAGGGCCTTCGGTGAGAGGTAAGATTGTGCTGCCAGAGCCTGGCAGCAGGAGAATGTGATGGCCAAGAAGATCATCATTTGCGCCGATGGAACGTGGAATTCCTCTCATGGTATTGGGGCCGTTGTGAATGATACGAATGTTCGCAAATTCTATTGCGCGCTTGCCGAGGCCCCCGATCAGATGCGCTACTACGACAGCGGCGTGGGGACCGATGGGACGCCGATCGACCATCTGGCCGGGGGCGCCATGGGCGATGGGCTGTTCCAGAAGGTGCAGGACGGGTACGAGTTTCTGGCCTATGTGTGGGACCCGGGAGATGAGATCTACATCCTCGGATTCAGCCGGGGAGCTTATACGGCGCGGAGTCTGGGCGGGATGATTGCAGGGTTCGGTGTGCCCAACAAGAACTTCGACAATAGGACAGTGCAGAAGATCTTTGCCGCTTACCGGCAGACCGATCCAGCTTTGCGGACGAGCATGAAGGCGGACCTTCATGCGGAGTATGAGCTGGCTCCGGCGAAGGTGCGCATGATCGGGGTTTGGGACACGGTGGGGTCGCTGGGGGTGCCGGGACTGCTGTTCAGCATGTTGCATCAGCAGAAGTATGGCTTCCTGGACACGTCGCTGCATCCTTGTGTTCAGAGTGCCTACCATGCGGTTTGCATCGACGAGCGGCGCGCGCAGTTTAAGCCTACTCTGTGGACCAATGGGGATGGATCGCCGCGGGACAATGACGAGCAGGTGCAGCAGGTGTGGTTCTCCGGCGTGCACTGCGATGACGGCGGAGGCTACGATGACTGCGCGTTGTCGGAGATTACTTTGGGCTGGATGATGAAGAACGCGATCCAGTGCGGGCTCGTGTTCAACGATGAGGCGATGGCGAAGTACCTGAAGATCGACCCGAAAAATGCGCTGGGGACGGCGCATGATGAGTGGAAGGTATTTCCGTGGGGTTTTCCTGAACACCGGATGGTTCCTGCCAATGCGGTGATGGCCAACACGGTGCAGATACGATTGGACGGCGTGGCGGGATACCGTCCGGAGAATCTTACTTTGACTGCGGATGGGAAGCTCAAGGGGTATCAGGTGGTGGATGTTCTGGCCTGAATGATGCCGGATTGTGCGCTGCATGGTGGTACCCCCCCATACTTAAGTCTCAAAGTCTTCGAATCATGAGACTTAAGTCTGGACTTCGATATGAACCTGCTTAAAGAAAACGCCCGGCACGAGGCCGGGCTTCTCTTTCAATCTCTAAGTTAATTGTATCAAGGGTGTCAAGGGTTTTGGATGGTCGCCAGGGGGTCCGTTTGAGTTGTTTCTCCTTTTGTTCTTGCCAAAAACTCCCTTTCCTTTCCCCCGAAATCAACTTCTAAACCTAACGACCGAATTACTTCCGAATTGCCGACAAGACCGACCAGAACCCGCGATTAACCTTCAGCCTGTCTGGATAAGTGCATCGCCCTGTATGCGTCAACTGAAGATCGAATCGTATTTTGAATCCCTGGATTATGCCTATAATCCAATAGCTAAATGATATGCGTTACGAACCGGAACACAAGAGGCAAACTCGCGATCGTATCGTGCGGAACGCAGCTCGCAAGCTCCGCGCTGAGGGGCTGAGCGGCCCTGGCGTGGCCAGCGTAATGAAAGCATCGGGCTTGACCGTGGGCGGCTTTTACAAGCACTTTCGGAGCAAGGACGAGCTTCTGGCCGATGCGATTGCGATGGGCTTCTCGGAGTTTGGCGAGAAGGCCCATTCGTTGTTGAAGAACGTGCCGCCTCAGGACTGGTGGAAGGAAATCGTTCGATGGTACCTCTCACCCGAGCACTGCAATCATCCCGAAACCGGCTGCCCGGTCGCGAGTTTGGCCCCCGATATTGCTCGCGCCAAACTCAGTATCAGGAGACGAATTGCCGGCCAGGTGAAGGGACTGATGGAACAGTGGGTAGAGTTCATGCCGGGAGCGACCGCAGCAGAGCGGGAGCGAAACTTCTTTGTCATCTTTAGCGCGATGGCGGGTGCCGTTTCCACAGCGCGTCTTTTCACCGAGCCTGCCGAAAGGCAGAAAGTCCTGCTAAATGTGCAGGATTACCTATTGCACAGCTTCTGAAATTTAATTGCGACCGTGGGATTACATGCATAATCTCATAGAGCATACGAGATCGGAAGACGAACTCATAAGACCAGAAAGATCTTCCGAGCCACTCAAATAGTGGGCAGTACTCACGAAAGGAATTTTATGAAACTTACCGGTCGCACCATCCTCATCACTGGAGGCTCCGCCGGCATCGGCCTTGCTTTCGCGCTCAAATTTCTCGAACTCGGCAATACTGTCATCGTCACTGGCCGCCGGCAGGCGGTGCTCGATGAGGTAAAAGCCAGGTACCCGAAGCTCCACACGATTCAGGGTGATGTCGCGGATTCCGCGCAGATCGCAACCCTCGCGGCACGCGTGAAAGCTGAATACCCAAAGCTCGACGTGCTGATGAACAACGCGGGCATCATGCTCTACAAGAACCTCAAGGCCGCGACGGCCGACCTCAACGGATTGATGGCCGAAGTGAACATCAACGTGGGCGGTGTGATTCGCATGAATTCTGCATTCATCGACATTCTCGTAGCCAACAAGGGCACAGTAATCAACGTGTCCTCCGGGCTCGCCTTCGTGCCGCTGCCGCCCGCCCCAATCTACTCGGCCACCAAGGCCGCGATCCACTCCTACACCCAGTCGCTGCGGTTCCAATTGGAGGAAACCGGCGTGGAGGTCATTGAGATCATGCCACCTGCGGTTAAGACCGATATGACGGCAGAGCTTGTCGAGGGCGGCGCCAGCGTGATCACCACGGATGAGTTGATCAAAAAGTCCTTTGCAGCCTTGAAGGCGGGTAAGCTCGAAATTCGGCCAGGGCAGTCCAATCAGCTGGCATTCCTCCGCCGCCTCGCCCCTGATTTCATAAACAAACAGCTCTGGAAGGCCTCTAAGAAATTGGTTCCAGCCGTGTGAGATAGAACGGCCAACAGGAACCCGGCGGGGAAATCCGACGTACTTGAGTGCAAAATCGCCAAGGCGCTCAGCGAACACTACGACCGAAAGATTTCCAGACTTCGGAGTTCTGGGCGGATGACGGGCAATCCAGAAGCAATCTGGGGGAGTACCTGAAAAAATCAGGCTCTGGATAACAATTCCTATTTCAAATTGACCCACTATCGATGATTCCGGTCTACGCATTCAATGCGTGGCTGGCAATGGCATCGAGGCGAAACGGATGCGCTTTCGGTTCCAGGTGTAGGTGATGTCGAGCTCGCCGTCTTTGCCCTGAATGATGGCGGGATAGGAGAACTCGCCGGGTTGGTCTTCGAGGGTGGCGAAGATCTTGAAGTGCTCTCCGTCGGAGCTGATGGCGAGGTTGAGCGGGGTGCGGTCTTTGGTGCTGTTGTTGTAGACGAGAACAATGCGACCGTCGCGGAGGCCGACGGCGTCGATGCCGGAGTTCGGGTTGGGGATATCGATGGGATGGGCCTGCGTCCAGGAGAGGCCGTTATCGAAGGAGTCCGCGACACAGATGTGAGCGACATCTGAGGTGGAACGCGCGTAGAGGCGGAGATGTTTTTTGCCCAGGGAGACGATGGCGGGCTGGATGATTCCGTGGACTGGTTCCTCATGGTTTACCTGCGCCTGGGGTAGCGGGTGCTGAAGAGGCACGGTGATGGGGCCGAGCTTCTGCCAGGTTTTGCCGTTGTTGGTGCTGCGGTCGATCCATGCAGCCCAGGAGGAGTAGCTTTCGACGGAGGTGCCGCTGACGATGGTGCCGTTGGGCAGGACGAGCGGCTTGTCTTTGATGGGACCGAGCAGGCCGGCGGGAAGATGCTCGGGTTGTGACCAGGTCTTGCCGTCATCGTTGCTTACAAGGCGCGCGCCGGTCCAGGTGCGGGCGCTGGGGCCGAATTTGTAGTAGAGCCAGAGCTTTCCGTCGGCGGAGTGGAAGAGGACGGGGTTCCAGCAGGCGATGTTGGGCTCGCGAACGAGCAGGTAGGGCGCGGACCAGTGGCCTGCGCTGCGGCGCGCTCCCCAGATGGCGACGTCGGGGGCGTTCTCGTGGGTCCCGCCAAACCATGCGGCCAGGAGGTCGCCGTTGCGCAGCTCGACGATGGTGGAGGCGTGTGCGGAGGCGAAGGGGGCCGAGGTGAAGATGAATTGCTTTGTCGTCGCGGCGGCGTTCGCTCGGGAGAGAGGAGCCATGATGGCGAGGAGAAGTAGCACGATTCGATTTCGCATAGATGACGTACGCAACGCTCCGAGAGGTATAGGTTACTGAATAGCGGTTAGAGAAGGTCTGATTAAGTCTCCGAATATTCCCTCAGCGGCTAAAGCCGCGTTGCAGGCAAACCACTTGTGGCACGGCTGAAGCCGTGCCCTTAACAAAACTGGACTTAATCAGAGGTCTTTAGACCGATCTGTACCGGGCCGAGCTTCTTTGCTGAGGTAGCGGGCGTGCCGCTCACCTCGGCGAAGCGTTGAGGCTGTGCAGCGATGGAGGATTTTTCAATGAGATAGCTGGCGCCTGCAAGCGCATGGAAGGTAATCACGTCTCCTGTTATATGGCTGCTGATTTTTTTGCCGGAGAGATCAGCGATGATTTCGACCGGCTGGTTCGGCCATGGATTGCGAATGCGAAGTTGCTGGGCGGTGCCTGACTCAATCGCCAGCATGGTGGTTGCGCCGTCTCTGACCTGCACGTCGACTTTTGTTTTGCCGCGCACGTAGACGCTGCCGTCGAAGTCCCATCCGGGGGGAATGGCCGGAGCGATGCGGATGAGGCCGTCGTAGTCCTGCACCAGAGCTTCCTGCAGAGCCGTGGCAACGACGCCGGTCTGCTCAACGTAGAACTCCCCTGGCTTGCCGCCCCAATTGGCGAAGCCGTTGACGAAGCTCTGGTAGGCCTGCGTCAGTTTGACGAGCGTTGCGCTGACCTCGCTGCCAAGGCCAAGCCGCGCAGCCTGGATGGGGTCGGAGCTCCAATCTTCGATGGTGGGATAGGGGCGATGGGCATAGGTGCGGCGAGCAAGGGCCAAGAGCGGCGAGTTGTCTTCGATGAGGTTGTACGGCCAGACAGGCTCCAGCCCGATGTTCTCGACGTTGTGCGTCTCTTTTGCGGGAAGGTAGGAGTCTGCGATGACATCGTTGCCCGGCGCGCCGGCGGAGGCGGGCAGGAGAGTGAGCGGTTTCGTTTGCTCGGTGCGCGGGAGATCGGGAACCTTCGTCAGCGCAGCCTTGAGTTCAGCGACGAGGTCTGCGTCTTTGCCTAGTAGATTCGCTGCTTCGATCGCTATCGGGTAGAGCGCCTTTCTTGCTGCGAGGTCGGTGGTGGGGTCGGTTGTGTCCCACTGCGTCTCATGCGCGTTCGATGGAGAGGTGTGCATCAGGCCATCCGCGTCCGGTTTGGAGTATGCCAGGAGAAAGCGCGCCGAGGCGGCGATGACGGGATAGTTTCTGGCGAGGAAGAGACGGTCCTGCGTTTGCAGATATTGCTGCCAGATCCAGAGCGATACTTCAGCACCGGTCGAGAGCGTGCGAGCGTTGTAGTAGGGCTTCGATGCGGCGTCGCAGTTCAGGCCGACGATGGGCGTGGCGTTCCAGGTTTCATACTCGATGCCCGGACCGTTGAAGCGCATCGTCTCGGGGATGCAGATGCCGGGACGGCCCTGCATGTGGTGCGTGGTCCAGTCTTCGATGCTGGTCAGGTTGTCGCGGTAGAGATTGAAGTAGGGCGTGTTCAGCTCCGGCAATCCGGCGCCGAGATTGGCTGCGACCTGCATGCGCAGGTTCCAGTGCCAGAAGGCTGCGGGGTCCCATTGATGATGGTCTTCGACCGACGAGAACAGGTCTCCAATGCCTGCCTGCGAGCCGGGATAGATGCCGCGGCTTTCGGCTGCGGCGGAATAGAGGTAGATGTTGCGAAGGTTCTCCATGTACTCACCGGTTCCATTCGGTGAAGTGATCTTGATGAGTCCAGCGCGCCGCCAGAAGGCGTTCCACCAGAGTTTGTGCGCGGCTGGCGCTGTTCCTTGCAGAGCTTTAGCTGCGATTAATTTTGCGCTTCCGCTGCCGTCGTAGTGGGGGGAGGCTACGATGATTCGGAAGTGGCCGTCCGGGTAGGGCAAGACGGAGACGGCGATGGTGAGGGGATCGGTCACAACGGCTGAGACTTTACGGCCCGCGGCGGTGATGGCGGAGAGAGAGCCGAAGCGGCGTCCGGAGGCTCCGGGTTCCTTGTTATCGACCCAGGATTCGGCTAGCAGGCCGACTGCTCCTGCGGCGCTGCCTTGGGGCTTTCGTGGCGACCACAGTTTGAGTTGAGCGGTTTGCGGCTGGTTGGGATTTGCTCCGGTGACGTCGATGATTAATGTGTCGGTGTCGGGCTGGACGTAGGCGGTGGCAGTCATACCGCCGCCCTGCTCTTTGAACTCGCCGTTGTACAAGTCGAGTCTGCCTGAGTAGTCTTTGGCTTGCGTTAACGCGGACAGGCCGGGGAGGATGACTTGTCCCGGCGAGTCGCGGTGAGGCAACGTGTCGACTCGATTGAGTTGAGCAGTAAGGCCGCTGGCCGCCCAGACGGCCACGCCCAGACGACCATTGCCCAAGGGCATCGCTTCGGTGGCCCTGGAGTTCGGCTGTCCGAGGATGATGTTCGACCGGCCAATGACGCCTGCGGTGTCGACGTTGAACTGGTGATGATGCCAGGCTGTCTCTGTCTGCGCGAAAGCTGGGTGAGGAGATACGAGTCCAAGGCATAGCAGAGCGACGAAAAATAATCTCAAGGTCTCATCCCTTCAGGTGCAGGCTCCAGTTTGACGCGGCTGGGTTTGATGGTACCCCCTCCCCCTACTTAAAGTCCTAAAGTCTTAGAAGGATGAGGCTTAAGTCTGGACTTTGGTATGGACCAGGCTTAAAGGAAAAGCCCGGCACGAGGCCGGGTTTTTCTTTTTCTCTCTAAGTTAATTGTATCAGCGGCGTCAAGAGTTTCGGAGTGCGGAGACTGGCTTGAGGCGATTGCAGGGCCGCTGTTCTGGGATCATTTGCATCCAAAAAAGAGGGGGAGATTTCGATGAGATTTTATCAATCAGCCGCTGCGCTTACGTTGATGTTGGTATTGGCCGGACCAGGCTTCGCCCAGACGAATGTGGAACAGACCCAGGAGACGCAGAAGCAATTGAAACAGCAACATAAAGCCGACAAGGCGCAGGCAAAGGCGGACAAGGCTGAACGTAAGGCGAAGAAGACGAAGCAACAGAAGAAGGCTGATAAGGCGCAAGACAAAGCGGACAGGGAAGCGCAGAAGGCGGCTGCTCCTCCGCAGTAGCGGCTCCGTTTGCGTTGGCACAACCAGTGTGGCCGTCGGGACGAGAACAGCTACTGGTTCTGATTTTGTGCTGGAACGACCTTCCATTGGGAGAACGCGACAACATAAAGAACAATCAGATTTACCAATGGGACGATCATCAAGAGGCCGAGAACTCGTGGAAAGCCGGCCTTATGGAATATTTTCCAATAAGGAGCGATGACGATAAGAGCCAGTAACAAAGCGAATAGCGCAATCGGTATGGGGTGCAGGTGCGCGACGGTGAAGTGAGTTTCAGTCAGGTGGAAGTCGTATCCATTCATGGGAGCAAATCATACGCGGAGGAGCACAGTCGGTCTACGGAATATCAAGTGGTGAAGGCGTGTATCGATATATATATATAGCTGCCAGAAGGTACTGGAAAGAAAGTGAAGTGTTGGCGTCACGAGCAAACCACAGGTCCTTCGACTCGCCTCATATGCAGAGTCAATAACTTGCGAGAAAAATCTGCACGGAATCTGCACAGAACGAGTCAAACGATGGAGGCGAATATGGCATTCGTCACCGACAAATCGGAACTCAAGCCGGGCCTGATTCTCTTCCGGCGCGGCGACGTGGAGCACCGAATGTGGTATTGCCGCATGAAGATGCCCAAGGCCGACCGCTATAAGACGGTTTCGCTCAAAACGACCGACATTGATGTGGCGCGGGAACGCGCCTTCGATCAGGACGCAGACATCCGGTTTCGCATCAAGCATGACGTTCCTGTGTTCAACCATCCCTTCCGCGAGGTGGGGAGAGAGTATCTGCTGACGCAGGAGGCGCGGGCAAAACGCGGAGAGATCAGCGCGGCGCGGCCTAAGAAGGTCCGCGCCATCATCGAAGGCGCTTTAGACAGATATGTAGGATCAACGCAAGTCCACCTTATCGGTGACGAGCTTTGGGGTGGCTATCCGGCATGGCGACGGGAGAACGGCGCAGGCCGTCACAAGCGCAACGGCGTCCGGGAAGTCAGCGACAAGATGGCGCAAGCCTTCGCGGACAAGGAAGCCGAGCGCCGCACGAAGGTTCAGCACACCCTAGGTATCAGGGTTTTGAAACCGATTGAAGTCAAACCTTCCGAAGAACGGGTGGTTCCTTTCATCAGCGATTCCACCATTCGCTTTGAAATGTCGATCTTCGGTGCGGTGATGAATTACGCCATCAAGAAACGCTACGTTCCTGCCAGCCAGCGTTTTGATGAGCGCCCGAAGCTCAAGACGATGCGGCGCGATGAGTTCACGCTGGAGGAATACCGCAAGCTCCACACCGTAGGTCGCAAGTGGATTGCCGAGGCGGACAAGCCTTCCAGCGTCTGGTATCGGACTGTTACCTACAACATGATCCTGATAGCGTGCAATACAGGCATGAGGCCTGCGGAGATGAAGAATCTGCGCTGGCGCGACATCATGCCTGCAAAAGACCGCGAGGGGCGTGAGATCGTTGTGCTGTTCGTGCAGGGAAAGGGCAAGTCGCGCAAGCTGGTGGCTCCCAGGAGTGTCGGAGAGTATCTGGAACGCATCCGCGTGATCTCCAAAGCCACGGAGCCGGACGACAGAGTCTTTACCAACGTCACAGGCAAGCCCGCAAAGACTCTTTACAACTCGCTGATTGCCGACCTTCTGAACGAGGCGAATTTGCGCGAAGGCACGCAGGGCGTTCCGCGCTCGACCTATTGCTTCCGGCACACCTATGCCACGCTCCGATTGCAGGAAGGCGTAGACGTGTATTTCCTTGCCGAGCAGATGGGAACGTCTGTCCACATGATTGAAAGCCACTACGGGCATGTAAACACCATCAAACACGCCGACCGTGTGTTGCAGGGAATGGCAGGATGGGAACTGCCGCAGCCGGAGGATACCAAGGCCAAGGCGTCGAAGGCGGCGGAGATTCACGACAAGTCTAAAAGAGGTCAACGCAACAAGCCGCGCTAACCGTGAACCTCCCGAAGCCGTCTTTCGCCGGAGCCGCTGGCGGAGGCTGGCGCAGGGAGGTAATCATTCCAATGCCAATGTCCGGCCCGGACTCTTCTTACTGAGATTGCTCTGATTTACCGCTACCCCGCCGGGGCGCTTTTAGCGGCATATCTGAGCGCACAAGCCGCCGCTGGTGGCTGTTCTTCGTGCAGCCAATCTCTTAGTATCGGGGAAGGGGTCGGGTAAGGAAACGCTATGTTGCCGCTCCCTCCAATAAAACCGGACATGACAGTTCCAAGTCATCCAGCTTCAAGCCGTGTGGAAGCCGCGCGCTAGCGGAACCGGTAGTCATCGGTGTATCAGCTCGATGCTGCCCGTATCTTCCGCTTGGGGCGAGAGAATCCACTCGTTTTTGGGTTCAGAGCTACACATTTTCTTACACATCTTGGGTCATGCTTGAGCTAACCCAAAGAAAAAATTGGAGAAATTGACAGACGAATCGGAATGAAAATCCGCAGGCCGCAAGGCCGTTAGGGTTCAATTCCCTCCGCCCGCACCACACCTGCTTCGTGAGTTGGCCAGGATCGAACCATCCTGGCGTGTTTTTGGGCCGGCACCGGGCTAGCACTGTAAGACGCCTCTGCATACGAACATATGCAGAAATCAAGATTGAAGGGCTCTCTCCCTGCACAAGTGCAAGATCGAAGTAACAACCCCACGCGCTTACGTGTGCCAAGAATCAAATACACACGTCGCTAATGGCCACTAGATTTCATCTTTGGTCATGCGTGCCCAGTTTGGGCCAGAGAAAGTTGTAGTGGCTTGTCACTGTGGCGGATGTGGCTACTTGCAATCGGCATAGATTTTCCCGTCACTGATTCGGGTCGCCGGTTCTCTAATGGTGTCTTCAGCGAGCAGGCCGTCCTTCGGGGCGGCCTTGTTGCGTCTGGGAAACGCTGCTTACAGCATTGGGTTGAGGGTGACACATGATCGCCCTTCGCGGGGCGTGGATTGAAAGGATTGTTCTTGATGAAGGAGCAGTGGTGCCGAATTACACAAATCTCCACTTGATTCGAGTGTATTTTCGAATCACCATATTTAACTTGACGAGCCATATTTCTCCCCATACTATCCAGCAGACCAACAAACAAGCTTAATTCACCCTCCTAGTCGGCAAGACTTGTCTAGGGATGTTCGCGGCAAAGTTATTGTTGGGCCTATGCGACACTTTCGCACGTTATTGCTGTATCTGGAGCTAGAACATGCCTTGGCTTTTTGCGCATCCAACATGCGGTCGGTGGATTCGTGCGCTCTGCACCGATCTTATTTTCCCTACTCGCAATTACTACCGAAATATATTGCTCCCAGCGCTCTTTCTAGGACTATGCATAATTTGCACGTCTGCAAACTGCGCTATTGCCCAAGAGCAATCACCTTCCGTCAGCGATGCACAAAGCGCCCAGACGCGATCCTATGGACCTTTTGACAAAGGCGTTGCTTTTCCATCTAAGACAGGAATTCTTGGACAGAGAGATGGAACCGCTCTCAGCGAAATAGTGGAGCACCTGAAAGTAGTTGGTGCCAGCTCCTGGACTGGGATGCAGGGAACAGGGCAGATCACTTATGGCAGCGAAGATTCCACCGCTTACAGTGCAACGCTTTCGATTCTTGGTACGACCGGTTCTCGGCTAGACGGGCAGACCTCAAAGGGGCAGCTGAGTATCAGGATTAACGGAAGGTATGGCAAGATCCAGGAGGCGGATGGTCGCCTGTACCCCATCGTTGCCGACACAGCGGCATCGGGGATATTTCAGTTCGAGCTCCCACGTCTTGCAGATTTTCCTGACTCGACTGCATCGCTTCTGGATCGCGGGTCTTGCTCTGTTGATGGAAGAGCCTTTCATCGGTTGACATATGAGTTCCCAACTACGGGGATTAAAGCCACGACGCATAAGAGAGATACCGTTGCCACCGATCTCTACTTCGATCCGACAACGCATCTGCTGGTAAAGAGCGCCAACTCCATTCATATCGACGGCGCTCGTAATACCGACTTCCTTCGCGTCATCACCTACGACGACTACCGCAAGGTTGGCGACTCGATGATTCCATTCCGCTTTACGCAGACCTTGGATGGCCAAAAGCAGTGGACCTTGCAGCTTTCAGAAGTCCAGCTCAATCCCGCACTGAAAACCACATTCTTTGAGTTCTGAGGCCGACAATGAAAAGAACTGCACTCTTGCTCTGTCTGGCTGCTTTGTGTCTTGCGATGACCTCTCGCTCCTTGTTGGCACAGGACTATCTCACCGCCACCGGCAATCCGACATTTGGGGTCAACATTCCAGTCGAGAATGGCTTTATCAATGTCACGAATGGAAATCTTCACCTTGAATTCCATCTCGCGACTCATAAGCAGCGAGGGGCACTCAACCTCGATGAAAAGCTCGTGTACGACAGTCGCATCTGGATGATTGGCCACTACAGCAATTATTACTGGTGGCCTACCAATGTTCCTAATACCACGATAGATCAGGGAGGATGGAGATTCGTAACCGGAGCCGAGACAGGCACCATGAGCTACATCTATGCCTCCGGTTCTTCGACAGATGTCCAGTGTCCAGTGCCACCCTATAACAGCGTTGATACCATAACCGTGGAAACCCCGTCCTGGAGTGATCCTTCAGGGACAGTTCATACATTCGCTGGAACTCTAACAACAGACGATAACCAGTGTGCTGGCACGTATACACAGACAGTTCAGGCCGGATCTGCAACGGATGGAAGCGGTTATCAAATGATAGGCGATAGCTCTGGAAATCCCGTTATCGTGGATAACAATGGCACCCAGGTGTACCCCCAAGTCACTGACCGCTATGGAAACTATTGGTCAACAGATGCAAATGGCAACCTAATCGATGATTTGGGCCGGACGCCGGTAATTGTAACGAAGAACGGGAACGTCACATACTACGATGTTTTAGCTCCAAACGGCCCCATCGACAATAATGGATTGCGGGTCCGTTATACCGTGACAACGGCTCCCATTCAAATCAATACAGCCTTCAATGAACAACCTGTCCAAGAGTGGAGCGGTACGCTTTCTCCTGTACAGAGTATTCAACTGCCGGATGGATCATCTTATAGTTTTTCTTACGACTCCTATGGAGAAATGACGAGCATAACACTCCCAACGGGCGGCGTAATCAACTACGGCTGGAGCAATTATTTTGATTCTTATCAAAATGAGAATCGCTGGCTTACATCGAGAGTTGTTGGCAGCAATCCTCCCATGACGTTCACGCCTTCTGTTTTAACCCAGTGCTCTAGCAATGGCGTTGGCTGTCAGGAACAGGTCAACGTCCATCGACCAAGCGGTGATGAAACGGTTTATAAGCTGACGCTAAATAACGGAGCTTGGAATACAAATACCACGATCTACAATGGTTCAGCCCAGAATGGTCAAGCAATTGAGGGCATGACAAATACCTATGACTTTTCGCATGCCTGTACCACGCCGGTATGCAGTGGTGCACAGTACATTACAAAATCAGCTGCGGTAACCGCTCTCTTAGATACTGGCTTCCAATCTCAAACCCAATATGTGTACAACAGCCCTTGGTCTGGCAAGCCAGACTCGATTAAAGAATGGGATTTCTACACTGGCAGTTTACCTTCAACACCGAGCCGGGAGACCGACTATACATATAACGCCTACGACATAACTCAGGAAACCACGCTCAGCAATGGAACGCAGGTTGCACAAACAACCTACGGCTATACAGGATCGGCAACCGGAACTTCTGGCGTGACCCAACACGGCACATCGAATGTTTGGAATCCATATCTTCAAACTGTTACGAAATTGCTGAACCCAAATCCAAATAGTTTACCGACGACGACGACTTACGTGATGGATGACACGGGCATGGTTCGTAGTGTTACGGACCCTAAAGGGAATCAATCGAGCACGACATATCAGTGCTCAAACGCACTTCCTTATCAGGCAACGAATGCTCTGAGTCAAGTGACCACATACGGCTACGATTGCAACTCAGGTGCGTTGACCGGTACGAAAGATCCCAACGATCTTGCCGCAGGCCGTGCTGGAACCACCTATCAATATGAGTCAACCGCAGGCAGACTTCAGACCGTGAATTATCCAGACGGTGGACAGAAGAGCTATAGCTATCCTTCTCCGGCTGAAGTCGATACCTCAACTCTCGCTACACCCGATCCAACGATCTCGTCTCAGGATATCGCCGATGCCTATGATCGGCCCTCGCAGCATATTCAGGCCGGAGTCTCCAGCGAGACCACCTATGATGTCAATGGTAGAACCTCGTGCGTTACCAACCCTCATTTCCCCAGTTCGCCATCATACACGGATGGAAGTACCTGCATGACAACCTATGATGGACTTGACCGGCCCAAAAAACAAACACAACCTGACGGCAATGCGCTGACGTGGTCGTATAGCGGAAATGTGACCACCTCTACTGATGAAGCAAACCATTCCTGGCAGCGGACCAGCAACGCATTTGGTCAACTGACCAATGTTGTAGAGCCCGGCAATCTTCAGACCAGCTATAGCTATGATGGTTTAGGGAACTTGTCGAATGTGACGCAAACGGGTGTATCAGGAGAGATCCCGCGCACTCACAGTTTTAGCTACGATTCCTTGTCTCGACTTACCTCTGCTGCAAACCCTGAAACAGGAACAATCAACTACAGCTACGACCCTAACGGCAATCTGTTGACGAAGACCGATGCGCGAGGGGTGACGACAAGCTACAGTTACGACGCATTGAACCGTGTAACCAATAAGCAGTCGGCAGGAGCCAGTGGCGTTCCTGGGTTTAACTATGTCTATTGGTATGACAAGTCGGCACCTGGGGGCATCGTCGCCAGTAACCCCATTGGCCACCTAACTTGGGCATCAAATGACGTTAATGCGGATAATCAGTACTCCTATGATTCTATGGGCCGTGTCATTAATCAAGGGGGATGCACTCCGCAAAGATGCGTATTAGGAGCGAATCCGGTTTCAGCTCAGTACGATCTGGCTGGCAACATGACTTCGCTGACCTACCCGGACGGTAGAACTATCTCGCAGATGACCGATGCCGCTGGCCGGGTATCTTCCGTCAACTATGCGAGCTGGAATGGCACTGGCCACACATATTCTTATCTAAATAGCAATGCATTGCCGGAATATGACCCTGCGGGCCATCTAATCAATGCAACGATGGGCAATGGAACATCGTTGGCCGCAGCATACGATAACCGTGGAAGAACGGGCCTGCTTGCCTACGGAGCTGCGACTCAGCTTCTCTGGGGGAAACAGTATGGATGGTCTGCGAATAGTAATCTTCAGACGCTGACCGATGCTTTGACCGGAGTGCAGCGTCAATTTGGTTATGACAATCTGAACCGAATTACGGCAGCACAAGACATGGTAGGGTCGGCGCAGGGAGCGGATACTTCGCCCTTTCCTGTTGGTTCAGGCAATACGACGCCGGGCAGTTCGAGCGGGGCCACGCCGACACCGAGTTGGACCGATCCGGACGATTCCAATGTACTGTTGAATCCGGATACCCCAGGAGCAACTGGCTGGGGCTCTGCAAACGCTACCATTGTGGGAAGTGTGATGGCGCCCGATGGAACAACAACCGCATCTAGTTTTACTGCGACTTCCGGCTCTGGAGATACCTATGTGACCGATGTTGCTTCGAACCAATATCTCTATGACGGAATAACAATGACCGGTTCAGTCTGGTTGCGATCGCCTAACGGGAATCAAACGGTCGATCTCTTTCTGGTAGAGAATGGAACGGCGGGGTTCGATATTCCCGCCGGAAAATCGATAACGGTCACCTCAACATGGCAGCAGTTCCAGATTAGCGGTCAATACCATTACGGACATGATACGATTTTTTTCCAAATTGGAGGCGGAGGCACAATCACAAGCGGACAAACAATTTCGCTTTGGGGTGCAAAGCTTGAAGATACCGGCAGCTCTGGAGTGACTGTCACTAATTTCCTGCCCTATTCGCAACGATTGACTGCGCCGACGTGGGGTTTCCAAAATGGTTCGGCCACTGACAACTCTGCAACGGCCCCCGATGGAACAAACACGGCTGCGACGGTTACCGCCAACAGTAACTCGTCTGGTGGTTGGTTTGTGGACAATGTTCCTAATCCAGCGCCCTATAGCGGTGTTCCGATAACCGGTTCGGTCTGGCTACGATCTACAACCGGGCCGCAGTCAGTTCTGCTCACCCTCATTGATGTCTCCGCTCAGACTGGCTATTCTACTTTGGGGCTTACGACTGTCACAATCACAGACGATTGGCAGCGCTTTCAGGTGACGGGTACGAATGCAAACACTCTGACAGAGTTGGAGCTTCAGATTGGAGGAGGCACCACCTTCATGAATGGTCAAAGCTTTCAAGTGTGGGGAGCACAGGTAGAGCTGGGATCAACCGCTAGTGCTTATGTCGCGACAGCCGCTAATCCCGTAAGCACTGGATCGAACCTGACAAATATTCTGTCTTACTCACAACAGCCGAACGGGCCAAGTTGGTCGAATACATACAACTTCTCAGGCGTGCCGAATGCAGTACTTGCTCCGGATGGTTCTCAGACAGGCTACGAGGCGACCGCGGTAGCTGACGTTGGCTGGCTGACAAATGATGTTCCCAATCCGGCCCTTTACAATAACACCACGCTGACCGAATCTGTTTTCTTGAGATCGCCTAGCGGGTCAGGATCGATCGTTGTCTATTTGCTAGGCTGGAACGCATCTGGATGGGCACTTTTCCAATCTGTGCCTGTCAATCTGACATCAACCTGGCAGCGGGTTACTCTTACGGGTCAGGCTCCGAACGGGATGACGAGGCTCTACCTACAGATCGGGAGTTCCCTCGTCACCGGACAGGTAATCGACGTGTGGGGCTCCCAGATGGAAATCGCTCCTACGGCAGGACCGTATGTGATGACGAGCGTCTTGCCTGTGGTTGCGGGTAGTGAGCTTACGAACATCCTGCCGAACTCACAGCAGTTGAATGGACCCTCCTGGGGGGTGGTCAATGGGTCGCTGAGCATAAACTCGGCGGTCGCTCCAGATGGTACTTCGACTGCGGCGACGGTAACCGCAACCGCTCCGGCCTACGTCATTGATGATGTTCCGAATCCCTCTCTCTACGACGAGCAGACCGTAACAGGATCTGTCTATTTGCGTGTTCCCAGCGGAACCCTAAATACGAATATCTACCTTATCAATGTGGGAGAAAACGGTTGGAGCGAGGCCGGTGAGGTTGCAGTAACGCTGACAACTACCTGGCAAAGATTTTCAGTAACGGGAACCAACCAGAATGGCCTCACTCAATTGGGCCTACAAATTGCAGGCGGAGGCGCCTTTACCACTGGACAGAGCATTCAGATATGGGGAACACAGATGGTGGTTGGAACCGATTCTGCGCCATATACGCCGACTATTAGCGGGACGACCAGTCCTGTTACCGGTCAGCCCGCGACTCTGTTGCCAACCGGCCTCAATCAGACCTACAGCTACGACTCATTCGGCAATCTTCAGCAGAATGGTAGCTTTAGTTCCATTTACACTGCCAACAACCAAATGTTTGGCTATGCCTACGATGCTGCGGGTAATCTATTATCGAACGGCTTTACCAGCATGACCTGGGACGCAGAGAGTCGGCTTATCTCGGCAGGTGGAGCAACATACGTTTACGATCCTGAAGGAAACCGGGTCGGGACGCAGGGAGTAGGGGTAACCGACACCATCTATTTCGGCGGTCGCCCCATTGCGCGCTATAGTGCAGGCGGGTGGACAGACCTGATCTATGGGCCGAATGGATTACTGGCCGAGGTGCCGGGCTCGGAGAATGCGGAGCCAGTCTACCGGCTTACCGATCATCTTGGCAGCGACATTGGCACGGTGGGTAATAACGGCATCCTCACCAACCCGCTCGACTACACTCCGTTCGGTCAGATATTCTCAGGCACAACCAGTGATGCTTACACCTTCACCGGCCTGGAGCGAGATCAGGAGACCGGCCTCGACCATGCGGAGTTCCGGCAATACTCTTCCACTGTGGGCCGGTGGATGTCCCCCGATCCCTATGACGGCAGCATGGATATCCGCTATCCCCAAACCCTCAATCGGTACGCCTACGTCGGGAACAATCCGTTGAGCTTCATCGATCCGAGTGGACTGTCTTCTACACAGCCAGTGCCGTGCGGAACGAGCTCCAACGGGAACACGATGTACTGCATGAGCTCGACGAACGACAACAGTAATAGTGATAACGGCGAGTGGTACGATCCAGTCGATTGGCCAAGCATGTTTTTTGGCCTGTTCAGCAGCGGCCCCCCAATTAACAAACTTTGGAATGTCAAACGACCAAATGACGGGCCTACCAAACCCGGCTTCCTGTCCTGCACATTTACCGGCAAAGTCGGTATGTCTTTAGGGACAACGACGCTTGATGCAGTGGGTATCATTCCGGGTGCGGGAAACGTCCTTCACGGTGTTCAATTTGGGGCGGGACTCGCTGCTGCAGGTTTTTCCGTGTTTGGAAGCCTCCCTGACGCGGGTTTGTCTGCAACGGGCGTTGGCCTCAGCTTGGCAGAAACATCCGCAACTAATATCGCGGTGCATGGGACTGAGCTGATTCCTATAGTCGGAAACGTTGTTTCTGCTGGCGCGACGCTACATGACATCTTTGGCAGCGAGGGCCTGATCGCAAACTACAAGGGTTGCATAGCGGGGACACATCCGTGACCGAACAGGGAAAAAAACCTACGGATTATACGGGCGTGATTATCGCGGCGATCCTCGCGCCCGTGTACCTCATCTTCTACCTCTTCGGTCAAGAGGAGATGGGCAGATCAGTATTCATCGTTCTTGGAATGACGATGCTTGCGATTAGAGTTCGCTGGGACTTAAGAAGGCGCTTCTGGTTCTGGGCAATCATCGTGGTGTTGTTGGCGCTTCATATCCCGTTGTTATTTCTTGTTCGATGGCCGCATGGATGGCTTCCCGCAATCGGTACGCTGCCTATAGGACTCGCAGATGTTCTTATCATCTTGGGTGCCGTCCGATTCGTAGAGAAGTTCATCGTGAAAGCCCCTCCTGCTGAAGAGGTGTGATCTAGCCGCAGGCCGTCCCTCTGGGGCGGCCTTGCTGCGTCTGGAAAGCAACGCTGCCTACGGCAGCGGGATGAGGGTGACACGTCACCCCGGAACGGGAGCTGCACAGCAACTTCAGGTTGCTGTGGGGGAACTATCTGAAAACAGGCGACTAATAGAAAAACTGGGATAAACGGGGTATGCTGTAGGGCGAGCGCATGTAGCTGTAGGGGAACCTGTTGAGTCTCAGTCCCTTAGCCCGCCTCCGGCCCCCTGTTGTCCTTCCAGCGACACAGAGACATCGTGCGGCCTTCTCCCCAAAATCCAGTTCCGGCGGTGCTCCGTGAAGCCGCCTCTGCGCACAAAATCGGTGAGCACGAAGGTCAGCGAGGAGGAGTTCGCTGCCCTGGAGACTCGTGCGCGGGCGCGGAAGCTGACGCTCTCGGAGTGGGTTCGGGCGGAGCTGCTGGAGGGGCATGACGGCGCGGCGGACGAGGTTCTGCTGGGGGAGGTTCTGGCCCTGCGGACGATCCTGATGAATCTGTTGTTCTCCATCGGGAGCGGGAAGCCGGTGACGCCGGAGGCGATGCAAGAGCTGATCGCGCGGGCGGACGGGGACAAATCCAGGCGGGCGATGGAGCGGTTGACGGCGTTGCGGGCGACCGATCCCGAGCCGGAGACGGCACCTGAAACGGCAGGGGAGACCAATCCAGAGGAGGGCTGACGATGGCG
>NFUO01000406.1 GCA_002197545.1 Acidobacteria subdivision 2 bacterium RH1 MAG20 | reverse complement strand
AATGGAGGCAATCAGTGGCATAACGAGCAGCGGCATAACGAACTTGAATGAGATGTTCATAGCGGGCTCCGGTGGTCTCGATGCATCAGGCGAGCTTCATCGTTTCAGGATTCCAGTGAACGACGTTGCCGCGCTGGACGCTGAGGTTGCTGAGCAGCGCTGCACCAGCCGCGCGGAAGCCGAAGATCGGATCTTCGACAACAGGCTGGCGGGTACGGACGGCGTTGAAGAAGTTATGAAGGTGATCATAGCTGTCAGAGTAGCCGTCGGGAGCAACGAATGCCTCCACTTCCTCTGGTGGCGGACCGCTGGGGTGCTGGACAGGATATTTCTGGCGGTAATGTGCAATGTATTGCCGTTGCATAGCGTCGGCGAAGGTGGAGACGGTGTAACCGGGCTCGGTCGCAAGCGGGGTTCGGGTGACCGTAACGGTGTTGCCGGCAATCTCCATGAGACCTTCTGAGCCGGTGAAGAGGAAGCCTTCGCTCTCCTGGCCGCCGTCGACGAAGTTGACATGGAGGCTAAGGTTGAAGCCCTCGGGATAATCGAAGAGCGCGAGCAGCACGTCGTCGGCATCGCGGCCATCCTTCCAGAAGCGTAGACCGCCGGTGGCCATAGCGCGGGTGGGGCCGTGGGAGCCGGTAATGAAGTGCGTACCGCTGAAGAGATGCACGAACAGATCACCGGCGACGCCCGATCCATAGGCGTTCCATTTGCGCCACTGGAAGAAGCGCTCGGCAGAGAAAGGAATCTTCGGCGCAGTGCCCAGGAAGCGCGGCCAGTCGCAGGTCTCTGTAGAGGCATCCAGCGGAATGGAATAGTTCCAGGCTCCGGTGGAGGAGTTGCGATCCCAGCGGGCGGTAACCATGTTCAGCTTCCCAATGGCGCCGCTTGCCAGCAGCTCTTTTGCTTTGGCGTAGACGATTGAGCTGACACGCTGGCTGCCCACCTGGAGAATGCGGTGCGTGGAGTTGGCGGCCTCGATGATCTCCGGTCCATCCGGATAAAGATGAATCATCGGTTTTTCCAGATAGACGTCCTTGCCCGCGTGCATGGCGTCGACAGCAGCCTGCTTATGCCAATGGTCAGGCGTGGCGATCAGCACGGCATCGACATCCTTGCGGGCAAGAATCTCGCGGTAGTCTCGCGTGGTGAACAGATCGGAGCCCCACAACTCCTTTGCATGGGTGAGCCGTCCGTCGTAGCAGTCGGAGACTGCGACCAGCTTGACTCCCGGAACCTGCAGCGCAGTGTGCGTGTCGCCCTGCCCCTGAATACCAGCGCCGATAAGAGCAAGATGGATGGCGTCATTTGCAGAGAGTGGCGCAGAGGATGCAGATTGCGCGAGCAGCGGGTGCAGACGGGTCGCGGTGGCAGCGAGCGTTGCGGTCTTTACAGCGGACTGGAGAAAGGTTCGGCGATCAAGCATGTTCGAGGGTGTCTCACTTTCGCGCGAGTTTCTAGCGTTGCAGCGGCTATTGTTGGACAGTAAGACAATGTGTGGCCCAATGTCCAGTGGTCGTTCGGGTCAAAGCCGACAGACGGGAAACCCCGAAGTTTTTTACCGTTCAACGATTGGATTGGCCCTCGTTAATGAACTCGACATTATTCGGTGCATCGATTTCGCTTTGTGAAATCTGCGGGCAAGCTTACATTTTTTATACATGATCAAGACTGCCGTTCTTCTGATTGACTGTCCAGATCGCAAGGGTCTGGTTGCCGCGATTGCCAATTTTCTTGTGCAGCAATACGACGCCAATATTCTGAACGCGGACCAGCATCAGGATGTAGAACTAGGCCTGTTTTTTATGCGGGTTGAGTTTGCAACAGAGCGTGTCGATTGCGATGAGGCGCAGTTTCGCGGTGTGTTTGTGCCTTTAGCGCAGCAGTTCCAACTGAACTGGCGGCTTACGTTCGCTGTGCCGCCGCAGAATGTCGCCATCTTTGTATCGCAGACTTTGCATT
>NFUO01000405.1 GCA_002197545.1 Acidobacteria subdivision 2 bacterium RH1 MAG20 | reverse complement strand
CGCCACCGAGACTGCTTGCTGCCCGAGGATTGCTCACAGCGCACACCTGGCCGCTGCCGGGAGCAGTTGCCTGCGGACCTGATAGAGATTAGCCAGCGCAAACATGGTCTGCGCCCGTGCCAGGTTCTTGGCCAGGCCGCGGTATCTCACTTTAGCGAAGCCCCACAGGTGCTTGACTACCCGAAAGGCGTGTTCGCCCCGCGCCCGGGTCCGCGAGCGCACTCGGTTGATCATCCGCCAGCGCTCACTCAAGGGCCGCTGGGAGGTGGGGCGCCGGTTGATCCGGTAGCGCATTCCCCACGCCTCAAGAAACTTGCGATCGTCTTCCTTCCAGTACGCCTGGTCGCCGAACACCTCCCGCTCCTGCCCGTGCAGCAGGTCCGGCAGCTGGGTGATGTCGGCTACGCTGGCAGCGGTCGCTCTCACCGTGTGCACGATCCCGCGCTGGTCGGTTCCGACGTGCAGCTTCATGCCGAAGTGCCAGTTGCGGCCCTTGCGGGTCTGTTTCATCTCGGGGTCGCGGGCCGCACTGGCGTTCTTGGTCGAACTCGGCGCCGCGATGATGGTCGCGTCGACGATGGTGCCCGCGCGCAGCAGCAACCGCCGTTCTTCCAGCAACCCGGTGATCGAAGCGAAGATCGCCTCGGTCAGCCCATGCTGCTCCAGCAGGCGGCGAAAGCGCAGAATCGTGGTCTCGTCCGGCACCGCCTCCTCGCCCAGCTCGACCCGTGCAAAGCGCCGCATCGACTCGCTGTCGTAGATCGCATCTTCGGCCTGTGGGTCCGACAGGTTGAACCATTGCTGCAGGAAGTAAATCCGCAGCATCTTCTCCAGACCCAGCGGCTGCCGACCTCGTCCGGCTTTCGGATAGTGCGGCTCGATCAGTCTGACCAGCCGCGGCCACGGAATCACCGCATCCATCTCGGCCAGGAACCGCTCGCGCCGGGTCACTTTGCCCTTGCCGTTCCACGCCAGCGATGCGAACGTCCCCTGATTACCCATCTCCTCTCCTCCACATCCGCCGACCCAACTAACTATTTATACCCGAACCGAAACACTTGTGCAGAGCTTTCTTAGAGGGCCAGATTTGATTTCAGGTCCGATCAGGGCAGCAACCTCCCACGAACTTGCTGAAGCGTGGAAGAACATTTTCGCGCCGAACCTACACCTGTTCGCAGAAAAACTGGTGCCCCTACTGACGAGTCGGCTACGGCAGGCACATCTTTTGTTCCGATCCGTCAAAAAGAACTACGAGCTGTGGGACCCGTTTAGTATCAGGTATCAGAATTTCGAGCACGGAAATGGAGGGTTTTGGGATTTTGCGCCGATTGTGGATGCCGCAAGGGATGTTATTCTCTGGCTGCTGCAAAAGAACCACGAAAGAGCGGAACACATCATAGGGGGACTGGATTT
>NFUO01000404.1 GCA_002197545.1 Acidobacteria subdivision 2 bacterium RH1 MAG20 | reverse complement strand
CGCAGATCCAGGACAACGCCACGCTGCACACCGATCCGGGTTTCCCGATGACCATCGGGCCGAATTGCGTGATCGGCCACAATGTTATCCTCCACGGCTGCACCATTGGCGCCAATAGCCTGATCGGCATGGGCGCGATCGTGCTCAACGGCGCCAAGATCGGCGACAACTGCCTGGTCGGCGCCGGCGCACTCGTCACCGAGGGCAAAACCTTTCCCGACAAATCGCTGATCGTCGGCGCGCCGGCGCGCGCCATCCGCACGCTTGACGAGGCCGCGATCAAAATGATCGCCGGCGGCGCCGATATTTATGTCCGGCGATTCAAGCAATATGCCAAGGGGTTGAAGGCGATCATCAACTGACGGCGAACGAATGACGGCAGGATAGTCCGTATCTGCGCACCGTCGTCCACCGTCATCTGAAAAAGGTGCGGGCGGCTCCTGGGGGAGAGCTAGGTATACGTAGGAAAATCAGAAGCTTGCCGGCGTTAGAGCATGTCCCGCAAAAGTGGAAACCGGTTTTGCGAAAAGGACATGCGCAAACAAATAGCTAGGGAGGCTTCGCCTCAGACCGACGAGACATGTTCCAACGCGAAAACTTGACCCATTTACACCAAGTTCCGTCACTCTAGCGCCGCCATTCCACGGATTCTCCACCGATCACGGTAAGGCTGCGAGAGCGACCTTATTCGGTGGTAAGGCGCAACGGGACACCTCCGTCATTCCCGCTTTACCTCAATTGCTGACGCCTCGCGGCAGCGCAGCCGTCTGCTTCGCCTATAGACAGTTTCCGCCTGTTGACAGCTTATGGAATGCCACCGCCCGTGTCGTCGCGACCGCCCAAGACAGCAAGGGTGGGTTCGCTGCGTAGCGCCAGCGCCGTCACTTTGGGCACGGCGGCCTTCCGGGACCGCCGCAATTGGGCGCGTGAGGTGGCGGTGATGGTCGCGTCACCGTTGGCGGCGGCGGCGGTCGCCTTATGGTGGGCGGTGGAGGCATCGGTCGCGTCACCGTTGGCGG
>NFUO01000403.1 GCA_002197545.1 Acidobacteria subdivision 2 bacterium RH1 MAG20 | reverse complement strand
GGTCGCCCGATTGTTCCAGGCGCACCGTGCGACGATCAGCCGGCTCAACGCTGCCGCGCGTCAAACCGAGGCAGTCTGAACTGCCCAGTTCACGCTACGTTCGAAAATTTGGCCGGAAATCGACCGACCGTGTACTCGGGCCATCCGGGGGCGCCTCACTGCCGGCCTCATTGCCGCCCTGCCGCGATGCCCATGCTGCCTTCAGTCCCAGCTGCAACCCCGAACCAAGAAGATGACACAGTAAGATTATTGAGCTTCACGAAAGTCGGTATACGGTGTGCTGCAGGGATGCAGGAGCACAAGCGCGACATGCAGAACGCTGTGCCCACCACAGTCAATGAACTGGCACGCTTCGCCTGCCACGGCACCCCGCCATGATCGTCAACTTTTCCACCATGCCGGTCTGGATGTATACGGACTTTCGTGAAGATCATTAAAGGCAGAAAGTCTGGAGTGTCGTATGTCCATGATCGTTTGGATCCTGCTGGGGCTGGGACTGGGTCTGCTGGCGAGCAAGGTCGTCAGCACCACGGGCGAGGGCACCGTCGTCGACATTCTGCTGGGCATCGTCGGCGCGGTCGTTGGCGGCTGGCTGTTCAACCTTTTCGGCGGCACCGGCGTGACCGGTTTCGACCTCGGCAGCCTCTACAGCGCCGGCGCCGCCGTCATTGGCGCTATCATTTTTTTGGCGCTCTACCACGCCTTCTTCCGCCGCCGCATGCTGTGATTTCGGCGGGCCGGTCCGGCCGTGCTGACGATTCTGTGCCCTACCTCAGGTTGGGATTTTGTGGCGCTCTGGATCCAAATCAACGCGCGACTCCGCATCTCTGTTATCGTAAGCCTCAATATAGGAGAACCACTATGAACAAGGACCGTGTCGTCGGTGCAGCAAAGACGGTGGCCGGCAGCATCAAACAAGCGGTAGGCAAGGCGGTCGGCGATCAGAAGACGGTTGCCGACGGCAAGACGGAAGCCGCGGAAGGAAAGGTTCAGAATGCCGTCGGCGGCATCAAGGATGCCATCCGGAGCGTCACCAAGAAAAGGCGATAGGACGGCTCAGCTGCCAACCGGCACAGCAGCCGGCGGCCAGCCTTTAGTCGCAATACTGTTCAGATAAGGCGCACGACCACAATATGCAGCGTATACTTGAAGCCAAAACATATAATATATCGTGAAGGACGCGCTTAACTGAACATCATTGGGGCTAGCCGGACCGAGCGCCGTAGGGAGGATCCGGTCACTGGTGGGTTGGTTTCCAGCTTTGGTCCGGATCGTACACCGTGATCCGCCGCGCGGTAGCCTCGACGCCAGGGCCGAGATTCTTTTCGAACAGACTATAGAGACGGCATGGGTGAAGTTGAAAGGCCATTCACAGCCGGGCTCATAGCGATAGGCGTGTGCCCCGATGTGGTCCAAGATCACCCATGCCATCTCAATAATTCTTCCCATCAACTTCTTTCAGTGCGGAATAGCGGATAGAAGGTGCGGCCATAGCCCGGTCACGCCCACGATTATGAGATAGATGGCGACGACGTAATTCAATATTCGTGGAACGACGAGAATTAGGATGCCGGCGATAAGGGCGATGATGGGTTGTAACATCGTCGCATTCAAAGTGAAAGTCATAGGATTGTCTCCCCTCTAGAAGGCTCCAAAATGGCCGCGCAGCAGCCACACGATCAGAAGCACAATCAAGATAACCCCGAGTATCCCGCCGATGCCATAACCGCCGCCCCGGCTGTAATAGCCGCCGCGGTAATACCCGAAGCCGCCGCCGAACAGCAGGATCAAAAGGATGATTACCAGAATTAATCCCATGACGATTTCTCCGCAAAGCGGTGAAGGCACGCGACGAGAGCGCGGCCATTGTGGAACCCTACCGCTGGTTGGATGGCAACGGCGTCAGCGGTGCCGGCTGTTGCCGTTGCGGATTGGGTAAGGCTTACCGAATATTGAGATAAAGGCCCGGCAAGGCGATGCCGATGCCAGGGCCGTAAACCACCGGCTGGGCATAGTACGGCGAGCCATAATCTCGACTTTGGCCAATTTGTGCTGAACAGGGATTGCGGCGACGGAGCGGGCGGCCGGGTAGGCTGGCGCGTTCCTGCCAGGGTCC
>NFUO01000402.1 GCA_002197545.1 Acidobacteria subdivision 2 bacterium RH1 MAG20 | reverse complement strand
CATGGCGTCTTCTAACGAGGCTGAACCGGCGGGGAGACGGGGATCGGTGTCGACGCGGTAGAAGGAGTCGCGTTCGGCTTCGGGGAGAGTGATGAATTGGAAGCCGCGGGAGCGATAGAGGTCGAGGAGCTTGGGGAGCATTTCGGCGTCGAGTGCGCCGATGTGCATTAGGAGCACATAGGGGATATCGCGGTGATAGAGACTGTGGGAAAGCTGGCGGTAATAGGTGATGTTGGCGTCGGCGGCTGAGAGGTAGCTGCTTTTGAGTTGGGCGACGGCGGCGGAGTCGTTTTTGGCCATGCAACGAGCGTAGGGTTCATTCCAGAGATAATCGCTAAAGCTCATGGTGACGGCGGCGATTTTGTAGCCGCGCTGGGCAAGGTAGGCGCGGATGGCGTCGTGTTTCGCCGGGGTGTCGCCTTCGGCGAGATAGGGGAAGCGCAGCCAATGCCAGTCGCCTTGGTTCATTCGCTTGCTGCTCATTAGTTCACCGAGGAGTGGTTCGTTGCGGGTGATGTTGGCTTCGAAGTCCTCGACAGAACTCTGATTGAGATTCATGTGCGACCAAGTGTGATTGCCGAGGGGATTGCCGGCGTCAAGCCAGGCTTGAAGCACTGCGGGGCCGCCGGGCTCGCGCTCTTCGGTCTGGCCGTTCACGAAGCCGTAGACAGGAGGGAGATGAGCGGCGTGAAGGGCAGCTAGGATTTTTGCGGCGACCTCGGGGCGAGTTTCTCCGGGCGGGAGCGGACCGTGGGCGGGGAGATCGTCGAAAGTGAAGGCGATTTGGGGTGCAGCAGGCTTAGCGGGGCCTGCGAGCGCGGAGAGAAACGAGAGCATGGTGACTGCGAAAAAGATCACAAGCGTTGAGCGTGATATTTGAGTCGGAGGCATTGTGGCTCACCGGGCCAGTGGGATGCGCTGGCAAGTCGGAGACAAAAAATAGCAGGGATTGGAAGAGATTGTCTATTGTTGCGAGGCGACCGGGGATTGGTCGGTTGAGGCAGATTGAGGAGCATTGAAAGGTGGATGGCCTGGGAAGGGGAGGGTAGAATGCGCGGCGCGGGTGGCAAGTGCAAGAGACAGACTTAAGCCTGTTCCACTGTCGTTGAATTCGGGGCTGGCGGTTGAGAGTAGAGAAAGAAACATGCCGGGCTAAAGCCCGGCGCTACGCAGGAGCTACGCAGACGTTGCGCAGGCGCGGCGGGGAGGAAACTGTGAGGATGCGGGTTGTAGTGGTGGCGATGATCGTGGGCGAAGTTTGTTCGGGAATGGCACGGAGCGCGCGGGGGCAGAAGCCGCCGCTGCTGCCGGAGGCGGATGTGGCGGCTTTGGCGAATGAGTTGAGCGGAGAGACGGCGAAGAGGAATTTGGAGGT
>NFUO01000401.1 GCA_002197545.1 Acidobacteria subdivision 2 bacterium RH1 MAG20 | reverse complement strand
TGCCGGTAGGAAGATTGGTGTTCAGCACGCCATTCGTCATGCTCCAACCCTGCACCAATTCGCCGGTGGCTGTGGTCAGGTTGCCGTTGGCGGCCTGGACAATGAAGAAGCCGTCTCCTTGGATCGCGGCGTCCAACGGGCCGCCGGTCGTCTGAATCGCTCCTTGGGAGAAATTCTGCAATGTAACTGGCGTGCCGACGCCGAATCCGACTTGCGTCGAGCCGAGACCGGCGCCAATGGACTGAGTCACCAGATCGTGAAACGAGACGGTGCTATCCTTGAAACCCGTGGTGTTGAGGTTCGCGAGGTTATTGCCGACCACATCGATGGCCGTGGAGTCGGCGTTGAGGCCGGATAAAGCGGTAGAATATGAACCCATGGAAATTCTCCTTGTTGTGTCTTTTGGAATTAGGTTTTCGGAACCGCCGGAGTCGTTGTTGCCGGCGCGGGCGGCGTCTGCAGCAGATTTACGATGGTGTTGAGATCGCCGGCGCTCTGTGTCTCTTCCTGGAGCGAGGTGAACTGGGCGAGCTGGGTGACAAACTGGGTGCCGTCCGCCGGGTTCGACGGATCCTGGTTCTTCAACTGCGCCACCAGCAACTGAAGAAAGACATTTTGGTTGGCCAGGTTATTGGCCGGCGATGGCGACGCGGCGGAGGCCGCGCTTGCCAGCCCGGATGTGAGGTTGACGGGGGTTGTGCTCATGGTTGTTTCTCCAATTCTTGCAGCCAGTGCTGAGTGCGCTGGCCACGCTGTTTGTGTTGGTGCGGTTTATCGGACGACCCGCCCGCGCCGCCGCGGCCTGAGTTGCCCGGCTGTGGCTGGCGATCGTCGTGGGAATTCATTTGGGACGACAAGGTCTTGAAGGGCGCCGCTTCACGCGCAATGGATGTCGTCTCAGCGTGATAGCCGGCTCGCTCAAGTGAGTTCACCAGGGATCCGAGGTCTTGTCGCAGCGAGGATTGCAGCGTGGCGTCCGGCGTGCGAACCGCAACCTGTACTTGACCGGCGCGGTCGAGCAAATGCACGTCCACGGCGGGCAAGTCGGGCTGTGCGATCCGAACCGTGATCTCTTGTGCTAAGGCCGGATGCGGCAGTGGCGCCGCAGCCAGCACCGGCTCCGCGGTGCGGATCGCCTCCCCAGCCGCGTGAAATGGAGCCTCCG
>NFUO01000400.1 GCA_002197545.1 Acidobacteria subdivision 2 bacterium RH1 MAG20 | reverse complement strand
CTGCGTCCACGATGCTGTCGCGGTTGATCGCCGCTCTGCTTGCATGACTCCCTCCCGCTGAAACCGGCTTGTTGTATATCCCAATCTCCTCCTGATAGCGCGTGAGATTGGCGATCCAGAGATACACGCGATCCCCATGCGCCACCGCCGATCGTGCGCGGTTGCGCAGCAGTTGCCGAAACTGTTCCGCGGTCAAATGGGGGCACGCCGAAAGAAACTCGCTCAGCGCCTTGGCATCCCGCCCCTGCCACGGCATCTCCGGCGAATGGCGGTTCTTGTAAGCCCAGTACTCGCCCAGGATCTCCCGGAAGCTCGCATGCCGCGGATCCGCTCTTCGCCCGCCGGATCGTCTCCCTGCGGGCTCTGCAGCATGCTGCGCTGCCCATTCCGCCTCCGGTTGCAAACCGGAGAGAATGTTGTCCTCTCGATCAGGCTCTTCCTCTGATTCTGTCTGTGATTCTGATTTGCTTGCTTGGAGCAAAGCCTGACTCTGATCCATAGCATTGCTCCATGCGTGCGGACCGCCTGTCTCCGGCGCAGCTTCAGCTTCGTTCTCCCACGGAGAGGTCGGCTCGAAGGGCAGGGTGCCCGTCATCGCCGGCTTCTGCCATCGTCCGGCTGCGGCCGTTCTGGCTTTCTTGGAATTGGCTTCCTGTTTCAGCGCAATGCGGCTGCGCTCCCGCTCCACTCGGCGGTGATGCCAGCAGCCCGCGGCAACCTCGAAGAACTCCGCCAGTACCTCGCGGGAATTCTTCCACGCCTCGGCGCTGAGCCCGGTAATCTGGGCCAGGCTCGCGTCGTTGGCCGGCAGCGTTCCCCGCCGCCAGAGATGAAAGAGTAAGAGGAGATAGGCCCCATGCTGTTCCGTGGTCAGGTGCATCGTATCGGCGAGATAGTCGCCGATGTAGATAGGCATCCAGATGTCTGTCTTGACCGTCGTCAAAGTCGAAAAGATAGCGTGCTATGCCCGTGGACCCTCATAGATTCCTTCCTGCCGTCTTTTCGTCTCAGCGGCTGCTTGTCCGCCGGACCGTTGCTGCGCGTCTTCCTTTTGTTCGACGCTGCAACCATCGGCAAAACAACCATGTCATGCACACGGCTGGACAAGCAACAACCGTTGATAAGAATCGTGTGGAGGAAGGGGGTGGTAACTTCTTTTATGGCGAAGGTTTCTTTGCT
>NFUO01000040.1 GCA_002197545.1 Acidobacteria subdivision 2 bacterium RH1 MAG20 | reverse complement strand
TAGCCGTAACAATCCTTCGCCGATCTACACGGACTTCAGGCCAGGAGATCGGTTGCCCTCTCGGCTTGAGAAGCAGTTTCAGCCGCATTGCTGCCGTGCCGGATATTCACACCATCTCGCCGCTGAGCAAGCATCTTGGTCTGCATTCTCCAGGCAGGTGAAGCATGTTTGGCCTGGAGAAACATGCGCCACAGACGCCGTGGGCCTGCCAGCGCTTCGGCATGGTTTATGGTCCGCTTGCATTTCTTGAGTTCAAACCAGCGAAGATAGTTTTTGACGACGCTGGTTAAAGTCATGTCGATTCCCGCTGCGAAGTTATGCTCGGCCATCTGCTCTTGCAGTTCCGGCGACTGCAGAATGGCAATGATCTGATCGGAGAGATCGGCGGCGCTGGCCCTTTTATAGAAGCGGATGGCCATGTTTTCCTCCAGCGCCATTCCTCGAAAATCGTCGATGTCTGCGCACACAATCGGAACGCCATACTCGCATGCCTGATGGGCCGGACCGCTTGAGCCCGTCGCTGAGTCATACGGCATCACCAGGATCGACGTTGTCTGAAAGAGGGCCGGAATCTCTGTCTCCGGAACGTAGCCGCGGAACTCAATCGGCAGACCTGCAGGCTGGGCGTCACGAATCGACTCCCAATATCCCGCTTTGGTGTGGTGATTGGCGCCCGCGACAATCAATCGGGCGTTTGGAAACTTTTCCAGGACAGCCGGGAAGGCCGCCATAAGTGTCTCCAGACGCTTGTAGGTTCCCCAGTGTCCAATGGCCAGAATGCGAAGATCCGGGTCGCCGCGTCTCGTGAAATCGGGTGGGCAAGGAATGGTTGCGAATGTTCCGTGCGTTCCCAGCAATACGTTCTGCGCGGAATATTTTGATATCAGGGTTTCGCGATAGGCAGGAAGCAGAACAGAGATTGAACTCGCGTGCAGCAATGCCCTGGTGGCGAGGTGCGTGCCGATTTGAAATAACTTGACTCTCCGTACTTCGGCAGCGGCGAAATCGACATGTTCAAGAATGTGGTGCAAGGTCACGTGCGTAACAAAGCCGGCGGTGCGCGTAAGAGCGGGTGCCGAAAGCCCGAAGAATGCGGCGAACGGATTCTCCGGTGTCGCAAAGCTGGAAAAGACCAGGTTGTACCAGACGATATCAGGCTTCAACTTCAGAATATTGTTCAACAAGCGCACCGGAGTTGCCAGGGTACCGAACTTCCAGCAACGAATCACATTGAATCCAGGCAGCTCGGACAGCTCATGAGCCTTCAGTGAATGACCTTTCTCATCAGTTGCGAATTCATAGTCGTCCAATTCGTCCGCGAGGATTGTCAAGTCGACGTCAGGGTTGCTCTGTAGCTCTCGAGCGAGGTGAAACGCGTATTCGTTCAATTGGCGTCCACTGGGAGGAAACGTAGCAACTAGACAAATCTTCATTGGAGCCCACCTTTAAAATAGAGTGATTTGCACATAGGGTCTGAGTTGCTGAGTGTTTCCGCCCTTGAAGTTGAGGAAGTTCTCTTCTTGCAATCCTGCCGAAAATCGAATTGGATACTTCAGAACAACCTCTCCGGAGTCGTCGTTGAACTTGCGGAGGAACGGTCTTGCGTAGGAGATGGAGAATCCGTTTTGCATTGCGTCATAGACATGGAAGCTACGTGGGCTGGAGTAAGCAGAGGAAAATCGTAGGTTCCAGTTGGGTTTCGGGCTGAATTCGATGGTGCCGGCCGGGCGCAGATTTTGCGCGTTTCCGGTGTTGGAACTCACCACTCGCCAGGCCCGCAGGTCTTCAATCACAGCCCTGACATTCAAGCGCGCGGAAAACCGGTGATCGACGCCGATGTAGGCGGATGTAAAGTAGTCCTCGTAGTTCACGGGGGATATCTTCTGATCCGTTGCCCCCCAGCCGGTCACCAGAGCGGTTTTACCCCACGGCGCGCCGACTTGAAAGTCAAGCGCACCCGTTAACGCTTGTGAATGCAGATTGCTTTCTGTAAAAGGTCCGGCTTCCCTGATTACGTACCCGCTGACAGAAATCGTGTTGAAAAACGAACTGGTGGAAAGATAGACAAATTGGCGAAAGAGATTCTGATTCATTGCGACCGGAGACTCTGAATCGCGGCGAACCGTCAACTGCATTCCGGCATTGACCATGAGTACGTTGTGTCCCAGGTTGAAGGAAGGGCTCGCTCCAATGTTGAATGAGCGGTCAGTGGTGTTTCGGCTCACAATTGAGTTTGTGCTGGGCACAGATATCTGGCCCCTGGCGTTGCGCATCTGGAAGAATCCGCCGATGGTGGGAGCGTGGCCCAGATGCAGATGGAATGCGCTGGTCCATTGAGTTTCGATGGAGGAGCGCGGCGGCGGAAGAAGAGCGGTATCGTTGCTCGGCACCGGGAATGCTGCGTCCAGCTTGGAGTCCAGAACATAGACTGTCGGGTCTTCAAAAATTGGTTCTATAGATACATCGGAGAGTACGCTCACGATGGGAGTAATCCTCAATCCTTCGTCCCCACCGGCCTGCAACTGAGCTTGTTCCGCTGTTTGATCTTCGCCTTCGGCGCTGGCAGCCCGCGCAAACGAAGTAAGGGCCTCAGCGTTATGGTGTTGCTGGCGAAGGACGTTGGCCTTGGCCAGCAGATACTGATAGTCAGAGAAATTATCCGCATCCGTTCTGACCGCCGCGAGTTCGGCCTGCGCCCGGGTTGTGTCACCGATTGCGAGATAGTTGTTGGCCAGTCCAATCCTCACCTTTGCGTCCGGCGCACCGGCGGCCTTGGCGCGTTGGAGGTACACTTGGGAAAGCTCATAATCATGCATCGAACGGAAGACGTCCGCCGCCGCGATGAATTGGTTGCCGGTTGGTGGCGCCGTGGTCCCATCCTCGCCTTCCATCTGAGCCAAAGCAATCTGCCTTGTTGCATCCTCTGCACGGCCCTGCTCTGCCATGAGCTGTGCAATCGCCAAGCGTACGCTTACGCGGTCGCTGTTCTTGGCTGAAAGCGCCTTCCGAAAGCGCTCCATGGCGGCCGCATGATCGCCGATTGTACTCAGAGCCTGCCCCGTCGAGACGTAGATTTCGCTTTGCCCTGACTCCGCATCTTTTGCCGAAGCGGCGTCGAGCTTGGCATACTGCTCCGCCAGCTGCACGTTGCGAAGTGTCTGATCCAGATCTTGAAGACTGGCGTAGGACCGTGCGAGCAATGCATAGAGAGCAGCGCTCCGTGGAAGATCCGCCTTTGCGATTTCCAACTCGGCAATGGCATCGTGGTAACGCCGCTGCGCAAACAGGATGTTTCCGAGGCCCAGGTGAAGCGCGCCATCATCGGGAGTGAACTTTAATGCCTCTCTGTACTCACGGGCTGCCTTGGTCAACATGCCCACGCGCCCATATGCGGTGGCGCGTATGACGTGAACGTCTCTCGAATCGCCAAGTGCGCGCTCCGCAAGATCCGCTTGCCGCAGGGCTAACTGCGGCTTATGCAGATCGAGGCTCGCATAGGCGAGTCCCAAGTGGGCCTCGCCATCGTCCGGCTGTCTTTTGAGGGCTGCGTTAAAGTCATCCGCCGCGGCCTGAGGCTGGTGCAGGTCGTTAAACACGTATCCGCGGTTGATGTAGGCCGTAATTACATTGGGATCACGTCGAAGCGCTTCAGAGAAGTCGTTCTTCGCCTGCTCGGAGGCTCCTTGATGCTTGTGTACATAGCCTTCAAGCAGCGGTATGTCAGGCTCATTTGGAAGGACGGTGAGGTACTTCGATGTCAGGGCCAGCAGTTCGTTATACTGCCCGAGACGGAGAAGATCATAACCGAGATAGACAACCACGTCTCTATCATGAGGCAGGACTTTGATTGCCTTCCTGCCTACAACAGCAGATTCAAGATACAGACCTTTGAAACTCAGATATCTCTCCTTCTCTCGTAGGATTTGAGGATTCTGTTGCATTCCTCTTGTGACGCGGCTCAGCCACGTTGCGGCCAGTGTGAGGTTGTGTGCCTCAATCGCGGCATTCATTCCACCGGCAACAACCAGAGACCTGCGGGGACCCAGGGAATAGCCCTTGCTGTAGGAAACCTGCGCCTTGGCGAATTCCCGATGTGCGGTGTAAAGATCTCCGAGCGCGAGATAGGGGACATATGACGAGGGGTTGGCGTGCGCCAAGCGCAGGAAATATTTTTCCGCGTCTTTGTCACGACCCGCCGCGCGTGAAGCATAGCCGAGGGAGGTGAGCGCGGCACGGTTGGCGGGATTTCTGGCAAGGATCTGCTGATACACGCGGATCGCATCGTCAGTGCGCCCGAGCTTGATGAGGATGTCCCCGTTGAGCTGCAGACTATTGCCATCCTGTGCGCCGCTTGCGAGGTCTTCCCTGATGTCGGCCAGTGCGCCGTTCAGGTCGCCGGCATTCATCCTGATCATCGCTCTGAGGCGCAGGAACGGTCCTTTGGCGGATTGGTCCTCGCGGAGGCTGTTGATCTCCGCTTGCGCCGTGCGGAGCTGGTCACGAGCAGCGGTATCGTTCGATGTCTCGTGATACAGTGCCATCAATTCCATGTGGAGCTGAATGCCATAGAGCGGACCTTCGGGGGGATTCACAGGCAGTGAAGCCAGGGCGGCGCTGTATTCCATAATGGCGTCTTGCTCGCGTTCCTGAATCTTGGCAATCGCTCCGCGGATTGAGTGCAGTCGATAATTGTTGGGATCGGTTGCAGCGGCACGATTGAGAAACGGGGTCGCCTTGTCGATGGAGCCAGCCGCAACCTCGGCCTGCGCTGCAGCGAACTGCAGGCCCAAATTTTTCGGGACAGCATTGGCCGCCTGCGCATAGATTTTCGCGGACTCATCCAGTTTGCCGTCGAGCTGGTAAGTGTACGCGAGTTCAGCGGTGACGTCCGGTTTTGGATTGCGAATCGACTTGAGCGCGGCAATCGCTTCGGAGTAGTTCCCGACCTCACGGTAGTATTCCGCCAGAGTGCGCTGGACATCCGGGTTGGAAGGATCACGGCGTTTGGCCAAGTCGAGATAGTGGTCTGCCATATCCATCTGCTTCATGTGCTGGTAGGCGCGCGCCAGCAGCAGCTCTGACCGCGCGCCCGGCTGCATGCGCTCTGCTCTGCCCAGCCAATCGAGCGCATTGGCGTAATCTGCCGATCTCAAGTACAGGTCTCCAAGCAGCAGCAAATCGGCTCTACGGCTGGGATCAGACGAGAGCGATTGTTTGAGCAGGCGCTCGGCATCTTTGTTTCGCCCCATTACGCCGTAGGTCTGCGCAAGGCCGGAGAGCCCTTCCGCTGAAGATGGACTCAGGCGAAGACCGTGCGCATAGGCATCCGCGGAGAGCGGCAGCTTTCCATCGAGCCGAGCCGCGTAGGCCAGCAGAAACCACAATTGCGGATCATTGGGAGCAGCTTGTGAGGCACGTTGCGCGTAGTTGAGGGCGAGCGCGTGATCTCCGCGCTGCAAAGCCTGCTGAGCGGCACGCGCAAGACGCGCGTTCTGGATATTTGAGCCCCAGCCCAGCGGCTGGACCCCAGGCTCGCTCTGTGTTTTCTGAGACTGTGAAGTTTTAGCAGTTCCCGATCCTACATCGTAGGTTTGTGCCGCGACGACGCAGTCGCATGCGGCGATCGCAAGCGCCAACGCAACAATCGATAATCCGAGTCTTGCAACCAAAGGGCACCAGCGTAATCTCATATGTGGCAGCTAAATTGAACAGGTTCGTAAAGAGGCAGCACTTGTTCTGTCGATCGCTCTGAAAAAGGAACTGCGTAGCCAGCGGGATGGCCTGCTGCGCATAAGACGCCTTGCATTTGGCCGAGTCGGCTTCTCGACGAAATGCCGAGAAGTATGTCTGCGAAGTCAGGAATTCTGATAGAAAGGCGACTGCAATGTGTAAGTGTGTCCATAGGCGATCCCCTAAGTGAAACGAGCCTGATTTACCCTACGCTTTTGACCCTCCTAATCCTGTGCAATATTGACCGCAATTGATGCGCTGGCGGAGAACCAACTGGGCCGCTCTGGAGGCTCGCCGAGCAGCGCCCCGCCGGAGAAGGCGCAATCCTCTATGTCGTTGAAAAGCCATCTCTGGAAGGCAATGCAGGCTACCCCGCGCCGCCCTGATGAGTTGATCACTCCATTCCCATCAGGGCTGATCGCTTTGCAGCGCGCGCCTTGCTGGGAGGAGGATCGAGGAGTTTGGGCCTGGAAGCATTTTCCCCTGGCAGCTCGTCGCGGAGAACGACGTTTAGCAAGGATGTGTGGACCCGGATACGCCCCTTGTATCCGTCATACTCGATATATCCGAGAGCCCTGAAGCGATTCATGAAGAAGCTGATGCGTGAGCGCGTGGCGCCGATCATCTCGGCCAGAGTCTCTTGCGTCACCGGCGGTATCAGCGTTTCCGGAGTCCCCGGGCCACCGTACTCGGCCATAATCAGCAGGATTCGCGCCAGGCGTCTTTCGCTGGAGTTGAAAAGCTGATCGACGAGATCGGCCTGGGTTCGGATACTTCGGCTAAGAATGACCTGCATAAAGAAGTCAGAGAATGTGTGCTCGTCATGCAGCGCGCGGAGCATCTCGTCGCTATCGATCCGAGTTGCTACGCAGGCTGAGATTGCCGAGGCTGTGGAGACCCGGCGTAGATTTACACCCGACATGGACTCTTCGCCAAAGAAGTCTCCGACGGCCAGCAATGTAACTGTGGCTTCCTTCCCCTTCTTGGAAACAACGGTAAGTTTTGCACGCCCACTCTGGAGATAGAAGACGGCGTCGGACGGCCCTCCCTGAGGAAAGAACGTCCCCTTTGACTTGCGGCAGACAATGGTTCGTCCCGTGCCGGATGTCTTCAGAAAGATGTTCGTATCGAAGGTTTTCTCAGTTGCTTCAGTCATCACAGTCGCGTTCTTTCTGAGTGCGGGGAAGGTATCCAGGAGCCCCCACCAAGCCAGCTCAAGGATGAGTGCAGACCGACATCCAGCTCCAGATACGCCTTCATCCTGTACTCCATCACACGTTCTCACAGTCTGAGCGTGAAGTATGAGCAATCCTGCTCTGTCAGTGCCGCACCCCCAACAGGAAGCGAGCCCGTGTCTGGTTCTGCGCACTTCTCGTTGAGTTGATGAGGGTTGATGATGGCCAGGGAGCCCGGACTTCCTGCGTCCTCGCGCGACAAGACCGCAATGCAACCGCAGTGCACGCGTTGCTCAGGGTACAAGTACCAGAGGCGACAGTCAGATAACGACCCATTGCCTTCTGGAAGGGCACCCTTGATCCTCAGTATCTTCAGTAGAGGGAGCGAATGCGATCCCGCGCAATGCAACCCGGCGGAGCTGGCACTTTCGACCGGCACTGTTCCATATTGGCCAGACCTGAGACAGGCTTGCTGAGAGACTTGCACCATAGTTGGGTATTCAAGCATGTGCCGGAGGTGAATATGGTTGGCATACAAGCGCGAATTCTCATCGTCCACGATGATTCATTTGCTTCGAGCAGCATTGCTTCGTGCACGCGGAATGATTTTGTGGTCGCGTGTCCGCCGCATAGCATATTTGTCCGCATTGGTTGAGACCCGGGGGAAGGTACCTGTCACTTACCAGTCCGGCCTGAACTTTCCTGGAACGCAGGCAGACGCATATAGGCATGAAAAAGCCTCGCAAAGGGTAGGTTGAGTGCGTTTAACAGGTAGTTCAAGAGGCGTTTTGTTGCGAGGTAACTTTGCAGACCGTTAAGCCCATCCAAACATCAAAACAGCCGATACCGATCGGCCTGATTCTGATGGCGGTTATCGTGGTACATCTACCTTTGCTACTGATGAAGTTGCCTCTGAAATCGTACGATACCAACTTCCACATTTTCTTTGCGTCCCATTACGTTCACCACTGGTTCAACCCATGGAATACAAAGTGGTACGCAGGGTTTTCGCAGATGACATATCCTCCCTTGCCGCAGCAGTGGGTGGCAGTGGTCTCCCGGATTCTTGGTTTGGATATGGCGTACATGGCTGTACAACTTTTCGCCATGCTGCTGCTCGTGGTGGGGGTCTATCGATTCTCGCTGCTCTGGGTCAGCCCGCGCGCCGCGTCAATTGCTGCACTG
>NFUO01000004.1 GCA_002197545.1 Acidobacteria subdivision 2 bacterium RH1 MAG20 | reverse complement strand
CCAATCCTCGCCATCGCCGGCATCAAGATGCGCCGCATGATGGGGTTCATGGTCGTCACCTTCGCCGTCTCCGCAGTAGTCTTCGGCGTGTCCTTGTTATTCCTGATCCCCCAGCAATAGACCGCACACGTAATCCTCAAGACATTCTCTTCCTGAGCACGCGAAGGACCCCGCTGGTCTTACTTTCTCCTGCCCAGAAGCCATCACACAAGAAAACCCGCTGCCCGCCTGGCACATACAGCCGGTGCGCGGCCGTGTCATACAGCACCTGGTCCGTCCGCATCGGAGCATACTGCGTGCCGATCACCTTGCCGTCGTCCGAGTTCATCACCACCACCTTGCCCGCCGGCTTTCCGCAAGGGAATGATCCATTTGCCTACCCACGAAGAACTGTTCGAAGTACATTCCCTACTCCGTCATCTCGGAGATGCGATTTTGCGGTTGCTTGCGCTGGAAGTTAGATACACAGGCAAATACTTGCCGACGGTGGCACGCTGGGCAAGAGAAGCCCGGCATTTAAATTGGGTGAGTCCTTCAACAACCCCGACGGACTTAAGGCTAAAGTGGTTCTCGCGGCAAACGGTCAACAAATGAAGCCCAGTCGTCCAGAGGGTGATTACCAATACCCCAAGAGCTCGGTGCGGAGCCGTTTAACGTCATTTCCCCGATGAGATGAGAGGGAGAAAGCACAATTTGAAGCGAGAACTGCGATGCTGCCTCCGGATCGGTAACGACCAGTGGGCTTTTGTTTACCGATGCGTTGACCTGTTACCGTTGAGCAATCTCAGCACCCTTTTCAGCACCTTCGACCGCAACTAACTACGGATTTTCCCGCAAAACCTCTGCCGTACAAGGACAAAGGTCAGACCATGGTAACGATATGTCGACTTCTAATCATTAAACTTAGCCTGCATATATATATCTAATCCGAACCTCCTCCTGTCTACGCTCGAGAGCAAGCATGACAAGTCTGCAATGCTGTCATCCGTACGCTTGAAGATCCAACTCTGATTGTCTCCATGCCTTTGAAGTCTGATCTTTAGAAGGGCTCCCCCACCAGCTCTTCACTTTTCTTCCAGAGCGCCTCCGTACCTCTTATACCCAGTCCCCCAATTCAACCAGAGCTCCCAGCCAGTCCTTCCAAGCAGCCAGGAGAGGTCCGCCACCCCGTCACGATATCGGACTAAACGTGTGGGAGAGCTTCGCTGCGATTTCGGACAAACGCTTATCTCGCGTCCACAGAAACGCCCCGGGGGTCATCTGGACCGCAGCCAACAGATGGGCATCGATGTAGCCAATCCCCAACCCAAACAATGCTCTGCTGGAGGTAAAAAGCAAAACCTCGTCATCATGAGCAATTGTCGCTTTGGGTAGATCCTGCAATGCACTCAAAACGACGTCCCGTTGCTTTAGGCTACCCATCGCCAATTCGCCAATGACAAAAGGGTGAGAAAGAACTTGCCCGTTATCGAGCAACTTTCTCAAAGCAGCATCCCCCTTACGCAGGTGATCGATCCATACTGACGTATCAACCAGAATCATTTTGCCGCACGCCGCCGGGGAATCTGGGTCAACGCTGGCTCACTGCCGCCAAGACTGGCGAGTCGCCGTGCGCTTTCACGTTCGATGAGCGCCTTGAGCGCTTCGCGAATGAGTACGGATTTTTCATTGAGGCCGGTAAAAGAGATCGCTTTGGCGAGCAATGCATCGTCGAGTGCAAGCGTGGTTCGCATAGGGCCCTCCAAGGGCTAGCACATATATTAGCATCAAATGATGACATAATGTATGCCTTGGAATTGCCTTTTATCTACAGTATGAAAGGACCATACAAGCCAATGCCTTCCGCACAGATATATGAAAATATGGGAGATGTAACCACACATCGATAATCACTCCAATTGACTCTCGGCAGATTTGCTGCGACCCCGCCCGGCTGCTTTGAAGATTTCCGTAGTAGTTCCTTTCCTCGATACTTCACTATGTTGAGTTGTGCCCACATTAGTCGCGATGGATATCAGGCCGTCTCCTTTACCCATTAACAGAAAGTGCGATGACGACAGAACTGCAAGACGCTACACCTCAATCTCGTACCTCCCGATTTTCCGCCACTAAGGGCAAACAATGAAACCTAGACTATCCACAAACCCCAGGTCAAGCGGATGTCTTCGAGGTTAACTAAGCTGTGAGGAGAGTATCCAAAGCGTTTCAGTTATAGAGCCCGCCATGGATGGGGACAGAGCCTATACCGGCAGGACACAGCAACAACAGGTTCTCTCCCAGAATGAAGCTAATTTTATTTTCGATTCAGCTTTACCTCATGTATATCAAGGATTCTTGACCAGAGGATCTCGGGCGCTATGCAAACTACGAAAAGGCCGGCCCCGGTAGAAATCTCAGAATCATCAACTCTTTTAGAAAGATACCGAGGGTAAATCATGAAAACTGTAGGAATCATTCTCTGCATGGCAACGATGGCGGTTGCCTGCTCCAATCCGGCCATCGCGCAGCAAACGCGCGAGGAAGCCGTCAAAGGGATGCGTAAAGTTCAACCAAAAGAAATGGACGCTACTTATACCAAACCTGCACCTTTTGCTCAGAAGCTTGTAGATGAAGCCCTTGCCAAACACCCTGAAGTCATCCTGATCGCGATCCATGCCGCAGCTCCTGGCCACAAGAATGTGATCGTCGCTTCCAACTTTGGCCGCATCGGCAAACTCGGAGACGAGGATGATATGCGCTGTATTCATACAGGTAAGCCCAATCTGGAAGTCGATGCCACAGGTAAACACTTCGAAGCCGAAATTATCCTTCAGGACCAGTCCGGCAAAACCATCGGCGCACTTGGCGTGGTTTTTAATTACAAGTCCGGGGACGATAAAGCTGCGATGGCTAAGATTGCGACAGATATTGCCAATGAGATGAAAGCGCAGCTTCCGACGGCGCAAACGCTCTTCGATCCTGTCGAATAGCTCATATCGAGAGCGGTGTGGGGATACTCAAGGGCTGTGATTCGATTCTTCGCAACTGCTTGTAAAGCAGCCCTTGAGTTAAGCCTTCTGCAACGCCGCAATCACAGCATCAGCAAATGCTTTTGTGCCAGCAGAACCGCCCACATCACGCGTCAACATGGTCTTCTGACAATAGACAGTTTCAAGCGCCAGTTGCAGTTTGTCAGCGGCCTCCGGCCCATTGGAGATACCGGCCGCTACAAAACGCTCATTACTACACACTGCAATGAGTCTTGGGTCGAGGTGTTTAGTTCAAGTGCTCATAGATATGTAGGATTGTCACCCAATCCTCAAAGCTTCAGAACAATCATTTTGTCCTGCGTCATGTCACGCATGGTATAGGGAATACCGCCGATGCCGAGTCCCGATTGGCGACGTCCGGCAAATGGCATCCAATCAGTTCGGAATGCCGAATGGTTGTTGACCATCACAGCGGATGCGTCGAGCAGTTTGGCCGCAGTCAATGCAGCGTCTATGTCGCGAGCAAAAATGGACGCCTGGAAACCTGCAGGCAGGCTATTGGCTCGAGCGATAGCGTCGCCCATATCGCTATAACCATAAACGCAGGTGACCGGGCCAAAAATTTCTTCCTGAGACACATGAGCTGTAGACGGGGGATCCACGATGACAGTCGGACGATAGATTCGACTGCTGAGAGGCTCGCCTCCAGTCATCAGTTGGCCACCGCTGTTTACCGCTTCGAGGACCCAGTCATCAACCCGGTTGACTTCCTTGGGCAGGATCAGCGGGCCAACTTCGGTCTCAGATAAGGTGGGATCGCCAACTCTTAGTCTCTGAACCCGTTCTGTGAATCGAGCTACAAAGCTTTCTTTGATGTCGTTATGGACGAAAATTCGCTGCACAGAGACACAGACTTGTCCAGCATGGTAGTAGCCGCCTTTGACCAAAGACTCGACGATGCCATCAAGGTCCGCCGACCGATCGACGATCACTGGCGCCGCACCGCCATGTTCGAGCGCGCATCTCGTCCCTGGCGGGAGCCTGGACCGCAAATGCCATCCGACCTTGGCTGATCCGATAAAGCTTAGAAACGCCACCCGCGGATCAATAACAACTCTCTCCGCTAGCTCGACATCTTCGACGATAACTGCTTGACACCATGGTTCTGGCAACCCCGACTGATAGACAAGTTCAACAAAACGAAGACAACTAAGCGGGGTCGTAGCAGCCGGTTTGATGAGTACAGGACATCCAGCCGCAATCGCCGGAACAACTTGATGAACGATCAGGTTAAGGGGATGGTTGAAAGCCGAGATCGCGACTATCACTCCGATCGGCTCTTTAGTTGTGAAGGCCCAGCAGTCCTTGGATGCTGGCGTTAACCCCATCGGAATTTCGTGTCCTGCCAAATGTTCAAGTTCGGAAACGGCAATCTCAATCCCCTTGATTGCACGCGCTACCTCGACCCTTGCATCGGTTAAAGGCTTCCCGCCCTCACGAGCGATGAGCAGCGCGAAATCATCGAACTCACATTCGACCAAGCACGCGAGCCGTTTCAATATCTCTATTCGCTTGTAGGCAGGCAGCCAGCTTGGACGATTCGCGAAACATCGCGCGGCGCGCTCAAGTTTCTGCTCTACACTTGCAGCATCATCCAGCGAAATATCTGCGATCACTCCGCCGTCATATGGTTGGGTTACCAACATCTACTGTTCCTCCTGCCAAGAGCTTGGGGCGAGATCTATCGAGTCGTGCATTTTCGCTTTTCAATTCGTAGATGACTGAGCATCTGCGCTCTGGACAATGCGGTGGATTGAACCTGCTATCGCCACAATTTCCAATTCCGAATCCTCTCTGTTTACAGAAAACGCATTGGGTCGCCTGCATGGTTCATGCTCATAGAAGCGCCAGATAACAGCCGCAATCTAAGTCACGCTGCGACGAGTGAATAGCTCACTTACGGACAACATATCAACAATTCGCATTCATCTATTATTTCTGGAGGTAGTTGACCAACATGTGTGTTCCGCAGAAAGAGCTGTCTCTAGCCCTAATCCAACTGAGTACTTTTTGTCTTTAGCTCGTCGATGAGGACACGTCTATTTTCAGAATAGTCAATTGGAACGATGACGAGATGAACCCCACCCTTTTGAAACGCGGACTCCAAACTGGATTCCAGTTCTTCGGTCGCAGTAACACGAGTACCGCGTGCGCCATAGGCCTCGGCGTATTTGACAAAATCGGGGTTTTCGAAAGAAAGGCCAAAATCCTCGAATCCCTCTGCCTCCTGCTTCCACCGGATCATACCGTAGCAATGATCTTCCACAATCAGGACAACAATGTTCAAGCTAAGGCGAATTGCGGTCTCCAGATCTTGTGAGTTCATCATGAAGCCGCCGTCGCCGCAGACAGCCATAATGCGTTTATCTGGGTAGAGCAATGCAGCCATCATTGCAGAAGGAAGACCGGCGCCCATGGTAGCCAGAGCATTGTCAAGCAGAATTGTATTAGAGGTTTGGGTACGGTAGTTCCTCGCAAACCATATCTTATACATGCCATTGTCCAGACAGAGGATGCCATCTTCTGACATCACCTTGCGGGTAGCGGCTACCAAACGTTGGGGGGCTACAGGATAGCGCGGATCATCGGCCCCTTTCACAATATGCTCATGCACCAAAACCTGTACCTTCCGGTAGTAGCCGAAATCGAGTGAGAGCTTGCCTTCCAATGCGTCAGCCAATCGGGTCATAGTGTCCCCTATGTCTCCAATGACCTCAAGATGTGGAAAATAAATCCGGTCAATATCCGCGGCATTGAAATCAATATGAATCACCTGAAATTCACGAGATCCCATCAGAAAAGGCGGCTTTTCGACCGTGTCGTGACCAACTGCAATAATTAGATCAGCATGATCGATTGCCAGATGCACATAGTCGCCCTCCGAAAGCGCAGCAGTACCAAGGTATAGATCTGAGTTTCCACCGACAGCACCTTTACCCATCTGCGTATTGAGAAACGGGATTGCCAAACGATGCATCGCGGCAGAGAGCCCGGACGCGAGTCCGGGGCGATTAGCTCCGCCACCGATGACAATCAATGGGCAACGTGAAGAAACAATCATGTCTGCCGCACGCTCGATTGACTCCTGTGAGGCGACAGGCGCAAACACTGGACTGATCGGCACGATCGCCGAATGCTCGGACATTTGTCCGGCAATATCTTCGGGTAACTCAAGATGAACTGGCCCAGGTCGCTCTGCCTTGGCCACGCGAAACGCATCGCGTACCAAGGTGGGAATATTGCCGGCGCCGAGTACCTGCTTCGCGGATTTGGTTATGGGGCGCATCATCGAAACCGTATCGATGATTTGAAATCTCGCCTGCCGGCTATGCAGAATGGGCTTTTGTCCGGTGATCATCAGCATTGGCATCCCACCGAGCGACGCATAGGCGGCGGCAGTCACAAGATTAGTCGCACCCGGTCCAAGAGTACTTAGACAAACGCCCGGCTTGCCAGTGAGGCGACCGTAGGTTGCTGCCATGAAGCCTGCGACCTGTTCGTGCCGTGTCACCACTAACTTGATGCTCGAAGTGCGAAGAGATTCGAGCAAGTCGAGATTTTCCTCACCTGGGACACCGAAGACGTAGTCTACCCCTTCGTTTTCAAGAGCACGAACAAAAATCTCAGATCCTTTTCGGGCGGAGTTGGAGGTAGGTAAGGTTGTCGCTGATATGGATGATACATTCTTCGAACAAGTGATCTCATTAACGCTTCGTCTATCTCCGTTGTTGCTTGGCGCATCATGTTCCGCAAAGGTCTCTGCAGTTGGAAGATTGTTTACTCTAGATTTGTCGACGATTGTTATATCTTTCATCACTACCTCTGCTGCGCACAGCACATGGCCACAGCTTTGAATGTGTTTATCTGCGTTGCGAATGAGAAATAGATGAAGTGAGGATTAAGACGTCTACATCATGTACCTTGTGAAATTGCGATCGAAGGTCATGACCGGTTGACCGTAATGCCGACCTTTAGAAACATGATAAGAGAAATCTGGTTTGCGAGATCGACTAGGATGCTTTGGAGAATTGCACATGTGCAAGAGAGGCGGACGAGTCACAGCATATGCATCCTCCCTGGCGTGAAGCAGTTGATAATCGCTGAGGCTTAGGAAGACACGGCGAGCCGCCCTAAAGCAGCTCGCTACATGCTAGAAGATTACCTTGATGGCAAATTGCGTTTGACGTGAGGTAGTTGAGGTTGCTGTCAAGGCACCCGCAGATGCGATGGGAGGGCCAACCAGTGCAGGATTTGGCGAAGAGCTGCTTGGAGCAGGTGCAGCTGCGAAGAGCTGCGTGGCTGACTTCAGTGGATTGGCATAATTCGCGCGATTGAAGATGTTGAACAGTTCCGCCCGAAACTGTATGTTGAAATTCTCTCCAAGACTCTTCACGTGGTTGTTCTTGACGAAGGACATGTCGAAGTTCTGTAGTCCTGGTCCGTTGATGGAGTTACGTCCGGAAGTCCCTAAATATGGGTTGTAGTTGGCAGACTCGGACGGATAGCTGAAGCAACTAGCGTTGATGTAGTGAACCTTGTTCTGCTTGCTTATCGGGTTGCAACCATAATCGCGATTGGGGAAGCCGAAGGTATCTGAACTACGCAAGCCCAGCGGGTCGCCACTGATCAGAGGCGTGATCGGAAGACCCGAGCTGACCTGGAAGATGCCGCCATACTGCCATCCATTCAGTGCCCACCCCGCGGCCCCCAAGGACTTCGGCGTATCCGGCAGCAAAACGAGGTAGTTGAAGACAAAGTTCTGACCGATGTTGAAATCGGATACTGCAACTCTCCGGTCAGGAGCAAAGAATGGTAAGCTGCTCACCGAGTTAGCAAACGAGTCTCCGAAAGTCGAGGACGACCCGTCATCCGTCGACTTCGACCATGTGTATGCTGCCTGCAACTGGAACCGCTTGATAAGCCGCTTTGTCAAACCTACCTGTAATGCCGAATACTTCGAGTAACCGGTTGGAAGCATGGCGCTGATTTGCCCGACATTTGTGTTAAGCCTGGGGTTGGCCGTGGTGGACAGGATATTGTTGGACAAACTTGGGAACTCATAGACTCCATTGCCCAGATTTGCGATTGGCTGCACTGTATTGATGTCGTCCTCGCGGTATGCGATATCGATACCATGCGAACCGGAAAACCCGACTTGAGCCGTCATCTCACCCGGCAGCTCTTGTTGAATATTCAGACCCCACTGCTCCATGTAACTACGCTTCGGCTGCTGCGGTGTGTAGCTGTATCGGAAGGTCGCAGGTGTGAGCTGAGGATATGCATTCTTCGGAAAGGATCCAAGGAGTGCGCTGGCGCTGCTCACACTTCCAGACTGGAAGTACGGAGCGGAGAAGATACTCAACCCTTCAAACAGGTAGTTGAGCGGCAATGCATCATAGATGCCGAAACCGCCATGAATGGCGGTCTTTCCGCTCTGAAATGGACTCCATGAAAAGCCAACGCGAGGAGCGAAGTTCCTCTTTGTCGGGTTGGAAAAGTAAGGGGAACCAAGATTTGGCGATGCCGCTGTCAGGGTCGGCAGATTGGCGAGCCGACCAGCGGTTTCCGTGGGTACTGTAGCTAATTCATAGCGCACGCCAAGGTTCAATGTCAGATTGTGAGCAACATGATAATCGTCCGTAATGTAACCTCCGTACACGGACTGACGAAGGTCCTTCGGTGAGGTCGTTTGCCCCAACGGAGCATTAAAGCCGGTAGGCTGATTAGTCAGAAATCCAGAGATTGAGTTGAAGTTGAACTGGCCATTGGGGTTCGACGTTCCCAACTGGTTATTTTGCAATCGCTCGAAGGCGAAGCCTGTCTTCAATGTGTGCCTCCCATGGGTCCAGTAGACGTCGTCATACACCTGATAGGAGTTATAGTGAAAGACAAACTCACCGACTGCATGAAGTCCGCCAGTGAAGTTGGAGAGACCACCGATGTTGATGAGGCCTACCGGCAGGTTCGGCACGAAACCAAGACTTATATCCGATGCGGCTGAATCGATCGCGTTGAGCGTGGTAGGCGCATCCGAGACAACCCGACTATAGCCAAAATGGAGCGTGTTAAGAAGGTTAGCGGTGAAAATGTGCGACTCGCTGATTGACGCCATCTGGCGCTTGGCAAGATTGCCGGTAACCTTCTCATTGAATGCGTCTGGAGAGGTGAGACTGCCGCTGTCCCAGAAGTAAGTGCCGGCCAATTGGTCCTTTGCTGAAATCTTGTGGTCCAGGCGAATAGTAAAATAGTTTTCTTTTGTAATGAAGGGGTCGTTGAACAGGAAGGTACCTGTGTCGCTTGCCCCTGTAGTATATGCGGCTGGCAATGCCGGGCTGTTGGGGAGCGGATAGAAGGCAAGATATGGAACGACCGCTGAATTCACCGGAACCTGAGTGTGGCTGGAGCAATTGCTACCGCTGCAAAGGTACCCAACCCGCGCATCGGGCGAGGGCACAGTACTGCTGGCATTTGTACTATTGAACCAACGGAGACCTTCATAGTCTCCAAAGATAAATGTCCGGTCCTTGATAATTGGTCCGCCGCCTGACGCGCCAAACTGGTTACGCCGCAATGGAGCGACTTTGCCAGGGGAGTCGAAGGCATTGCGCGTATCGAGAGCGCTATTGCGAAAGAACTCATACACGCTTCCGTGCAGTTTGTTGCCGCCTGTACGGGTGACTGCGTTTATAACTCCTCCAGCCGTCTTGCCGTAATCTGCGGTCGCAAGGCCGGTTACTACAGAAAACTCCTGGATCGCATCGACGCCCAGGTTACTGCCGATTACGCCGCCGGGACCGCCATTTGAGTAGTCGTTGATGCTGATGCCATCCACGCGATAGTTGTTCATCTGCGGACGCGCACCACTTACAGTCAGTTGGTTACCCACGCCGCGATTTGCACGTTGGTTACTCACCGATACAACTGATTGGGTACGAACTGCCGAGACTCCCGGCTGCAAATTGGCCAGTGCTGCCCAGTCACGGCCATTCAACGGGAGTTCCACGATCGTGTGCTCATTGACTACAGGCATCACGGTTGAGCTGACAAGGTCAACTGCAGGCGCAGCTCCAGTAACAACGATCTTCTGATCTGCGCCACCTACCTTCAGTTGGAAATTTACTGCCTGCTGCGCACCAACGTTCAGACCAACATCAGCAGCAGTTTGACCACTAAAGCCATTTGCCGATACCTCTACCTGATAGTGGCCCGCAGGTAGATTCGGAACGGTAAACAGGCCGTCGCTGTTCGTCACAGAGGTATTTGAAATATTTGTCGCCAGGTTGGTGACCACGATAGTCGCGCCGGCGACAGTTGCTCCGGATGGATCAGTAACGCCACCTAGGATCGTACCCGTCGATACCTGTGCGAGAGCGCTTGTAGCTGTGCAAAGAGCGACAAGAATAAGGATCAAAAGCTTAGTCTGTTTGAAGAATTGCATCATGATTTACGACCTCTCCATACTGGCAAAACGGCCAGCGCGCTAACTGGAAAACGGTAGTACATGTCTCCTGATCGGTCTCTCATGTGCAACGCTCGTCTCGGTCAAGTCGGGATGAATATACTCCCGGAGAGATGCAGTCAGGATGACATAGCCATTTATGAGTTATGGAATGAAGTACGTCTGAAACTTACATAAAAAGTCGTTCAGATATATTTTCCGCTGCCAAAAAAGAGAAAGACTGCCATAGAAGGCTGGACACAATTGAATAAGGATACACACCAACTCCTTCCTGGACGATGGAAGCATTGGTTGGAGCTTTGCTCTGCCTTGTGACGGTTCATTATGGACTACAGCAACTCAGAAGCCCAAAGCTATCACGCCGAATGTTTAACTGGCGTATGCACTCCATGACAAATGCATGGCTTCGATAATATGAGCGGATAGATGAAGATTTTTTTATTCTTGCTTCATTCATTCTTCATTCCACGAGCTATTCATGTCTCTAGTTTTTGATAATGCCAATTAGCCATTTTGCGGACTAGTTGCACTATATCCATTCACGAGTGCACGTCAGCGCATAAGCGTGTATCTCTTTGATAGACAAACGTTCCTGGAGGCAGTCGATGAAAATTAAACTGGGACTCTTCTGTTTGATTATTGTAATTTTTTCCAAAATTATCTGCGGCAACCTCTTCGCACAAGTTGCTGGAGGCACGATCGCCGGCACGATCACGGATACGTCAGGCTCACTGATCTCGAAGGCACAAGTTGTTATCACTAATCGTGCGACTGGCGTCAGCCGCGCGGTGCTTGCAAACGACGACGGCTTCTATACCGCACCTAATCTTGTTCCGGGCGACTATCAAATCAAGGCGTCGGCTCCCGGATTCGCGCCTAAGGGCACAAATCTCACACTTACCGTTGGAGATGAAATCACGCTCCCACTCTCGCTCAATGTCGGAGCCGTCGATCAGAAGATTGAGATCGTTGATACACCGCCCGCTGTTGAATTTTCTTCATCAGCTTTAAGTACCGTTGTTAGTGGAGCGGCGATCCGTGACCTGCCGCTCAATGGGCGTAGTTGGACTGATCTCGCAAATCTTCAGCCTGGAGTTGCCACCGTCTCCACTCAGATCGGTTTTGACCAGGGGGCTGGCCGTGGAAATCGCGGCTTCGGCGCCCAGATCTCTATCTCAGGTGGACGTCCTTCGCAGAACAGCTACCGCCTCGATGGCATCAGCATCAACGACTACGCCAACTCTGGTCCAGGCTCCGTCATTGGCGTTAATCTTGGCGTCGATGCCATTGCGGAGTTCTCGGTGATCACCACCAACTACTCCGCCGAATATGGCAAGACCTCCGGCGGCGTCATCAACGCAATCACCAGGTCAGGCACCAACCAGGTTCACGGTAACGCTTACAGCTTTTTCCGGAACAGCGCTCTCGATGCAAAAAATTACTTCGATATCGGTTCGAGCCCGCCTCCATTCAGCCGTTATCAATATGGAGGCTCTGCCGGAGGTCCTATTTGGAGGAACCACACCTTTTTCTTCGGAGATTTCGAGGCAATCCGACAGGCTCTCTCAACCACTGCTACTGTCAATGTCCTATCCAACGCGGCTCGCGCTCGCGTTACGGATCCTGCCGTGCTCAAGTACATCGGTCTCTTTCCTATTGCCAACAAAAACACCACAACAACGGCAGATATAGCTCAATACAATTTCATCAAGCAAGAGAATGCGGTTGAAAATTTCTTTACGGCCCGCATAGATCATAAAATTTCTGCGAAAGATAGTGTCTTTGGCACCTACCTCTTTGATAACACCCCTTTCACCATCGGCGACGCTCAAAACCTGACCCTCATAAGCTCGAAGACCCGGCGTCAGGATCTCATTCTGGAAGAGAGCCATATCTTCAACTCGAGTTTCATTAATTCTTTACGTTTCGGACTAAACCGCCAGGCTATTGCAAATGATCTGGGTGTCTCGGCACTTAATCCTCTTGCCGGGGATACTTCTCTCGGCATCATCCCCGGTCGCACCGCGCCCGGCGTCAATGTTCCCGGCCTGGATCGCCTCGTAGGCGGTGTTGGTTCTTCCCCCAGTTATCTCTTCCGCTATACGACTTTCCAAGGCTACGATGATGCCTTTCTCACTCGTGGCACTCACACGATCAAGTTCGGCGGCGCCTTCGAGCGGCTACAGAACAACATCCTTGCACTCAGCAACCCCAACGGACTCTTCAATTTCGGCAGTACAAGCGCGTTTATCGCCAACACACCTAAAAAGTTGCAGGCGGGCATCGCCAGCACACTCAGCCCTCGCAACCTTCGCCAGTTTCTAGCAGGTGGCTATATCCAGGATGACTGGCACATCAAGCCGAACCTCACCTTCAACCTAGGCATACGGTACGAAATGAGTAGCGTCCCTACTGAAGTCGCCGGTAAACTCTCTGCGTTGCGTCAGATAACCGATGCGACTCCGCATCTTGGTAATCCATACTTCTACAACCCAACCTACAAAAACTTTGAACCTCGCGTCGGTTTTGTATATGACCCATTCAAGGATCATAGAACGTCCGTCCGCGCGGGCTTCGGAATGTATGACGTTCTCCCGTTGCTCTATCAGTTCGAAATCCTTTCTGTGTTGACAGCACCATACTTTGAGGTAGGCTCAACCAGCAATCCCGCCGTAAAACTCGGTGCTGACCCTAACTTCGTTCAGCAATCTCTCACTGCCTCTCCCTCTTCACTCGGCCAGGCTTATATTCAGCCAAATCCTAAGCGTAATTATGTAATGCAATGGAATCTCAATGTACAGCATGAGTTAGCCAAAGATATAACGCTCTCGGTCGGTTACGTGGGTTCCCGCGGCATTCACCAGCCGTTCCGTGTGGAAGATGCCAACATCGTGCTTCCCACTAAGACCACCCAAGGCTACCTCTGGCCCTCATCGCCCGGTACACAGGTCAATCCAAATGTCGGGACGATTCGCGCTTTGTGGTGGATGTCCAATTCTTTCTATGACGCACTACTGAGCGACATAACGGCTCGCGTCGGCCGCAATCTGCAATTAAAAGGGTCCTTCACCTGGGGCAAGAGTCTCGACAACAACTCTGCGACGATCGCAGGTGATGCCTTCGGCAACTCTGTTCCTTCGCTCGACTGGTATGACACATCGCTCAGCTATGGACGCTCCGACTTCGATGTCAGCAAAGACTTCGCATTCAACGCTATCTTCGATTTACCTGATGATGCGAAAGTCCGTGGGTTCACGGCAGTCGCCCGCAATGGTTGGCAGCTCGGCGGAATCTACAAGCAAAGCACAGGAACGCCCTTCACTCCACTCATCGGCGGAGACCCTCTTGGAAAGGGAGGCAGTGATCCCTGGGACTACCCGGATCGCATTCCCAAATGCGATCCGGTCAACCACAATTTCAAGCGAGGAGGGGCTCTCAACTACGTCAACGTTGCCTGCTTTCCCGCTCCTGGAGTTTCACCTTCAAACCCGAAGGGCAATCCCTTCCTTCGCGGTAACACCAGCCGCAACATCATCACTGGCCCCAGCCTCTCCGACGTTGATCTCTCACTCTTTAAGAACAACACCATTAAGAAAATATCCGAAGACTTCAACATCCAGATTCGCGCCGAACTATTTAACATCCTCAACCATACCAACTTCACGCCGCCAAATAATAACAACCAACAGCTTTATGACTCTACACTTACACTCTTGCCGACGGCAGGTGTACTTACAAGTCCAACCGCCACTTCTTCCCGTCAACTCCAACTGGCCGTCAAGGTGATTTTCTAATCTCAACCCTGGAGAGTGTTTCGTACATACCGCCCTGAGGGGAATTGGCAACTGCTTTCCCTTCTCTATTCAAGTCGAAGGAGTCTCGCCTCGCATGCGCTATCGCTCTTATCTGATTCTTCTCCTTTTCGCTACAACTTCTTCTGCTTTGAGCCAAACGGAAGCCAACTTACGACTCCTCGATACTCTCCCGCACTACACTCCCGCGCAACAGGTCACCGGAACCATTCGTAATTCCGGCAGCGCCTTCGCCGGCCTGATGGCAGACTGGGAAGCCGGATTTAAAAGATATCAACCAGGTATCACGTTTCAAGACTCCCTCCTAAGTGGAGATGCTGCGATTGGAGCCTTGGAGTCAGGTGCCGCAGATCTCGCGTCAAACGGAAGAGAGCCAGTCCTCACTGAATTCCTCTCCTTCGCCGAGGTCTTTAACAACGACGAGCCTTTTCAGGTCACGGTGGCTACCGGTTCATATGAAGCTCTGGGCCGCACATGGGCCCCGGTCATTTATGTCAATAAGGACAATCCACTTACCCACCTCACGATGAAGCAGCTCGATCAGATCTTCGGCGCCGAGCGAACCGGAGGCTATTCGGGTTATAAATGGGTTTCCACTCCTCACCGGCCTGCAAGTGAAAACATCCGTACTTGGGGTCAACTCGGCCTTACCGGTAAATGGGCTGAAAAAACGATTCAGACCTACGGTTACGCGCCCACCGGCATGTCGAATTTTTTCGAACTTACGGTCTTCCACGGTGGCACTAAGTGGAATCCTAATTTGCGCCAGTTCGTTGAAACCTCAGCCAAACAAGCGACCGATCATGCTGGCACCATCGACCAGATGATGGATGACCTCTCTCATGACAAATATGGTATCGGGTGGGCGGGTCTCGCACATGCCAGGGGAAAGCCCGGCGTCAAGGCTTTAGCCCTAGGGTTTTCTCCCAATGGTCCATTTATACCGTGCAATGAGCGAACTGTTCGTGACCGCAGCTATCCACTCACGCGCAGTATCTTCATTCAGCTCAACCGCCCGCCGAACGCTCCCATCGAACCCCGCCTGAAGGAATTTCTCCTGTATATTCTTAGCCGCGAAGGCCAGAGAGTCGTCGCCACTCAGGGACAATACTTGCCTCTCACTCCAGATGAACTCAATCGGGAGCGTGCGGCCCTCAACTAAACTCACAAATGTGTGCCGAGGTAATCGTATTTCAATCTGCAATTAGGATGAACTCGTGCATATCCGTATAAGACCAGCAACGCATAGCCAGCAGTCAGATCAGCGCAGAAGCGGGGCGCAAATCATGGCGATGCAGATAAACGGATTAAACGCACCCCCTTGCACAGGCATTGGCCGTGCAGATGACCACAAAGATAGCCGCATTCAATCGAAAGTTAGAACCTTTGTTGTTGTACTATTGCCCACGCTTACAATGCCGGTACCGGCTACGACACAGTAGCGGGTTCCGACCCGGGGGCGCGACATCCATTGAAGCGATTCCCACATCTCAACTTAATTCATCACAACACTATGGATCGGGCATTGCGGGTTGGGATAGCTCGAATGCCTCAATTCCCATGAATCCTTTCCCGCCGATGCAAGGGGGGGTGCCACGAATACAGGTCCTTCGCGATATCAACAGCGTTCCAACGTAGCAGAGGCACTGAGTACTATGGCAAAACTGGAAAAAGGTGGAATGCTCTGCCGACGGAGGTTCTTTATGGTTATGAGTTGGTTAGAAGTTATCGAGGCTTGTCTTCGACCTCCATTATCATCCGGCGAGCGTGAATTGGCGGTGGCACAAGTGAAGCTACAGAGATCACGATAAATGAACGCACTTTCATTTAGGCTTCAGCCATTTCCCCTCCGGAAAACCTAGAGGCTGTTATGAACTTTGATTTAGTAGTTTGAAAAGGTTGGCGATCATGAGGCATGCGAAGGCGAGGAAGTGGAAGGTGCCGAGGGTGGTGGCGAGCCGTTCGTAGTCTCGTACGAGCCTTCGGAAGCGGGCAGCCCAGGCGAAGCTTCGTTCGACGACCCACCGTCTGGGCAGCAGCACGAAGCCTCGGTGTGCTTGATCACCTCGAGGCGGATGCCATGCTCGGCCGCCGCTTCTTCGGCCGCTTGGCCCGTATAGCCCTGATCGACATAGGCCACCTCGACATGTTCGCCCGTGATGTCCTGAACCTGGCTGACAAGTTCGCCGACTTGGGCTCGGTCCTGCTCATCGGCTGGGGTAACGCGCAGCGCCAGCAGGTGGCCCAGCGTGTCGACTGCCGTATACACCTTCGAGCCCTTCCTCCGCTTGGCTCCGTCGTAGCCAGCCCGTGCGCCGGACTCAGGCGTGGACTGGATCGTGCGGCTGTCCAGCAGCTGTTGTTCATCCCCGGCCGGTAATCCCAGTGGCCACCGTTAGGAACTTGAAACTGAATACCCCCCGAGAGCATCTAGCTACTTCTCCTCCGCTCCTGGGCGAGTGCAAAATATGAGAACGCAGGCTTGATGATCGGGACTGCCCGAGACATGCCGCATGGTGAACATCAGCCGGTAGCGGCTATAGTCTTTTGCCGTATAGATCACCCCGCGTCCTGAACCTGTACTAGCCATAACACCATCCTTCACGATCCAGCTAGTCGGCGCAGTTTGCATTAGATCCTCCGGGTAGGCATCTTCGAGGAGTAGTTTGTTCTGTATCCATCCGTCAAGCGTCTTGCCATCAAAGAGTGAGGCTACTACCCGTGAATCTCCTTCGCCTTCACAAATATTTACAAAAGTGCAACCTGTAACCACAATTCCCGCCAGCTTAACAAACGCTCTTCGATTCAGGTAATTCCTCTTGTTCTGCATCACAGCACTTTTCTTAGAATTCAGCCCGACCCTAGACTCAACCGCATCCTTACACAGGGCATAACAGACAACATCGCTAGACTGATATTTCGCCTTCATCAACGATGAGTTCTATCGCTGGTCATACCTTTACTTCCATGCTCTTATTCATTTTTGATTTTCTCATTCAACTATTTGTTGATACCACCTAGGTTTGGGTTTCCCTGATTGGCAAGAATTTGTCTTTTGGGCTCGACATTGAAATGCTGCGTAAAACGATTCTGACGCTTCAGTTCCGCAATTTCACAGCATTTTCCTTTGCGCCATTCTCGAATGCCAGTGGCAAGGCCGCCTTTGATAGATCCCCGCCGTCGACGATTATTCCCTCATTCCCTGTTCCTTCCAAACGCAGAAACGTAGAGGACGAGGTTAGAACTCTCGTTGCCGTCAATAAAGTTTGCTTGGAGTCAATGAAGCGTATTACTGACTCCGCCTGGGCATTTCCTTGAACGCTCAACCCATTAATAGCTGCATCTTCGACATGATCGAAGATCAAAGCAGGCCGTAGATCCGGAGTGCTTACCTGGAGACGCACGTTTTGCAACGTAAGGCCGCGGACGTTGCGAGCATACAAGCCGTAAGCCGGCATCGGCCCCAGCATGAAATACTCTCCGGCGATCTCGGGCAGATCACGCCGGGCGGCATCTTCCGCAGTGCCTCCTCCTCCAAAAGTGAGATGGACATTGTCGAAGGAGATGTTTTCCATCACCGCTCCGCCAACGCAGTTGAGCGTGATGCAAGAGTGCCCTTCACCGGGTCGGTAGCCGCTGGTGACAGAAGCTTCCGCAAGCTGCGAGGGGCTGGTTGTAACTGTACCGTGAATGTTACTGAACGATATATTCCGAACGACCGCAGGAGTCGAACTCTCGGGATGTGAAGTAGGAGGCTGCACCGCTGCTGCCGCCAACCCCGGTGCGGCGGGCTTGTTTCGCGGACCTCGCGGGCCTGCACTGATATGAATTGGGCCAGTTACGTCTTGCAAAATAAGATTTGAAAACGAGATGTTTTCATGACGAGACCCCGAATTGATCTGGAACTTAATTGGACATCCGTACACCTGGTAAAGCAGACAATTGGAGATAGCAATATTCTCTGCCGATCCACCTCCAAAGCGGAAGACAGACCAACGCGTGCTGAACGATGAGTTGGTGATCGTTATAAATTTGCAGCTACCAAACATCGCACAAGCATCGTCCTGCGACTTGACTGTGCAATTTGAGACCGTGACATATTCCGCGCTGATGAAATGAAACCCATCATTGTTACCGTTGACACGGTTATGAATATAGATGTGGTCCATATTTATGCGCGTGCTCTCAATAATCCGGATGCTGTGGTACGCGCAGTCCAGTAGGGAGATATCGCGGACAACGAGATCTTCGCAGCGATAACAAAGAATATGGTATGGCCGACGGTTGCCGCCGATTCCACTCGGCGGGGGAGTGCCGCGAACGGCCGAGTGAAATCGAGCACCCTGACCGTCGATCGTCCCTGGACCTTCAATCGTTATCTTGTTGGCGTTGACGGCATAGAGGAGGGCCCAGTTGCCATCTTCGAGCGTGGTGTCTCCATGGAGAGGAATAGCGTCGACTGCGTGATATTGCTTTCCATCGCCACTGCCAAGCAATTTTCCGGAAGCAGCTATATGCAAGGTTACATAGTTCTTCAGCTCTACGGCGCCAATCAGGAACGTTCCTGCTGGAACCAACACCGTGCCGCCGCCATCCCGGTTGCACGCGTCGACTGCGGCCTGCAGTGCTGCTGTATCGAGCGTGACGCCATCACCCTTCGCCCCATAGTTGCGAATGTTATAAATACGTGCACCAAGATCATTCCCTGCTATCACATTTTTGCTCGTCTCGGCTGGCAGGCTATTTTCACCAAGCAGGCTAATTCCCAACGTGGTAGCGATGAGTGACGTAGGCACTTTACTCAGCCATTGACGCCGAGTTAAGAGGGTGTTTTGAGTTTCATTCACGAATTTGTTACCTTTCCAGAAAACAATCTTAGGAGTAAACGTTAAAACTAAGACTGCGGTCTAAAAACATCTTTAACTTTCTGCTATCAGACATCCAGATGCAATGTCGATAGCAGAAACCAGTAGCCGCACTCAAAAATTTATCCGCAAAGCTAACTGCAATCTGCGTGGATCAAGAGTGCTGTTTAGCTGTCCAAACGTAGCATCCGTCTCGGGATTCACGGAGGGATCGGAACTATTTGCATTCTTGAAGGTAGCGGTACCGTTCAGGCCGTTGAACTCCGAATGGTTAAACGTGTTGTAAGTCTCCAGGCGGAATTGAATTACAAACTTGTTTTCGATTGGAATGTTCTTGAACAGGGCCGTATCGAAGTTTGTATCACCGGGCAGGAAGTAATTAATCCTCGGAGCGTTTCCAGTCTCCCCCAGTACCGCGGGTTTAGTGGCAGTACCAATCTGGCCGGCAACCGGAATACTGACCACGCTGGCATTGAACCATTGATCGAAGGTGTGAGGCGCGCCATGCATTGGATCGCCCGATAACTGCAGCCGTGCGCCGTCGCCGCCGCCGGTAATATTCGCATTGTTGCTCGTCTTGATACTGAAGGACTTCGGCGCGCCGCTGATGTAGGAGGCAATACCTGATATCTGCCAATTGTCCAGCAATCCGCGCGTCGCGAAGTTGTTCCAGAGGTGGCTCGCCTTCGGCAAGCTCCACAGATAGTTTGCGACCAGGTTGTGTTTCCTGTCCCATCCCGCTGGACCATAGTCCCAGGCACGCAGGTTCTGGTATAGCGCAACCGTGCCATTGTAGCTGTCCGTATAGTCCATCGCCCTCGACCAGGTATACGAGACGCCAAACTCAAGCCCATTCGAGAACCTGCGGCTAAGCCGCGCCTGTAGAGAGTTGTAGTTGGAGGTAAGGTTGAAGTTCTGCATGTTGATCGTGCCGAAACCCGGATAAGGGCGAAAGAAGTTGTCCGGAAGCGTTCCGCCTGCAGCGCTTTGGTTGACGTGCTGGAACTCCGCCCCGTACGGAACTTCATTGATCGGCGTGTAATCACTCAGGTGCCTGCCGAAGGTTCCAACATAAGCCACATCGAGGACCAACCCTCCCTGCAGCATCTGCTGGATGCCCAGGCTTGTATTGATCGTAGACACCTCCGGAGGATGGAGAGTAATGGCATGGTTCACGCCATAGGGCCCGATCAACCCACCGGCATTCTGAATAGAATTAATGTTCCCATAGAACTGCTCTGGCGAATTGGCCGTTGGAGCGTTATTCGTTAAGTCACCCTCCTGCCCCGACCGTGCACGAACGTTGTAGAAGATTCCATAACCGCCGCGGATCACGGTCCTGCCTCTGCCATAGGGATCGAACGCAAAGCCAACGCGGGGCGCAAAAAGAACTCCGTTGCCATAGTATGTCCCCTGTGGGTAGCCCTTAGTGTTGACATACAGGATACCGTTATTGAGATTTCCTGTGCCCGGCACAAACAGGCCTCCGTAGGCTCCCGGCACATAGGCTCCTGTCGTCGGGTCTATCGCTCGAGGCAGTTTAGTCTTGGGATCTGCTGTCGTCGGCTGATAAAGAATCGGCGCTCCCGATGCGCTATACAGGCTTGGAACAAAGTTATTGCCAATCGACAACCGCTGTGGCATGGCCCACGAGTAGCGAATACCGTAATCGAGAGTCAATTTGGTATTTACCTTCCACTCGTCTTGCGTATACCACTCCACCACATTGGTGCGGGGCTTGTAAGTGGTGAGAGAGGTCACTTCGCTCATAGTGTCGAAGTTTCCCATCAGAGCATTGGAGTAGCCGTAGTTGCTGTCATTGGGATTTTTTGAGGGGTCTGCGTTATAAGAAAATGATCCCACCCGGTTGTTACTCGGCTGCGCATAGGAGTCTGTCTGCGCATCGATGCCGAACTTCAAAGTATGAGTGCCGATGATCTTCGTCACGTTGTCAGTGGCGCTGTACGACCTGACCTGATCCTTCATCGGGAAACGGCTGTCCCAACCGAAATCCGCGGAATTGGTCACGCCAAAGGTCGCATTCGGAAGCAGGTTCAGCGGGTTGACGCCAGGATACAGCGCTGGTACGTTGTATCCGCTGGGATTGAGTTGAGCCTTGGCAAGATCTGTCTTGTTGTAAAGCTGCGTCTCGCTCCATCCGGCGGTTCCGACATTCAGCTCGTTGACTAAAGTCGGACTAAAGGTATAGGTAACGTTGAACACGAAGTTGGGATTGGTAGTCCTGTAGTTGATGGGCAATAGCCAAGGCAGTTTCGCCGCGGGCGAACTGTGGGAGTTGTCGTTGACCGCCTCCAGATCGCCGCGCCCGAACATGTGCAGCTTCTCCGTCGGGTTATAGTCGATGCGGAAGATCTCCTGGTTGACCGGCCTGTCGGCGGAGTAGTTCGTGACATAGTTGTAGTTGCCGGAGGTGATGGTACGGTCGGTAATTTCGTTGCCAGGATTCGCTCCAATGGTGTTGTCATAGATGATCTTTAGCAGCGCTTGTTCCTGTGGGTTGATCTGGTCTGCCGGAATCACATTGCCGGGAAAGCAGCCCGGTCCTGGAGTGCCGGTCTGGCTGCAACTGCTAGCTGTCTGTCCGGGCATCTTGATGTTCTTTAGAACCTGAGCGGCATTGCCCTGGTTATACGTCTGCGAAAAATCACCCTGAATCTCTCGCAACGTTGGAACGGTGTACTTCTTCAAGCCGTCGGGCGATGTGATCGGCGAGTCCTCGACGGAGACGAAGAAGAATAATTTGTCCTTTGCCGTATTGAAGTGGCCAGGCCAGAAGATCGGGCCGCCAATGGTTCCCCCAATGGTGTTGTAACGATAACGCGCGCGCCCTTGCCCATTGTATTTATTGAAGTAGCTGTTGGCGTTCAATGCCTCATTACGGAAATAATAGTAAGCCCCGCCATGGAACTCGTTAGTACCGTTCTTGGTAACAATGTTGATGTTTGCGCCAGCAGTCTTCCCATACTCCGCCTGGTAATTCGCGGCCATGACGCTGACTTCCTTGATAGCGTCGAGATTTAGCGGCGTATCCAACGTTGAAAGGCCACGCGTATTTCCTGTAACGCCGTCGACCGTAGCACTGTTGTATTCGCTGTTCACGCCATTGATAGTTGGCGTTCCTTCGGTGCCCAGGCTCTCTCCGCCCTCGCTGCCCACCACACCGGGCATCACGCGGACCAGCGCCATCGCATCACGCCCAATTGCCAGCAGGTTGTCCAACTGATGAGTATCCAATACATCGGAACGCTGGGAACTGTCAATCTGGATTGGAGTAATATCTGCGGACACGGTGACGGATTCCGACGCCGATCCGATATTCAATGTAAGCGTACCGGCTGAAAGACGTTCCGAGGCGGTTAAGGTCAAGTTCTTCTTCTGCAACTCCTTGTAGCCCTGCATCCGTACAATTGCGGTGTAGGTCCCCGGCTGCACGTCAAGAAAGCTGAAGTCTCCACTGGAACGCACCTGTGTCGTCACTTTGGTGCCCGTTTGCTCGTTCACCAGATCCACTTCGGCACCGACAACGACGCCTCCAGTCTGGTCAACAACTCTGCCGCTAATCGTTCCGCTGGAAGTTTGCGCGCGGACGATGTGGCTTACCCCGCATAAGAACACTAAAAGCAACGCAAGAGGTAATAGCCGGGACCACGAGGATTGAACCATAGCGCGATCCTCATAGCGCGTTGGATTATTCCTTCTAACGTTTTCACCAAAACTGTCGCCGCTGAACATGCTTTTCATTTCTTTCTGCCTCCTACAAAAGCTATATCGATGCAATGCAGCAAAACTCGTGTGCGTCTACTCTTTTTATTTCCAAAAAACTTAGGGTTCTCGCCTGTAAATTGTCCGGTTAGGATCGTCCCGAACAATAGTCGTCTCTTACAACTAATGTCAATAAGTTTTTTTGAGGGTGAATTATTATTTTATTATTTGAAATGTTTAATGACCCGGCTTGACTTGTGCGCCGAAATTCCAAGGGCGTGCGCGACTGTGCAAGACGATAAGTGCCGTTGGCCAGCAGCCATTTATGGCATCACTACATTTTTTGCATACAAAATACACTTTTTAGTTGTTTAAGGTTTCAATATCTATTCGTCCTAAATTGGGGAAGAGATTGAATATCAAACACCTAACCTGGAGATGAAGCACAAGCTAAGCTCTACACTCGGTCAGGCAAGCCACGCAGGATGCTGACTTTGTGCGCGGAGAAAAACCGCACACCGACACTCGCGTTCCTATCGGCACGCAAAAGCTCAAGTCCACAGGGAATAAGCACAGGCGGGCCGCCAATCTAAATGGGCTGCCGCTCGAAGAGACCCCAGAAATAGGAGGATACGACGTGCCGTTCGATAGCATTTGATCAATCAAGTCGAATGGTTCCAGTGGTTTAGAAGATCTCGGTCTTCGGTGAGCTATGATTTTGCATATATTTAGATTTCTAACGCTCCTTCATATATGACCACTACCTTAATAAACCAACTCTAAGTCTAGATACCGCAAATTCAAAGCCGATAGTTTCACAAGGGAAAAAGTAATTTTATTACTTGACACTCCTATGTACCTTCTCATATCTTGTCCAGCCAAGGGGGCGAAACGCAGATTTTCTAGAGGTTGGTCAGCCACCTCCGGATTAAGTTTGATGTTAGGCCAAAGGAGGTATCGTAATGCTATCTCGCAGCATAATTTCGATTGTCTGGCTCTGATGTTGACGTTGGCTCCTCAAACAGCATTTGGCCAACATACCCCGGAATCTATTAATGGAAGAGTCAGTGACACCGAGGGAACCACGCAGCTTTATCGCGCGGTGCAGTGGAGAGACCCCTGTATTTCGCCGTCGCTTTTGTCCTTATCTGGCCTGCTCTTTCGGCCGGTGCAGTTTCTGGACAGTTTATAAGAAGAACTTGATACTTTTGTTCTCATCCATTCTTCATCTCTGCCGATGAGAGGAATGTGCCGCAACACATAACTTCTAACGGCAACTTCGGGGAGACAGAGAGATGATCCGGCAGGCAATTAATTGCGATATGTGCGGAGCAGAAAAACAAGAGGCCACAAGCCGCTGGTTCGTGGCTTATGAGCAAGGCGGCGAACTGAAGCTGCGAGGATGGGAGTCGCCAAAGCACTCACGCAAGGACGTAAAGCACCTGTGCGGGCAAAAGTGTGCCCAGCGTCTTACAGCTAACTTCACGGCGTCGGTTATGGCTGCGGAGTCTGTTGGGGAGAGCGGAAAAAGTGTTGTGCCCGAGATTCTGGGACAACATGCCGGAGAGTCTCACGACCGCGAGGAGACACCGATCCTTGAGCGCATGGGTTATGACCGTGCGACGGCAACGCTGATTGAGGCAGACTCGTGGGCTGGGCCCGTGAAATCAAAGGACAACTCTCGAAACGCAGACAAGCTCAAGACCGAGCGCGAAAGCTTCGTCAATGCGGCACGCATGAAGCCACAGATCTCCAGGCATTTTCAGCGAATGGCCTGAGCATCACATTCAGCGTTCTATCAAACCTGGATGGTCCATCCTCGTGATTTTTACGAACGCAACTTTCCCTCAAAGGGAAAAAAAGACGCACCTGTTTCGGGTGCGTCTTTCAAAACACTTCAAAAGAAGCTGCTATTTACCCGTCGGGGGAGCAGCAGAAACAGCCCCAGTGCTCACCCCATCCAACTCCGCTTGATAAGCCACAATCTGCTTCAAAGTCTCATAAGGAACACTCGTAATCGGCAACATGTGCCCATTCACCGCCAGCATCGGCGTCTGGTTTACGCCTACCTCTTCCGCCAGCTTGATGGACGCATTCACCTGGTCCTTCGTCGCCTGTGTGGCCGCGCATGTATCTACGGCCGCCGGATCAAGCCCGGCCTTGGTCACGGCATTCTTCAGCGTCGCATCGCCCGTCTCGGCTGTCAAAGCAGCCTGAGTGTCGAACACCGCCGAAGCAAAGGTAAAGAAAGCATCATTCTTCTGCTGCTGTATGCAATACCCATAGGCTGCTGCTTTGAAGGCGAACGGATGGATCTGCACCAGCGGAAAGCTCTGAAAGACCATTCGAGCATTCGGGAAATCCTTCAACAGTTGGCCCATCGTCGCCTGCGCTTCCTTGCAATGGGGACATTCCAAATCGGCAAACTCGACCAGCAACAGATCTTTGCTCGCCGCGCCACGCGCCGCGCCATCGGCCCGCGCCTCCAATATCTTGCGTGTAGCCGCAAACGGCGTCGCTCCAAACGGAATAACACCATCTCCCGCAATCGCATGGTTCCCATCAGGCGTCACAAAAAATGCGGTCGTCTGCACCTTCGCATTGGGCGACTTGTCGGATACAAAGACAACCACTTTGCTCACACCCGGCGCGCCTGTCGTCTGAATGGCCTCTACCCGCCAGATACGATTGGCATCATATCCCCACAATGCCTTTAGAAAAGCATTCACCGTATCCACAGTTGGCGAAGCCGCGGTGAAGTACTTTGGATTCGCAGCGGGAAACGGATCGGGCTTGCTCATCTGCCCCAAATCATTCAAGTGCAACGCCGGAGCCGACGGCGTTGTTGCCTTCGGTGCCGTTCCGGTCGTCCCTGTCTGGGCCCCAGCGATGACTGCAACGCTGAGCACCGACGCCAATCCTGCCAACATCCATTTTGAAGTCTTCAAAGAATCTTTCCTCCGCTGCCGCTCTACGCGCGCAGCACTTCTATTACACCTGAACCTTGACCGCTATGGGAAATCGGCGTCCTGTTCCGAACGATTTTTTTGTCACTTTAAGCACCGGCGCCGCCTGTTGCCGCTTATATTCACTTCGTTCGACCAACTTTAAAATCGACCGCACCAGAGCAATATCAACTGCCTGCTCGTCCGCAATCTGCTCGGCGGAACAATAGCGTTCCACATAAGCTTCCAGAATCGGGTCCAACACCTCGTAGGGTGGCAAAGAGTCCGTATCTCGTTGTTCTGGCCGCAATTCCGCCGAAGGCGGCTTCTCGATCGTCGCCCACGGAATCACTTCGCGTCTCCGATTTACATAACGGCTCAGCGCATAAACCTTCGTCTTCATTACGTCGCCGATCACCGCCAGTGCGCCCACCATATCGCCGTAAAGCGTACAGTAGCCCGTCGACATCTCGCTCTTGTTTCCCGTCGTCAGCACCAGCGAGCCAAACTTATTCGACAGCGCCATCAAGAGCGAACCCCGTATCCGCGCCTGCAAATTCTCCTCCGCCAGCCCAAAGGGCGTTCCTTCAAATAATGGCCGCAACACATTCTGATATTGCGCAAATACATCATGAACCGGCAGCAACTCGAATCTCACTCCAAGATTTCTTGCCAACCCCCGCGCGTCGCCGATCGACCCCAGCGACGAATACTCGCTCGGCATTCCCACACCAAGCACGTTCTCCGCTCCCAGAGCCTCCACCGCAATTGCCGCAACCAGCGCCGAATCGATGCCCCCGCTCAGTCCTACCAAAGCCCTTGTAAATCCGCATTTCCGCACATAGTCCCGCGTCCCCAGCACCAGCGCTTGCCAGGTTTCCGCAACCTCATCCAGTACGAGACTACCCACAACCGCTGCCACGCCAGGATCAGCGGAGGTATCAAAGATCACCATATCCTCAGCAAACGAAGCCGCGCGCGAGACTACCTGGCCTTTTGGCCCAATCACCAGTGACGAGCCATCAAACACCAGCCCATCGTTACCGCCCACCTGGTTCACCATCACCACATAGGCACCATGCCGCTCAGCCAGTGCCGCCAACATCTTCTGCCTCACCTCGGGCTTTCCCTGGCAGTAAGGAGACGCCGAAATATTCAAAATAATCCGCTGCCGCCCAGCCAGATCTTCCGCCTGCGTCCCCCACTGTCCCATCAGGGCCTCTACCGGATCAACCTGATACATGGGCCGCGGCCAAAAACCCTTATCGTTCCATGCATCCTCGCAGATCGTAATTGCCAGCGGTTGCCCATCAAAGGACGTCAGCGTCTGCTCGACCGCTGGCTCAAAGTAGCGTTGCTCATCAAACACGTCGTAAAACGGCAGCAACATCTTCTGCTGCACAAAACTTACCTGCCCGCCACGCAGCAGAACAGCTACATTGCGCACTCTCTTGCCCACCGACGACTCCGCCGGCATCACCGTCCCACACAGAATAGCCGGACGGCCGCTCATGGACGTCCACTCGGCTATCTCCCCCACTGCCTGACCAGCCCTGGCAATAAAAGAAGCCTTCTCCAGAAAGTCTGCCGGCGGGTACCCGCACACGGCAAGCTCTGGAAAGACAACCAGGTCCGCACCCTTTTCATGAGCGCGGACCGCATATTCAAGAATCTTTTTCGTATTTCCAACGAAATCCCCAACCGTCGGATTAATCTGTGCAAGAGCGATCTTCACAGCCTTAAGTCTACCGCCTAGGTGCCCGTTCCGTTCAATACCACATGCACCGTCCGCGCTAGAATCTTCAGGTCAAGCCAAAGGCTCCAGTTCTCCACATAGGCCGTGTCCAGCGAGATATAGCTGTCAAAGGATGGGTCTTGCCGGGCCTCCACCTGCCACAAACCAGTAATGCCCGGCAGCACATCCAGTCTGCGCAGATGCGCCAGATCATACTGCTCCACCTCAGTCGCCATAGGAGGCCGAGGCCCAACCAGGCTCATATCGCCACGCAATACGTTATAGAGTTGTGGCAGCTCATCGAGCGAATACTTCCGCAGCACAGCTCCCACTGTCGTAATCCGCGGATCATTGGCGATCTTGAACAGAATGCTATCCCGCTCATTCATATGCTCCAGGTCTGCTTTTAGATCGTCCGCATTCTGCACCATCGTGCGGAACTTGTAGCAGGAAAACGTCCTGCCCTTCCGTCCAATTCGTTGCGCTCCATAAAAAATTGAGCCCTCCGAGTTCATTCGGATAGCAATGGCGATTCCCACCATAACCGGCGAAGCCACCAACAGCGCAAACGACGCCACGGCAATATCCAGCGCCCGCTTCAGCAAAAACGCCCCCATGGGAAAGTCTCGCCGATGCAGCGGAATCGTCGGAAACTGGCCGATATACTCTACTGGCGCGTTCCACGCCAGCCCGTCGTACATGTCGGGCACAACCCGGACATCGATCCCGGCCACCCGTGCCTCTTCCACCATGCCGATAACCAGCTTTTTATCCGCTGGAACTGAAAAGAAAATCTCATCCACAAACAACGATCGCGCCAGCGAAAGGCAGTTGCGCACATCGCCAATCATCTCGGCGTCCCCGGACTCCGCCTCCCGCTCCGTCAGAGCAACAAAGCCTTTGAAGCGAAATCCAAGATGGTTCAGCGACTCCAGATGGTTCCGCAACGCATATCCAACCCGCCCCGCGCCGACAATCAGTACGTTGCGCGTCTCGATTCCCTCTCGGAAGCGGTTATAGGCCATCTGCCGCCACACCGCCCGCCTCACGCACAACAAGACCGCTGAAAACACGACCACCAGCACAATCACAATACGTGAAATGGCGACCCCATTAAACACATACAAGGCGCCGCAGAGAAGCAATCCCGAAGTAAGCGTCGCCTGTACCGTCATTCTCTGCTCATGCAGACCACTGCGGTTCTGTATCGGCCCATACAGCCCATACGATCGCGTAAAAAAGATGAGGCACAGAGCAAACCAGCCGATATAAAAAAACAAAGTCCGTGGCGATGATGTAATCAGATCGGGAACGACATAGAGCGCAGGAACAGGTGCAGGCAGTACCACCCGCACACGCAGCGCCAGGATTGTCGCCACAATCACGATCATCAGATCGAGCGAGGCCCACACCATGCTGGTCATCGAAGGACGACGGAACAATCCAAATCGGGTCGAATAGGTACGTCTATCATGGGCAGCCCGCGCCCTTGCTGAAACGATAACTTGTTGCAAATAATCTGGTGTCGCCATAGCGAACGCCTCTTTACTGTGATATCCCTTTGGCTTCACAGTCGGTAAGATGCCAGAAATCACCTCGGCATATTGCACGAGCGAAAAATTCAAATACTGCAAGAAAGAACACGGTTCAGAGCACCAGGTTTCCAATTACCCGCAATTAATTCTTCGAGGTAACAGGCATTCCTGCGGAAGCAACGCGTCCTTTTGCAAGAATACTTCGGCACCCTCAACATAGCAATATCAAATTCTGCATTTTTTGCAGCTATAACAAGCTAAACTATTGATAGAAGTATTTTTACTACAACTAGTCTAATCCCTCAGCAGACTAAACCGGCACAGTTAACTCATCCAGAGCGAGAAATTCCTTCAATATGGGATCGCCACTCTGCTCCATCTCTTCCATCGTGCCAAAAAAATGCGCCTTCCCTCCATGGAGCAACACCACCCTGTCCGCCAATTTCTTCGCAAATCGCGTATCGTGCGTCACAACAATGCTGGTCAGGTGAAGCTGCTGCTTCAATCGCTCTATCAGATTCCCTAATAGATGCGCCATCAAGGGATCGACCATCGTCGTCGGCTCGTCATACAGCACCGCCTCTGGCTGCGCTGCCAGCGCCCGGGCAATTGCCACCGACCGCTTCATCCCCGTAGACAGGTCCGACGGCAGCAGATCTTCCATCCCCGCCACGCCCACCATCTCCAACAGGCCTTTCACCACCTGCCGAATCTGTTCCTCCGCCAGCTCACCCCGCTCCCGCAGCGGAAACGCCACATTCTCCCCCACCGTAATCGAGTCGAACAGCGCCCCGTTCTGAAACACCATCGTCACTTTTCGCCGAATTGCCTGCAACTCCCGTTCTTTGAGCCCACAGATATCCTCTCCCGCGACTCGGATGATTCCCTTATCCGGTTTCAGAAAGCCCAACAGCATCTGCAGCGACACCGATTTGCCCACGCCGCTCCGCCCCATAATGCATAGCGTCTCCCCTGAATTCACACAGAAACTAACGTCGTCCAGTACCACAAAACCATCGAACGACTTGTACACGTGCTCAAACGAGATATACGACCCCGGCTTACTTCTGACATCCGGCACGGCCTCGGCTGCAGCCTCATTCTGCTGCGCCGCCTGCTCCATAAACTCTTCAACAGCAGGCGCCACATCCGCCGAAACATCCGTAATCAGCGGTTCTTCCCCGTCCGCCCCCTCCGTAGCCCCAACATCCGACACATGCGCCGACCCCTCATGGTTCGTTGCCTCCACCGGCCGCTCATTCTTCTTCCGTGGGTCACTCTCGCCGTCCAGCTCCGCCATCGTGTCCGTCCTCTGTCCTTCTGACTATTCTTTCATCAGATGCCCGTCAACCCGGTTTTATGCAATGTGACCCTTATTATCCGGTAACATCGGTTACGTATCCAGCGCCGCCACGTGCCGCTCAGCCTCCGCAAACTCCTCCGGCGTGTTCAGATTCGCAAACCAGAGATGTTTCGCCTCCTGCTGCGCCTCGGTCGTCGTCGACCATGCCTCCTGGCCCGGATGCGCAGCCCAAAGCGTCCCTTGAAATGTCCCTTGATCGTTCCATGGCAAATTGCGGAACGCCATCCCCAGCAATACGCCCCGCTTCGCCGCCAGTTCCCTACCCGCCTGTTCCAGAACGGGGTACAGCTTGAACTCCTGCCGCTCCATCGCGCTCGCCACAGACGGAATCACATCCCGGTGGACCATCGCCAGCGTCGGTTGCGGCATCCCCTTCACTGTGAACATCGACAGCCGCGCTCCCCTCTTCTCATCCATAAGCGTTCGTCTTATCCAGTTGTCCAGAAATGCCGAGGGCAAAAACGGCATATCCACCGGCATAAACAAGTTCCATGCGAAGGCTGAATGGGCAAGCCCAGCTTCCATTCCCCCCAAAGGTCCGCAGCCAGGATGAATATCCGGAACGATCGGTGCATATGCTGCAAACTCGAGATTGGCGGTCAACACATGTACATCCATGCAGACGCGCCGCAACTTTTTCACAGCATGGCGGAGAAGCGGCTTGCCAGCCAGTTCGAGCAGCGCCTTGTCCCGGCCCATACGCGAACTTCTGCCACCGGCAAAGACATAGCCGCCTATCTCGGAAGGCAGAGGTACATCCATCAAGCCTCCAGTTTGCTGAACCACCGCACAATCGACTCAATTCCCCTATGAAAATTGGCCAGATGGAACTTCTCATTCGGAGCATGGAGATTGTCATCCGGCAGGCCAAAACCCATCATCACCGTCGGAATCTTCAGCTCCCGCTCAAAGTCCCCCACAATCGGAATCGACCCTCCCCCGCGCACATAGACCGTCTCCTTGCCGAATACCTCATGCATCGCCGCCGTGGCCGCGCGAACATATTCATTGTCCGTACTCACCACAATCGCATCGCCCGCATGGATCAGCCTGACCTCAAGCTCAATCCCCTTTGGACAGATCGACTCTACATAAGCCTTGTACTGCCGAAAGCTCTCCGCAGGCGTCATATCCGGAACCAGCCGCATACTCACCTTCGCCACCGCCTTCGCCGGAATCACGGTCTTCGCTCCCGCCCCGGTAAACCCGCCCGGCATCCCATGCACATCGAGCGTAGGCCGGACCCACGTCCGCTCCAGCACGCTATATCCCGGCTCCCCGGTCAATGCAACCGAACCCACCTCAGTCTCCCGATAATGCTCCTCATCGAACGGCAGCGCCTTCCACGCCTTCAGCTCCGCATCCGTAGGCTTGGCAACCTTGTCATAGAACCCCGGAATTAGAATTCTTCCATCTTCATCCTTCAACTTCGCGATCACCTGCGCCAGCGCCACAAAAGGGTTCGGGGCCGCACCGCCATACATCCCCGAGTGCAGATCGGTCCGCGCCCCTCGCGCCTCAATCTCCGTATAAATCATCCCTCGCAACCCTACACACAGCGTCGGCAGCTCCGGCGCAAACATCTCCGTATCCGAGACCAGCGCAACATCCGCTTTCAATTCTTCCCCATGCTCCCTCACGAACTCGGCAATTCCCTCCCCGCCAACTTCCTCTTCCCCCTCAACGATCACCCGCACATTCACCGGCAGCTTTCCGCCCCCCGCAGCCATCAGCGATTCCAGCGCCTTCACATGCATCCACATCTGTCCCTTATCATCCACGGCTCCCCGGGCATAGATATTCCCATCGCGCTCCGTAGGCTCAAACGGCGGCGTCTTCCATTCATCCAGAGGATCGGGCGGCTGCACATCGTAGTGTCCATAGCAGAGCACCGTAGGGGCCAGCTTTCCATCCACTGCGGGTGCTGCGTGAAGCCAGTCCGCATAAACCAGCGGGTGCCCAATCCGCGGCGGCACCACGCGCGCATTGCCCGTCGCGTCCGTCACGACCTCTTCGGTCGAACTCGTCTCAATCAACCGGACATGCTCCATGCCAATGCGCTTCAACTCAGCCGCCACAAACTCCGCTGCTCGGCGCACGTCCCCCACATGTTCCGGCAGCGTAGACACCGAAGGAATCCTCAGCAAAGCCTTCAATTCATCCACAAACCGCGCCTGGTTCTCCTGCGCAAATCCAACCGCCGCCGTAGTAATATTCGTCGTCACCGATCCATCTCCCAAACCGCGTCTTTCGCCTGCCGAGCCGCACACAAAGCGAATTACAAGTATATGAAACATTCATCCCCCACACCTACCCCGAGCGTCCGTAACCATCCACGAACATTTCTGCATCAAAATTCAGAAGAGCATTCATTCTGTAATCCCATTCTGTTATCTAAGGAGGAGCAGAAGATGACAACCTCCCAGCAAGACGGCACCATGATCGATAAACAGGCGCAGTTTGATCTCCACAAGGAGATCGCCGACTCCGAGCAGAAAAAGCCATGGCCCTCCGGCCATTACGCCAAAACCCTCTTCAAAAAGCACGACTTCAGAATCGTCCTCATCGCCATGGAAAAGGCCGCCAGAATGAAGGAGCACCACGCTGACGGCACCATCTCCATCCAGGTACTCAAAGGCCACATCCGCGTCAGCACTAAGGACCACCCACACGATCTCCGCGTCGGCAACCTCTTCACCCTCGCCGCCTCCATCCGGCACGACGTAGAAGCCGTCGAAGACTCCGCCTTCCTGTTGACTATCTCCTGGCCCAGCGATGAAGAGCTCGCCTCCATGAAACACCGAGGCTACGGCACTTAGTTCATCCGTAAGAGAAAATCATGACAATCAAGCTCAAGCGCGTCTACGAAACCCCCGCCAAAGAAGACGGCACCCGCATCCTCGTAGACCGGCTCTGGCCACGAGGCCTCACTAAAGAAAAAGCCCACGTCGATCTCTGGCTTAAAGAGATCGCCCCCAGCACCGAACTTAGAAAGTGGTTCAGTCACGATCCCGCGAAGTGGGCAGAGTTCCAGACCCGCTACAAAGCCGAACTCAAGAACAATCCTGAGCAGGTAGTTCTCCTGAAAAAAGAAGCGGCCAAAGGAAAAACAACGCTTCTCTACGGAGCAAAGGACGAGCAACACAATGAAGCCATCGTCCTCCAGCAACTGCTTCAATACTAACTTAGTTCAAAGCTAAACTATTTCGACACTAAACTATTCGAAACTAAACTAAATTCACCATAAATCATCTCGCCTTGGCCGATGTCATCGGTGCAAATCGGTGTTATGCCTTCGCTGTTCCCTGCCTCACCCCCGGCTGGGGGCCGTTCCCAACAACTCCCGCGCAATCACCATCCGCTGAATCTCGCTTGTCCCTTCGCCGATCGTGCATAGCTTCACGTCGCGGTAAAATTTCTCCGCCGGATAGTCCTTGATAAACCCATAGCCCCCATGAATCTGCACGCCCTCGTCACAGATCCTGCACGCTGCCTCGCTGGCGAAGAGCTTCGCCATCGCCGCCTCCCGCGTCACCCTTTGTCCGGCATCCTTCATCTGCGCCGCTCGCATCGTCAGCAACCACGCCGCGTCAAGCTGAGTCGCCATATCCGCCAGCTTGAACTGAATCGCCTGAAACTCGCTGATCGCCTTGCCGAACTGCCGCCGTTGCTGCGCGTACTTCATCGCCGCATCCAGCGCTCCCCGCGCCATCCCCAAACTCAACGCTGCAATCGAAATCCGCCCACCATCCAGCGCTCGCATCGCATCCTTGAAGCCCTCGCCCAGCTTGCCGACAAGATTCTCTGAAGGAAGCTCGCACTCCTCAAAGATCAGCTCCGAAGTATCGCTCGCCCGCAGCCCCAGCTTGTTCTCTTTCTTCCCCGCACGAAAGCCTTTCGTCCCCTTCTCCACCACAAACGCCGAGATCCCTCGCGTCCCCTGCTCACGATCGGTTACCGCCAGCACCACCGCACAGTCCGCATAGCTGCCATTGGTAATAAAGGTCTTGCTCCCATTCAGCACCCACTTATCTCCACGCTTCACGGCCGTAGTCCGAGCCCCCGCCGCATCCGACCCCGACCCCGGCTCGGTCAGCCCCCACGCTCCCAGCCACTGTCCGCTCGCCAGCTTGGAAACCCACCGCTGCCGCTGCTCGTCATTGCCTGCCAGCATAATGTGGTTCGTACAAAGCGAGTTGTGCGAAGCCACAATAATCCCCACGCTGCCATCCACCCGCGACAGCTCCTCAACCGCCAGCACATACTCCACATAACCCATCCCCGCGCCCCCCAGCGCCTCGGGAAAGATCACTCCCATCAACCCCATCGGCCCCAGTTTCTTCACCACCTCACCGGGAAACTGGCTCTTCTCGTCCCACTCCGAAACATGCGGCGCAATCTCCCGCTCCGCAAACGCCCGCACCTCCTTCCGCAACTGCTCCTGTTCGTCGGTTAGTCCAAACATCCGCAAGCCTCCACACCATAACTAAAACTAATCAAGCTATCACATCTGTGCATACATCAACAGCAAAAAGGAAAGACCCAGCACAAATGCTGGGCCTGACTTATTGCAATGAAAAGGGCTTACCCGCGCAGCGCCATCTGCTCGGTGACAATCTGCGTCAGGTCCGGCTTCTTCAGCCCATGCTCCTTCGCATTGAACTCATCCACCTTGCTCGACCAGTTCATGCTGCAGAACTTCGGCCCGCACATGCTGCAGAAAGCCGCTTCCTTGTAGTAGTCATCCGGCAGCGTCTCATCGTGCATCCCTCGCGCCGTATCCGGGTCAAGCGATAGCGCAAACTGCTTGTCCCAGTCGAACGTGTACCGCGCATAAGAGATCGCATCATCCCGATCACGCGCCCCCGGCCTGTGACGGGCAATGTCCGCCGCATGAGCAGCAATCTTGTAAGCGATGATGCCGTCCTTCACGTCTTTCTCATTCGGCAGTCCGAGATGCTCCTTCGGAGTCACATAGCAGAGCATCGCCGCGCCATGCCATCCGATCATCGCTGCGCCGATCGCCGAGGTAATGTGGTCGTATCCCGGAGCGATGTCGGTCACCAGCGGTCCCAGCACGTAGAACGGAGCGCCATCGCAAAGCTCCACTTCCTTGTCCACCTGCTCCTTGATCTTGTCCATCGGCACGTGCCCCGGCCCTTCGATCATCACCTGCACATCGCTCTTCCACGCTGCCCGAGTCAACTCGCCGAGCGTCTTCAACTCGGCGAACTGGGCCTCGTCGCTGGCATCGGCAACGCATCCCGGACGCAACCCATCGCCCAGCGAGTAGCTCACGTCATACTTCGCCATGATCTTCGTAATGCGGTCGAAGTTCTCATACAGGAAGTTCTGTTTGTGGTTGCTCGTCATCCACTGTGCCAGAATCGCGCCGCCCCGGCTCACAATACCGGTAATGCGCTTCGCCACCAGCGGAACATACTGAATCAGCACCCCGGCATGGATCGTAAAGTAGTCCACGCCCTGCTGCGCCTGCTCCTCAATCACTTCGAGGTACAGGTCAATATTCAAATCCTCCAGCTTCTTCACGCGGGAGAGCGCCTCATACAGCGGCACTGTCCCAATCGGTACCGGCGAGTGCCGCAGAATCTGCTCCCTAATCATGGGAATGTCGCCGCCCGTCGAAAGGTCCATCACCGTATCGGCGCCAAAGTGCACCGCGGTATGCAGCTTCCGCAACTCTTCATCTACATTCGACACCAGCGCCGAGTTCCCGATATTGGCATTGATCTTGCACAGCGACTCCACCCCAATGGCCATCGGCTCCAGCTCAACGTGGTTGATGTTGGCCGGGATAATCATGGTACCTTTCGCAACCTCGCTCCGCACCAGCTCCGCCGCGATCTTTTCCCGCTGCGCGACATAGGCCATCTCTTCCGTAATCAGCCCCTTGCGCGCAAAGTGCATCTGCGACATATTCGTGTCGCCCGTCCGCTCCGCCTCAGCCTTGCGCTTGACGATCCACTCCGCCCGCCCCGTCGGCACCTTGTATCCATTGCCGTTTGCGCCACTTCCATTTTCATGAGTGCTCATTGTTTTCCCCAATTCATACCGGTGTTATCGAGTTAGTATACGCCGCAAAACGCACGACAATGGCTGCGCTCCCACTCTACCCAAACCGCAAACAAATCCGTAGACTTACAATAGAAGATCATGTCTACCCCGCAGAAGAGTCCCGCAAAGATCGTCATCGCCGCGGTCATCATCATGGCCACGATGGGCTACCTCGCCTTCACCGGCGTACGCGACAACAAGAGCTACTACGTCACCATCGGCGAGCTGCAGGCCATGGGCAATAAAGCCTACGTCCGCCACCTGCGCGTCGCAGGCAACGTAGCTCCAGGCAGCATCCATCGCAGCGGCACCTATGTCGATTTCAATCTCCTCGAACAGAACCGCACCCTCAAGGTCAGCTACAAAGGCGTCGAGCCGCCACCCGACACCTTCAAGGACGACGCCCAGGCCCTGGCCGTAGGCACCTTCGGCCACGACGGCGTCTTCCACGCCACGCAGCTTCAGGCCAAGTGCGCTTCCAAGTACGCTCCAGCTAAACCCGCCACGCCAACAGCCACCGCAACTGCTCTACCCGCCGACTTCAAAAAATAAATGGAGAAGTCAGCCAAGCCCGGCACTGCCGCCGAAGTGCAATCCGTCTCCAAGATCTACGGCACCTTCGCCGCCCTCCGCAACGTCTCCGCAACCTTTGAAGCAGGCTCCTGCACTGTCATCGTCGGCGAAAACGGGGCCGGCAAATCGACCCTCTTGCGCCTTATCGCCGGTCTCATCACTCCAACTCGCGGCACCGCGCACGTCTTCTCTGAGCCGCCGCAAAACCAGCGCCGCCGCATGGCCTACATGAGCCACTCGACCATGCTCTACGACGAGCTCACCGCCATGGAGAACCTGAACTACTTCGCCTCCCTCTACCGCGAAGGCGGCTGCGCCTGCGTAGGCAGCCCCGAGATGGCACTCCGCGCCGTCGGCCTCGACCCCACGCTCACCCGTCCCGTCGGCCAATACTCGCAAGGAATGCGCCAGCGTACTTCGCTCGCCCGCGTCCTCCAGACCGACCCCGAACTCCTCCTCCTCGACGAGCCCTTCTCCAACCTCGACGTGGCCTCCGCCCACCACATGGTCGAGCTCCTCGCCGACTTCCGCACGTGGCCGGTCTACAAGAAAGACGGGGGCAGCGGCAGCCGCACCATCCTCCTCACCACCCATCAGGCCCACCTCGCCGAACCTATCGCCGACGTTACCCTCATCATGCGCAACGGCCAAATTGTTCAGCCGGAGAACGGCCAATGAAGCTCCCCGCCAAAACCAACGCTGCCCGCCTCCTCGACAGCCTGGGCATCCCCTATGAACTCCGCGCCTACGAGGTAGACCCCGAAGACTTGACCGCCATCTCGGTGGCCCGCAAGATTGGCCTTCCCCCTGAGCAGGTCTTCAAAACTCTCCTCGCCCAAACCAACACCGGTGACCATCTCTTCGCTGTCATCCCCGGTGATGCCGAACTCGATTTCAAGAAATTAGCCCACGCAGCTAATGCGAAAAAGGCGGAACTAGCTTCACTCAAAGAAGTCGAACCCCTCACCGGATACATTCGCGGTGGAGTTACCGTCATGGGCGCCCGCAAACCCTTCCCCGCATACGCCGACGAGACCATCGAGCTACACGACCTCATCTCCATCTCCGCCGGCCAGCGCGGTCTGCAACTCCTCCTCACCCCCGACGACTACCTCCGCGCCGCCAACGCCACCCTGGCCGATCTCACCAAATGAAATATCTCGGCCACGTCCTCGCCCACCTACGCAAAGACCTCCGCATCGAGTGGCGCTCCCGCGACTCCATCAACGGAATGCTCTTCTTCTCGCTGCTGGTCGTCGTCGTCTTCTCGCTCGCCTTCGACCCCACTGCCGCCGTCTCCCGCCAGATCTCCGGCGGCATCCTCTGGGTCGCGCTGCTCTTCGCCACCGTCACTGCCCTCAACCAGTCCTGGACACGCGAGCAAAACCATCAGGTTCTCGAAGCCCAGCGCATGTCCCCGGCTCCGGCCTCCGCGCTCTTTCTTGGCAAAGCCCTCGCCAACATGCTCTTCGTCCTCGTCGTCGAAGCCGTCCTCGCCCCGGTCTTCATCGTCTTCTACAACCTGCAAGTTTTAGGCAATGCGTGGCTGCTCGCGCTGATCCTTCCCCTCGGCACCTGGGCGCTGGTGGTCAACGGAACCTTCTTCGCCGTGCTCGGCCTGCGCACCCGCAACCGCGAACTCCTCCTTCCCCTGCTGCTCCTCCCCATCTCACTGCCTGCACTTCTCGGAATGGTCGAAGCCACCACCGGAGTTCTCACCGCCCAGCTCGATCCCCTCGAAATCAATACCTGGATCACCCAGCTCGCCGGATACGATCTCATCTTCACCATCGTCTGCATTCTGCTCTTTGAAACCGTGCTCAACGCCGAATAGCGCTTTCGCGGTAAAATTACCCGCATAGTGTCCCGACCCGCCATCTTCCGCACTGTCGCCTGGCTCTGGTTCCTCGCCACCCTCGTCGTCCTCCTCATCGGCTTCCGCGAAGCGATCTTTCTCGTCCCTACCGACGCAGCCCAGGGCGACGCTGGACGGATCTTCTACTACCACGTTCCCAGCTCGATGCTGAGCCTGCTCTTCCCCTACATTAACTTCGTGGCCTCGCTCGCCTATCTCTATTGGCGCCGCCGCGATCCCCTCAAGGCCCTCACCTCGGACGCTCTCGCCCTCACCGCCGCCGAAGTCACCGTGGTCTACGCCACTATCTGCCTGGTCACCGGCAGCATCTGGGGACGCGCTACCTGGGGCATCTGGTGGACGTGGGACCCGCGCCTTACCAGCATGTTGCTGCTCTGGCTGCTCTACGTCAGCTACCTGATGCTGCGGCGCTTCTCCTCCGCCGGCCAAAGCCAGACGCTCGCCGCCGTTCTCTCCGTCTTCGCCGCCGTGGATGTGCCTATCGTCTATATGTCGATCCGCTGGTGGCGCACCCAGCATCCGGCTCCGGTCTTTGGCGGCGGTCCTGACTCCGGCCTCGACCCCTCCATGATGCCTGCCTTCGTCTGGAACATTATTGGCTGGGCCATGTGGGGCATCTTCATCCTGGGCTTCCGCTTCGCCCTCGAGCGCCGCCGTCAACTGGCCGAGCAGGACGCTGCCCTCAGTGCCATCGAAGCCTCCCTGGAGACCGCTCAATGACCTGGCACACCTTCTTTAACCTGAGCACTATAGAACACAGGCACCTTCTCGCTGTCTACGCGATTGTCCTGATCGTCCAGGGCGGCTATTTTCTCTCAATTTTGCGGGGATGGCTGCGGTCGAAGAAGCCGCGCGAATAAAAAGCAACGAAGCTACGAAAACGCAGCTTCGTTGTCCGAGAAGAATTGCAGATGACGCGGAACTCTTTGCAAGTAGACTTCCGCCTCTATCGCGTAAACACCGGCACTCAAAAAAGGTTTCGGGGAAAATATCTTTCTTTCCCCCCGCAGCCCTCTCTTTCTCGTAAACCCCTAAGAAACCTTCCACTTCGTAGCCAGCATATTCAACTTCTCGTTCATCTAAACCTCAGGCTTCTTCGGAGCCTCCGCCGCACCAACCGCGCCCGGCCACATCAGTAGCAATAGGAAGAAAAATTCCAAGGCAGAAACGCCATCCGCAAAAATCCCTTCTACTCAGCCGCGCTAAACTAAACCCATGCTCGACGAAACCACATTCCGCCGCGAATCCGATCGCGCCCTCGAAGCCCTCAAGCAATCCCTCATCGTCGCCGAAGAGGACTCCGAGGCCTTTGAAGCCGAGGAGAATAACGGCGTCCTCAACATTGTCTTCGAAGACGGCACCAGCAAATTCGTCCTCACTCCCAATACCCCGGTCCGTCAACTCTGGATCTCAGCCACCTCCACCAGCTTCAAGCTCGAGTGGTCCGAAGCCGCCAACACCTTCATCCTCCCAAAGACCGGAGAAGACCTGAAGGCCCTGACCCAGCGCCTTCTGCGCGAGCACCTGAATGACCCGACCATTACTCTCGTCCAAACTCTACCGCATCCTGAGGGCATCTAGTCGCGTCTAAATCGAAGGCGACTTAGAATAACTCATCATGCTCGATAGACTTAGACCGTTGTTCCCATACCTCAGGCGATACTGGAAGAGCCTTGCCTGGGGCGGCGTAGCCGTCATCTGCTACAACGTCATCAAAATTCTTATCCCACTGGTCATCGGCAGCGCCATCGACGACATGCAGCATGGTCTCACCGAGGCCAAAGTCGTCCACCACGCGCTCCGCCTCCTCGTCATCGCAATTTTTGCCGCCATCTTCCTCTACATCACGCGCGAAGTCATCATCGGGGCCTCTCGCGACATCGAGTATGACCTTCGCAACGATCTCTTTGCCAACCTCGAGCGCCAGTCCGCCAGCTTCTTCCACACCCATCGCACCGGCGACATCATGGCCCGCACCACCAACGACCTCGCCGCGGTCCGCCAGCTCCTCGGCCCGGCCATCATGTACAGCGCCAACACCATCGTCTTCACCGCTGCCGCGCTGCCCTTCATGATCCGCATCAGCCCAAAGCTGACGCTCTGCGCCTTCGTCCCACTCCCCATCGCCTCCATCCTCGTTCAATACTTCGGCGCCCGCATTCACCGCCGCTTCGAGCGCATCCAGGCCATGTTCTCCGATATCTCCGCCAAGGCGCAGGAGAACTTCTCCGGGGCCCGGCTCATCCGCGCTTTTGTCCAGGAAGAGGCCGAGATAGCTTCCTTCGAGACCGCTAACCAGGAGTACATCCGCCGCAGCCTCTACCTCGTCCGCCTCATGGCCATGCTCTGGCCCACGCTCGAGTTCGTCCTCGGCCTGTCGCTCATGATCACCTTGCTGGTAGGTGGACACGAAGTCGTCTCCCACCGCATCTCCGTCGGCCAGTTCACCTCATTCCTCGTCTACATGGTGCAACTCACCTGGCCCATGATTGCCGTAGGCTGGGTCGTCAACCTCTTCCAGCGCGGAACAGCCTCGGTAGTCCGCATCGACGAACTGCTCAAGCAGAAGCCATCCATCGCCGACGATCCCGCAGCGGTGGCCACCCCCATTACGGGAGATATTGAGTTCCGCAATCTCACCTTCGCCTACCCGAATGCGCCCGCCGCCCTGCACAACATCAATCTCCACATCCCTGCCGGCACCAGTCTCGCCATCGTAGGGCCTACCGGATCAGGCAAATCCACCCTGGTTAACCTCATCCCGCGCCTGCACGATGCATCGCCCGGCTCTGTTCTCATTGACGGCCAACCCATCCGCCACTTCACGCTGGACGAACTTCGCAAGAGCATAGGTTTTGTGCCGCAGGAGACATTCCTCTTCTCCGAAACCATCCGCAAGAACATCGCATTTGGCAGACCGGACGCGACCATGGAAGAAGTGGAAGACGCAGCCGGCATCGCTCACATCAGCACTGAGATCCTTGAATTCCCAAAGGGCTTCGACACCATGGTCGGCGAACGCGGAGTGACCCTCTCCGGAGGCCAGAAACAGCGCACCTCTATCGCTCGTGCCGTCATCCGCGACCCCCGTATTCTGATTCTCGACGACGCCCTCGCCAGCGTAGACACCTACACCGAAGAGCGCATCCTGAGCGGTCTGCGACAAGGCATGGAGAGCCGCACCACCGTCTTCATCTCGCACCGCATCTCCACCGCGCGCAACGCCGACCAGATCGCGGTCCTGGTCAACGGTCGCATCGAAGAACTAGGCACCCACGACGAACTGCTCGCACGAAACGGCTATTACACCAGCCTCTTCGAGAAGCAGCGCCTCGAAGAAGAGCTGGCCGTCGCTACATAGCTACGCTAACCAGCGTGATGCACTGGCCTCGCTCGTCGTTGCACGTATTTCAGAGACTGGCACAAATTTCTCTTCTCTCGTCCGCAATTCTCTAGGCAGCACTCTCCCTGCCTCTGGATCGCGCGCGACAATCACCCACGCATCGCGAACATTCCGAACACAGGCAATCACCTCTTCAAACTGTTCCTTCGATGCAAGATGCGACGCTTCCAGCGTCATGTTGAACATCGCTGCGTAGAAGTCGGCGAGCGAAGCGGCAACACTGCCTCCCATATCCGGACGCAACCGAGCCTGCAGATACATCAGAATATCGACAACCTTCTTCACCGCAATGCGACGCCCACGGACATCGTCCTCTTCCACGCACTGCATGGCCCGGTAGAGAAACCGGATTGCAGCATCATAAAGTGCCACTACAAGTTCAACGCCTGTCGCGCCCACCAAAGCCTGTTGTTGGTAGCTCGTCTCTCTCATGCACTTATCCTCCTGGAGTTGTGTTGTAGCCAGTCACGGCGCTATACATCTCGTTGACCTGATTAAGTTGAGCGGGGATCGACTGCAAAATCTGGTTCGCCGTATTCAACTCGGTCGTAAGATTCGTCTTTTCCGTCGCGAGAAGCGCGTCTTCATTGCTGATGTTCTGATTGAGCGCCGCTTCCTGCGCGCTGTTCTCTTGCTGTGCGAGATAAATGGAGCCCTTCGGCGCCTGTGATCCGAGATTGTTGAGCGTGGTAGCGAAGCTTTGGCCGAAGCTGCCGGAGTTCTGCAGAAACCCAACAACGTCGGAGAAATCGTTATTCAGTTCAGTGTTCAAGGTGTCGGTATTCAGGCTCAAAGTGCCATCCTGATTGAAACCGATACCCAATTGGGTAATGCTTTTGAGCGATCCGCTTGCAGCGCCTCCCAGAAGCGAGCTCGTAAGCTGATTCTGAAGTGAAGCCAAAGTCGGACTGCCAAACAGCGGCTCCGGATTGCCGCTTGAATCCTTTCCTTCCTGGCCATTTATATCTTTCATCACGGCGTTGTAAGCGCTCACCACATTACCGACCGCCGTTCCTATCGCTGAGGTGTCATTTGTAATCTGCACCTGCACGGGTGTAGTAGGACTAGCCGAGGTAGATAACAACTGAAAGGTAACTCCGGGAATTGCGCTGCTTACTGTATTCGTAGAACTCTTCAGCGTAACGCCGTCAACAACCAGGCTGGCGTCCTGCCCGGTCTGTCCCGTATTGAATCCAATGGCCGTACTGGTAGTCGCATCAGTGAGGCTACCGGTAATCGTAAGCTGTCCCGCCGAACCGCTCGTTCCACTCACCAGCGAGAGCCGCGAGCCCGAGACATCAGTGATAACACTCGCATTCACGCCAATTCCTGCCAGGTTGATCGCACTCGCCAGCGACGTAAGAGTATTGCTATTACTGTCTATCGTTATCGTATGGCCCTGAATGGTCAGGCTTCCGGACAGCGTATCGGTTCCGTTCACGACCGTATCGGAGTATTCAGACGATGTTTGCGCAAGTGTATTGACAACAACGGTATGACTGCCCGCGACAGCAGTAGTGGTCGCCGAAGTTAAGGCCAGCACATTTGTATCGGAGCTGGAACCTTGTTTCTGTGACATCACGCCGCTAAAGTCGGTGAGCGACTGTAAAGCAGTCGTAAGTGTCGAAAGATCAGTACCGAGCGTGGTAAAAACAGCGTCCTGCGCCTGCAAGGAAGTAAGCTGGTTCTTCCACGGCGTCTCAATCGCCTGTTCATTCGCCAGAATCGCTGTGACCGTGGACGCTACATCAAAGCCCTGTCCGCTGCTTGCTGCGCCAAAGTTTATCCCGACTGTACCCATCGCACCTTCCAGTCACTCATTGCAGCAGTAGCAATTCCGGAGCCAACTCAGCCCAGGGTGAATTAGACATCGCTAAGATTTCAGACAAAGATGAAATCGCGACGGCTACGGCAAGGGCCGCGCCGCCGCAACTTCAATACGGCCTATTGCATCAGTTTGAGGATCTCCTGCTGCACGCTGTTCGCCTGCGCCAGCGCGCTGATACCGGTCTGGCTCAGCACCTGGAACTTGGCCATGTCGCTGGTTGCCTGACCATAGTTGGTCGAACGAATGCTGCTCTCGGCGGAAGTAAGGTTCACCGACTCCGAGCTGGCAACGTTCGATGCAGCGTTCAACTCATTGATGCTGGCTCCAATATTGCCACGCTGATATGCGACATCCTGGATAGCAGAGGTCACGCTGGTCAACACAGCCTGTGCGGTAGTTGAAGAGAGAGTTGAGACTCCAGCAGCTGAAAAGTTAACACCTGTCCCCGTATTGGCCGGCACTGTGTCGGAAAGCGTGGTGCCCGTCAAGGCAAGCGTGTTTGTCGCACCCGTCGGTCCGGTGATAATCAGCTGGTTGGCATTTGCGCCAGTGCCTTGACTAGCCACAAGTCCTGCTGCAGTGAAGGTCGCCTGTGCGTTCAACTGGGTCACTGCCGCTGCCAGTGTCGTGCCCGCAGTCAGCGTTGACGTTACTGCCGCACCACCCGCCACACTAACGCTTAAGTTGCCGGAGATGGTATCCGTCGCCGAACCCAGCGCAAAGGTTGCCGTTGCGCTGACACCGGCACCTGGAGCCGTCGGCGTTGGGTTAGTAATTGCCGTAGTAACGGCCGAAGTAACAGCTGATGTGCCTACACTGGAGGCGCCAAGCGTTCCAATCGTTTCACTGTATGTGGTAGCGCCGGAAGAAGTTCCATCGCTGACGAACACCGTCTTTGCCGTATTCGAAAATACGCTGTTGCCGTTGAAGTTCGTGGTGGAACCGATGTTGCCGATTTCGGTCAGGATGTTTTGGTACTCCTGGTTCGCCGAACCAACCTGGTTTGAATTCAGCGTACCGTTGGCCGCTTCGGTGGCGAGAGTTACCGCGCGGTTCAACAGGTTGGTTACCTGCGAAAGCGCGCCGTCGGCGGTCTGCAATAGACCGACGCCAGAGGTAGCATTCTGCGAAGACTGGGTCAGTGCTGCTTCGTTTGCATGAAGACCGTCTGCCAAGGCAAGACCGGCCGCGTCGTCCGCGCCGCTGTTGATGCGCGAACCGGAGGAGAGCTGCTGCAAGACATTCTGAAGACTATTCTGCGTCTGGTTCAGATTGTTCTGCGCATAGATTGCTGCGATGTTATTCAAGACACCCAAGGACATTTGGAAACACTCCTGTATTGCTCGATTTGAACTACCGCGCCGCCTGTCCCCGGGTGTCGATCCGGAGATCTCATCCTGCCATCACAGCAGCGATAAGCCCCGGTTCACCTTGCGGAAGACTCCGCGTTCACACACCTCATCGGCTCGGCGGGTGGGCACTTTAGCTGCCAACGCATTACCTTTGGTCATGCGCCCGGGCCTTCTATCGATAGCGGCTCCCCTGCCGATAAGAGAAGACAGAGGATCTCTCCCGCATGATCGAACTGACACGTCTGAACGGCAGTCGCCTCGTCGTCAACTGCGACCTGATCAAATATGCAGAATCCGCGCCAGACACGGTGCTTACTTTAATCACAGGCGAGAAGCTTGTTGTGCTCGAACCATCAAGTGAAATTTCGCGACGAACACTCGAATACCGCGCGCGCGTTCTCGAAGCAGCTTGGCCCGAAGCCGCTGCATCGCTCAGCGCGAAATCGGCCTACGATGCGCAGAAGACCCTCCGCGACATCGAACGCCAGACATCGAAAGACTAAGCCCCGGGAGAGGACTTCATATGGATATCGCCAGCATCGGTGGCATCGTGCTTGCCATCATTGGCATCCTGGCCGGCATGATGATCGAAGGCGGCAGCATCGCCCAGATCACCCAGCCAACTGCGGCGATGATCGTCGTCGGAGGCACCGTTGGCGCGGTGATGCTGCAGTTTCCTATGAAAATTTTCGTCACTGCACTGAAGCAGGCCACGTCAATCTTCGTATCCAGCGGCTCCGATGGTGAAGCCGTAGTGACGCAACTCGTTAAATTCGCCAACAAAGCGCGAAGAAGCGGGATCGTATCTCTGGATCAGGACCTCTCCGGAGTGGAAGACCCCTTCTTGAAGCAGGCCCTGATGCTTGCCATCGACGGGACCGAACCATCCGAGGTCCGCAAGATCATGCAGATGGAGATCGACAATAAGACCGAGATGGAAGAAAAAATCCCGCAAGTCTTCGAGGCCGCTGGCGGATACTCCCCCACAGTTGGAATCATCGGCGCCGTCATTGGCCTCATTCAAGTCATGCAGCACCTCAACAACATCGACGAGGTAGGCCGTGGCATTGCAGTCGCTTTTGTCGCCACAATCTACGGAGTGGCGCTGGCAAACCTTGTCTTCCTCCCCGCCGCAGGCAAACTGAAGATTCGTCAACGCGAAGAGCAGATGATCAAGGAGATGATGCTGGAAGGCGTGATCTCCATTCTTGAGGGGATGAACCCGCGAATGATCGAAACCAAGCTGCGCACCTTCCTGTTCGACAGCAAACCAGACAAACCAGTCGAGGTCATCGCAGCATGAGCCGCAAGAAGAAGCATGAGCACGTCAATCACGAGCGCTGGCTGGTCTCCTATGCCGATTTCATCACGCTGCTCTTCGCCTTCTTTGTCGTGCTGTTCGCCTCCAGCCAGGCGAACAAAGCAAAGCAGACCGAGCTTTCAGCCGCAATGCAAACGGCATTTTCGCCTCTGGGAGTCTTTGAGGCCCATTCAAAGAAGCCACCGCTAACAGATCGCCATGGCACTCCAGTCAGTTCGACTCCAGCCGCGATGCCGCTTCCGCTTCCACCCGTCCAAATGGAAACGGCAGAAGAGACAGAAAAGCATCTGAACAAACTATTGGCTGAACAGGTAGCCGCCGGCCGAATTCCACCGGGAAGCGTCACCATGCGCATCACAACCGAAGGCCTCGTGATCTCGCTGCACGAAGCAGGTTTCTTCCCCTCCGGCTCAGCCGAGGTCCGCGCCGCTTCCATCCCCATGCTTTCGAGTCTGGCTGTGACCTTACCGGCAGGCCCGCTGCGTATCGAAGGCCATACCGATAACGTCCCAATTCACACGGCGCAGTTCGCCACCAACTGGGAGCTATCTACGGCGCGGGCCACGGCCATCGCACGCCTGCTCCTCGAACGCGGCCCCATCGATCCTGCAAATCTCTCCGCCGCCGGCTACGCGGAGTTTCATCCCGTCGCCAGCAACAACACCGCCGACGGGCGCGCCCAGAACCGTCGCGTGGACATCATTCTTTTGCGACGCCCAGCAGCTTCACGATGACGCGCTTCGGAGTTGTAGCCTTCATCCGTTTTCGCCTCCGCTAAACTTATTCGAAGACAAAAATGACCCTCTACATCGCCACCTCAAATCCCGGCAAGCTACGAGACTTCGCCGCTGCCGCCACGCAAGACATCTCGCTAACCCCGCTACCCGGCCTGAAAGCAATCGCGCCTCCACCCGAAGACGAACCAACCTTCGAAGGCAACGCCCGCCTCAAAGCAATCTACTACTCCCAACACGCACCGGGACAAATCGTCCTCGCCGACGACTCCGGCCTCGAAGTAGCCGCACTCCACTGCGCGCCCGGCGTCCGTTCCGCCCGTTACGCCGAAGACCAGAACTTCGCCGGTCCTCCATCCTCGACGCCTGACGAGCGCAACAACCTCTGCCTCATCGCTGCACTCCAAAACATCCCGGACGAGCACCGCCAAGCACGATACCGTTGCGTCCTCGCCGCCGCGCGTGACGGCAACATTCTCTGCACCGGCGCCGGAACCGTCGAGGGCGAAATTCTAAAGGTTCCACGTGGAACTAACGGCTTCGGCTACGATCCGCTCTTCTATCTGCCAGAGCAGAACAAGACTATGGCTGAACTGGATATTCAGACCAAGCTCTCCTTCAGCCATCGAGGCCGTGCCTTCAAATGCCTTCTCGACTCTCTGACCAGTCATCTACAGTGAATTCGCACAATCATAGCGATAATCGCACAAATTCCAGCAGTTTTCTTGACGCTGGCAGATCGCAGCGGAATAATCACCATGCTGCACTATATCTTCAGCAGTGCACTCTCTCGGTATTCTAAGGAGTCCTCATGGCCGCAGTCGCACCGCCAGCCTCACCTGCCGCACCGCCCTTACGCGGGGTGCAACCGCTTCGTGCCGGCCAGGGCCATTCTTACTTCTGGCGCAAACTGCACTCGCTCTCAGGAATCGTGCCCATCGGCGCCTTCCTGGTCGAGCACATCGTCTCGAACTTCGAGGCCATCAACGGCCCCCTCGCCTACGCGCAGCAGGTCAAGTTCCTCAATAGCCTGCCGCTGGTCCGCGTACTGGAATGGGCCTTCATCTTCATCCCACTCGCCTTCCACGCCGGATATGGCGTCTTCATCTGGCTCCGCGGCCGCTCCAACGTCAACGTCTACCCTTGGGCCGGCAATCGGATGTACATCTCGCAGCGCGTCACCGGACTCATCGCTCTCGCCTACATCGTCCAGCACGTCTGGCGGCAGCGCTTCTCCGGCGTAAGCCTGCCCGAGCACCCCGGCGCGGCCTTCGCCAAAGTCCAGCACGAACTCCACAACCCCTGGATGCTGGCCATCTATATTGTTGCGATGATCGCGACCTGCTGGCACTTCTCCTACGGCGTCTGGCTCTTCGCCGCCAAATGGGGCATCACCCCCGGCGACCGCGCCCGCAAGCGCTTCGGCTACGTCTGCGCCGCGGCTGGCTCTGCACTCTGCCTCATGGGCCTCATCAGCATCTACGCCTTCGTCGGCCCGAAGTACCAGAACGCCCCGGCAGACGTGATGCCCGCCCAGCCCGCAGGCATCACCCTACCCGCGCCAAGTCCAGTTCCACCAAACTCAACGAACCCATCCCAGCCGGGCGAGGTTCGATGAATCATGCACCTATACCCAGTGGGAGTTGGAATCTGTATCGCCGTAATGGCGGTCTGCTTCCTTGCAGGCGCTTTGATCATGATCGAAATCATCGGTCAGACCAACAAGGCCAATCCAGCGCTTTCAATTCGCGATTGGGGACCCAAGTCGCCATTTCACATCCTGCGGATAGTCTCGTTTCATCGCCAACAATTTCCCAGAAGCCACTTACGACTAGCTTACTTTTCGCTGGCCATCGTTGGCATGATTGCGTGGGCCGCTCTAGCCTTCAACATTGTTTTTTCGAATCCTCACTCATTGCAACGCTAGTTCGAGCGATCGGATAGGAACGAATTTATGGCAGCAGCAACTCCCAGAATCATCGTAGTAGGCGGAGGCCTCGCCGGTCTCTCCGCCGTCATCAAGATCGCCGAAGCCGGCGGCAAGGTTGACCTCTTCTCGATCGTCCCGGTCAAGCGTTCGCACTCCGTCTGCGCGCAGGGCGGCATCAACTCCGCCAAAAACCTCAAGGGCGAGGGCGACAGCACCTGGGCCCACTTCGACGACACCGTCTACGGCGGCGACTTCCTCGCCAACCAGACCCCCGTCAAGCAGATGTGCGAGCAAGGCCCCGCCATCATCGACCTGCTCGACCGCATGGGCGTCCCCTTCAACCGCACCCCCGAAGGTCTCCTTGACTTCCGCCGCTTCGGTGGAACCCTCTTCCACCGCACCGCCTTCGCCGGAGCCACCACCGGCCAGCAGCTCCTCTACGCGCTAGACGAGCAGGTCCGCCGCTTCGAAGCCGAGGGCAAGGTCACCAAATACGAAGGCTGGGAGTTTCTCTCCGCCGTCCTCGACTCCAAGGGAGCCGCACGCGGCATCTGCGCCATGGACCTCCGCACCATGGAGACCCGGACGTTTCCGGCAGACGCGATCATTGTGTGTACAGGCGGCAACGGAGCCATCTTCGGCAAATCAACAAATTCAGTAGTTTGCACCGGTTCAGCTCAATCGGCGCTTTACCAACAGGGAGCCTTCTACGCCAACGGCGAATTCATTCAGGTCCACCCCACCTGCATCCCCGGCGAAGACAAGCTCCGCCTCATGTCCGAGTCCGCCCGGGGCGAAGGCGGTCGTGTCTGGGTACCTCGCGACAAGAACGACAAGCGCGTCGCCAAATCCATCCCCGAAACCGACCGCTGGTACTTCCTCGAAGAGTGGTACCCCAAGTATGGCAACCTCGTCCCCCGCGACGTAGCCACTCGCGCCATCTTCAAGGTCGTCTACGAGCTCGGCATGGGCCTCGACGGCCAGCCGATGGTCTACCTCGATGTCACCCACATCGATAAAGAGACGTTAAACAGAAAGCTTGAAGGAATTTTAGAGATCTACGAAAAATTCGTAGGCGACGATCCCCGCGAAGTTCCCATGAAGATCTTCCCCGGCATGCACTACACCATGGGAGGTCTCTGGGTCGACTTCAACCAGCAGACCAACATCCCCGGCATCTTCGCCGCGGGCGAGGCGGACTACTCCATCCATGGAGCTAATCGATTAGGGGCCAACTCCCTGCTCTCCTGTATCTACGGTGGCTTCGTCGCCGGCCCGCAAGCCCTGGCCTACGCCAAGTCGCTTCCCGCGCAGGAAGGCGACGGGGGCCACGCTGCCGAACTCCAGCGGCAAAAAGAAAAAAACCAGGTCCTTTTGACCTCGGCAGGCACCGAAAACCCCTTCAAGCTCTGGCGCGAACTCGGCGACACCATGACCAAGCACGCCACCATCATCCGCTACAACACGGGACTCGACGAGGCCGACGCCAAAATCGTCGAGCTTCTTGATCGCTACAAGAACATCAACCTCTCCGACAAGAGCCTGTGGGCCAACACCAGCTTCGCCTTCACCCGCCAGCTCTGCAACATGCTTGAACTCAGTCGCGTCATCGTCCAGGGAGCGCGCCTCCGCGACGAATCCCGCGGAGCCCACTACAAACCCGACTTCCCCGAGCGCAACGACGAAAAGTTCCTCAAAACCACCAAAGCCAGCTTCGACGGCAACGCTCCGAAGTTCGAGTTCGAAGCCGTAGACATCAGCCACATCAAACCGCGCCCCCGCAACTACACCGCCACCGCCTGACAAAAGAGGAGAGGCATAGAATGACGAAATCTGTTTTTGCCTCTAGGTACCCCAAGGCTTCAGCCTTGGGTCTCTCCCAAGATCACCAAAGGGGGACTTCAGCCCCTGGGGTATGCCCTCTTTCACAACCAGCGTATCGCCTCAAAACCCGTCTCTGCCATCTAACCGGACATGTCAGGCATACATGTCGTCTATCTCGTCCTCGCACTCATATTCGCGAGCTTTCTCACGTATATGTTTGTCTACAACATTCGGCAAAACAACCGGCAGAAGGCCTTCAGGTCGAAGACCCATCCGCCGATCAGTCACCAGTAAGGCATCGCCGTAGCAACCATGGAAGAGGATCATGCCCACAACACGGGCACTATCTCCCGACCACGTTTCACCTGCCGGCGAATGAAATCTATAGCAAGAATGGCCTCCACTCCCTCCAGCGGTCGAAGGCATAGGGAAAGTTCAGGCTTACAGGAGCATTTGCATGGCACAGAGCACCGTCAAAGTCGAGATCAAGCGCCAGTCCACCCCCGACTCTCCCGCCACCACCGAGAAGTTCGAGGTCCCCTACCGCCCCGGCATGAACATCACCTCGCTGCTCGGCGAGATCGCGCTCAACCCCGTCGACGTCTCCGGCAAACAGACCACGCCCGTCACCTACGACTCCAATTGCCTCGAAGAGATCTGCGGAAGCTGCGCGATGTTGATTAACGGCAAAGCCCGCATGGCCTGCTCCGCGCTGGTCGACAAACTCGATCAGCCCATCACCCTGGCCCCGCTCAGCAAGTTCCCCGTCGTCCGCGACCTCGCCGTCGACCGCAGCGTCCTCTTCGAGAACCTTAAGAAGGTCAAGGCCTGGGTCCCCATCGACGGCACCTACGCCCTCGGCGAAGGACCCCGCCAGCTCCCTCAACTACAAGAAGAACTTTATCCTCTAAGTAACTGTATCTCATGCACTATCTGCATGGAAGTCTGCCCCCAGTTCAACGATGTCACTGGCTTCGTCGGAGCGGCCACCATCGCCCAGACCAAACTCTTCAACCGCAACCCCACCGGCAAAGTCCTCGAAGCAGAGCGCCTCCGCGCCCTCTCCGGCGACGGCGGCATTCAGGAGTGCAGCTTCGCGCAAAACTGCGTCCAGGCCTGCCCCAAACAACTCCCCCTCACCGAGGCCATCTCCGACATGGGCCGCGACGTCTTCATCCAGCAGGTCAAGGACTTCTTCACCCGCTAACCCCGCGCCCTGCTCTCCCCCCAACCTCGTCTTTGAATCAAAGATCTTTACGTCAAAGATCTCCAGGTGTGCTCCTGAAAGAGCACACCTTCGCTTTGCAATCAAGGCCTTACTCCAGTCTGGAAGCGCAACGCAGCCATGGCAAACCCGTATTGAGAGCGCGCATTGGCATCGCTGATAGCAGCCTGCGTCTGCTGCAACTCGGCCTGGCTAAGCTCCACAATGGAACTCAGCCCAAGTTTGTACCGCGTCTGCGACAAATCGAGTGCGAGGTTCGCCTGCTGCAGCAGCTCACCGGTCACCGTCACGCGTTGCAAGGCAGTGTTGGCATTCAGCCACGCAGTCCGAACATCGCGAACTACCTGATCGCGCAGATCGCGAGTCCGCTCAGCCGCAGCTTTAGCCTGCAGTGAAGCCTCGGAGGCTTCCGCGGAATAGCGGAATCCGTTGAAGATAGGAACGTTCATATTGACGCCCACCGCCCCATACCAATCGGTCGGAAAATATTGGCTCGAACCGACTTGGGTTTTCCCTACCGTTCCCAGCGCGCTGATTGTTGGCAGAAGCTGTTCGTGTTGAGCCCGGCTGTACTTACGCGCTGCCTGTTCGTTCCACTGCAGTGATTGCAGGTCCGGTCTGTTCTGAATCGCCAACGCAATCAACGGCCCGGCATCCGGTGGCAACGCTGTCAATGCACCTGCCCCTGCCACCAGCCTGTAATTCATCGGCCTGTCAAAGCCAAGCACGGCGTCCAGCGCTGCTTTCGCCGCATCAAAATTGTTCTGAGCATCGAGTTGCAACAGCTTTGCTTGCGAGAGGTTTACCTGAACAAAACTGAGATCGAGGTCCGACTTCAACTTCGCCGAAGTCAGCGCGCTCACCTGATCGACCAGCGTCTGCCTCGCCGACACAGTCTGCTCAGCAACCTTCAACGTAGCTTCTGCTTCAACAGTCTGAAAGAACACCTCATCCGTCGCAAGGATGATGTCTTCACGACTCGCCTCAGCATCAGCCAATCGAGCCTTCTCATTCAGCTTCTCCGAAGCCACCAGATTCTGCGTATGCCCGAAATCGGTAATCAACTGGCTCAGTTCAACGCCCATTCCAGCATGTTGCAGCAACCTGGAAGTAGTCAGACTTCCTGCCGAAATCCGGCCCGCCTGCTCTGCCTCAACCGCTGTCAGATCCCCACTGAGATCCGGCAACTCATCTGAACGAGCCACTCTCACCGCCTGATGCTGCACCTTGGCAAGCAACTGGCCGATCTGAATGCGAGGGTTATTCGCCAGAGCAATCTTCTCCGCTTCCTCACGAGTCAGCAGATTCGGCGCGCCTGAACTCGAAGATGCCGGCGACATCCCAGTCTGCGCAGATGCAAGCAAAGAGTGGCTCACCAACGGTGCATTCGGCAGCTGTATAGCAGACTGCAGTTGCGCCCAGGTTATGCCCGAAACACAGGGCGCAAGCAACAGCAAAACAACAGTACGTAGCTTCCGAACCATGTTAGACCTCCTCCGCAGCGGCAGTAGCAGTTTCTTCCTTGTGATGAATCAATAGATAAGCCGCTGGGACGAGAAATACCGTAACAACAACTGAAACCACAAGACCGCCCAGAATCGCGCGGGCCAGCGGAGCATATTGTTCGCTGCCCGGTTCCAAAGCAAGCGCCATAGGAATCAAACCTAGAACAGTCGCTAAAGTAGTCATCAAAATTGGGCGCAAACGGGCTTTACTTGCTTCAACAAGTGCCTGGGTAAGACCCATGCCTTTCTCACGCAAGGTTCCTGTAAATTCCACGATCAAAATGCTGTTCGATACTGCGATACCGGTCATCATCACAGCGCCCATCAACGACATCACATTGACTGTCGTACCTGTTATCCATAGAAAGACAAGCACACCTGTAATACCCGGCGGCACAGCCAGCAGAATAACGAAGGGATCAGAAAATGACGCGAATTGTGCCATCAATACAAGATAGACAAGCACAATTGCCAGAATCAGGCCTATGCCAAAACTTGAAAAAGAAGACTGCATGTCCCGAATGGCGCCGACCTTTTTTACGATCACGCTTCCAGGGACCTTCGTCTCCGATAATATTTTGTCCACATCGGCATTCGCATGGCTTAGATCTTCTGCCTTTGGCATTACATAAACATCGATCAAGGGCCGAAGTTGATAGTGATCTACCTCTGTGGGGGTATTGATTTGTTTGATATCTGCAAGAGACTCCAGCGGCGTGGTCTTACTGCCATCCGGTGAACGCAAAGGAATCTGCATAAAATCGGTGAGCGTTTTGATCTGGTCTTCCGGATACTGGACCGTCAACATATAGCTGTTGCCAGTCTTCGGATCGACCCAGAAGCTCGGAGCAATCATGCCATCTGAAGTAAGTGCGGTAATAACATTATCGACGACATCCTTTGGTGAAACGCCAAGCAATGCGGCGTGCTCTCTATTGATATTAAGTTCAAGTCCCGGATAGTTGAGGTCTTGTGGAATCAGCACGTCGCTGATGGAGTTGAGCTTCCGTAGCTTCGCAGCGGTCGCTTGCGCTAGTTGATAATCTTGCTGAAGATCATTTCCTGCTATCTGAATATCGATAGGAGCAGGCTTACCCTGGTTGACAACCGAGTCCACCAGGCCGCCCGCCTGAAAGTAGGTTCCCACATCTGGAAAATCTTCCGCGAGCTTACGCCTAACCCGATCCATATAAACATAGCTGCCAATCTTATGGTCTTCTTTCAGACTCACTTGAATAAAGGCTGTATTCATTCCTGAATTCGAGGTATAGATCGCTGAAAGGTCAGGCGTAATTCCAATATTGGAAACAATAATATTGAGATCGTGGGGAGTAACGATGCCGCGTATGTCCTGCTCCATTTTGGCGATATATTCGTTTGTCAACTCGATCCGTGTTCCCGCCGGAACTTTTACATTGATAACAAACTGCCCTGGATCTGTCCGCGGGAAAAATGCTTTCCCCATAAATGGATATATTGCGAGGCTAAGAACAAACATGAGCGAAAATCCGCCAACAACAACTCCAGGTCTTTTGAGACACTTCCATATAGAACGCTCATACCAGGCAAGAAGCGCATAAAATACTCGATTAAATCGGAAAACAACGAGGTGAAATAGATTTCTTTTCTTCGGATTATTTAGCGCACTGGCCGGGTTATTCGACGACTCAACTTCTTCAAAGTCTTCGTGTGTTTCGTCCAGACGGATAAAGCGCGCGCAAAACAGAGGCACGACAGTCATCGCGACGATGAAGGATGCAAACAACGCAATCACTACAGCCAACGCCAACGCTGTGAAAAGGTATTTACTGACTCCATAGAGAAGCACGACCGGAAAGAAGACAATACATGTGCAAACCGTTCCGGCCAATACCGCCAGTTGCACTTCCTTTCCGCCGCTCTCGGCAGCAAGTACCGGAGATTCTCCCATCTCCATATGTCGAAATATGTTTTCCAGCACTACAACCGAGTTGTCGATAAGCCGTGAAAGCGCAAGCGCAAGGCCGCCAAGCACCATCGTATTAATGGAGCTGCCGCCCATATTGAGAACAAGAAACGTCGCCAGACAGGAGATAGGAATGGAGAGCAGAACCGCTATCGTTGCCCGAAAATTTCCGAGAAACAATAGAATCATTAGCGCCGTCAGCACAAGACCGATCATGCCTTCGTTGATCACATTTTTCACCGCGATCTTAACGAATACCGATTGGTCGAAAACCACATCCGTCTTCAGCACCTTCGGAACATCCAACAGATGGGCTACGGCCTCCTTGATGCCATTCACAATTGTGATGGTGTTTGAATTGCCTCCCTGCTTCAAGATCGGGATATAAACCGATTTCTGCCCATCGACGCGAACGATGTTGGTCTGCAACTGTCCCGCGTCTTTCGCCTCTCCGACATCCCCTACCATTACCGATGACGAATTGCCAACCGTCTTCAATGGAAGATCGTTGATCTGGTCGACAATAGGCACTTGGCTATTCGCGTAAATGTTGTAGTCTTTCGGCCCGATGCGAACATCGCCGGCAGGCAGAATGAGGTTCGATGCGTTCAAGGAGTGCACAACATCCATTACGCTCATCTGATGTGCTTCCAGCTTTACCGGATCGACATACACCTGAATCTGCCGGTAACGGCCACCATAAGGCTGCGGAACCGAAGCTCCTGGAACATTGGCAACCTGATTTCTGACGCTGAACTGCGCCAGGTCTTTTAGCTGCGTCTCATTTAGTCCCGCGCCTTTCAATGTAATCAGGCAAACAGGCATGTTGGATGCGTCGAATTTGAGTACGACAGGCGGCAACGTTCCCGGAGGCAACCGGCGCAGGTTCGCCATAGCAAGATTAGAGATATTGCTTACCGCCGCATTACTATCAACGCCGGGTTGAAAAAAAATCTTGATCAAGCTAACGCCGGTCAGCGAACGAGACTCAATATGGTCAATGCCACTCCCAAGAGTAAAGAACCGCTCATAGCTGTCCGTAATATCGGATTCAATCTGCTGCGGCGGCATACCTGCATAAAATGTCGCAACCACAACAACCGGAATATTGACTTCTGGAAAGAGATCGACAGGCATTCCTACAACAGTCGTAACACCGACGACAATCACGACGAGGCACATCATCAATACGAAGAAGGGGTATTTAATTGCAAAAGATGACATTACTGGTCCCCCGCTTCGCCGGACATGGTGACATCTTCGACCTTCGGACGAACGATCTGCCCCACCTGGTAGTTTGTCTGGCCCGATACAATGATTGTTTCGTTCTCAGTAAGTCCACTTGTAACTTCAACCTTATTCGGCCCTTGCACACCCAGTGTGACAATTTTCTTCTGCACCCGATTGTTGGCATCCAGAGCAAGCACATAGGACTGGGAAGTCCCTTGCACTACCGCTTGAATTGGAATTGTAAGAACGTTCTTACGCTGCTGTAGAGCGATCACCGTCTCCGCATACATTCCAGGGCTAAGCACCAACTTAGGATTGGCAACATCAACTTCGGTCGTCATCGTTCTGGTAGAGGGATCTAGTGCGCGAGCGAACCGAATGATCTTGCCTACGAAAGTCTTGCCAGTCGCCTGTACTTTAACCTGAACTTCTCCGCCGTTCTCGATATACGGTACGTCCCCCTCAGGCACTGGCATTCGCAACCGCAAAAGATCGCTTTGGGCGACACGAACTACAGGCATCGATTGGGTATTGGAAGCCGTACCCGCCTGGATCAACGATCCGGTATCCGCATAGCGCATCGTAATCACACCGTTGAATGGAGCAGTAACAACGGAATAATCGGACAAGGCCTGAACTCGTTGCTTGTCCGCATTTGATATGCCCAGCTGCTCTTCCGAAGCATCGAGCGCCGCCTTTGCGACATTAATTTTTGCTTCCGAATCCAGATCTCTCGCAAGTGCATCATCCAGTTCCTGTTCTGCAATCAGTCCAGGCCGCTGCTTGGCCGCTTGCGCAAGCCGCGTATAGGCATCGTGCAAGGCAGCATGGTTTGACTCGGCCCCAGCAACCTCGCTCTTGGAACGATTAATTTCAGATTTGCTATGTCTCACTTCCGCTTGTGCGGCGGTCAGTTGAGCAGTCAATTCAGGTACTTCCAATACAGCAATCACTTCCCCGTCTCGGACCCGATCTCCAATATCAACGTTGATGCGCCGGATGTAGCCAGACACCTTTGCATGGAGATCCACCTCCTGATACGGCTGAAACTGCCCCGCAACAGTCAGAGAGCTGGCAAGATTCTCTCGCGCCACATGAGCAACCGAAGCGCCAGCTATGGACGAATCATTTGCAGAGGACTTGCTGCCCTTGCAGCCGACAACGACGAAACCAGCCAAAGCAAACAGCACTGTGATCCCTGTCGAGGCCAGGGAAGATCGCTTATACATGTTATGAACACCTGTATTAAATGGATGCCGAAAATGGGAAATGCAGTCAAATGTTCTCCGGACAAGAACACATAACTGTGAGCTAACAGCAGCTCAGGCAGACACTGCACACTGAATGATCAGGAAGCGAGAATAGAAGGCGGGGGCCGGAAAAAAAAGAAGTTCTGGCTGCATCTTCTTGGAAGCGATGCATGACGCCGCACATTTCCCTGCAAGAACGTGGCCTTCAAAGAAGACAGTCCTACAAGCATCGTGCTCACGAGATAAGCGAATAAAACAATCGGAGCAAGGCTTCTCAAGGGCCCCATTGAAGTCTCAACGGCACGAGACAAGGATGGTCTTTCCTCTTGCGAAAGCAGCTTTGCCTCTGACATGTGGGACGATGGATTGTAGAGAGAAAGCTTGTATTGAACGCCCCACGAAAAGACCGCAAATGCAAGCATCACGATAGCAACTATCGTCAGATGCGACTCGCGTTGTCTTGTCTTCTCAGCGCTCATGGATTCGGTTCATGGATTTCTAAGATCGCTCAAAGTTGCTGATGAGCAAGTCCCTTCCCTTATAGACTCTCTGAGTTAGGCTTAGTTAGTATGATGCAAATTTCCTAATTTTGCAAAATCTGCTCTTGTTATTCAAAGGGCTTTAACAGAGGCATCTGGCCTCTCCTTTCCGGCTTCGCTCATTGCGTCGCTGCCGCCTCTCCCATACACTAGGTTCAGTTGTAATCGGAACGGGCGGTTAGCTCAGTTGGTTAGAGCGCCTGCCTTACAAGCAGGATGTCGGGGGTTCGAGTCCCTCACTGCCCACCAATACCGTTCCTGACTTCTTTTTTGATGATCTTACTTCCAAAATTATCGACCGTTCATACCCGAAATTCGATCTTCCACATAAGAAGATCCTTTCAACCACATTGGTTGCAGATCATCGTGTCAATTACTTCTAAATAGCATGGCTAAAAGACTTGAATCACTCGCCGTACGGCACCCAGATATTCTTCACCTGCGTAGCATGACGAAGATAAAGCCGTCCCTCTCCCTGCTTTGAGGCAAACCAATCTATCTGTTTGCCTTCATTCGTCCAAACCTGTTTAAGATTGCCAACCGATGCAGCCTTGACCCTGGAACCGCCCTCGCGGTCGCCGAAGTACCACATCGCATCCAGGTCATCATGCTCTGCCAGAACCTTAGCAAGTTCGGTTCGTCGTCCGGAAACGATATTCACCACCCCTCCAGGCAGATCGCTGGTATCGAACAGTGGATAGAGATCGCCGGCAACCAGCGGATAGACAGCGGAAGGAACCACCACCACGGTATTTCCCACGGCGATCAAAGGAAGAATGAGCGAAAGCAGCGCAAGAAGGGGCGACTCGTCCGGGCAAACGACGCCGACCGTGCCGATAGGCTCATTCATAGCCAAAGCAACGGCTCGCATCGGTGGTGAGTGCACCGCTCCATCGAATTTGTCGGCCCATGCTCCGTAGGAAAAAAGACGTTCGATGGCCGCAGCCACCTCTCGTTCAGCCTGTTGCTGTCCCAGCACAAGGGACAACCGCTGTGAGATGTCCTTCGAGCGATGGAATAAGTTTTCGGCCATGTAATAGATGACCTGTGCGCGATTGTGCGCAGTAGCCTTCGCCCAGGATGCAGCTTTGCGGGCGGCTTCGACGGCGTTGCGGATATCTTTACGATTGCCCAGCGGGGCCTCGGCAATCAGTGAGCCGCTTCGGTCATAGACAGGAAAGCTGTACCCAGAGGCCGGACGGGCCTGTTTGCCGCCAATGTAATGCTTCACCGTCCAATCGATGAAAGGAGCATCACCGTTTCGCGTAGAACCGATGCCAGGTCTCACAACCGTTTCTAATTCAATATCCATCTTTGGAAGTACAGGGGCGTCCTGCAACCATGCTGGTTCTAAATACTCATACATTCCTTCGCGGCCGCCTTCGCGACCGAATCCGCTTTCGCGATAACCGCCGAACCCGCACGCGGCATCAAAAAGATTCGTTCCGTTCACCCACACAACCCCGGCCTTCAGTCGGGCAGCGGTCTCAAGCGCCACGTTGATGTTTTCGCTCCACACGCTTGCAGCCAATCCATAGGTCGTATTGTTAGCGAGTTCGACCGCTTCATCAACGGTCCGGAATGTCATCGCCGCAACGACAGGCCCGAAGATCTCTTCCTGGGCAACAGTCGAAGACGGATGCACGCCCGTCAGCAGAGTCGGCGGAAAGTACAATCCACCTTCAGGCAGCGAACCCTGCGGCTGCCAGCACATTGCGCCCTCCGCAATGCCCTGTTGCACCAATCTCTTGATGCGTTCCAATTGCACCGGGGCGACAATCGCGCCAATGTCGATGCACTTATCGAGCGGCGCTCCAACGCGCAGCGTCTCCATCCGGGCGCGCACCTTGTTGAAGAGAACATTCGCAACGCTCTCCTGTACCAACAGACGTGACCCGGCGCAACAAACCTCTCCCTGGTTGAGCCAGATGCCATCGACTAATCCTTCGACCGCGCTATCCAGGTCAGCGTCCTCGAACACCACAAAGGGAGACTTGCCACCCAGTTCCAGGGAGAGCTTCTTCGAGGTATCAGCCGTCGCAGAACGGATCGCGCGCCCAACTTCGGTAGAGCCTGTAAACGCTATCTTATGCACGCCCGGATGAGCGACAAGCGCCTCCCCGGTGATGCCATCGCCAGTGACGATATTCACGACTCCCGGCGGCAGCGAGATCTCCTGACAGATCTCAGCAAACGCGAGAGCGGTAAGCGGAGTGAACTCCGCCGGCTTCAGTACGACCGTGTTTCCGGCCGCGAGCGCGGGAGCAATCTTCCACGCCAGCATCAGCAGTGGAAAGTTCCACGGAATGATCTGTCCTACAACCCCGCAAGCGCGATAACCAGGAAACTCTTGCGGCAAAAGTTGAGCCCAACCCGCATGGTGATAAAAGTGCCGCGCAACCAGAGGGATGTCGAGGTCGAGGCTCTCCCGAATAGGCTTGCCGTTATTTAATGTTTCCAAAACCGCAAGGCGGCGACTGTGCTTCTGCACCTGCCGCGCCAGCGCATACAAATAGCGAGCGCGCACATGAGGGCTCAACGCCTGCCATACAGGGAGCGCCGATTCAGCCGACTTCACCGCAGCATCGACATCGGCTTCTGTGCCTTGCGCCACATTCGCAATCACATCCCCCGTCGAAGGATCATAGACTTCAAAGTAGCCACCCGCCACTGGCGCATGCCAACCACCGGCAATAAAATGACGAAATCGTCCCTCATGGGCAGCCAGCCAACTTCTTGCGTCACTCGCATCTTCCGGTGCGGGACCGTATTCCATTGTTTTGAACTCGCTCAGAACACTCATTCCGATCTGCTTTCTCTCCGGCTCGCGAAGCGTTTGGATTACGGCATGGGGTGGCGATAATCCGCTGAGTATCGTCCAGTGACAAAGTGTTCTAACTGGCGCTCGATATCGGTAAGCATGCCGCTTGCCCCCATGCGAAACAAGTCGGGTTCCAGCCATTGCCGGCCCAACTCTTCCTTCATGAGAAAGAGCCATTCCAATGCCTGCTTCGCCGTACGAATGCCGCCAGCCGGTTTGAAGCCGACAATCATGCCCGTTCGCTCCGCATAGTCCCGAATCGCGCGAGTCATCACCAACCCGACCGGCAGCGTAGCATTGACTGTTTCCTTGCCCGTGGAGGTTTTAATAAAGTCCGCTCCCGCCATCATGGCAACGAGGCTCGCGCTCGCAGTATTCCTTAGCGTACGCAGGTCGCCGGTTCCCAGAATTGCTTTCATATGCGCCGGTCCGCAAGCTTCTTTGAACGCTTGCACCTCGTCGTACAGGGCCGACCAGTTACCTTCTAAAACATGAGCGCGCGTGATAACAATATCGATCTCCGATGCACCCGCATCGACAGACCGTCGAATCTCCTGGATGCGTTCCGGCAAAGGGGACAAGCCAGCGGGAAAACCAGTGGACACCGCTGCCACAGGAATTCCGCTGTTTTCAAGGGCGCGCGCAGCCGTTTCAACAAACGCATGATAGACACATACCGCGCCCACCTTCAGGTTCAGTGTCTCAATTTTAAGTTGACTCACCAGCGAAGGTTTCAACGGCTGCCTTGCTTTCGCACAAAGCCGACGCACCCGATCGTCCGTGTCGTCCCCTGCGAGGGTGGTCAGGTCCATACATGCAATGGCACGCAGCAACCACGCAGCTTGCCACTGCTTTTTCACTGTGCGACGGGTCACCAGCGTCTGGGCCCGCCGTTCAATAGCGCTCAGGTTCGCGCGCGCCTCTTTGACCCAATCCAGATCGAGCGGGATACCCATGTTTCGTTTCGAAAACGGAACATGCTCGATGACTCGATTTAGGTCTGTCTCCATCGCACGTTTCCATTCCGCGTGAACTTCATTCATACGCATCTTACTTCCCGGCGGCCATCAACTCCATCACCTCAGACCGTTTCGGCATGGAAGGGGCCGTACCGTGTCGCGTCAGTGAAATCAGCCACCGCGCAGCCAAATCGGGTGGCCTCTACCACGTCGAATCCTTCAGACAATGCTACTGCAAATCCGCCATTGAAAGCGTCTCCAGCTCTGGTGGTTTCAACACCCTCATCCACCTGAAATGCGCCAACAAGTTGAGTGAGTGAAGAAGTTTTTTGCCGGTTGCGTCGCAACTTACTATGAGTGTTACCCTAGCGTCAGCCGTCTATCAGATTGCACCCTGACATTTAGCGATCGACAATTTATAGCTCTTCACGACACACCATCTTTTACCCTTCCGCAATATATCTCTCATGGCTTCCCGCCTCATCATCAACGCAGACGACTTCGGCCTCACCCCAGGCGTCAATCGTGCCATCGCGGAACTACACAGCGCTGGAGCTCTTACCTCCGCCACCCTTATGGCCACCGGCCCAGCCTTTGACGACGCCCTCAGCATCGCCCAAGCCAATCCAACCCTCGGGATCGGTTGCCATATCGTCCTCACCGACGGTACCCCCGTTTCTCCACCCAACAGTATCCCCACGCTCCTCGGCCCAGACGGCAAAACCTTTCGCCCCTCGCTTCTCGACTTCATACAAGCTCTCCTTCGCGGAGCCATTCGCGAAGACGACCTCGAACGCGAAGCCCTCGCCCAGATCCAGAAGCTGCAACACGCAGGCATCCACGTCACCCATCTCGACACCCACAAACATACGCACCTCTTCCCCGCTGTAGCCCGTCCGCTCCTCCGCCTCGCACAGCAGTGTTCCATAGGCGCCGTCCGTAACCCCTTTGAGCCAGCATGGAGCTCCCAACTCGCTCCCAACGCTCTCCGTCGACGCATCCAGTTTCATATCCTGAGCCTCGTCGGTAAAAAGTCCTTCCGCACACTACCGCAACTCAGTCACGGTCACGTCTCTACCACCGACGGCACCATCGGCGTCTCCGCCACCGGCCAACTCAACACCCAATCTCTTCATGAAATCCTTCAGGCAATGCCCGACGGCACATGGGAGCTCGTCTGCCACCCCGGCTATAACGACGCTGCGCTCGATGCCATCGCCACCCGTCTTCGCGCCACCCGCGACATCGAGCGCGAAGCTCTCCTGCAGGAAATTCCGCGGGCAATCCGCACCCTTCCCAACCTCGAACTCATCCACTATGGACAGATAGATCAGCCCAGCATCGGCCACGAGAGATTCCCATGAAAATCGGCATCACCTGTTATCCCACATACGGCGGCAGCGGAGTCGTCGCCACCGAGCTGGGGATCGAGCTCGCCGCCCGCGGCCACGACATCCACTTCATCACCTACTCGCAACCCTTCCGGCTCACCGGCCGCGAGGCCAACATCCACTTTCACGAAGTGGCCGTCTCCAACTACCCTCTCTTCGAACACCCGCCCTACGATCTCGCTCTTGCCACTCGTATGGCCGAGGTCGCCGAGTTCTACTCGCTCGATCTTCTCCACGTCCACTACGCCATCCCCCACTCCGTCAGCGCGTTGCTCGCCCGGCAGATGCTTGCCGCAAATGGCCGTACTCTTCCCTTCATCACTACCCTGCACGGAACCGACATCACGCTTGTCGGCCTCGACCACTCGTACCTGCCCATCACTCGGTTCGGCATCGTCGAATCCGATGGCGTCACGGCAATCTCCAACTATCTCCGCGACCGCACCCGCGAGGCCTTCGGCATCACCTCCGAGATCGAAGTTATCCAGAACTTCGTCAACTGCGACGTCTACGTCCGCAACCCCGAACTCGTCGCCGCCATGCGCCCCCGCTTCGCCGCCCCCAACGAGCGGCTTCTCGTTCACCTGTCCAACTTCCGCCCAGTCAAACGCGTTCAGGACGTCATCAAAGTCTTCGCCCGCGTTGCTGCCGCCATGCCTGCGCGCCTCATGCTGATCGGCGACGGCCCCGACCGCAGCGCCGCCGAGTATCTCGCCCTCCAGCTCAAGGTCCAGGACCGTATCCACTTCATCGGCAAGCAGGACAACGTCAACGAGCTCCTCCCCCTCGCCGACCTCATGGTCATGCCCAGCGAGATGGAGTCCTTCGGTCTCGCCGCTCTCGAAGCCATGGCCTGCAGCGTCCCCTCCATCGCAACCCGTGTCGGCGGAGTTCCCGAGCTTATCCGGGACCACGGAGCCCCCGAGCAGATTAACGGCCTGCTCTTCAACGTAGGCGACATCGACGCCATGTCTGAGGCCGCCATCGCTCTCCTCGGCGACGAATCCCGCCTAAGCATCATGTCCAAAGCCGCTCGCAAGACCGCCCAGGATCGCTTCTGCGCCTCCCGCATCGTTCCTCAATACGAGAATTACTACGACCGTGTGATCGCCCGAACCCGATCCATCAGCTAGAACGTTTCTAATGCTTCAATGAGGAAAGAAGCACGTCATCTCGACCGGAGCAGCCCACAGTTTCATCGTGCGCTGCGCAGTGGAGAGGCCCCTGTATTTGCCTTTTCCTTTGACCGGCAAGACCTATCCCCGAGTCACCGCTCGAACAGCATCCCCCACCAAACGAAGCGCCTGCTCTGCCGCATCTCCAACCGGTCCCCAGGTCTCTGCACCCTCACCAAGAATCGGCATCCGTAACGTCACCTTGGTCCCCCTGCCCGGCCTGCTGTTAATTTCGACACCCGCCAGGTTTCCATACAGCACATTCATTCGCTCCCGGACATTTCGTATCCCGATTCCCGACCCCGGCCGCACCAGCCCGCTCACCGGCGAAGCGCAGTCCCACTCCGGGTCCATGCCCACCCCATCGTCCTCGACCTCGACCAGAAGCATCCCGTCCTCGGTAATTCGGCTGCGCAGCGTCACCGTCCCGCCGCTGATACGAGGCTCCAGCCCATGCTTGATGCTGTTTTCAATCAGCGGCTGCAGCAGCATTCCCGGAACAACAACATCCAGCGTCTCCTCGGCGATCTCCTTCACCACCTTCAGCTTCTCGCCAAACCGGATGACCTCGATATCCAGATAGTCATCCGTAAACATCAGCTCTTCACTGAATGGCACAAAGGCCTCGCGGTCCTTCAGCAACACACGCAGAATATTCCCCAGCTTCACGATCATTCCTCGCGCCAGCTCCGGCTGCGACCGCACAAGCGACGTAATCGAGTTCAGCGTATTAAACAAAAAGTGAGGATTGATCTGCCGTTGCAGCGCATCCAGCCGCGCCTCCAGCAACAGCCTTCCCTGCTCCTCCAGCTTCCGCTCAATCCGTACCGAGTTCCATATCTTCAGCGGAATCCCCACTACAACCGGAGCGCTCGCACAGATCAGCAGCTCCACCCACCACGAATTTGAGTGCAACTCAAAAAAGCGCCGTGGATAAAACCGCGACAACATACTCAGCCCAAACTGTCCTGTCGCAATCGACACCAGCAACAGAACCTGACGGTCCAGGCTGGGCCGCCGCAGGTTCCGCGTAACCCACCGATAGATGCTCAGGTCGATCATCGGAGAGAAGGACCAGATGTCCTCGGAATTCGCAAAACGACCGAATGCCCCCGCCCCCGTCGCCACCAGTAAATTTACCGGCAGTGCCAGATACTCGTGGTGAAGCACCGCAGGAATCGCCAGCGCCGCTCCGCCAGCCATTGCCGCCAGCGGCCCTACCAGAATGCCCAGCAGAATCGTCGTCTCATACGAAATATCCGCCGCCAGAAAGTTCGGCACCAGCACCCGCACCCAGACTCCCAGAGTCAGAGGCACGCAAATCATCGCCACCAATCCAACCGTCTGCCGGCGGCTTCGGTATGGGGTCAACAAAATATCCTTAAACGTCTTTGCCCGCGCCAGCGAACTTGACACCGCCGCCGCCACGCCCAGTTCAATCAGCAGCGTTATCAGAATCAGCTTTGGATCAGTCTGCGTCACACCCCTACTTTACCCCTTCGCCCTGCATCGAATACCTTCTCCCTGCAATCCAATACCCATGCAGTCTGAACCGTATAATCACACTATGCCCTTCGCCTCCGTTACAAAAGTAGCCGACGCCGACTTCCCTACTCGCTGGGGACACTTCCGCATCCTCGGCTTCGAGGGCATCGTCACCAACCCGCAACCCTGCAACGAAGCCACCCCAGCCCCTGCAACGCGCACCGAGGCCGCCGTGGCCCTCGTCATGGGCGACATCCACGCGCCTGCGGCAAATGGAAAAGCCGCACCGCCCATCGTCCGCATCCACTCCCAGTGCCTCACCGGCGACGTCTTCCACTCGCTCCGCTGCGACTGCCGCCAGCAGCTCGAACTCGCCCTCGCCACCATCGCCGAAGCCGGAACTGGCATCCTCCTCTACGAACAGCAGGAAGGCCGTGGCATCGGCCTCATGGCCAAGCTCCGCGCCTATGAGCTTCAGGACCAGGGCCGCGACACCATCGAAGCCAACCTCGAGCTAGGCTACGCCGCCGACTGCCGCGCCTACGAGCTCCCCGCCGAAATCCTCAAATCGCTCGGCATCAGAGCCGTCCGGCTCATCACCAACAACCCCGAAAAAGTCGAGGCGCTCGTCTCCGCCGGCATCGAAGTCACGGAGCGAATCTCCGCCGAAGTTCCCACCGAACCCACCTTCGACCGCTACCTGCAAACCAAGCGCGAAAAGATGGGACACCTCGTCGGCTAACTCACGCCTCCCGGCAAGAACCTCGCATAGTTCGCCAAACAGTATGCGCTGCTCATATTCCTTGCAGCACCAGTTCTTTGTCAACGCCTTTGTGCCGCGCCACGTCGCGCACAATGCTGTTCAATGTTCCAACTCGCAAAGTTTATGTGCAGGAACCGCAACGCGGTGCGGAAAAGGTTGAGCAGTCTGCAGCACAATATGGCTGCCTACCTGATTCACCTTGATGTATCCCCAATATCGGCAGAGATGGTCGGCGAGTTCCGTTCCACTCAAATCTGTCGGCAGTTTCATGCGACAGCGAGCACTTCGTCCCGGACCATGTGCAATCGAATCTTCGTCGGTTTCGGCCCATCGAAATAAAAAGCCGTCACGGCCTCCCGCACGTTCGCTCGCAGCTCTTCCCAGGTATCGCCCTGGGTAAAGATGCTCTCACCAAGAGACTCAGCAATAAAGCCTCCGTCCGACTCTTGAGTTATCTCAAAGACAAGTTCGCTCATGCACTCAATTATGCCCCAATCAACTCTCCGCGCCCACATTCTCAGTTCGCCATGACCTTGATGCTATCCACCGGGACCTCCAGAGCGCCAACCCTGTCGGTCTCGACATCGCGCACCCCAAGCCGCAAAAAATAGTTCCCTTTCGCCGGAACGGCAATCGTCAGTGCCGTTCCAATCCCAGCCTGTTCGGCTTGCCTATAGGTTGCCGTATCCAGGTCGAGCGGCACGTCTACCGTGCCCGAGTTCACCTGCTGCCCCTGGTCGTCATAAAGCACGGCAACCAGTTGGATGCGCCCATGATACGAAGTTAAATCCGGCGTTGGCATCAACTGCAGCCCCCCGGCATCGATGGAATACCGAATCCTGAAGTCCCGATACCCCTTCTTCCTCAGCTTCTCACTTAGATAATTGCCCTTCGCCGCAGTCTCTTTTTCCGAGTCCTTCAACACCTCCGCCGCTGGCATAACCTTTGCCGCGAACACCACCTGCGTCGGAGTCACCGCGCCCATCTTCATCGACGCATCCATCCTCGGACTCGACACTGCATCTCCATCTTCAGGCCTGGTCATGCCCCCATGCCTGGCCGCCAGATGCACCTGTTTTGCTCGCTCATCCACTCGCGCGTAATACCCTTGGCGATACTGCAAATGAAGACCCGCCTCCGCCATCTCTACCTTCAGCTTCCGGTACCCGCCATCCCAGTTCGCATCCGTTGGCGTATACGAAAACGTGTAGTAATGCGAACCCGTATCGACGATCTCGGCAATCGTGTTCTTCAGCCCATTCGTGTTATAGAACGCCTTTCCACCTGTTGTAGCCGCAATGTCATCGAGATAGCCCTGTTGGTATGAATCCCGTATAAAACCATCTCCACCCGGACGACCCATTCCACTCCTCGCGGCGGTAAACCGTGGGTCCACTCGCAGCCCGCGAGCGTCAATGGGATACACCGCAATCCGGTTCAACGTCAGCACGTCCGTCGTCTTATTAAAGTCATCGATAAAGCTCGTCATATCCGGAAACGGACTCAAAGGCCCATCATCGTACAGACTGATCGGAAGCACCCCGGTAAACCAGATCAAATTCTTCCGTCCCGGAAACGCCGCAAGATATCGCGCCAGCCCCTGCATCGCCTGCGTCAGAATGTCCAGCCGCATCTGCTCCCGCACGTAGCCCGGAGCATAAGGACCGCCCAGCAGCGGCGAAATGGCAGGCTGGTCACGCTTCCCATTCACCGCGGCCCGCAACACCTCCGGGTCCGAGGTCAGCCCCTGAACCATGTGCATCTGCGTATCCAGTTGAAAGATCGCCATCGACGTTCCCGGGGGCACCGTCTTCATATAGTCGATCATCTGCTGCCGCAGATACATCTGCGCCTCCACCGGCGTGTCCAGCGCGTCCAGCAGAATCACGTTCGCCGCTCCGCTGCCTGCCACCGGAGTGTAGTTCGTAAATGTATTCGGCGGCAGCTTGGCCGCCAACGCTGCCATCGTCTTCGCCGCCGTCGCCGGGTCAGCAGGAGCATGCTCGTCGAAGCTCTTCACCGTTTGCAGTTGCCCATCCTCAAACAGCTTAAAATCTCCCTGCTTCAGTCCCGTCACAGGACGCCCCCTCCCGTCGGTCACCACCACATCCAGCACCACCAGCCGCGCATCCGTGTGCAGCGTCGTTACTCCCTGGTCACGCCGCTGCAGCGGCGGAACTCCCGCCACCCTACTCCCCTGCTGCCCAAGCAAAACACCGCATCCCATCGCAAGTCCCACGACAAAAGCAACCGGACGAACCAGCCGAATGACATTCTTCATAGAACCTCTCGCAGATAGGAACCCCGTTCACAGCCGTTTGACGCTGTCCCGCAACCCCACCATAACTTTAGACGTAGTCACCAACTGCCCCACATGCCGCTGCGTATGGTCCGCGCAATGAATGAGCAGTCCTCCCACCGTAGTCGGCAGCATCTTCCTCCCCACCCCACGGACCTCTCCATAACTCTCCGGCACAAAGGCTCTAATCCGTCCCATCGCCGACGAAAGCCCCTCTTCAAACCCCGCAAACAAAGCCTCTCGCGAAGTGCCCCCCTCCACCTCCGTCTTCAAAGCAACCATCTGCTCCTCAGACAACTGCTGCCCCTCTGCATAAGTCAGCAACCGATCGAGGCTACGCACAATATGCCGCATCTGCCGTCCAACCGAAGGCAGTCCCAGCGGCTCCGCCTCCAACTCCGCGTCGCTCAGCTCCGCGCTCCACCGCTCGACGTCCTCACGCGCCAACTCCAACGCATGAAGCACCCCACGCCGAACCGCATCCACCTCCGTCAAAGTCCCCCGCAACCACGGCTCAACCATAAAATCCTCAAATCTCCTTCGATGCTGCGAAATCGGCAACGCGCATCGAAGCTCTTTCAATCTCGCTCCAACCCTGCTCCCCCAACTCGCTCTTCAACCGTCTTTGTGCCGACTGCCAGTAAGGCATAACGCGCTTATACTCCTCCAGGCCGCCTTCCGTAAGAAACAGTCGAAGCTCGCGCCGGTCCTCTCCCGTTTCGGCGCGTACCCAACCTTTTTGGCGCAGCAGGTCCAAGGTTCTGGTCAGCGTCGTGCTATCAAACTCAAGCAATCGCGCCAGACGTTTCTGAGAGATCCCCGGAGCCAGATTCAATACCTGCAACAGCGTAAACTGCGGCGTCCGAAGTCCGCTCGGTCGAAGCGCCTCATCATAAATCTGCGTCACCACCCGAGCCGCCCGCCGTAGATTCGCGCACAGGCAAGGCAGCGCAATCGCTCCCTGCTTATTCGTGTTCTTTTTACCCATCCCGCCCATACCTGTATCTACACCTATACCACCTAAAGCGGATTCCGTGGAGGTGTGCAGTGCCTTTTGTTTTTCTTGTTGTCATTCCCGCAGGGAATCTGCGTTTTAGGCTGCACAGCATCAGGGGAACAGCTCTAATCGAGAGCCAGAAAATAAGAGTGCATCGCAATTAGATGTATCTACATCTATATCGAACAGCACCTTCTGAAAGGAGACTCACCATGAACCCCGCCATACCCGCCTTCTTATCTCCCTACATCCTCATCGGAACCATAGCGACCCTGGCAGCTCTTGTCTTCGGTCTCAACCGCGGGCTCCGCATCGCCAACTGGCCCACCCGCGATCGCACCAGGGCGGTTTGGACCGGCGTTGTCCTGCTCGCCGTCCTCTATATGGCAGCAGATATACCCTCTCGTCTCGGCCTCTACCATGGGCTTTCCTCCAAAGTTCCACTTATCCAATTCGGCGTCCTCGCCCCAGTTGCGCTCGTCCTCCTGCTCTTTTTCTTCTGGAAACCCTTCCGCCGCACGGTCGAAGCCATACCGCAACAATGGCTGGTCGGCATCCAGCTCTACCGCGTAGAGGGTGTCATCTTTCTCATCCTCTATGCAATGGGTAGGCTCCCCGCCGCATTCGCCATACCCGCCGGTGTAGGAGATGTCCTCACCGGCCTCGCCGCACCCTTCGTTGCCCTCGCTGTCATCCGCAAATCGCCCAACGCCGACAAACTTCTACACCGATGGAACCTCTTCGGCCTGGCAGATCTGGTCGTCGCCCTCACTACCGGATTCCTGACCTCACCATCTCCTATCCAGCTTCTCGCCCGCAACCACCCAAATCAACTCATCAGTCAGTACCCTCTGGTCATCGTGCCTGTCTTTCTTGTTCCCATCGCAATCCTGCTTCATCTGGCCTCTCTCCGCAGACTCAAACATCCCCAACTCGTCTCGCAATCCACCCCTTCCTTCGCCCTCACTGAACTCGGCTAAGAAACTCTCGCAGAAAATCAGGGCAAGCCATCCACAAGGGTGGCCTGCCCTATCCGACGAGAAGACGACTCCCGTTACAAATTCAGGCGACTGTATCGCGGACATTAGCCCCGGGACTTCGGTGAGATCAATATCGGAAATTAGTAAGCCTTTGACCGTACGGTTGAGCAGAGCACCGTCCCCTCTGGGTTTCACAGTTGCCGATGTTGTGGTGAGTGGATTGACGTTTCCCCTGGCATGGGCGAATAATAAGCGAATCAGGTGTGGCTAGTGAAGATACGAACCCGCGCAGACTAACGCCAATACGGTAGCGTGCGGTATTGAGGCAAAACTGGAGATCTGTCATGAATAACACGATTAAGAACATGTTCGCCTCCGGCGGCAAGCTGTATCTCATCGCGGATTCCGGCGTGCACACAGTCGCCAACAATGGACTGGAGCCGAGTGACTGGCCACAGGAGAGATTCTCCGGCCCGATCGATTGTTTAGCGGATGACTTTAAGGCGTTCTTCTTCGACGAAATCACAGATCTCGTAGGTGGCTGTACCATCTACAGCCAAGATAGGGACTACCTGAAAGAGGCAATCCACGTCATGCTGCTAGAGGGCCTGATGCGTGCGTTCGCCGAGTTGCAGACCATTCGCGCCAATAAAGATAAGCAGCTCGCGCGATTGGACCGGGACCGACCTTATGAAAACTTCGCCCGGGCGCTTTGGCATGGCTATCGGCATCTGTTTCCCAAGGTTGCAGGTCTGTTGGGTTATAACATCAGCTTTTTCTTAAAGTCGAATGCGGAGTTTGAGAAGAGGTTGCCGGTTTTCGTGGCTCAGAACGCAAAGTATCTCATTTATTCGGACATTGGTGATTTTCTGAAGACCCAACGGACCATGTGGCAAAATGACTTGTCTCTATTTCGCAATGACTACCTTGAGCATCGGCAAGATGAAGCCGCGGCAAACGTAGAGCGGTTCTATGATCCAGACTGGGCGGAGTCTGTCTTTAATGCGGTTTGGAGAACCATTGCTGAACTGCTGTCCATTTTCTTGGAATCACGATTCACCACCAATATCTCCATCCGCCGAGTACCGGTTGAACGTCGGCGACCAGAACGCCTAAGAATGTGGGAACTGCATTTCTGCGCTCCAGTGCAAAGAGCAGCATTCATCAAGTTCGAAGTGTAGTTAGAGTGAGATGTTTCACCAGATACCGAGAAATAGTTCCCTCCATTTCACACGATGCCTGCAAGTGGGGGCGGTTGTCTCACTGCGCAGGTGGTAGGCTTCATTAAGCCGCTTTTCGGAAGGTCTGCGAGAGGTAACTATAACGCTCTTGTCGTCATTTGCCAGCCAGGTAATCGCAACTCCGAAGTCGCGCCAGCGACGATCTTCGTCCAATCAGGAGTTTCGTAACAGTCGCTCACCTGCTCACTTTCTTCAAAGCCCTTTCCCCTTCCGAAACGCCCGCACCACCTCACCCACATCCTTATGCTGCGAATCCACCGCAAAGTTCATCTCCCGAATCTCCTCCGCACTCACCTTCCCCGCCAGCCGGTCCATCGCCACCTGAATCCCCGGATGCCGACGCAACGAATCCTCTCGAATCAGCGGCACGGCCTCATACGGCGGAAAATAGTGCTTATCATCCTCCAACACCGTAAGCCCCAACGCCCGTATCGGCCCATCGGTCGAGTTCCCCGCCACCATATCCACCTGCCCCGCTCCCAGCGCCCGATACAACAACCCCAGATCCATCACCCGCGGAGTCTCGCGAAACCGCAACCCATAAACCGTCTCCAGCCCCCGCAATCCATCTGGACGCTCCTCAAACTCATACCCCACGCCAAGCCTCCATCCCGGCGCAACCTTCACCGCATCCGAGATCGTTTTCAACCCCAGCCGGCGGGCATCCGCCCCACGAACCACCATCGCAAACGTGTCCTCGAATCCCAGCCCGCGCTCCACCCGCACCCCATATCGCTTCTCATACAACTGCCGAACCGTCGCAAACACAGTCGCGGCATCCCGCTGCCCTAACGGAGGAAGCGGCTGCTTCAGGATCGCCGTCAGCGCCGTCCCCGTGTACTCCACATAGCCATCGATCCGCCCATTCACCAAAGCCTGCTGGCAGATATAGCTTCCAGCCAGATAAAACTTGCGATCAACTCTCTCGCCAGTGACCGCCTCAATCTCCTGCGCCACCAACTCCCCCAAAACCACCTGCTCGGTAAAGTTCTTCGCCCCAATCACAATCCGCGAAGACCGAGGCGGAGCACATCCCAGCAGTTGCAATCCAATCAGCAAGCCCACCACAAAGGCCCCAACAGCACACCTCGAACAAGCCCGCCAGACTTGACAAGCCTTCGCCCCAAACACACCCCATCCCAGACCCCAGCCACCCCGCTCCTCCCTGAAGTCCGGTACCAGGTCCAGACTTAAAGTCTCTCCTTCGAAGACTTTAGGACTTTTAGGGGGGGAGGGGGGATACCTCACACCCGCCTCACAGACAGCCGTTTTTCCAGCCACCCCAACCCAGCGTCGGCCACCAAAGCCAGCAGAGCCGCCGGAACAGCTCCCGCCAGCACCAGCCTGTTATCCACGCTCGCCACTCCCCGAAAGATCAACTCTCCCAACCCGCCCGCACCAATCGCCGCCGCAATCGTAGCCACTCCCACGCAAGTCACTGTGGCCGTCCGCAGCCCCGCCAGAATGACACTCGCCGAAAGCGGAAGCTCTACCTTCCAAAGCCGCTGCCACGAAGTCATTCCCATGGCCTCGGCCACATCTTCCAGAGCAGCATCGACGCTCCCGATTCCCGCATAGGTATTCCGCAAAATAGGCAGCAGCGCATAGCCCGTCAACGCCAGAATCGCCAGCCGAGCCGCATTCTCTCCCAGCCACGGCACAGGCAGCAGCAGCCCAAATAAAGCCAGGCTGGGAATCGTCTGCACCACATTCGCAAACCCAATCACCGGCCTCGCCAACCCCGGCCTCCGGGTCAACAAAATCCCCAACGGCAGCCCGATCCCCGTAGCCAGCAGCATCGCAAAAAGCGTCAGCCACAGATGCTCAAACGTCAGCCGGCCGATCTCCCATCCATGCGATTGTAAAAATGCGATCAAGCTGTCACCACACGATGTACAGCCGAAACATAATCTTTTACATGAGGATTTTCCGACCTCAGAACCTCACTTGCCGGCAGGTCCGCGACCACCGCTCCATCCGCTAGAAACACCACCCGATCAGCCAGATAAAGCGCCTCGTCCAGATCGTGCGTCACCAGCAGGACCGTCTTGCCCACGCGCTCCAGCAGCCCTTTCAGCATCGTCTGCATCTCTGCCCGGGTCAGCGGATCGAGCGCGCCAAACGGCTCATCCATCAGCAATATCTCCGGCTCCATCGCGAGTGCCCGAGCCAGCCCCACTCGCTGTCTCTGTCCCCCTGAAAGCTGCCACGGATACCGCTCACGGAACTCCGCAAAGTCCATCCCCACCAGCTTCAAGACCTCAGCCGCTCGCCCCGCAATCTCGGCCCGCGACCGCCCCGCCAGCTCCAGCGCCATCCCCGCATTCCGCTCCACGGTCATGTGTGGAAACAGTCCCGTCTCCTGGATCACATACCCGACACTCCGCCGCAGAGCTACCGCCTCATAGTCTCCGGTAGTCTTCTCCCCAACCCGCACCTCACCCGAAGTAGGCACTACCAGCCCATTGACCATCCGCAGCAGCGTAGTCTTGCCCGACCCGCTCCGCCCCAGCAAAGCCGTCGTCGTCCCCGCCTCCAGACGCAAGGAGATGTCACGGAGCAGAGAACGGCCAGGCTGTCCCTCCGCAGCGATGGGCAGCGTATAGCTCACCTTCGCGAACTCGACGCCAACCGCAGCCATGGCCTCTACCTATCTGGTCTTTTGAACTACTCCGCTGCCTCCGGAGCAGACTCAGCCCCACCCTGCGCACCGGCCCCGGCATGGCCCTTCACGCGGACCACAGTAATCTTCTCGAAGCCTTCTTTGAACGTCGGCGGACGCAGGCGCTCCGCCATCTTCTGCATTACCTCGTCGGTCACAACGCGATCTCGCTTGCTGTTCCGCTCCATGCACACGGCCAGCGGCACGTCGAAGAAGACCGCCTGCACCTCGTATCCAAAGCTCTTCGCCATCTTGATCCACTGCTTGCGCTCATGCGGAGAGAGATTCGTGGCGTCAACATAGTTCCACGGCATCTTGGCAATCAACCGTGCCCGCAGCAGGCTGCGCAGCGTCGAAAACACCAGCCCCTGATAGCGTTGCTCGGTAATGTCGTCGAACAGCAGTGTCCGCAGCAAATCACTCGACAAAGGTGTAACTCCCCGTCGTTTATACCAGGTTGTCTTGCCCGAACCAGGCAGCCCAATCGCCAGCACCACATAACCCTTGGGTGACTTTAACGCCGTCTGCTCTGCCGGCGGCGTAGCCAGGTTCTCCGGCTGGGTCTCCATGACCATCTTGCGTTCAGGAGCAGCAGCTTCCACCTTCGCAGGTTCAGAAACCGTCTCGGCAGCAACAGGCTCGGCAACCGCCGCGGCCTGGCGAGCCTCCGGCGCATGCACCGGTAGAGGCTCAGGGTATGCCGGCCTCAATGGAGCAGGTTGATTCGCGGGCAGTTCTTGCCCGCTCTTGCCCGTGGATTCCGAATCATTCGGGCCACGTCTAGGGCGTCGTCTCATTTTTTCGCGCATCCAATCGCGCAGTTCGCGCATGTCACGCTTGTAACACACCCCCAAAGCCGCCCGCAAATCCTCGCACCTCCAGCAGCATCTCCCCACGCCAAATCCTCTGTTCTCAACTCCATGTCTCACATGCGCCGGTTCTATCTTCCATTTGCGCCACCCCCTCCCCAGTGCTAGCATCGGTTTTGATGGGGCGTTCGCCGTCCAGCCACGCTCTCAACTCTCACCAACGCATCGCCAAACGATAGGAGCAACCGTAATCATGGCAGTAAAGGTAGGCATCAACGGCTTCGGCCGCATCGGACGCAACGTCTTCCGCACCGCTCTCGACAATCCTGAAATCGAATTCGTAGCCGTAAACGACCTCACCACCCCGGCCACCCTGGCCCACCTGCTCAAATACGACTCCATCCTCGGCAACCTCAAGCACGACATCAAGCACGGCGACGACTTTATCTCCGTCGACGGCAAAAAGATCAAAGTCTTCGCCGAGCGCGACCCCGCCAAGCTCGACTGGGCCAGCGTAGGCGCCCAGGTCGTCGTCGAATCGACCGGCTTCTTCACCGACGCCACCAAGGCCAAAGCCCACCTCGGCAGCACCGTCAAGAAAGTCATCATCTCCGCCCCGGCGAGCAACGAGGACATCACCATCGTCCTCGGCGTCAACGAGAACAAGTACGACGCAGCGAAGCACAACGTCATCTCGAACGCCTCCTGCACCACCAACTGCCTCGCGCCCGTCGTCAAGGTCCTCCATGACACCTTCGGCATCGCCAGCGGCATCATGACCACCATCCATAGCTACACCAACGACCAGGTCATCCTCGACACGCCGCATAAGGACCTCCGCCGCGCCCGCGCCGCTGCCCTCTCCATGATCCCGAGCAGCACCGGTGCCGCCAAGGCCCTCAGGCTCGTCATCCCCGAGATGGACGGCAAGCTCGACGGCTTCTCCATGCGTGTCCCCACCCCCAACGTCTCGGTCATCGACCTCACCTTCGTCTCCGAGAAGCCCATCGACGTCAAGAGCGTCAATGCAGCCCTCAAGGCCGCCGCAGACGGACTGCTCAAGCCCTACCTCGGCTACACTGAAGAAGAGTTAGTCTCCTCCGACTTCAAGGGCAACCCCCTTTCATCCATCGTCGACTCCAAGCTGACCAAGGTCATCGGCAACACCGGCAAAGTCATCAGCTGGTACGACAACGAGTGGGGGTACTCCAACCGCGTCAAGGACCTCATTCTCTTTCTCGTGAAGAAGGGCCTCTAAGTTTCACCCAACAGAACAACGGCAGCGCCAGTTCACTTCGAACTACGCTGCCGTTGTTCTGTTTTTTGACTCCTGCAGAGTCCCGGTAAGTCCCTGTTAACCAACATTTATCCCCCGACGGTGTTATGGCCGTTCCGCCTCCGTGCGATTACTCTTGGAAGCAAGTATTCCAACGAGAATTCAGTCAGCAGTTCGAAGGATCGATCAAGATGGCCACCAAACGGTCTGAACTTAAAGCTGAACTCCGCAAAGCATTAAAAAATGCAGAGATCGTTCCCTACTTCCAACCCATGGTTGGGATACGAACTGGAACGCTGGTGGGATTTGAAGTTCTGGCAAGATGGCTGCACCCTCGGCGGGGCACTATTCATCCAGATGAATTCATCCCGGTCGCCGAGCAAGAAGGACTCATCGGAGAACTGACGGAGACCATCCTGCTGCAAGCCTTCGCAGCAACAACAGCTCTCAAAAAAGATCTCACCATCTCCGTCAACGTCTCTCCGGTTCAACTGCGCGACCCTTCGCTTCCGGAGGAGATTCGACGGGCTGCGGCAATGGCTGCTTTCCCACTTCGTCAACTGACCATTGAGATCACCGAAAGCGCGCTGGTCGATAACCTGGAGTTGGCAGCCTCCATTGCGACGAAATTGAAACGCTTCGGTGTGAAGCTTGCGCTGGATGACTTCGGAACCGGCTACTCCAGTCTGCGGAATCTCCAGGCGCTACCGTTTGACGAATTGAAGGTCGACCGCAGCTTCGTATGCTCCATGATCCAAAGCCGCGACAGCCGCAAAATTGTCGCTGCCGTCATCGGCCTGGGCCAAAGTCTCAAGTTGACCACGGTTGCCGAAGGCATCGAGAACGAGACCCAGGCAGACATCCTGCGCTGGCTCGGCTGCGATGTGGGCCAGGGATGGCTCTACGGCCCTCCGGTTTCGGTGCAGGACCTCTCCAAAGTTATTGCGGCCCCCATGTCGACAGCCACGCACACTCTCCGCGACTCTCCGGCGTCAGACCTGATTACCTGCATCGAGCCGCTTCCCTCTCAACGTCTGGCGCAGTTGCAGGCCATCTACGACGGCGCTCCGGTCGGTCTCGCCTTCGTCGATGCAGATTTGAGATACGTCAGCGTCAATCAGCGCCTCGCCACTCTGAATGGCCACAGGGTGGAAGATCATATCGGTCGAAAGCTGTCTGAAGTGATCGATCCGGTGGTGTATTCCGAAATGGAGCCCTACCTCCTCCGCGCCCTGAAGGGAGAAGCGATCACGGGATTGGAGATAACCAAACCATCCACATCTGACGATTCGAGACCCACTATCCATCTGGTCTCCCACCAACCCGCACGCGATGAGGGTGGAGAAGTCATCGGAGTCTCCGTCGCAATGGTGGACATCACGGAACGCATGCGGGTCATTCAGGCTCTTCGCGCCAGCGAAGAACACTACCGTCACATGGTCGAGTTCAATCCCCATATGCCCTGGATTATGGAACCCAGCGGCAAAGTAATCGAGGTAAGTCCGCATTGGGGAGAATTTACCGGGCAGCTTCCAGAGGAGACATTCGGTTCGGGGTGGAAGAATGCCGTGCACCCTGAAGATCTGGCGCATCTGCTGCCAACGTTTCAAGCCTCGCTCCAAAGCGGCGATCCCTTTGACATCGAATACCGCATACGCACGAAAGACGGAGGATGGCGATGGGTGCGTACCCGCGGCAAGGCTCGGCGAGGCGAAAACGATGAGATCCTGCGCTGGTACGGATCAACCGAGGACATCGAGGATCACATCAAGTTGAAGCAGACTCTCCGCGAAACGGAAGCGAAATTGGCCGCGCTGCTGAAAGAAAAAAAGCATCTCCAGTAAGACGACAGCCGCAGTCCCCGTAGCGAGCCAAATCAAAATTAAAGTCAGTAGCCAAGCCGTTGCTCAGGCTCTGTGAGGCATTGGGCGTTCATGAATGATCATCCATGACGTCCCGAACTTGTCCCTGAGCATACTGAAACGCAACGCAAAAAAGGTCTCCTGCATCGGCATGAAGATCTCGCCACCCTCGGAGAGCAGCGCATGGGTCTTCTCCGCCTCTTCTGAGCTGGCAACGGTGAGCGAAAGGTAGACGCTGCGTATGGGCTGAAAGTGTTCCGGCGGAACATCGCTCCCCATCAGGTCTGTCTCGCCAATGGTCATGCGGGCATAAAGAATAGACTTCAGCCAATCGGGCGGGACATTTTTCGGGTCCGGCTGTTCGGCGTGGGTCATCATCGCTGTGATCTTTCCGCCCAGATGCTGCTCATAGAAACGAAAGGCCTGCTCGCAGTTGCCGCCATAGTTGAGGTAGGTGTGTAACTTCATCGTCCTGCTCTTCCCTTCAGACTGGAGAAATAAGAGGTGGAATACTACGGGGAAAAGTTATATATCGATTACTTGCACTTTACAAGTAATCTATGTTAACAATGGGCAACGGCCCACGGCGATACGATGTGGGTTCAACAAATCTAAGAAGCTGCTATTCAGCAGAAAGCCAGGTGATTTGAATGAGTGCGTTTCAAAACTTTCCACGCATTACGCCGTTTCTCTGGTTCGACTCAAACGCCGAAGAGGCGGTCGAATTTTATCTCACCGTCTTCAAAAACTCGCGTCGCCTCGATCAACTCCGCAATGCAGACGACAGCGCCGGGCCGAAGGGCAAGGTCCTCACCATTGCCTTCGAGCTTGACGGCCAGACATTTACTGCGCTCAACGGCGGCCCCATCTTCAAATTTACCGAGGCGATCTCGTTCACCGTGCGTTGCGACTCGCAACAGGACGTTGACTACTACTGGTCGAAGCTCACCGCCGGAGGCAGCGAGATCCAGTGCGGCTGGCTCAAGGACAAGTTCGGCCTCTTCTGGCAGATCGTCCCCGCGCAATTGCCTGACATCATCAAACATCCGAAGGGGATGCAGGCCATGATGAAGATGAAGAAGTTCGATATTGCAGAACTTGAGCGAGCCGCGCAAGGGTGATCCTGACGCACATCTCGCCGCCGCATACTCCCGATAATGGCTGTATTCTCTATTCGCCACCCACGCCTCGATTCAGAGATGGGTGCATCGCGAAGAGTGGCCACTCCCCGGTATAATAGAGACAGGCAATCCTATGGATAAGACCATCCGCAAGTTCAGTAGCTTCGAAGAGGTAAAGGACGACGAGTACCGCTATTGGCAGAGTGTGCCGCCTGCCGCGCGCATCGAAGCGACCTTTCAACTCAGTGTCGAGATGTATCGAATGAAAGGGATTGAGCCCGATGGAGCGGCACTTAAAAGATCTATTGTCCGCGTTGAATGCCCACGCCGTTAGATACGTTGTCGTAGGCAGTTATGCCCTCGCTGTACACGCTCAACCCCGCGCGACCGGAGACCTCGATGTCCTCGTCGATACCGACCCGGCAAACGCGCAGGCAGTATTCACCGCTCTTGCAGAGTTTGGCGCACCCTTGCAGGGTTTTGCTCCCGAAGACTTCGAAGATCCCAATTCAATCTTCCAGATCGGCATCTCGCCCATCCGCATCGACATCATTAAACGAATCTCCGGACTGGACTTCGAGACTGTTTGGGCGTCCTCCGTTCCTTGGGTGATTGATAACGAGGTGCCCGCCCGTTACATATCGAAAGAGCACTTTGTAGCTAACAAACTTGCGGTGGGTAGATTGCAAGACCTCGCCGACGTTTCCGCAGTAATGCAATCAGACGCGGCTCAAAAGAAGCTCCGCACATAAAAGGTGTTGAATGACTAAACGAACAAATATTCCCGGCACATCGCCCTACGAGCCCATCATCGGCTTCTCTCGCGCCGTCCGTCTCGGCAACCACGTCTATGTCGCCGGCACAGGCCCCGTCGGTGCGGATGGCGCCTCTCCCGCTGATCAAACCCGTGCCGCTCTTGACCTCGTCAAGGTCGCCCTCGAAAAAGCCGGCGCAACCTTCGACAACGTCTATCGCACTCGCATGTTTCTCGCCCATGCCGAAGACTGGGAAGAGATTGGCCGGGCCCACGGCGAAGTCTTCGGGACGATTCTGCCCGCCTCCACCATGGTCGTCGCAGCGCTGCTCAACCCCAAGTGGCGTATCGAAATCGAAGCCGACGCGTATATTCCCGAATAGTCCACGGACGGACTGAAATCTCCTACAATCCGCCCAAAATATTCCGCTCATCGCCCTACTTCCAACTAAACTACCTGTCAGACTCCCCATCTCCCTCATCACTCGCCGCTTCGCGTATCCTTCTAGGTAAGATGAACAAACTATCCATCCGCGACCTTGACCTCACCAACAAACGCGTGCTTATCCGTGTCGACTTCAACGTCCCTCTCTCCAAGGACGGCAAAACCATCACCGATGACACCCGCATCCGCGAGACCCTTCCTACCATCGAGTACGCCCTCCGCCGCAAGGCCAAAGTCATTCTCTGTTCGCACCTCGGACGTCCCAAAGGCAAGCCGGTCGCGACCATGAGTCTTCGTCCCGTCGTCGACCGCCTCCGCGAACTCCTCGACGCTCTGCTCGGCGAAAATGAAAACGTGGCCTTCGCCCCCGATTGCGTCGATGAAGTCGCCACCGAGATGGCCACTCAGCTCGAATCCGGCCAGACTCTCCTGCTCGAAAATCTCCGCTTCCATGCCGAAGAAGAGGCCAACGATCTGGCCTTTGCGAAGAAGCTCGCCAGCCTCTGCGAGATCTACGTCAACGACGCCTTCGGCAGCGCCCACCGCGCCCACGCCTCCACCGAGGGCATCACCCACTTCGTCAAACAGTCCGCCGCCGGCCTGCTCATGGAGCGCGAACTCACCTACCTCGGCAAGGCCCTCGATCAGCCCGACAAGCCCTTCGTCGCCATCATCGGCGGAGCAAAAGTCTCCGACAAGATCCAGGTCATCGACAACCTGCTTGACTTAGCTGACGCCATCATCATCGGCGGAGGCATGGCCTACACCTTCCTCAACGCTCAGGGCCAGACGACCGGAAAATCACTCGTCGAAACCGACAAGATCGAAATCGCCAAAGCCGCGCTCGACAAAGCTAGAGCCAAAGGCGTTCGCTTTCTCCTGCCCATCGACCACGTCCTCGCCGACAAGTTCGCCCACGACGCCAAAACGCAGCTTCACGAAGGCACCGAACCCTTCCACGTCGATCTGATGGCCCTCGACATCGGCCCCAAATCCATCGCCCTCTTCGAAGCCGAGATCAACGACGCCCGCACCATCATCTGGAACGGCCCCATGGGCGTCTTCGAGATGCCCGCCTTCGCCAAGGGCACCCACGCCATCGCCCACTGCGTAGCCCGCAACCGCGACGCCACGACCATCGTCGGCGGCGGAGATTCGGTAGCCGCAATCAAGCAATCCGGCGTCTCCCAGCACATCACCCACATCTCCACCGGCGGAGGTGCCAGCCTCGAATTCCTCGAAGGCAAAATCCTCCCCGGCGTCGCCGCCTTGACGGACAAATAGGTTCTCTAACATCTATGCTCCGTCATCTCGACCGGAGCGAAGCGAAGTGGAGAGCCCCCTGTATTTTGCTGTTGCTGTCGTTTTATGCGGTCATTCTGAGCGAAGCGAAGAACCCCCGCATTTCGCTCATGCCACCACAAAATTGTATTGGAAGAAAATCCACGCCCAACCATAAGGAATACTAATTCCCACTATGCGCAAACCCCTGATCGCCGCCAACTGGAAGATGTACAAGATTCCCGCAGAATCCACCGCCTTCATCGATGCCTTCCTCCCGCTCGTCGCCAACCAGCAGAAGACCGAGATCGTCCTCTGCCCCTCGATGACCTCGTTAGTCGCAACCATCGCAGCCACCAAAGGCACGCAGGTCCACATCGGAGCGCAGACCATGGACTGGCACGACAACGGGGCCTACACTGGCGAAACTTCCCCCATCATGCTCAACGCCATCGGCGTCACGCACGTCCTCATCGGTCACAGCGAGCGCCGCCAATACTTCAACGAGACCGGCGAGACCGTCAACCTCAAGCTCAAATCAGCCCTCGCCCACAACCTCGTCCCTATCGTCTGCGTAGGCGAGCATCTCTCCGAGCGCGAGGCCGACCAGACCACCGAAGTCCTCAACCGTCAAACCGCCGCAGCCCTCGAAGGCATTGACCCAGCCATCGCCACTCCGCTGGTCTTCGCCTACGAGCCCGTCTGGGCCATCGGCACAGGCCGCACCGCCACCCCGCAGATCGCCGAAGAGGCCCATAAGATCATCCGCGCCCAGATCGCAAAATCGCTCGGGCCCGCAATCGCAGTCAGCACCCGCATCCTCTACGGCGGCTCGGTCAAATCCGACAACGCCGCCAGCCTCTGCTGCCTCGAAGACATCGACGGAGCGCTCGTAGGCGGAGCCAGCCTCGATCCCACCAGCTTCGCCCAGATCGTAGCCAACGCATCCCTCTAGCTCAAAAAGGTGCCGCCAGGACCCCAACCAGTCCAAGCGGCATCTAAACCTTCCCTGTTCCCTGTTCCCTGTTCCCTGTTCCCTGCCTTACCGCACCACTCCCGCCTGTGCCACCGGCCAATACACAAACGCAGCTTTGCCATAGATCAGGTCTCGCTCCACCGGTCCAAAGTCTCTGCTGTCGCTCGAAATTGACCGGTGGTCGCCCATCACAAAATACTCATGCGGCGGCACAATCATCTCAGGCTGCGAGCGCTCATCTTCAAACTGCGCCGGCACATACTTCTCCACCACCCGCTTGCCATTCACAAAGACCTCGCCACGATCGATCCGCAGATCGTCCCCGGGCAGCGCAATCACCCGCTTGATATAGCTCTTCGCCTCGTCTCGCGGATAGAGAAACACCACTACATCTCCCCGATGGATATTTTCCACCCGGTAGACCACCTTGTTAATGAAGAGTCTGTCCTGGTCCTTCAGCATCGGCAACATGCTCGTCCCCTCCACCCGGACTGGCTGGTAGAGAAAGATGATGATGAACGCCGACACCGCAACGGAGACTACCAGGTCCCGCACCCACGATCCGAACCCGGACCCGGACCGCAATCCGCCCTTCCCTCCAGACTTCAACTCCGGGCCCTTCAACTCTTCATTCTCCACGTTGTCTTTCTGTTCCTCCATCATTTAGACGCGCCTGCCATCTCACCGGCACCAAGCCCCAGTCCGGGAACCAGTGTCTTCCCATCGATCCCGCTCGGCGACCAGTCTTCAACAATCGCCTTGGCCAGCTTCGCAATCGTCACTTCCGCTTCATTATCCACCGTCCAACCCTGGTCCTTATTGTCATAGGTAAAGATCGACAGAACCATCGGCCCGGTCTTGCCAGCCACAATCGCCACATCGTTCCGCACGGCATTCAGGCTGCCGGTCTTGCTGGCAATGCCCGATCCTTTTTCGGTTGAGTCCAGCGTCTCCAGATATCTTGGGACCGTATCCCGATAGAACTGGTTCCTCAGCATATGCAGAGCGACAGCACAAATCGCATCATCGCCAGGTTGCGCCGTCTCACCCGGCCCAGCCAGCTCGCACCGTCCTATCCGCTCCATCACCTCCGCCATCTCTCGCGGAGTCGTCTTGCCCAGCCCAAACTTCGGCTGGTCGGCCGGCATCGGTTCCGTCGCCGGCTTCATCACTTTTTTATAAAGATGCGTGTCCTTCAACCCCATCCACGCAATCCGCTGATTCACCGCATCCACGCCAAACCGGTCAATCGCCATGTTCGTCGCCGTGTTGTCGCTCATAATCACCATCATCGTCAACACATCCTTCAACGTTAGCGTTACCGGAGCATCAAAAAACATCAGCACGCCCGAGCCGCTTACCGCGTCGCCTTTGGCCAGCGTCAGCTTCTCGTCCCAATGCGCCTTGCCTGCGCGCACCTGCTCCATCGCCTCAAACAGAATCGTCAATTTGATAACCGAGGCCGTCTGCACCGGCTGGTCCGCATCCAGCGCCACAGTCTTGCCGGTGTTAAGTTGGGTAGCATACATTGCCACATGCCCTTGATGCTCCGCGGCAATAGCAGCAATCTTCTGTTGCAGCGCCTCATCTACCTGGTTGTTTGCCGGGTGAGCTTCCGCCCCCTGAGCCACCGCCCTTACCGAAAGCATTCCCAAGGCAAGGCCGCATACGATAACCGCACGTAGTAAACGAATTCCCATGCTTTGCATCTTACATACTGCGTCCAACGTCTACCTCCACATAATGTCGACAAGGATGCCTGATTCACCGCAGAACCTTTATTTTCTGCATTGAACAGAGGTTAGGACTAGAATAAAATGCACAGCGACCCTATGGCTACCGTTACCATGCTCGAACAGGCCCCCACGCCAAAACCCGACAATCGCTCTTCCGTAGACTTTCACGCACTCACCACAGAGACGGCGAACGCAGCCTCCGAAGGTCTGGACACCAAATCCGCCCTCGAGATCGCCCGCATCATCAACCACGAAGATGCAAAAATCGCCGCAGCCGTCAAGAAGGCGCTTCCCGAAATCGCCATCGTCATCGACACCGTCGCCCGCTCGCTCCGCGATGGTGGTCGCCTCATCTATGTGGGTGCCGGATCCAGTGGCCGCATTGCCGCCCTCGACGCTTCAGAGTGCCCACCAACCTACTCCACCGCTCCCGCCCAAGTCCAGTACATTATGGCAGGCGGTCCCAAGGCCCTCGCCTCCGCCTCCGACGTCAACGAAGACTCGCCCGAGCTCGGCCAGCGCGATATAGCTCGCCGCCGCCCCACCCGTAAGGACATCGTCATCGGCGTCTCCGCCAGCGGCCGCACTCCCTACGTCGTCGGTGCCGTCGAGTACGCCCGCGCCCGCGGCGCCAAGACCGCCGCCGTCACCTGCAACCTCAGCACTCCCCTCGCCGACGTGGCAGACACCACCGTCGTCGCCGAGGTTGGCCCCGAAGTCATCTCCGGCAGCACACGCATGAAGTCGGCAAGCGCGCAGAAGATGATCCTCGGCATGATCACTACCGGCGCCATGACCCGTCTCGGCTACGTCTACGACAACCTCATGGTCAACGTGCACATGAAGAACGCGAAGCTGGTCGAGCGCGGCATCCGTGTCCTGATGAAGGTCTGCGAGATCGACCGCGACACTGCCATCCGCACCATTAAATCTTCAGGAAAATCCATCCCCATCGCTGTAGTCATGCTCAAGGCCAGCGTCGACAAGATGGAAGCCGTGCGCCGTCTCGCCAAATCCGACGGCAACGTCCGCCTCGCTATCGACGACTCCCGCCTCGAACTTTAACTCACTTAATCCCACATAAGCCCTGTCATCCTGAGCGATACGCGGATGCGCGAGTCGAAGGACCTGCGGTTGCTGTTGTCGTTGCCCGTTTTCTTTCACTGAACCCCAAAACCGCGGGTGCCCCATCCTTCGCGCTCTTGCGAAGGGTGAGAAAGTAAACATTCGGTTCCCTGATACTTCGCCGTTACCCTTTCCAGTCACCTGCAAAACCGTGCCCGTAATCACCTCAATCCCCCCGCCTGTACATTCCCGCCATATCCATCT